>NZ_JACCHP010000002.1 GCF_016031625.1 Bradyrhizobium agreste | reverse complement strand
ATCAGACATCGGTTCCGGTGATCGTCGACGACGCCAAATGCATCGCCGACAAAGGGTGCACCGTCTGCGTCGACGTCTGCCCGCTCGACGTGCTCCGCATCAGCGACATGACGAACAAGGCCTACATGGCCTATGACGAGTGCTGGTACTGCATGCCCTGTGAAGCGGATTGCCCGACCGGCGCGGTTACCGTCAACATTCCCTATCTGTTGAGGTGATCATGTCGAGCCCGTTCGAATCCTACGACGATCTCGAGGACGCCGATGAGCGGCTTCAGGCCGCCGACCCCGCCGAGCGCCGCGTCGCCATTATCGCGCTCGGCCATTCCGGGGATCCGGCCGCGGTCGGCCATCTCGCCACCATGGTCGCCGATCCCGATGCCGGCGTGCGCCAGCAGGTCGCGATGGCGCTCGGCGAGTTCGACGGGCCGGAGGCCGCGAGCGCGCTGGTCAAGCTGCTGGTCGACCCTGAAAGGATCGTGGCATCAGCGGCTGCCGACAGCATGGCCGAGTTCAAGGATCCGGCCTGCGCTGAAATCATCCTGCCGCTGGTCAAGCACGCCCACGCCTTCGTCCGCATGGGCGCACTGCGCGCGCTGAAGGAGCTGCGCTGCAAGGATACGCTGAAGCCGTCGCTGGAAGCGCTCCAGGACACTGACGCCGCCGTGCGCGTGCAGGCGATCGGCGTGATCGGCTTCTTGAAGCTGGAAGAATCCATCCCCGCGCTGACGGCGCTGATCAACGACCCTGATGCCCATGTCCGCCGTGCCGCCGTCAGTGCGCTGGCGTTCTCGCAGATGAAGCCAGCGGCCGAGACCATCACGCGCGCGCTGAAGGACCCGGATTGGATGGTACGCGAGATGGCGGCGGAGACGCTGGGCCTCAACATCAACGGTTCTCTCGCCGCCGATCAACTCATTGCCTGCCTTGCCGACGGGTTCTGGCAGGTGCGGCTGAAGGCAATCCGCAGCCTCGGCAGGATGAAGATCGAGCGCGCGGTGCGCCCGATCGGCAATTGCATCAACCATGACCAGGCCAATTTGCGTAAGGAGGCAGCCGCCGCGCTCGGCGAGATCGCCGATCCCGAGGGCGAGGCCTACCTCGCGGTGGTCGCCGACGATCCCGATCCCGACGTGCGCAAGAACGCGCGCTGGGCGCTCCAGCAGATCGCGGCGAAAAGGACGCGAGCAGGATCGTAGGGCAAGATCTGAGTGCGACATTCCAGAACGCGGTCATGGCGGCGGGTCTGTTTTCGCGCTGGGAAAATCGGCGTCAGCGCACCCTATACCGCGCACGTCGACATGCCGCACGCAGAGCCCGCGGAATAGGAGTTAGACCTGACTGCCCGTAACGGCACTTGCGACCAGCCCGGCTACGATCCGTCGCCAGGCCGATGCGGTGAAGCGAGGGCCGCAAATCGCCGGGTGCCCGGCGGCCGACGCCCGCGAAATTAATTGCTTCTGCATTACGGCGTCGTTCCCTAGGATCGGTCTGTGCTTGACGAAATTCCGACGTCCGCACGAGCTCGGTCAAGTGAGTGATCCCGGAAAGAGGCGACTACGATCATGAGCAATGCCATCACTGCCACCGGAGAGAAGCCGCTGACTTCGGCCATGCTGCGCGAGTTGTCGGTGCGGTCCGATTGGCAAGGTCTGGTCCGTGCGGCTAGCCACTACGGCGTCATCATCGTTGTCGGCGCGCTGATCTGGCTGGTCTCTTCGCGATACGGAATCCTATGGGCGTTGCCGCTGGTCGTCGTCCAAGGTTACTTTGTCGCATTCCTGTTCATGGTGGTACACGAGACCGCCCACAAGACGGCGTTTCGCAGCCGCGCGCTTAATCTCGCCTTCGGTCATCTCTCCTCGTTCGCGGTCGGCTTGCCTTACGAATATTACTGCTTATTCCACTGGGATCATCATCGCTATACGCAGGATCCAAAGAGGGATCCGGAACTGCTGTCGGTCCCAATCCCAACCTCGAACGCGCAACTGCTGATCGTCTACAGCGGCTTGCGGCAGGTCGCCTTCCGGGTGGGGTTGATGCTTCGCCATGCACTGACCGGCAATGCCACGTCGCCGTGGATTCCGGAAAGCAAACGCCACATTGTCGTGATGGAAGCGCGCCTGCATCTGGCAGGCTACGTCGCGCTGTTGCTGGCATCGATCGCGTTGCACACCTTGATCCTGTTGTGGGTCTGGGTCGTCCCCGTGATCGTCGGTCAATTGTTTCTGCGTCCGTATCTGCTTGCCGAACACACCGGCTGCGATCGCACGCGCAGCGCCTTCCAGAACACCCGCACCACCTATACCGCCATGTTCGTGCGCTGGTTCGCATGGAACATGCCCTATCATGTCGAACACCATGCCTATCCTTCGATTCCTTTCCATGCGCTGCCGAAACTGAACCGGATCGTCGCCGATCGGATCGTCTACCGGGGCCCGGGCTACATCGCAGTGACGCGGCAGACGTGGGCCTGGTTTCGCTGCGCACGCAACGGTATCGAAAGCCCGATCGGTTCTGATTGAATCGGGATCAGGGCTTGGCGAAAGCCAGCAGAGTGCCGTTGCCGCAGGCTATGCTGCGCCCAAGATGTGAGCAGCTTGATGAATTTGTTGCCCCAGTCATGGTCGGAAGCTGTTTGCTTGCGCCAAAAGTGGACAGCAGGGCCTTGTCGATTAATTGCTTCATGGTCTTCCATCTTCAGACGATCCTATCGTTAAGGTCGATCACCTCCGGTCGCCGGCATCACAGGGGTTTGGCATGCGATCAACAACTGCTCTTCGCTTCGCCGTGTTCGTGCTATCTGCGTCCTTCCTGTTTGCGCCGTCCGAGCGCGCGACAGCCGAGGAGTTGCTGAAGGCGCGGCTCGCCCAGAATCTTGGGCCGATCTCGGGACTGGCGATCGTTGCCAATGCGAAGGGCATTTTCGCCAAGCAGGGGCTCGACATCTCGGTCTCCAATTTCACCAGCGGGAAGCAGTGCCTCGATACGGTGCTTGGGGGAGGGGCGGATATCGCGACAACAGCCGAGGCGCCGGTCACGGCGGCCGCGATGGCGCAACAGCCGATCGCCTTCGTGGCGGGGATGGAATATTCGGATCTCAAGACCATGACCGCAGCTTCTGCCGGGATCAAGACGAAGGCCGATCTGCGTGGAAAGCGAATCGCCTTTACGGCCGGAACCGGCAGCGAAGTCTACACCTCGGTTCTGTTGAAGGCGGCGGGCCTGACGTCGAAGGACGTGACGCTCGTCAACCTGCGACCTCAGGAGATGCTCCCTGCCATGGCGGCCGGCAGCATCGACGCATTCGATACCTGGGAGCCGCACGTCGCGAATGCGAAGAAGGCTCTGGGCGAAGGCGCGATCCCGCTTGATACCAAAGGTCTCTATTCGGAGACCTTCAATATCGTCGTGACGCAGTCTTACCTCGCCGCCAACCCGGCGATCGTCAGCAAGTTCCTGGCGTCCCTCATCGAAGCCGAGGGCTGGCTCAAGGCGAATCCGGGTGAAGCAATCGACGTCATCGCAGCGGCGACGGGGATGAAACGCGATGAATTGGCTTCGATCTGGCCGGACTACGTCTACCATGTGCGCATCGACGACAGGATTCTCACGACTCTGAAAACCCATGCCGCCTGGCGGCTCGAGACCGGCAATCATCCCCCTGGAGCGAGCATGCCCGATTTCTCGAAAGTCCTGGTGACGGCGCCGCTGAAGACGCTCGATCCAGCTCGCGTCACACTGGAAGCGCGCCCGTGAGCATCGGCAGGCGCAGCATTGCGACCGCGACCGCACGGCTGAGCGTACTGGTCGCCGCCCTCTCCGTGCCCGCCTTCACAGGTGTGTGGGAACTGGTTGCGCGCTCCGGCATCGTGAACACCGTGCTGTTTCCGCCGCCGTCGACCGTTGCCGTCGCCGTTCTCGAATGGATTCGCAGCGGACAATTCTTCGCCGACCTGATGGCGAGCCTCGCGCGCGTGGCCGGGGGATTTGCCATCGGGGCCGCAGGAGGGATCGTGCTCGGCATCCTGACCGGCCGGTTTCGCCTGGTGTCCAGCCTGCTTTCGCCCTTGTTTCACATTCTTCGTCCAATTCCTCCCATCGCCTTCGTGCCGATCGTCATCCTTTGGTTTGGCCTCTCGGAGACAGGCAAGCTTTTCCTGGTCGTTTGGGGCGTGTTCTTCACGGTATGGCTCGCGACCCACATCGGGGTGCAGAAAGTCGACCGCGGACTTATCCGTGCCGCCCAGATGCTCGGCACGCCGCAGCCGCAGATGCTGTGGGAGATCGTCCTTCTTGGCGCGCTGCCCTATATCACGGTCGGTCTTCGAACCGCGGTGAGCATTTCCTTCTACACGCTGGTCGCCGCCGAGTTGGCAGGAGCGTTCGCCGGTATCGTTTATCGTATCGAAATTGCGCAACAGAACATGCAAACGGGTCAGGTCATGGGCGGGCTGGCGGCTCTCGGGCTGCTTTCCTTCGTCGCCGACCGTTCCTTCGCGATTCTTGCCGAACGTACCGTGTGGTGGCGATGACCCCGAGCCTTCTTCGTCCAGACCAGCCGCTCAGGCTTGTGGATACGTACCCGCCGTCCGCCCCGGCGCGTCAGGCGATCATCCGGGTCGAGGATTTGAGCATCGTCTTCGATGCGCCGAGTGGACAGGTCATCGCGGTCGATCGCGTATCCCTGGCCGTAGCCCAAGGAGAATTCGTCTCGATCGTCGGTCCATCCGGCTGCGGCAAGTCCACGCTCCTGAATGCGATGGCCGGCCTCGAGCAGCCGTTCGAAGGCCAGGTGCTCATGGCCGGCGAAGCAATGCTCGCGCCACGGTCCGAGATCGGGATGGTCTTCCAGCAGCCACATCTGTTTCCGTGGAAATCGGTGCGCCGGAACATCGCGCACGGGCCGCGCGCCCTCGGCAAGCCGAAAGCGGAGGCGCTGCGGATTGCCGACGACCTTATCGAGATGATCGGGCTGACCAGATTTGCGTCGGCATATCCGCACACGCTATCGGGAGGCATGCAGCAGCGGGTTGCGATTGCCCGTGCCCTCGCCAATCAGCCGAGCGTATTGTTGATGGACGAGCCGTTCGGAGCGCTGGATGCGCAGACCCGGGCGGTCATGCAGGACAATCTGCTCGAGCTCCGCGAGCGGATCAACGCAACAATCGTCTTCGTCACACACGATATCGATGAAGCGATCCTTCTCTCTGACCGTGTACTGATCATGAGCGCCGGACCTGGCCGTATCCTCAAGGATCTTCAGGTGAGCCTGCCGCGGCCGCGCTCCAGCGCCATCGTCGCGGAGGCTGCCTGTCTCGCCCTCAAGCGGGATTGCCTTGACCTGATCCGCTCGGAAGGCCGCCGGGCCTTCGAGCAGATGGAAATCAAGACGTAGGCGCCTGACGACAGGTCTGGCATGGCTCTTGAATGGCCTTCCCTTGCGGCGGCAGGGGGGCGAGCAGATGTCAGCGTCAAGTCTCAGGAATGCGACCGGCATCATGCTGGCGGGATCGGATGCTCTGGTCGGGTCGCTGCCGAGCTTGTTGGATCCGTTGTGTGAGGCTGACCGGCGTCGTGTCCTCGCCATCGGCCGCGAGGAGGTCCTGCCGACAGGCAAGCATGTCTGGCGTCAGGGCGATCTGCAGAACGGCATTTATCTGATCGAAGAGGGGCGTATTCGCAGCTACTACGCGGCGCCTTCCGGACGCGAGGTGACGCTGGCCTACTGGTTCGCCGGCAATTTCGTCGGCGGCCCGGATCTGTTCGGTACCGGTGCGCACGTATGGTCTTCGGTTGCAGTGGAACGGAGCCGAGTGACGTTCTTGCCCGGCCCAGCTCTGCGCGCGCTGGCGCTTCAATCGGCAAGTATTGCGGTCGCGCTGCTGGATGCGCTCGCCTTCAAGGCACGGTGCTATTCGGCCATGGCGCAAATGCTGGGGACCCGCTCGGTGACCGAGCGGTTGCATCGTCTGTTAGTGTTCCTCTCGAAGATCTACGGTTCGCAGCAGGGCCGCGAGATCGTGATCGGGATCCCGTTCACGCATGGTGATCTCGCCAATCTGATCGGCTCAACCCGCCAATGGGTGACGGTGCAGCTTTCCCGCATGCAGGCAAGAGGCGTCATCCGTTATCACCGCGGCCTGATTGTGATCCTCAATCTGCGCGCTCTCGATCTCGAAGTCGTCTAGGACGCGGCCTTCGGATATACCTCTAGATCGAACAGTCCGGCCTTCCCATCGGGCAGCCATCGCTCGGCAAGGTCGAGAAGAGCATAGTCGCGCCACGCAGGCGCTAGCAAAGTGATGCCCATCGGCATGCCGTTGCCGAGCGTTGCGTTGGGAACTGCCACCGCGCACAAGTCCACGAGATTGGCAAAATAGGAGTAGTAACCGAGGCGGTTGTTGAGCGTGATGGGATCTTCCATCATCTCCGCGATCGTGAAGGGGCGTGGCGCGGTCGGTACCACCAGGACATCGATCTCCTCGAAAAGCGTTTGGATCTGGCGTCGCAGCTTCAAAAGTCGATGTTGCGCGGCGAACGCATCTGTTGCGGAAAACCGGGCAGCTGCGCTCAGCACGTTGCGGATGACGTCAAGCAGGTCTCCATGATCGATGTCCAGGAGCTTGCTGATCGCCGCATGACGTTCGGCAATCCAAGGCCCTGAAAAGAGCATTTCACCGGCGTCGGCGAAAGGCGTGAAGTCAATTTTCCTGGCTTGACCTCCCAGTCCCGAAAGCCTCGTGCAGGCCTGCCTGTAAAGGTCATCGCATTCCGGCATGCCGAATGAATTCAGATGACCGACAGGGACCTGGCCGAACCGGAATTTGCGAGGAGATGGGGAGGACGAGGCAATCCGTTGGCGGCTATAGGGATCGCTGTCGTCGAATCCTTCGATCAACCCGAGCAGAATTCGACCCTCGGCAACGGAATTGCAGAAGATCGAGGGACAATCGAGCGTCGGACAGTTCGGCACGAGCCCCCGGGATGAGACGAGGCCGACCGTTGGCTTGATCCCAATAATCCCATTGAAGCCTGCGGGAATACGGCCCGAGCCGCCGGTATCTGTGCCGAGAGCGAAGGCAACATGGCCGGATGCTACGGCAGCAGCCGAACCGGAACTCGAACCGCCGGAGACATACAGATCGTTCGCCGCACTGGAACAGGCGCCATAGGGGGAGCGGGTGCCGGACAGTCCGGTTGCGAACTGATCCAGGTTGGTCTTGCCAAGACAGATCGCACCTGTGGCCGTCAAAATCTCGACGCATCTGGCCGATCGCGCGGCCACATATTCGAATGACGGACAGGCTGCGGTCGTCGGCATGTCCTCGACGTCAATATTGTCCTTGACGCCGAATGGCACGCCAAGGAGCGGCAGCACTTCACCCGCCGCTGCTCGCCGCACAAGGGCATCGGCCTCGGCCAGCGCTTCTTCCATGGGCCGCACATAGATCCAGCAGTTGCGGTGCCGGTCCCGTTCGATGCGCTCATAGGCGGTTGTGATGATGGAGGCCAACTCGGCAGGCGAACGTAGAAGTCGACTCTGCGCGGATAAGATAGCTTGCGGCACGGAAATAAACTCCTGAGGGCATGACCCCAAAATATGAAGTCGCCGCACAGCAATGAAAGCAACTAAGCGCCTCTGCCGCACCGGCAGGACTCGAACCTGCAACCAGACCGTTATGAGCGGCAGGAAAGAAGATTAGGTCATTGATTTATCGTCATTTTTCCTGATGTTCGACCACGTTTGTCTCTGTTGGTGAGGCGGTTTCTGGTGCCGATCCGGCACGCGCAGAAATGGATAAACCGCTTGCGCCGCGAGGCGGTCGCTCATTTCGCAGGCCGTTTACGGATCAAAAGCCCAGATCCTATCTTTACACGGAGTGAGCAACGGCTATCGAAGGCGGTGGTGGTTCAACGGCACGACCTTCACCGGCACGCCGCCGGCGAATTACAATGGCACAATCAACATCAAGGTCACGGCCAGCGACGGCGCGCTGACGGCGAGCGACATCTTTGCGCTGACCATCACGCCGGTGAACGACGCTCCGGCGGATCACGCCAGTCAACGACAAGCCGGTCGCGGCCAATGACGGTCCGTCTCCGTGACCCATGGCGACACGCTCGCAATAGCGCACGCAAGCCTGCTCGCCAGCGACGTCGATATCGACGGCGACAACTTGACAATCGTCTCTGTCGGCGCGGCGCCCAAGGGTACCGTTGTCATCGACGGGCAGGGCGTCAGTTATCCGCCTGATTTCGGCTACGAAGGATCCGACAGCTTCACCTATACGATCAGCCATGGCGTCGCGACGGCGACGGCCACCGTCAGTCTCACCATCTCGAACGCCTTTGAGGGCTGGGTTGTGGGGGACGCCAACGCTGATACGCTGATCGGTGATGCGGTCGCTCCGAACAGCATCTACGGCGGCGCCGGAAATGACGTGATCACTGGCGGCAATGCTGCGGACCGTCTTGCCGGCGGCGCCAGAACCGACACGCTCAATGGTAATAACGGCGATGACTCATTCTGGGGCATGGACGGCAATGACGCGATCAATGGCGGCAACGGCACCGATACGGCCGATCTCACCTGGCGCAAGGAGGCGGCCGCGCATCCGATGGATTTCTTCGCCTGACGATGCTGTCGACCGTCGGTCCAAACAGCAACCGCAGGGCCGGTCAGCTGAAATGGCTGGGCCTGTCTTGTCGTATCGCGAGAGCGGGTAAGGCCTCTTCGAGTTTGCTGGTCGATTAGGTCGTGGTGCGGCCAACGAGGAATTCCTTTATACTCGGTTAGCGAGATGAGTATAAGCTCGCCTGCTATGCCGCCTTATCGTCACCCTGCTTTTGAAGCTCGTCGCATGATTTTGTCGAGCAGCCCTATTGAAGCTCTGTTCAATGTGAGCCGGCTGCTCACCGTCTGTTAATCTGTTGGACTATCACCGCGGCGGCCGGACTAAGCTCCCTCCAGTAGCAGCAATCTTGATCAGTCTTGCTTTCTTTGCCGGCTGCCGTGTTCAATCCGATTGCGCGAAAATGAATTCTTGAGGATGATGCCGCGAACGGCTAGGAGGCGCGAGTGACGCCTTCCAGCCAGCTCATGTCGTTCATAGGTAACTAATTGATATCGCAAGACTATCGCTTTTCCGTGGCGCCCATGATGGACTGGACCGACCGGCATTGCCGGGTGTTCCACCGTCACCTGACGCGGCGGGCACTGCTCTATACGGAAATGCTGACGACGGGCGCGATCATTCATGGCGACCGGGAGCGGCTGCTTGGGTTCGACGCGGTCGAGCATCCCGTGGCGCTTCAGTTCGGCGGATCAGATCCGCAAGAGCTAGCGCTGGCGGCGCGGATCGGCGAGGACTTCGGATATGACGAGATCAATCTCAATGTCGGCTGCCCGTCCGATCGCGTGAAGGATGGCCGGTTTGGCGCCTGCCTGATGGCCGAGCCGGAACTGGTGGCAAGGTGCGTCGATGCGATGAAGCGCCTGGTCGCCGTTCCCGTCACCGTGAAGTGCCGCATCGGCATCGACGATCAGGATCCGGAGGCCGCGCTCGATGCGCTCGCGCGTACGGTGGTCGCCGCAGGCTGCGATGCGTTGATCGTGCACGCCCGCAAGGCCTGGCTCAACGGCCTGTCTCCGAAGGAGAACCGCGACATCCCGCCGCTCGACTATGATCGCGTCTACCGGCTCAAGCGCGCAATGCCGGGTGTGCCCGTCATCATCAATGGCGGCATTCGGAGCATCGAGGAGGCAAGGGCGCATCTTGCCCATGTCGACGGCGTGATGCTCGGCCGCGCCGCCTATCAGGAACCGTGGCGGCTGCTGTCAGTCGACGCCGAGGTATTCGGCGAGGCGGCGCCGTCCGCCTCCATGCAGGACGCGCTCGAGGCGATGATGCCCTACGTCGAAAAGCAACTGGCGCACGGCACCCGGCTGCACGCGATGACGCGGCATTTCGTCGGCGCATTTCACGCCGTGCCCGGTGCGCGTGCATTCCGCCGGCATCTGGCCGAGCAGGGTGTGAAGCCCGGTGCAGGTCTCGATGTGCTGCGCGAGGCGATCATGCGTGTCGGGGCCCGCGCGCCGGCTGAGGCGGCCTAAGTGAGCTAGTCGACCGCTGTACGCGCGCGACGGTGGTTGGCCTGCAGCTCCGGATATCCTGTCAGCATCAGCGTGTCGGCACGCACACCCCAGCTTTCCAATCGGTCGAGGAAGCTCATGCCGAGCAGATTGGTCTTCATCTGGCCGCGCTGCACGACGAGGGCCGGCACCGACTTCTCGACCAGCTTGCCGACGGCGAGACGGTCGAGCGTGAGCCGCGCCGCCTTGGTGTGGCCGCCCGCGGTCTCGAGATCGACGTCGTATTCAAGCATCTCGAGCGGCAGCCCGATCGCCTTGGCGGTTTCCCAGGTCAGCACCACCGATGTCGCGCCGGTATCGATTACCATCGGCGCGGTGACGCCGTTGATCTTCGCGCGCAGCGTGAATTCGCCGCCTTGGCTGCGCGGGATCTGCACGGCCGGCGCCGGGGAGGCGGCTTGAGCGCGAAAAATGTGCGAGACCTTGTGGCTGGCGCGCGCGATCTGGTCGGGATCGCCATAGGCGACGACGGCACCTGCCGTACCGGCGAGCATGATCAGAACGAGCAGGAAGCGGATCATCGCGCGCCTCCAAGGCCACGCAGGCGGATCAGACGTGCTTTGGGGATCCCGCGATCGGCGACAGTCCAGCTTCCGTCATGCGCCCCGGCAAGAGGGCCATGATCGCGAGCCGTTCCGCGCTTTCCATGGCGTGCCAGTGCGCGATCTCGGGCAAGGTGCGGCCGCAGCCGAAGCACAGCTTTGTCTTGGGATCGATCATGCACACGGCGACGCACGGCGTTTCTTTGCTCATACGGACATAGTGAGGGATGATCGGGCATGTGTGCAAGCATCTCGTTAAGAGCCTGTGCCAGCACTCATGATCGGCTTGTGGCGCGGCCGGCGTTTCTCGTCCGGCACAACGGAGTTCTCCGGTTGGAGCGGTGGAGAATCGTCCGAGATCGGGGCAAGCGCACTCATCACCCGCTCCGGCGGGAACGTGACGATCACCTCGGTGCCGATGCGCAGCTTCGATTTCAGCGTGAACGTGCCGCCGTGCAGGTCGATCAGGTTCTTGGCGATCGGCAGGCCGAGGCCGGCGCCCTGTTCAGCCGACTTGATCGAATTGGAGCCCTGACCGAACGAGGCGAGCACGACCGGGATCTCGTCCTCGGGAATGCCGGAGCCGGAATCCCTCACCGAGAGATATTGTCCGCCGGAGGCGGTCCAGCCGGCCTTGAGCCAGATCTCGCCGCCCTGCGGGGTGAACTTGATCGAGTTGGAGAGCAGGTTGAGCACGACCTGGCGGATCGCGCGCTCGTCGGCCCAGAGCCGCGGCATGGCCTGCTCGAACACTTCGTGGATGGTGATGCCGCGGCTCGAGGCACGCAGCTTCATCAGATGATGACAATCGGCGACGATGCCGACCAGGGACACCGCTTCCTCGTTGAGCTCGTAACGGCCGGCTTCGATCCGCGACAGATCGAGGATCTCGTTGATGAGGTTGAGCAGGTGCACGCCGGAATTGTGGATGTCGGCGGAATATTCCTTGTAGACCGGCACGGCATGCGCGCCGAAAATCTCGCTCTTCATCACCTCGGAGAAGCCGAGGATGGCGTTCAGCGGCGTCCGCAACTCGTGGCTCATCTGCGCGAGGAAGCGCGACTTGGCGACGTTGGCAGCTTCGGCGCGGTGGCGCGCTTCGTCCGAGATCGCCTTGGCCTGTTCCAGCTCGCCGATCAGCGCGTCCTTTTCCGCGCGCGCTTCCAGCGTGGCGAAGGTGGAGGAGTGCAGGCGGTGCGCCAACAGGACGAAATAGCCTTCGGCGGCGAGCGCCAGCGCGGCCAGGATGTAATTGTCCAGCGAGCCGGTCGTCACGAAGCTCAGCGCCATGGCGACCGCGACCGGCGCAGTGGCGGCAAGCGCTGCGATCGGCAGATTGGCGGCAAGCATGCTCGATACTGCGATCACCAGCAGCATCAGGAACATCATCAGGGTTTCGGTGACCATGTCGAGCACGGGATGGATCAGGATCGCCATCCAGCACAAGCCGTAGAGCAGGTCGAGCACGACGAAGCGTGTCCGCCATGCCCGGGTCGCCGCGGGCGAGGTGGATTCGGTCAGGAAGCGCCGGCAACTGCGGATCATGGCGCCGTGGATGCAGAGCATGCCGGCGGTCCAGACGGCGGCCGGGATCGGCTGCATCCACAGGCCGAACAGCACGCCGGTTGCGACCACCAGCAGCATCACGACATAGGAAGCCGACAGCCGCGTCTGGGCGTATTGGCGCAGCATCTCGGCGTCGAAAGCCGGCCGGGTTCCGCTGGTCGACGTTAACTTGTCGCGCGCCTCGCGCACCCGCTGCGCCGCAGCCCTTCGGCTGCTCGCCGATGGAGCGCTCACCGGCTCGGCCGGAAGCTGCACGACCTCAGGCTTTTCAGCGGGGTTACTCATCAAGCAACACGATTCCTGCCCGCGCCGGACGCGGGCCTTCTGCATTGTCTATCTCTGGCAAGAAATCCTTAAGAGGTGACTTAAGGAGCTAAAGAATTACGTTAACCCGGCGTTAATTTGGACCTCGCCGGTTCCGTTCAATGCAACGCTGCGTGCTGCGCGATGTAGACCATCGCTCCCGCCAGATAGCCCACGAGCGCGGGGCCTGCGATACGGCGGGCGTACCAGAAGAACTCGATCTTCTCGAGGCCCATGGCGGCCACGCCCGCGGCCGAGCCGATGATCAGGATCGAGCCGCCGGTGCCGGCGCAATAGGCGATGAACTCCCAGATGAAGCTGTCCGGGGGGTACTGCACCAGATTGTACATGCCCATCGTGGCGGCGACGAGCGGCACGTTGTCGATGATGGCGCTCAAGAGCCCGAGCAGGATGACGATGACGTCAAGCCGACCGACCGTGGCGTCGAGCCATTTCGCCAGCAGTTCGAGGACACGAGCGTGCTCCAGGCACGCCACGGCCATGAGGATGCCGACGAAGAACACGATCGAACTCATGTCGATACGCGTCAGCGCATGGACGAGGGTGAGGGGACGGCGCACATCCTCGTCCTTGTGGCGATGGACGATCTCGCCGACCAGCCAGAGGATGCCCAGCCCGAACAGCATTCCCATGAAGGGCGCAAGGTGAGTCACCGCCTTGAAAACCGGAACGGCGACCAAGGTGCCGAGACCGAGATAGAACATCAAATTGCGCTCGAACAGCTCGACCCTGAGAGCCTGCGCTTGTTGCTGCAGCGGCGCGACAATGTCCTTGCCCTTGAGCGAATAGCCGATGATGAGCAGCGGTATCAGCAGGTTGAGCAGTGACGGCAGGAACACCGACCTCATGATGCTGACGGGAGTGATTTGACCTCCGATCCAGAGCATCGTCGTCGTCACGTCGCCGATCACGGTCCAGGCACCGCCGGCATTGGCGGCAATCACGATGATGGATGCAAACAGCAGGCGATCGCTCTTGTTGCTGATCAGCTTCTGGATCAGAGAGATCATGACGATCGTGGTCGTGAGATTGTCCAGGATCGCACTCAGGAAGAACGTCACGAAGCCGATGATCCACATCAGCGTGGTCTGCCTCGTGGTGCGGATGACCGAGGTGATGACCTCGAAGCCGTTATGGGCGTCGATGACCTCGACGATCGTCATGGCGCCGATCAGGAAGAAGACGATCTGCGCGGTCGAGGCGACGGATTCGTCGAGCTGGTGGTTGACGAGCGAAGCGTCGCCGACGACGAGCGCGTAGATGGTCCAGAGCAGGCCCGCACCCAACAGAGCCGAAGCGCTCTTGTTGATGCCGAGCGGATGTTCGAGCGCGATGGCAGCATACGCAACAATGAAAACGGCGGCGATCACGCCCAGCAACTCAGTCCCCCCAATTCGTTGTTTCGATGCGCTGGTCAGGTTTGACAGCGCCGCGTCTGGGCATTGACGGCCGCAGCTGCTCCACAGCGACCGTCAACGCGCGCGTCAGCGCTGCAGGCGCGCGAGCAGGCTGGACGTGTCCCAGCGCTTGCCGCCCATCTTCTCGACCTCGGAATAGAACTGATCGACCAGCGCGGTCACCGGCAGATTGGCGCCGTTGCGGCGGGCTTCCGCTAGGGCGATCGAGAGGTCCTTGCGCATCCATTCGACGGCGAAGCCGAAATCGTACTTGCCCTCGTTCATGGTCTTGTAGCGGTTTTCCATCTGCCAGGACTGTGCGGCCCCTTTCGAGATGGTCTCGATCACGGCGGCGATATCCAGGCCGCTCTTCTTGGCGAAATGGATGCCCTCGGAGAGGCCCTGCACCAGACCGGCGATGCAGATCTGGTTGACCATCTTGGTCAGCTGGCCGCTGCCGGCGGGCCCGAGCAGCTTGCACATCCGCGCATAGGCGCCCGTGATTATCGGCTCTGCCCCGGAATAGGCGTCCTGCGCGCCGCCGCACATCACCGTCAGCACGCCGTTCTCGGCACCGGCCTGGCCGCCGGAGACGGGGGCGTCGACGAATTTGAAGCCGGCCTTGGCGGCGGCCGCGTCGAGCTCACGGGCGACCTCGGCAGAGGCGGTGGTGTGGTCGACGAAAGTCGCGCCCTTCTTCATGCCGGCGAAGGCGCCGTCGGGACCGATCGTGACCGCGCGCAGATCGTTGTCGTTGCCGACGCAGCACATCACGAAATCCTGGCCCTCGGCGGCGGCCTTCGGGGTCGGTGCGGTCTTGCCGCCGAACTTGTCCGTCCATTCCTTCGCCTTGGCCGCGGTGCGGTTGTAGACGGTGACCTCATGGCCCCCTTTTTTCACGAGGTGTCCGGCCATGGGGAAGCCCATCACGCCAAGACCGAGGAAAGCGACTTTAGCCATTGTGGTACCTTGTCCGTAGTTGGGGTTTACGGTTCTTGCCAGGCGAGGGACGCCTGGGTTCCGCGGTGGGGCGGATCGGAGGCGCACCATAAACCGTTGAGGCCAGAGGGCAACGGCTTCGTTTGACAGCCTGCCGTGCTAGGGTGGCGGCCCAAGGACTTCAAAACAGGGAGCAAGAAGCATGGGCGGCGTGAGCGTGGGCGTCCTCGATCACTTCAACATCCGGACCCGGAATCTGGCCGAGACCGTCCGCTTCTACGAAGACGTGCTGGGCCTGGAAAAAGGCGCGCGGCCGAACTTCGCCTTCCCGGGCGCCTGGATGTACAGCGAGGGTAAGCCGGTGGTGCACCTCGTCGACATTTCTCCGACCGACGAGCCACAAAAGCCGGATTCCGGCGTTGTCCACCACGTGGCCTTCATCAGCCGCGGCTTTGACGGCATGAAACAGCGGCTGGCGTCAAAGGGGATCAGGTTCGAGTCCCGCCAGGTGCCCGGCGGCGATCTCTGGCAGATCTTCGTCCACGACCCCAACGGGGTCATGATCGAGCTGAACTACGAGGCCGCCCGGGAGCAGGGGGCGGCGCCTGCCGAAAAGGCCGACGACATCGGCAGGCAGTAGCCTTTTGGACGTTTCCGCTCTAATGGGGCATCCTCAACTCCAGGAGATGCGCTTTGAGCGTGACGCAGCAACAGGTTCTCGACAGCCTCAAGGGGGTCAAGTCGCCCCGCGGGGTCGCGCTTCCCCATGCCAATGTGCTGAGCGCGATCAGCGCCTCCGACGGCAAGGTGTTCTTCTCGATCAATGTCGACGCCGCCGAGGCGAGGGCCTGGGAATCCGTCCGGGCCGAAGCGGAAGCCGCCGTGCGCAGCATTCCCGGTGTCACCACCGCCATGGTGGCGCTGACTGCCGAGCGCAAGCCGGGCTCCGCGCCGCCGCCACCTCCGCAGCCGAGCCGCGGCGCGCCCGGTGTGCAGCCGGCCCATGCCCACAAGCCGCCGCAGGGCGGCGGGTCGCCGATGGCGCGGCAATCGGAAATTCCCGGCGTTGCCGCCGTGATCGCGGTCGCCTCCGGCAAGGGCGGCGTCGGCAAGTCGACCACGGCGCTCAACCTGGCGCTCGGCCTGCGCGACCTCGGCCTCAAGGTCGGGCTGCTCGATGCCGATATTTACGGCCCCTCGGTGCCGCGCCTGACGGGCCTGCGCGACAAGCCGGAGCTGAACAGCGAGCGCAAGATGATTCCGCTTCGGCGCTTTGGCCTCGCCATCATGTCGATCGGCTTCCTGGTCGAGGAGGAGACCGCGATGATCTGGCGCGGCCCGATGGTGATGTCGGCCGTAACGCAGATGCTGCGCGACGTCGAATGGGGCAAGCTCGACGTGCTGGTCGTCGACATGCCGCCGGGCACCGGCGATGCCCAGCTCACGCTGGCGCAGAACGTGCCGCTCAAGGGGGCCGTGATCGTCTCGACCCCGCAGGACCTGTCGCTGATCGACGCGAGGCGGGGACTTGCCATGTTCAAGAAGGTCAACGTGCCCGTGCTCGGGATTGTGGAGAACATGAGCTACTTCCAATGTCCGCATTGCGGCACGCGGTCGGACATTTTCGGCCATGGCGGCGCCCGACATGAAGCCGAGAAGCTCGGAGTGCCATTCCTCGGCGAGATCCCCCTGCACATGGCGATTCGCGCCTCCTCGGATGCCGGCAATCCCGTGGTCGACAGCGAGCCGGACGGCCCTCATGCGGCGATCTACCGCGCCATTGCGGGCCAGGTCCGGGACCAGCTCAAGGGCGTCATTGCCGCGGCCTGACTGGTGGCCGCGGCGAGCTGCGGGGACATGCGACTTTCGTAGAGCCCCGTCATGCCATTGTCGCGTTCCGAAACCGGGCTGGCCGTGTTAAAGGCCCACGGCAGTCAAGCCCCTTCGGTTCGACGCGACCTCAACGCGTCGCCGGAATGCGCGGCGGCATAAGAGAAGCCAAGGGGAAACGCCCCAGCAAGGAGAGACCTGAAGATGAAGCGTCGTGATTTTCTCAAAGTGTCGGCAGCAGGCGCGGCGGCGGCTGCAGTGGCCTCGCCGGCGATCGCACAGTCCTCGCCCGAGGTGAAGTGGCGCCTGACTTCGAGCTTCCCGAAGTCGCTCGACACCATCTATGGCGGCGCCGAGCAGGTGGCGAAGTACGTCGCCGAGATGACCGACAACAAGTTCCAGATCCAGGTGTTCGCCGCCGGTGAAATCGTCCCCGGCCTGCAGGCGCTCGATGCGACCTCGAACGGCACGGTCGATATGTGCCACACCGTGTCCTACTACTACGTCGGCAAGGATCCCACCTTCGCGATCTTCGCCTCGGTGCCGTTCGGCCTCAACGCGCGCCAGCAGAATTCGTGGCTGTATCAGGGCGGCGGCAACGAGCTCGCCAACGAGTTCTTCAAGAAGTCGAACGTGATCGGCTTCCCCTGCGGCAACACCGGTACCCAGATGGGCGGCTGGTTCCGCAAGGAGATCAAGACCGTTGCCGACCTCTCCGGCCTCAAGATGCGCATCGGCGGCATCGCCGGCCAGGTGCTGCAGAAGGTCGGCGTCGTGCCGCAGCAGCTCGCCGGCGGCGACATCTATCCCGCGCTGGAGAAGGGCACCATCGACGCCGCCGAGTGGGTCGGCCCCTACGATGACGAGAAGCTCGGCTTCGCCAAGGTTGCCAAGTACTACTATTATCCGGGCTTCTGGGAAGGCGGTCCGACCGTCCACGCCTTCGCCAACCTGGAAAAGTTCAATGCGCTGCCGAAGAGCTACCAGGCGATCCTTACCAACGCGACGGCGAACGCCAACAGCTGGATGGCCGCACGCTACGACATGCAGAACCCGGCGGCGCTGAAGCGCCTGGTCGCCGGCGGCACTCAGCTTCGTCCGTTCACCAACGAGGTGCTGGAAGCCTGCCTCAAGGCGACCAACGAGTTGTGGGCTGAGGTCTCGGCCAAGAACGCCGACTTCAAGAAGGCCATCGACGCCATGCAGGCCTACCGCTCCGACGAATACCTCTGGTGGCAGGTCGCCGAATACACCTACGACACCTTCATGATCCGCGCGCGTACCCGCGGCTGATCTACGGCTGAAGTCGCAAGACCGGAAAAGCCCGGCCTCGCTCGCGAGGCCGGGCTTTTTCTTTGCCGCAGTGCGATCGGGATGGCATTCGGCCGCGTGATGTTCCATTCTGTCGGCAAGCCTCGCAAAGAAGGCTCCACAATTAGATCCATCAGGTAGGAAATCATGAAGAGAAGAGACTTCATCAAGGTCACAGGACTTGGTGCGGCCGGCGCCGCGACGCTCGCGGCTCCCGCGATCGCGCAGTCGATGCCGGACATCAAATGGCGCATGCCGACGAGCTGGCCGAAATCGCTCGACACGCTGTTTGGCGGTGCCGAGATGATGTGCAAGATGGTCGCCGAGGCGACCGACAACAAATTCCAGATCCAGATCTTCGCGGCCGGCGAAATCGTGCCGGGCCTGCAGGTGCTCGACGCCGTGCAGAACGGCACCTGCGAGATCGGCCACACCGCGTCCTATTATTATTTCGGCAAGGACCCGACCTTCACCTTCGGCTCGGCCGTGCCGTTCGGTCCCAACATGCGCATCAACCAAGCCTGGTACATGCTGGGCGGCGGCCGCGACGTGCTCAACGAGTTCTACAAGGGCTACAACGTCGTCTCGCTGCTCGCGGGCAACACCGGCTGCCAGATGGGCGGCTGGTTCAGGAAAGAGGTCAACACGCCCGACGATCTCAAGGGCATGAAGTTCCGCATCGGCGGCTTCACCGGCCGCGTGCTCCAGAAGCTCGGCGTGGTGCCGCAGCAGCTTGCCGGCGGCGACATCTATCCGGCGCTTGAGAAGGGCACGATCGACGCCGCCGAATGGGTCGGGCCGTATGACGACGAGAAGCTCGGCTTCTACAAGATCGCGCCGCACTATTACTATCCCGGCTGGTGGGAAGGTGGACCGATGCTGATGGCCTTCGTCAACCTCGACAAATGGAACGCGCTGCCGAAATATTACCAGAGCATGCTGGAGCAGGCCGGCCACTACGCCAACAACTACATGATGGCGCGCTACGACAACGCCAATCCGCTTGCATTGAAGAAGCTGCTCGCGGGCGGCGCCAAGCTGCACGCGTTCTCGCCGGCGATCATGGATGCCTGCTACAAGGCTGCCAAGGAGCTGCACGCGGAAGTCGCTGCGACCAACCCGAACTTCAAGAAGGTGCACGACTCCCTCGCCAAGTTCTCGAGCGATGGTTACGCCTGGTTCCAGGTCGCCGAGGTCGGCTACGACATCTTCATGGCGCGGCGCTCGCAGAGCTGATTGCCATGTCCGTCGCATGCAGCGCCCCGGAGCCATGGCTCCGGGGCGCTGTCGTTGCAGCCCTCCAAAGGGCGTCGAGACAAAAACCTGCAAAACAACCCCATGCACAGTAGACGGAGACAGGTTTATCAATGACTTGGCGAACGCGGTGCGAGCTTCTGCGGAGTTACCGAAATGCCGCCTTGATGCGTCGGGCAAAACAGTGCTAGAAGCCCATGATCGCAAAATCCGAATTGCGGCTCGGTGCCGGGCCGAGGGGGACCCGATGACATTCGATCCCGATCGCATTCAGAGCGCATTGCGCCAGGCATGGTCGCCGGCGACGGCCAGCCAATGGACGATCGACAATCCTGCGGCCGGGCAGTGCAATGTCACTGCGCTGCTCATTCACGAACTTTTCGGCGGTGAGTTGCTCAAGACAAAGCTGCCGGCCGGCGACCATTTCTACAATCGGATCGAGGGCCGCAGGTACCACTTCACGGCGAGCCAGTTCGATCGGCCGATCGCTTACCTGGATCTACCCGCAAGTCGGACCGACGCACAGCTGGGAGCGACGAGCGAGCAGCTGGCCGAACTGAGAACAGCCTTTCAGGAGGACGTCCGGCGCCGTGGATAGCTTGTTGCCTGATCAATCATTCACGCTGATATCGGTAAAAAGGAACCCCGCCGGCGTCTTGGTAAAGACGAAGATGAGGTCGCCGCAGAAGACGAAATAACTCTCGTTCTTGTAACCATCGCGATCGTAGACGGCCTTGCCGCGCTGGATACATGCGCGATTTTTTGGCGTGAACGAGGTCCGATAGGTCTTGGCGCCGAATTGCGCGGCGTCGCGAATTCCGTTGTCGTTCATGAACGGCAATCGTGTCATAGCGGCGACGGCGGCGGGATCGTTTGCCCTCAGCGCCGCGCGAAACTTCTCGATGAAGCCATCGAATTCCTTCTGCAAGGCGGGAGAAGCGACGGCGTTCTTCGCTTGGGCGACGGCTGGAGCAAGGCTCACAAGAGCGGTTGCGAACACAATTCTCAGCAGAAATCCCACGGCCGGCTCCGTCGATTGCCCAATCAGGTTTTCCGACCGATCCAAATCCATGGTGTTCTGTTGCGTCAAGAACTTTCTGGCTCGCCGGCGCAGCGTTAACGGCGGCTCAGGCGTGGACCAACAGCATTTGGCGGAGCGTGCGCTGACAGGTCTTGCCGCGCCTGCTCAAGGCAAATGGCCCAAATGCGAAGTTCGAGCGGCAGCTCATTGGGTTAGACGGGAAGCAACCGATCCACCTTCCAATAGGCGCTCATGGCCCAAAGCGGACTTTCACGGCGATGCCCGCTGACGGCAGCTTGTGACCCTGAGCGGAAATCGTCCGATGGCACAAGCCCGAGGATTTGGATAAGCTTGAGCTCGTTGTGACCCCGCTCGGAGGGCGAAATGCGGCAACGCGGTGGAAGCGAGCAACCGGTCAAGGGTCGGCGCGCGAATAGGCCCAAGGCTCGCACGGTTTCAACCCCATCCACTGCCGACCTACAGAAGCAAGTAGGCATTCTGGCCCGCGACGCGAATGAGGCGCGGGAGCAGCAAGCCACTGCCGCCAGTCAACGGTCCTCCGCAGCTGACCTGCGAAGGCAACTTGAGCGACGAACCCACGAACTCATACACACGCGAAAGCTGCTTACGGAGGCGCTGCAACAGCAGACTGCGACCGCCGACGTGCTCAAGGTCATCAGCCGTTCATCCGTCGATCTCGAAACGGTCCTTGAGACGCTGGTGGAAACAGTGGCGCGCCTGTGTCGTGCAGATCAGGTGTATATGTTCCACCTGCGCCATTCCCTGTGGCATCTGGTTGCTGCTTGCGGGCTCTCGGCGAAGGCACGAGAATTCTTCCTGACGAATCCCTTCACGCCTGGCCGCGGCTCGACATCCGGTCGCGCGGCGCTGGAGCGTCGAGCCGTCATTATCGCTGATGTATTACAGGATCCAGAGTACACCCTCAGCGAGGGGCAGCAGATCGCCGGATACCGCACGACGCTCGGCATTCCTTTGCTCCGCGAGGACACGTTGATAGGCGTTTACAGTATTGCCCGCACGCGCGTCGAACCCTTCACGGCCAAGGAGATCGAACTCGCCACCAGCTTTGCCGACCAGGCGGTGATCGCCATCGAGAATGCACGACTCTTCGAGGAGCTGCGCGAGCGGCAGGCGGAGCTGCGCGTCACCTTTGACAATATGGGCGACGGCGTGGTCATGTTCGACGCTGCGACACGACTTACCGCGTGGAACCGCAATTTCCAGGAAATGCTCGAAGTGCCCGACGCCTTTCTCGCAGAACGGCCGAGCTTTGCCGAGTTCTTCCGATATCTTGCCGATCGCGGCGAGTACGTTTCTGCTGATCTCGAAACTCAACTGAGCCGCACCGTCGAAGCCCCGCGGCGGGAGCTGCGCTTTGAGCGCACGCGGCCTGATGGCCGCGTGATCGAGGTGCGCCGGAATCCGGTGCCTGGCGGTGGTTTCGTGCTCATTTACAGCGATATCACGGAGCGCAAGCAGGCCGAAGAAGCCATTCGCGCGGCGCGTGACGCTGCCGAGACGGCACTTCGCGAGCTCCAGAAGATGCAAACAAGCCTAGTCCATGCGCAAAAGATGGCGGCGCTCGGGCAAGTGACGGCCGGCATCGCGCACGAGATCAAAAACCCGCTCAATTTTGTCAACAACTTTGCCGGCCTCTCGATGGAGCTGTTGGACGAGCTGAAGGAGGCGGCGGCCGAGGCGGTCGGCGCACTCGATGCCGGAAGGCGTGCAGAGATTGTGGAGACGATCGGTATGCTGACCGGAAATCTGGAGAGGATCGTCGAGCACGGTCGCCGCGCTGACGACATTGTGCGAAGCATGCTGCAGCACTCTCGAGGCGGCAGCGGCCACTGGCAAGCCACCGATCTAAACGCACTCGTCGAGGAGGCCCTTAACCTCGCCTATCACGGCGCCCGTTCGCGGGATCAGAGCTTCAATGTCGTATTGGAGCGCGACCTCGACGCCGATCTCGCGCCGGTGAACGTCGTGCCGCAGGAGGTGACTCGCGTGCTTCTGAACCTGATAGGCAACGGCTTCTATGCCGCTAACAAGCGGAGCCGCGAGGGCGACGGCACGTTTCGCCCGGCACTGAAGATTACGACACGCGAGTTAGGCGACAGCGTCGAGGTGCGGGTGCGTGACAACGGCATCGGAATTTCGACGGAAAATAGGGAGAAGCTGTTCCAGCCGTTCTTCACGACCAAGCCGACCGGCGAAGGCACTGGGCTCGGGCTGTCGATCAGCTACGAGATCGTAACGCAACAGCACGGCGGCACGATCACGGTCGACAGCGAAGTCGGCGAGTTCACCGAGTTCATTGTGCGATTGCCACGAGGTAGACGTGCAGTGGCTGGATGAGGGGCGTGGCAGTTCCACGAGCCCCTTCACCGCTCGTCCTTGAGTCATCGTTCTTTGCAGTGCACGTGTCCGTTGTTGGCCCTTCGGCGACCTTGGGAGATGTCCACTTTTTGTCCGCTCCTCGGGAAGAGCGGATATCGGTGGCCAGCTGCTTGGTGAGCACACGACCTAGTGCCCGCCGCCCGCCGGCGAGGCCTTCGGCTTGCCTGTCAGGAGCAGTGCGATGCCTGCCAGCAGCAGTACGATGCCAACCACGGCAAAGGTGTCGCTGAAGCCCATCACCAAGGCCTGCTGCCTGATCGTCTTGCCGAGCGCTATGATGGCCTGATGTCGGGCGCCGGCCGGGTCGGTCATGCCGTGGGCCATGAAATAGTCCGTCATCGCAGCAATACGATCGCGCACCTCCTCGCGGCCGAGATCGACGGATTGGCCGATGATGTTGGAATGAAACTGCTCGCGCTTGGTCACGATGGTCGCGAGCAAGGCAGTGCCGATCGCGCCGCCGAGGTTACGCATCATGTTGGAGATGCCGGAGGCCGCCGGCGCATCCTGCGGCGCTAGGCTGCCGAGCGAGATCGCGCTCAGCGGCGTCAGCAGCAGGGCCTGGCCGACGGCGCGAACGATATTGGGGATCAGGAATTGGTCGCCTGAATAGTCCGGCGACATCGCCATATTGAGGAACGAGCTCGCCGCGAACACCGCCGTGCCGGCGAAGGCGATCAGGCGGATGTCGAAGCGCTGCATCAGCTTCGGCACCAATGGAATGAGCAGGAGCTGAGGCAGCCCGGTCCAGGCCAGCACGGTGCCGATCTGCTCGGCATTGTAGCGCTGCACCTGGCCCAGATAGGCCGGCAGCAAATAGATCGAGCCGAACAGGGCAAAGCCGATGAAGACGCCCGCGAGGGTACCCAGTCCGAAGCTGCGTTGGGTCAGTAGCCGCAGGCGCAGCAGCGGCTTCTCGATCAGCAATTCGTTGGCGACGAACACGGCGAGGCTGATCGCGGCCACGATCGCGAGTTTTACGATGAAGGGTGAGCCGAACCAGTCGTTCTTGTTGCCTTCTTCCAGCACGGCTTGCAGCGCGGACAGGCCGATCGCCATGGTGGCGATGCCGAACCAGTCGCCCTCGCGGAGCAGGGTGAGGTTGAGCGGCTGCCGCTCGAGCGTCAGATAGAGCAACGTGACCATCACGGCCGTCGGCACGACGTTGACGAAGAAGATGGTCTGCCAGCCGTAATTTTCGGTGAGGTAGCCGCCGATGGTGGGGCCGATGGCCGGCGCAAAGGTGACGGCAAGGGAGAACATCGCGAGCCCAATCGGCTGCTGACCCTTCGGCAGCTTGGTGAAGACCAGCGTGAACGCCATGGGAATCAACACGCCGCCGAAAAAGCCCTGGAAGGCGCGGAAGGCGATCATGGTCGGAAGATCGGTGGCGAACGCGCAGGCGACCGAGAAGGCGGCGAACAGGCTCGCAAAGCTCAGCATGATGTTGCGGAAGGAAAACACGCGGCTGAGATAGTCGGTGAGGGGGATCACCACGATCTCGCCGATCAGGTAGGAGGTCGAGATCCAGGAACCGTTGTCGACGCCGGTGCCGATGCCACCCTCGATATTGAGCAGCGAGGCGTTGGTGATCTGGATGTTGAGGATCGCCATGAACGCGCCGACCATGGCGGCAAGGATGGCGACCCACACGGTCGCGCTGGCGCGCGCGGGTTGGGCGGTTAGCGGGACCGGGGTTGGCGCCTGGCGCGCCGCCGGTGTCGGGTCGGTGAGGACGAGGTCTGACATGACATCACCTTGGATCACCTTTGTGTTGCGAGCTGCGCCAGAGCGGGCGCGGGAGATGTGGGCGGCGAAGCTTCGTTCACGGCCGGCCTGGTCTGGATCCGCGGGATGACCGACATGCCCGGCCGCAGCCCGGCCCCTTCGCTGTCGAGCAGGATTTTTACGGGTATGCGCTGCACGATCTTGGTGAAATTGCCGGTGGCGTTATCGGGCGGGAGCAGCGCGAATTCCTGACCACTCGCCGGTGCGAGACTGTCGACATGCCCCTGCACGGCCTTGCCGGGAAACATGTCGACCTCGATCTCGACCGGCTGGCCGGCGCGGACCTGGCCGAGCTGCGTTTCCTTGAAATTGGCGATTACATAGACGCCATTCGACGGGACCAGCGACATCAATTGCGTGCCGGCCTGAACGTACTGGCCGACGCGCAAGGTGCGGTTGCCGACGATGCCGTCGATCGGCGCGGTGATCGTGGTGTAGGAGAGATTGAGTTCGGCCTGACGTTGGAGCGCCTTGGCACGCGCGTCTGCCGCCACGGCTTGGGCCAGCTCCGCCTTCAGGAGCTCAACCTGCCTTTGGGCGGAGGCGAGGTTCGCCTTGTCGCGCTCGATGGAGGCAAGCGCCGCCTTGTCGCGCGCCTCCGCGTTCTGCGCATTCTGCAGGCTGCCATAGCCTGTGGTCGCCAGGTCGGTGTAGCGCTTGTTTTCCTGGGCGGTGAAGACGCGCGCGGCCATGTCGACATCGAGCGTCGCCTCGGCGGCATCGATCACGGACTGCTGCACGTCGAGCTGTGCGTGCTTGCTGGCGACCGCGGCGGCAGACGCAGCGACGTCGGCCTTGGCTTGATCGAGCGCGACCTTGAAATCGCGGTCGTCGATCCGCGCCAGCACCTGGCCCACCTTGACGTATTGATTGTCGCCGGCAAGGACCTGGCTGAGATAGCCGGAGATCTTCGGGGAGATCGTGGTGTTGTCGGCCTTCACATACGCATCGTCGGTCGAAACCGTGAAACGTCCGACGGTCCAGTAATCCCAGCCGTACCAGGAGGCGGCGGCGAGCAGGGCGACCGCGGCGCCGGCAAGGAAGAGGCGCTTTAGCCCGACCTTTGCTGCCTGCTTCGCAGAGACAGGCTCGAGGTCGGTGGCTGGAGCCGGCGCGGGCACCCCGGAGTCCCCGGTTTCGGCCTGCAGTTCCCGACCGGATTGGAGAGAGGTGACTTGACCCGTTGCGAATTGGGCGCCCATGGCGGGCCTCCATAATTAGGAAACTTGATATTTTCCAAAATAGGCCCCACACTCGAACTGTCAATGGAATATCAGGCATCATCAAAAGGCATGACTGACCGTCGCGATCACGAAGGCGAGAGCAATGGCAAAAACGAAGGTCAAGATATCGGAGAGACATTCCGGATCGGAGGCGCCGCGCGGTCGCGGCCGGCCGCAGACCAGATCGGACGAGGAGACACGTGCCGTGATTCTGGACGCCGCCCGACACGAGTTTGCGTCGGCGGGCTATGCGGCGACCAGCATCGAAAGTGTGGCGCGCAGCGCCGGCGTATCCACGAAGACGCTCTACCGGTTGATCCCGAACAAGGCCGCACTGTTCGAGGCGACGATCACCGACAGGCTGGATCGCTTCGTCTCCCAGGTCCGGCTCAGGGCGTGCGACGGTGATGACATCGAAGGTGCGTTGCGAGAGGCGCTGATCGCCTGCGGCGAGTTGATCCTTGACGAGGAGGTCATCGCGCTTCAGCGCACGATCCTCGGCGAAAGCAAGACTTTTCCCGAGATGGCGCAGACCTTTTACCAGAAGGCGATCAGGCGCACCGAAAGCACGCTGGCGAATTGGCTCAAGACGCAGGCGGATCGCGGCCTCATCGCAGTCGGTGAGGCCGATCTCGCGGCCGGCATGCTGCTCGGCATGCTCGCGTTCCAGCCGCAACGTGCCGCGCTGTTTGGACGTGCTGCAGTGCCTGGCCGAAAGGAGCTGGAGCGGCGTGCAGGCGCTTGTGCCGCATTGTTCGTGAAAGGCTGCTCTGTGACAATATGATCGGAGAGCTGCTCAAGGTTTCGCGCGACGGCCAAGCTCTCGCTTCTCGAACCCGGGCTCACGCGAGATATCCGGAAACACCGTCCCACAACAGTTTCAGGGCGGTTACGACCAGCAGGGCGTAGCAGGCCCGGAAGATCTGCTTCTGGTCCAGCTTTGCATGAAACCGCCAGCCCAGCCGACCAGCTGGCCGAATTGAGAACGGCCTTTCGGGAGCACTGGATCAAGCCGGGCTGACGGCGGCCGGGGTTGGTCTAAACCGTTAGCGAACGACGCCGGCCGCGTCATCGCTGCTCGGAATGAGCCAATCGACTCCGACCAGGCCAGCTTCGAGGATGACGAAGGCGGCAATGCCGCCGAGCCAGCCGAAAAAAAGACGACGGCGAAGGTCCCGAGCAAGATCGCGCAAAAAACGTCCGCGAGGACCTTGCAGATGCGAAAGTCCCGGTCCTGTCCGGGTGGAAAATACGACATCGGGCTCTGCAAGCAATCCGGCCGCGGAGTTCACCAACGCCGGGGATCTTCGGGTTCAAGAGCCAAACGACGACGCTGGAAGCTCGCGCGGTGCCACCATGAACCAGTATGAAGGCGTATGCGCCGGCATCAAGGTATCGACCTTGGCATTCACGCTATCGTTCCACTTCATCCATGGCATCGACTCAAGATGAGGAATCGGTGGGAGCGCGATCTTCTTTTCGAACGCGTCGGCCGGAAGGAGTTTGCCCGGCACACGATCCATTCCCCAGGTTGCCAGCGACGGCAGCAGGAGGATCGCAGCGATGGACGCCTCGAGTATCCGGCGGACCAGGCGTTGCGCGAGCACTACCCTGGATTTCTCCGCCCGAGCGGAGATGATGATGTGATCGGTGACCATCTCATCCTCCTATCGTTCGAAAAAGACTGATCCAGGCGATCGTGGCGCAGCTGAGGGTGAACATCAGCCAGTGCACGGCCGCCGCTCCGTTTCTACGCAGCCTTTGCTGACGATCTCTGCTCATCTGACAGCTCCTGGTAACGTCGATATGTCCTTTCCTGGTTCGGGGCGTGGGTCCGTTACTTGCCAGGCTAGAAGTCCATCTGCGGCGCGGCTGGGGCTTCTGCCTTCTTCGGTTTCTCGGCGACGAGCGCTTCGGTGGTGATCAGAAGGGCGGCGATAGACGCGGCATCCTGCAAGGCTGTGCGAACCACCTTGGCCGGGTCGATCACGCCGGCCCGCACCAGATCCTGGTACTCGCCAGTCGCGGCGTTAAAGCCCCAATTGTAGTCGCTCTTCTCGATCAGCTTGCCGACCACCAACGAACCGTCCTCGCCGGCATTCTCGACGATCTGGCGGGCCGGCATCTGGATCGCCCGGCGCACGATGTCGACCCCCGCCTTTTGGTCGGCGTTGGCGGTCTTGACGTGTTCAAGCGCCTTGAGCGCACGCAACAGCGCCACTCCGCCGCCCGGCAGGATGCCTTCTTCCACCGCGGCGCGGGTCGCATGCATCGCGTCGTCGACACGATCCTTGCGCTCCTTGACCTCGATTTCAGTGGCACCGCCGACCCGGATTACGGCCACGCCGCCGGCGAGCTTGGCAAGCCGCTCCTGCAACTTCTCGCGATCGTAGTCCGAGGTGGTCTCCTCGATCTGCAGCTTGATCTGGGCAACGCGCGCCTCGATGTCCTTCTTGGCGCCGGCGCCATTGACGATGGTCGTGTTCTCCTTGTCGATTACCACCTTCTTGGCCCGGCCAAGCATGTTGAGCGTGACGTTCTCGAGCTTGATGCCGAGATCTTCGGCGATCATCGTGCCGCCGGTGAGGATCGCGATGTCCTCCAGCATCGCCTTGCGGCGATCGCCGAAGCCCGGCGCCTTGACGGCCGCGATCTTCAGCCCGCCGCGCAGCTTGTTGACGACCAGCGTCGCCAGCGCCTCGCCTTCGATGTCTTCGGCGATGATCAGCAGCGGCTTGCCCGACTGCACCACCGATTCGAGCAGCGGCAGCATCGATTGCAGTGCGGACAGCTTTTTCTCGTGAATCAGGACGTAGGGGTCTTCGAGTTCCGCCCGCATCTTTTCGGCATTGGTGACGAAATAGGGCGACACATAGCCGCGATCGAACTGCATGCCCTCGACCACCTCCAACTCCGTGTTGAGGCTCTTTGCCTCCTCCACCGTGATGACGCCTTCGTTGCCGACCTTCTTCATGGCCTCGGCGAGGAAGCGGCCGATCTCGGTGTCGCCATTCGCGGAGATCGTCGCGACCTGGGCGATCTCGTCGTTCGCCGTGACCTTCTTGGCGTGCGATTTGAGGTCATTGACGATCGCCTCGACTGCGAGGTCGATGCCGCGCTTGAGGTCCATCGGGTTCATGCCCGCGGCAACCGACTTGGCGCCTTCCTTGACGATCGATTGCGCCAGCACGGTCGCAGTCGTCGTGCCATCGCCGGCGATGTCGCTGGTCTTGGACGCCACCTCGCGCACCATCTGCGCGCCCATGTTCTCGAACTTGTCTTCGAGCTCGATCTCCTTGGCCACGGTGACACCGTCCTTGGTGATGCGCGGCGCCCCGAACGATTTCTCCAGCACCACGTTGCGGCCTTTCGGTCCGAGTGTCACCTTGACGGCGTTTGCCAGCGTATCGACGCCGCGCAGCATGCGGTCGCGGGCTTCCGTCGAGAATTTGACGTCCTTGGCAGCCATGACGTTCTCTCCTTTCCCCTTCAATGAGTGTCAGCGCTTCACGCGGCCTTCTTCGTCGCGGCGGTCTTCTCGACCACGCCCAGCAAATCGCTCTCCTTCATGATGAGAAGTTCTTTGCCGTCGATCTTCACCTCCGTGCCGGACCATTTGCCGAACAGCACCCGGTCGCCGACCTTCACGTCGAGCGGCACCAGCTGGCCCTGTTCGTTGCGGCCACCGGGCCCGGCGGCAATCACCTCGCCCTCCTGCGGCTTTTCCTTGGCGGTGTCCGGAATGATGATGCCGCCGGCAGTCCTCTCCTCGGCATCGATGCGTCGCACCAGAACGCGATCATGCAATGGACGGAAATGCATGCACATCCTCCCCTACAATTCAGCGATGTCATAAAAACCGGGGCCGGAACCGGCCGCCGGCAAAATCGACCTAGGCGCGGCAAAGATGAGGTCAAGAGGGGCTACGCAAATTTTTTTTCGACATCGCCGAAGAGGTTTCCGCGACGAATTGTCGAGACACTCCAGGACCGAGTGGCGCCCTTGCCGGCTTTCCGCAGTGCGGTAGGTCCGTCCCTTCAACTATCCTCTTCTCTTACACGGCCGTGGGCGGCGCTTCCCTAGCGGGGTCCGCGGAGGGCGGCCGAACGCGCAGCGAGTGCCGATAGGCGGAGCTGGCCGTAAGGCTGCGAAGCATGCTCTGGTCGATCCGGGTATACTCCGTCGCCATGCGGGCGGATGAAAAACGTTCCTCGAACCGGGCGCGGGCGGCTTTGCGGTCGAGCGCCAGCAATCCGGGAATGGCCCGCACCGCCTCATCGACATCGCTGCGTCAGCCACGATCGCGAAGGCGCGGAGATCCATGCAAACGGGAGCGCATCGCGCTGCGGAGTTTTTGTAGTGCGCGAACCTCGATCTGCCGGACCCGCTCGCGCGACACGCCGAAACTGCCGGCAAGCTCCTCCAGGGTCTTCGGCTGTTCGGCCAGGAATCGCGCTCCGACGATATGGCTCTCGCGGGGGTTAAGGACAGCGAGCGCGTCGTTCAGCGCGCTGCTCAGCCTGTTGCGATCCTCCAACTCAGCCAGCAGCGTTTCGGGATCGGGCGCCGGATCGACGAGCCACTCCTGGATTTCCTCGGACCCGTCCTCCCGCGTCATGGGCTGGTTGAGCGAAGTGTCGCCCCGTATTCTCCCATTCATTTCGACGACCTCGCGGGGGGCTACTTTCAGTTCGCCGGCGATATATTCGGCCTGCTCCGGCGACAGGTCGACGTCGTCGCTCGCAGAAATTCGGCTCTTTAGCCTTCGCAAGTTGAAGAACAGCTTTTTCTGGGCGGCGGTCGTGCCCATCTTCACCAATGACCACGATCTCAGAATATATTCGTGGATCGTCGCCTTGATCCACCACATCGCATAGGTCGCAAGCCGAACGCCTTTGTCGGGTTGGAAGCGTTTCACCGCCAGCATCAAGCCGACATTCGCCTCCGAGATCAGGTCAGCGACGGGAAGACCATAGCCGCGATACCGCAGCGCCAGCTTGGCGGCCAGTCGAAGGTGGCTTGTAACCAAGCGATAGGCCGCCTCGCGATCACCATGCTCGCGCCAGCGCCGCGCGTACATTGCTTCATCGGCGGCGTCCAACAGCGGGTACTTGCGAATGGCGGTCAGGTACCGGCAGAGCCCGCCTTCCGATTGGATCGCGGGCAGATTCGATCGGACGGACAAGGTGCTCATTTCCAATTCCTCCTTCAGAGCAAAGTGGCTGAGCTAACCGAGCATGCGCCTGGGCCCAGAAGCGGCGCCCAAGCGATGCCAGCGGCGCTCACAAAATGTCGTATCTTCCGAATTGTTCCTTCGAGAAATAAGAGCTGTGCCGGGCTCCTGTGGGTGGCGATCAGCGGGCGGTGAATTCGACAATGGCCTTGCCGGCGGTCGATTATCGACGGGGCCCCAGTATGGGGGTGGTTGCAGCCCAAGGGGGCCGTCCGCAGCGGCGGTGATGCGAAGCGCACAATCGGCCGAAGCCGGTCCGGGAGGGCAAAAATGCAATTCGAACGCGTATTGCGCTCTTGAAAACAACCCGCGCCGCTCTAGGTCTTGAGTGCCACATGTGTGGCGCCGGACGCCATCAGGGTCCGGTCAAGGTCGCCGGAAGACCGGTGTTGCTCCTATCCATGTTGCTCCAAGGAGGATGTGGTTATGAGAACTTACGAAATGCCCCCATTCTGGCGGTCGAGCGTCGGCTTCGATCGTCTGTTCGACCTCGTCAACGACGCGGCGAAAGCGGACGACGACCATCCGCCGTACGACATCGCGCGTACCGGTGAGAACCAGTACCAGATCACGCTGGCACTGGCGGGCTTCAGCCCGGAGGAGATCACCATCACCGCCGAGCAATCGACCCTTACGGTTGAGGGGCGCGAGCCCAGCAAAGGTGATCAAGACTACCTGTACCAGGGAATCTCCCTGCGGCCGTTCCGCCGCGTTTTCAACCTGGCGGACTATGTCCAGGTCAAGGATGCGACGTTCGAAAACGGCATGCTGAAGATCGCTCTGGTACGTGAGGTCCCAGAGGCGATGAAGCCACGTCGTATCGCGATCGAAATCGCCGCCGCCAACGACAGCCAGCAAATCGAAGGAAAGCAGACCGCCTGACGGAGTTCCGTTCGGGCTGCCGAACCGCCTGCGCGGCGTGGCCGCGCGCGGCCGAATTTTGTCAAGTGAGGATGAAGAAACAGGAAGGAGGAAAGCTATGCCACTACGCGATCTCATTCCCCGGAATAGCGGCTCTCGCGATCTGAGTACGCACCGCAGCGAAGCCAATCCGTTTCTCGCGCTTCATCGCGAGATGAATCGGCTGTTCGACGATGCGTTCCGCACGTTCGACGTCACTCCGTTTGGCTCCCAAGCGATCGGATGGCCGAACCTCGAACTCAATGAGACCGAGAATGAAGTCAACGTCATCGCCGAGCTCCCCGGTCTCGAGGAGAAGGATGTCAACGTCGAACTGAGGGGTGGCGTGTTGACAATCAGCGGCGAAAAAAGAAGCGAGACCGAAGACAAGGAGCGCCGCTTCAGCGAGCGCTACTACGGACGCTTCGAGCGCTCCGTCCCGGTCGACGATGTCGATCAGGACAAGGTCGAGGCGTCTTTCAAGAATGGCGTGCTCACCGTGACACTGCCGAAGTTACCGACCGCGCAGCACAAGGTGAAACGGATCGCCATCAGCGGCAAGTAACCGCGGGGCGGGCGGAAGTTTCGCTTTCGCCCGTCGCCGGACTGGCCTGTACAAAATGTGTGAGGGAAAGGAGCCAATGTAAGGAGTTGCAACATGAACACCATCTGGAAAAAGGAGATGATCGCCGACGGGGTCAACCTTGTGATCGGCCTCGGTTTGTTCATCTCGCCATGGGCCTTCGGGTTCGCCACTGAAAGTCCCACCAACTGGAATGCCTGGTTGAGCGGCATCCTGATCGCTGCGCTGGCCGTAGCGGCGCTGGCGATCTTCGCCGAATGGCAGGAGTGGATAGCTCTAGCCGCCGGCGTTTGGGTCGCCGTGTCACCCTGGGTGCTGCACTTCTCGGCCAAGGCAACAGTGACACCGCTCCACGTCATCGCCGGAATCCTCGTCGCCGCTGTTGCGGCTCTGCGAGTCTGGCAACTGCATCAGAGCCATCCACGTGTAACGGCGTGAATGCTCGGCGAGGGGAGGCTGCAGTCAGCCTTCCTTCGCAACTGACCTGCGCGATTGCACCATTTTGCCGGTCAAGCTTGCTGCCCGGGAGATGAACGATGATGGGTGTTGCAGTGAAAGGGAATACGCCAATAGTTTCTCCGTCGATCGTTGCGCCAAGCGGAGAGATCGTGCTGACCTCGCGTTTGTACACGCTTGATAAGAAACGTCGCCGAGTCCTAGCAGGCCTTACCCCTGAGGAGACGACCGAATTCGAACTTTTGGACGCTCAGCTTCCGCTGGACGGCAAACCGGCTTGGCGACATTCCGAGCTACCGCTCTCTCCGAAAGAGCAGCGGTGGCTGGAGCTATTCCGAAGAATGGAGGCCGCGCGGAAGCAGACCGCTGCCTGACGACCATTGCGCGTGCTGATCATGGAGGGTTGGCGAAACTACACGTCCTTCGCAGGGATGGGATCTTGGGCAAGGAGCCTGTTCGCCGGCTTGCGCGAGAAGAGCCGCTCACTCAGAGCAGCGAGGGACGAGGCGCTGCGGCAACCACGTCCGCCGATCGTGTCGCAAAAGGCGTCCCCCGCGGCCTCGGGATACGATGGTGCCAAGGATGATTGTTCTCTTCCAGAAGGATTGAGAAGGCCGCGTAAAGGACCGCTCAATAGACATACCGGCCGCAGGCCCTCACGGCCGTTGTGCTGCTGATGGGGCAGGCTGTCGGGAATCTCCTCGGCTCGATGATCGTGCTGGCAGCTATGCTGCTGTGCCTTCTAAATCGACTGGCGGTGGCAGCTCGACGTCGGGAATCTCGATCTTGATCTTGTCGAGGTCCACTTTCACTGGTGCATCCAGCAGTGCCGTCATCGTGATCGGGAAGGCGATGACAACCGCGACCATGATCGCCTGCAGGCCGATCCAGGGCATTGCGCCCCAGTAGATGTCCGAGCTCTTGACCTCCTTCGGCGCCACGCCGCGCAGGTAGAACAAGGCGAAGCCGAAGGGGGGATGCAGGAAAGAGGTCTGCATGTTGACGCAGAGCATGACACCGAACCAGATCAGGGCGGCGTCTGCGCCCACAACGAAAGCCGGAGGGCGGCCAGCGTGAAGCAAGGCAGCTTTACCGTCCTGGTCAACCGAAAAATGGACAATCTGCCGCAGCGGCCGTTAAAGTAGGCTCGCGGCGGCTCCGACGATGGCGATCGAGGAGATGCTCCGAGATCGACATGCGCGCAGTTGGTCGAGCTCCCTCTAACCCTCGACTTCGTACTGCTTGCTGAGGTGATCGCCGATCTGAACCAGCAGGGCCACACATTCCGGATAACCTGGCCGATCCGCCGTGGCTTGATCTGCGCTGGCCCGAAACTCCCAGGAGCTGCCGTCGCGAATGATGGAAATCGTCATTGCGTCCGGACAGTCGGCGTGAGCCTTCAACTCGGCTCGGGCCATTGCAATCAGCTCGCTCTCCGTTTTCGACGGTTTGCTCATGAAGCTCATCCTTTCATCGTGAGGCCGAATTCCGCTGGCCTGACCCAAATCACCAAACCACATCTGATCGGCTTACACGAAGCTGACAAGAGCCTTGACTGGCTAGCCGGCTGCTTTTTCACTGGCTCAAGCGCGCGGAATGGTGGAAGAGGGCATCGTTGCGGCGCGAGCCGTACGATGACACCGGACTTTCTGACGGGACTTCGATGCGCCTTCTGATCGTCGAGGACAATGCCGAGCTGTCGCGGCTCGTTGCCGGCGGGCTGGCGAAGGCCGGCTATGAGAGCGATATCGTGGGCAGCGCGGCCGAGGCGCGCGAGGCGGTGAGCAGCGTGAGCTATGCCGCGATGATCCTCGACCTTGGCCTGCCCGACGGCGACGGCCTGTCGGTGCTGCGCGAGCTGCGCCTCAAGATGGAGCCGCTGCCGGTGCTGGTGCTGACCGCGCGCGGCGGGGTGCAGGACCGCGTCAGCGGCCTGCGCAGCGGTGCCGACGACTACCTCGTCAAGCCGTTTGCGATGGAGGAACTGGTGGCGCGGCTGGAGGCCATCCTGCGCCGGCCCGGCCAGTTGCTCGGCCGTTCGCTCAGTCTCGCCAACCTCGTTTACGACACCGAGAGCCGGCAGATCTTCGTCGACGACCAGCCGCGGATCATCTCCGCGCGCGAGACCTCGGTGCTCGAGATCCTGCTGCGCCGGCAGGGGCGGGTGGTGCCGAAGAAGAACGTCGAGGACCACATCTTCGGGCTCGAAGGCGAAGTCGCCTCCAACGCGGTCGAGGTCTATGTGTCGCGGCTGCGCAAGCAGCTGGCCGAGCATGGCGCCAAGGTCGTGATCCATACCATCCGTGGCGTCGGCTATCTCATGACCGAGGAGAAATAGCGTGCCCGCCGCGGGCCGCGCCGGATCGCTGACCTTCAAATCGCTGATCTCGCGCATCGTGTTCCTGCACATCGTCGCGGTCGCGGTGGTCGCGATCTTCCTGCCGCTGGTGTTGTTCTGGCTGCTCAACTCCGAGATCGACCAGCTGCATCGCGATGCCATGCGCGCGCAGGCCGAGGTGCTGGCGGAGCGCATCGCCCTGCAGCCGGACGGCACCTTGACCTTCAACCTGCCCGACAGCCTCAAGGGGCTTTATTCGGACGCTTACGGCCGCTACCAGTTCGACATCCGCGATTCCGACGGAAGATTGCTGGTCTCCTCGCACCGGCGCTCCGCCGCTGCGGCGCCAACACGCTTCTCCGAGACCATCTCCGGTGCCGGCGTCACCCGGGACATTGCCGGCAGGACGGTGCGCATCCAGGTTGCCGAGGATCTCGCGCACCGCGACGTCATCATCGACGACATCATCTCGAACTTCTTCCGGCGGGTCGGGTGGATCACCATCCCCATCCTCCTGGTCCTGCTTGCCACCGACATCGTCATCTTCCGCCGGGCGATCGCGCCGCTGTGGAAGGCCTCCGAGGAGGCCAGCAATATCGGCCCCGCGCGCACCGACATCCGGCTGCCGACCGCGCGGATTCCGCGTGAGATCGTGCCGCTGGTCACCGCCGTGAACCAGGCGCTCGACCGTCTCGAGGCCGGCTTTCGCGTGCAGCGGCAGTTCACGGCGGACGCCGCGCATCAATTGCGCACGCCGCTCGCGATCCTGCGCACGCGGATCGAGACGCTCGGCGACGGCGCGGAACGGCAGGCGCTGCATGCCGACATCGAGGCCATGAGCCGGATCGTCGCCCAGCTGCTGGAGATCGCCGAGCTCGACACCCTGGTGCTCGATCCCGGCGAGACCGCGGATCTGCGCGCCGTCTGTGCCGAGGTGGTCGGCTCGATCGCCCCGTTCGCGATCGCGCAACGCAAGGACATCGCGCTGAAGGGCACCGACGCGCCGGTCGTGATCCACGGTAATTCGGAGATGCTGCAGCGTGCAGTGTTCAATCTTGCCGAAAACGCCATCAAGTTCACGGCGGAGGGCACCACCGTCGAGGTCGAGGTGGGCGAGGACGGTTCGGTGCGCGTGCGCGATTCCGGCCCCGGCATCGCGGAGGCTGAGCGCGAGCTGATCTTCCAGCGCTTCTGGCGCGCCGACCGCCGGCGCAGCGACGGCGCAGGGCTGGGACTGTCGATCGTGCGCGCCGTGGCCGACGATCACGCCGCCACGGTCGCGGTGCAGAATCTCGCCGGCGGCGGTGCGGAGTTCACACTGCGGTTCCGGCTGGCGGAGAAGGCGGTGACGGTGTGCCAAAGCTCGCGCCGTATTGACGCTGCACCCTCTCCCCTTGCGGGAGAGGGTGGCTCGCCGCATTGGCGGCGAGACGGGTGAGGGGTTCTCTCCGCGAGTCCCTCTGTCAGTTGGGTGCGCTGAGACAACCCCTCATCCGGCGCTTCGCGCCACCTTCTCCCGCAAGGGGAGAAGGGAAGAAGCGCCGCTATTTCAGCTTGCCGGTGGAGAGGTCCATGATCATGCGTGTCGCCAGATACAGCCGCGGCACGATGCTGTCGACCTGCACATATTCGGCATCGTTGGAGTGCGCGCCGAAGCCCGACAGGCCCATGCCTTCCACCACGGCTCCCTTGGACTGCAGCGCGGCGAAAGCCGCGTCGGTGCCGCCGCCGGTCGCCTTCTCGTCGACCTTGAGGGATAGTCCGATCTCTCCATAGATCGTCTTGCCATGGGCCGCCACGCGGCGCGAGGCCTCGCTGGCTTCGAGCGGCGGGCGGCGCACCTCGAACTTCAGGTCGACCTTGGAATCGGGCAGCAGGCGATTCTTGATCTTGTCCTGCAGCGCCTTCTGCAGCTCGTCGAAGTCGGACACCTTGAGCGCGCGTGCGTCGGCCTGGGCGGTGGCCTCGGCAGGAATCACATTGCGGTTGGTGCCTGATTTGGACACCGTCCAGTTCAGCTTCAGGCCCTGCTCGGGCTTGGACAGGTCCTTCATCTGCAGCACCTGGTGCGAGAGCTCGTACAGCGCATTCACGCCGCCTTCGGGCCGAGCGCCGGCATGTGACGACTTGCCGTGCACGCTGAGATAGGCCGAGCCGATGCCGCTGGTGGCGAGGCGCAGCGTGCCGTCGGTCCCGCCGCCTTCGAACGAGAACACCACGTCCTGGTCCGATGCGAGCCTGGTGATGGTGCTGCGCCAGCCGGGCGAGGAGATCTCCTCGTCGCCGTTCGTGAGCACCGTGAGCGTGCCGTAATCCCTGAAGTTCAGCTTCTGCAGCAAGGCCACGGTATGGAGAATGAGCGCGACGCCCTGCTTGTCGTCGGCAATGCCGAGGCCGTAGGCCTTGTCGCCGTCGATGCGGAACGGCTGGTCCTTCAGCATGCCCTTCAGGTACACCGTGTCCATGTGGGCAATCAACATGATCTTCCTGGTCCCGGTGCCCTTGAATACGGCGTGGACGGCGGGGCCGATCTTCTCGGGGGTGTCGTCGAGGCGATAGATGTCGGTGGGTTGCAGGATCTCCACCGTGCCGCCGAGCTGCTTGAGCTGACCGGCGACACGCTCGGCGATCTGGTTCAGGCCCGCGATGTCCTTGCTGCCGGATTCGATGCTGACGAGATCGCGCAGCGTGTCGAGCAGCGGCTGCTGCTCCTTTTGCGCCAGCGCATGGACGTCGGCGACCGGCTCGGCGTGCGCCAGCGTTGCGGCACATGCCAGCCAGAGTGAGGCGATCAACGCGCCAAGGAACGTGGAAGCGGGGTACGATCGGGGCATGAGCGGCCATCCATGCGGGTGGGGACGGCCCGGTATGCCTCCGATTCCGGCGCTTGTCACGCGCCGCCGCGCGTCATGCGCCGCTTTGGCCGAGCATGACGGCGAGCGTCGTTCCCGCTACTTCTGCGGTGGGCCGAGATCCAGCGGCGGCAGCTCGATCTGCGGCACCTCGATCTTGACCTTGTCGAGATCGACGCTTAGCGGCTTGTCGAGCAGGCCCGTCACCACGGACGGGAAGATGATCACCAGCAGCACCATGATCATTTGCAAGCCGATCCAGGGCACGGCGCCCCAGTAGATATCGGAGCTCTTCACTTCCTTCGGCGCGACGCCGCGCAGGTAGAACAGCGCGAAGCCGAACGGCGGATGCAGGAATGAGGTCTGCATGTTGACGCAGAGCATCACGCCGAACCAGATCAGGGCGGCATCCGGTCCCACCACCGGCGCGAGGATCTTCTGCGCGATCGGCGCGATCATCGGCAGGATGATGAAGGCGATCTCGAAGAAGTCGAGGAAGAACGCCAGGAAGAAGATGAAGAGATTGATGAAGATCAGGAAGCCCCAGACGCCGCCGGGCAGGGAGGTCAGGAGATGCTCCAGCCAGACGCCACCGGAGACGCCGAGAAACACCACCGAGAAGCAGGTCGACCCAATCAGGATGAAAGTGACCATGCAGGTGAGGCGCATGGTGGACTGGTAGCCCTGCGTGATCAGGTCGCGCAGCTCGGGGATGCGTGCGGCCCGGATACAGATCCACGTGATCGCGAAATAAGTCAGAGCGAAGGCGATCTTGAAGATCAGGTTCTCGCTATACAGGATCGCGACGATGGTGCCGATGCCGGCCGCGATCACGCCGAGGAGCAAGATCTTGTTGTCGGTCGAGGAGAAGTCCTTGTGGTGGATCGCGGCGAGCACGATCGCGCCGATGGCGCCCATCGCGCCGGCCTCGGTCGGCGTTGCGAGACCCATCATCATGGTGCCGAGCACGACGAAGATCAGCACAGCCGAGGGGATGATGCCCTTCAGACATTTCTTCCACAGCGCCCAGCCCGTCAGCGTGCGCGCCTCCAGCGGCACCGCCGGCACATGGCTCGGCTTGATCAGGCCGAGGACGAAGGTGTAGCCGGCGAACAGAACGATCTGGAACACGGAGGGGCCCCAGGCGCCAAGATACATGTCGCCGACCGACTTGCCGAGCTGGTCGGCGAGCACGATCAGCACCAGCGAGGGCGGCACCAGCTGCGTGATGGTGCCGGAGGCCGCCAGCACGCCGGTGATGTAGCGCATGTTGTAGCCGTAACGGATCATCACCGGCATCGAGATCAGCGCCATGGCGATCACTTGCGCCGCCACCGTGCCGGTGATGGCGCCGAGGATGAAGCCGACGATGATGACGGAATAGCCGAGGCCGCCGCGGATCGGGCCGAACAGCTGGCCCATCGAATCCAGCATGTCCTCGGCGAGGCCGCATCTCTCCAATATGGCGCCCATGAACGTGAAGAACGGGATCGCGAGCAGGAGCTCGTTGGCGAGCACGCTGCCGAACACGCGGCCGGGAATCGCCTGGAGGAAGTTGAGGTCGAAGAAGCCGAGGTGGATGGCGAGAAAGCCGAAGGAGAGGCCGACGGCGGCCAGCGTGAACGCCACCGGGAAGCCGATCAGCATCGCCAGAACCAGGCCGCCGAACATCAACGGCGGCATCATCTCCAGCGTAATCATTGGGTCGGCCTCTCGTACTTGGCGTCGATCGTCACATAGCCCTGGAGAGCCGCGATACGCTTGATGACCTCGGAAACACCCTGGATCGCCAGCATCACGAAGCCGGCGGGGATCACGAACTTGATGGGCCAGCGGATGAGACCGCCGGCGTTGGCCGACATCTCGCCGACGCTGTAGGCCTGCATGAAGAACGGCCAGGACAGATAGGCGAGCAGGAGACAGGAGGGAATCAGGAAGAACAGGGTGCCGATCATGTCGAGCCAGAGCTGGCCACGCTCGGACAGGGTCAGATAGAAGATCTCGACCCGCACATGCTCATTGCGCTTGAAGGTGTAGGCCGAACCAAACATCACGAGAATTGCGAACATGTACCATTGCAGCTCCAGCCAGCCGTTCGAAGAGTCGTTGAAGGCGTAGCGGATCATGGCGTTGGCCGCGCTGACCAGGCAGGCCAGGAGCACGAGCAGGTTACAGACGTACCCAATCTTTTCGTTGAGGGCGTCGATGGCGTTACTCAGCGCCAGCAATGGACGCATCTTACTCTCTCTCCGTCGCGGCCTAATACTTCACGGAAGGCTTCAACAAGCATCGCTCGGCTCGCGTGCGAAAAGCATACGAGCGCACGGATCGTATTCCTAAGCGATTGCAGCGTCAGTCCTCCCCTCGCGCCTTGCCGTCTTGACCGCGACCGCCAACGGGGCGGGCCGGCTTATGTTGCCGGGCAAGCAAAGGCGGTCGCACCAAACCAGCGGCTTGGCGTGCCGTCAATCGGAAAATGGACAAATTGACGCGCCGTCAAAAGCTTAAGATCGCAAAAGCTTAGGTCGGCGAGCGCGGGGCGCGCCGTCAGCCGCCGGTGACGCTCATGTGCCTGGAGACGCTGGGACGGTCGTGGCGGCGGTCGATGATGAAATCGTGGCCCTTGGGCTTCAGCCCGATGGCGCGGTCGATCGCATCCGCAAGCAGCATGTCGTCGTCAGATGCACGCAGAGGTTTGCGCAGATCCGAAGCATCCTCGTGGCCGAGGCAGGTGTGCAGCGTTCCCGTGCAGGTGATGCGCACCCGGTTGCAGGATTCGCAGAAATTATGGGTCATCGGCGTGATGAAGCCGAGCTTGCCGCCGGTCTCGGCGACGCTGACATAGCGGGCCGGACCGCCGGTGCTCTCGGCCAGATCCGTCAGCGTGAACTGCTGGGCGAGGCGGGCGCGCACCAGCGACAGCGGCAGATATTGATCAATGCGGCCCGATCCGATCTCGCCCATCGGCATCACCTCGATCAGCGTCAGGCCCATGCCCTTGCCGTGGGCCCAGCGCATCAGCGAAGGCAGCTCGTCCTCGTTGAGGTTCTTCAGTGCGACGGCGTTGATCTTGACGGCAAGCCCTGCGGCGCGCGCGGCCTCGATGCCTTCCAGCACCTTGTCGATCTCGCCCCAGCGGGTGATCTCGCGAAACTTCCTGGGATCAAGCGTGTCGAGCGAGACGTTGATGCGGCGGACGCCACAATCGGCGAGCTCCCGCGCGTGCTTGGCAAGCTGGGTGCCGTTGGTGGTCAGCGTCAGCTCGCTCAACGCGCCGCTGGACAGATGCCGCGACAACGAGCGCACCAGCGACATCACGTTGCGGCGGACCAAAGGCTCGCCGCCGGTGAGGCGCAGCTTCTTCACGCCCTTGGCGATGAAGGCCGTACAGAGCCGATCGAGCTCCTCCAGCGTCAGCAGGTCCGCCTTGGGCAGGAACGTCATGTCTTCCGACATGCAGTAGAAGCAGCGCAGGTCGCAGCGGTCGGTGACGGAGACGCGCAAGTAGGTGATGGTCCGCCCGAACGGATCGGTCATCGCGCTCGACAGCGCGGCGCGGGGGCTCGCAGGAAGTCCGTTCATAAGCAAATGCCTTGTCCCTTACGGCGGCGGGCGCACCTTTGCTTCAGCGGTGCGGCCCTAGCAATCTAAGCATCGGACGCGGCTAGGACAATCGGGTGGTATACGCAACTCAGCGCCGGCCTGCATTCGATTCAGAGAAGGGTGGGCTTGGTGCGGGTGCAGCAACGGCCGCCGGCGCGACCGGCTTCGGCCTCTTGGCTGTGGTAATGCAGGGGTATTCTGGATACCATAGATATATCAGTATCTTACATCGAGTTAAGCCGTCATCAGGCTGATCGCGGCCGCCGGCAGGTCGCGCATGTGGTGGATCAGCCGGTCCGGCTTCAGCTCGGCGATCGGCACGTCGGTGTAGCCGAAGCTGACCCCGATCACGGGCACGCCGGCCCGCCGGGCCACGCCGACGTCGGTTCCAGCGTCGCCGACCATGATGCTGGCCTTCACATCGCCGCCGGCCCGAGCCACGGTCTCGCGAAAAATGGTCGGATCGGGCTTCTGGACGCCAAACGTGTCCGCGCCGCAGATCGCCGCGAAGCGGCGGCTGAGGTCGAGCTGGTCCAAGAGGCGCTTCGACAGCCATTCCAGCTTGTTGGTGCAGACCGCGAGCCGGTGGCCTTCTGCCGAAAACTGGTCGAGCGCGGCCTCGAGCCCCTCGAAGGGGCGGGATTCAACCGCGATATGGTCGGCGTAGTACGCGATGAAATCCGCGGTCATCCGGTCCATGTCCGCAGGCGTGACCGTGCGGCCCTCTGCTTCCAGGCCTCGCTCAATCAGCTTGCGGGCGCCGGCGCCGATCATGTTGCGGGCCGAGGCCATCGGCACCGGCGGCAGGCCTTCGCGGTCGAGCACGTAATTCAGGGCGGTGATCAGGTCGGGCGCGGTATCCACCAGCGTGCCGTCGAGATCGAAGACGATGGTGTGAGGGGACTTCTTGAAGGAGGTCATGATCCAAGCGCTACCGGCCTGGTCCTATCCGCGCAAGGGGCGGGCCCATAAGATCACCTTATAGGCCTGTTCCCAGACCCTGTTCCAGGCCCTGTTCTCCTGGGAAAAACGAGGCTACATAGGCGCCCGAAAGCGGCCGGAATCGGCCGCATGTTCGAGACTTCACAAGGCAGGCGCACACGTGACCATGGACCAGTTGAAGCGGCAGGCTGCGGCGCGTGCGCTGGAGGAGGTGCGCGACGGCATGCAGCTCGGGCTCGGCACCGGCTCCACCGCCAAGCATTTCGTCGAGCTGCTCGGCGAGCGCGTCGCCGCCGGGCTCAAGGTCATCGGCGTGCCGACCTCCGAGGCGACGCGGGCCGATGCGGAACGCTGCGGCGTGAAGCTGACGACGCTGGATGAGATCGACCATCTCGACCTCACGATCGACGGCGCCGACGAGATCGATCCCGAGCTCAATCTGATCAAGGGCGGCGGCGGAGCGCTGTTGCGCGAGAAGATCGTGGCGGCCGCTTCGGATCGCATGATCGTGATTGCCGACGACAGCAAATGGGTGTCGACGCTCGGCAAGTTTCCGCTGCCGGTCGAGGTCATCCCGTTCGGACTCGGTGCGACGCGCCGCGCGATCGAAAAGGCATTTGCCGAATGCGGCGTTTCCGGGCAAATGGCGGTCCGCAAGGCCAAGGACGGCCACGTTTTCGTCACCGATGGCGGCCACTGGATCGTCGATGCCCAGCTCGGACGCATTACCGATCCCCCCGGTCTCGCCAAGGCGTTGAGCGCCATTCCCGGCGTGGTCGAGCACGGGCTGTTCATCGGCCTGGCCAGCTCGGCGGTTCTGGCGGGCGGCGGCGGAATCCGCGTGATTGAACGGCGCAAGCCGAAAGGAGACCAGGAATGAAGACCATGTTGAAATTCTTGCCGGCTGCGGCTCTCGCTGCGGGATTGGCCGTTTCGGCCGCCCCGGCCGTGGCGCAGCAGGCGGGCCAGAAGGCTCCCGCGGCGCCGGCCCAGCCAAAGGCCTCGCCGGCCGCGATCGCGGCGGCCAAGGAGATCCTGCAGATCAAGAACGCCGCCGGGATGTATGCGGGCGCCGTGCCGGGCATGGTCGAGAAGACCAAGGGCGCGCTGATCCAGCAGAACCTCAATTACCAGAAGGAGCTCAACGAAGTCGCGCCGATCGTGGCCCAGCAGCTCAACGGCCGCCAGAACGAGATCGGCGAAGGCATGGCGCAGATTTATGCCAGCGAGTTCACCGAGCAGGAGCTGAAGGACCTCGTCGCCTTCTACAAGTCGCCGCTCGGCAAGAAGCTGATCGAGGCCGAGCCGCGCGCGATCGGGCAGAGCATGGCGTTCATGAACAGCTGGGCCCAGAGCTTCTCGGAAACCGTGATGGGCGCCTTCCGCGCCGAGATGCGCAAGCGTGGCAAGGAGATCTGAGCGCACCTATTTGAAAGGGCGTTCCTGAAAAGGGGTCGGAGTGGACAATGGCTGATTTCGACGTCGACCTCTTTGTCATCGGTGGCGGCTCGGGCGGCGTGCGTGCCGCCCGCATCGCGGCCGGCTACGGTGCCCGCGTCATGATCGCGGAAGAGTACCGCATGGGCGGCACCTGCGTGATCCGCGGCTGCGTGCCGAAGAAGCTGTTCGTGATCGGCTCGCATGTCCGTCAGGAGCTCGAGGACGCCGCCGGCTTCGGCTGGACTGTTCCACCCGCAAGCTTCGACTGGCCGACGCTGATCGCCAACAAGGACAAGGAGATCGCGCGGCTGGAGGCGGCCTACACCACCAACGTCGAGAAATCCGGCGCGCAGATCGTCAAGAGCCGCGCGGTGATCGAGGACAAGCATACCGTCCGTCTGCTCGAGAACGACAAGAAGATCACGGCGAAGTACATCCTGATCGCCACCGGCGGCGCGCCCAACCATGGCGCGGCGATCCCCGGCATCGAGCACGTGATCTCCTCCAACGAGGCGTTTCATCTGAAGAAGCTGCCGAAGCGGATCGTGATCCAGGGCGGCGGCTATATCGCGCTTGAATTCGCCGGCATCTTCGCCGGCTTCGGCTCCGACGTCACGGTGATCTATCGCGGCGACAACATTCTGCGCGGCTTCGACGAGGATGTCCGGACCCACGTCCGCGCCGAGATGGAGAAGCAGGGCATCACCATCCTCACCGGTTGCACCGTGACCAAGGTCGACCGCCACGGCGAGGACTTCACCACGCATTTGTCGAACGGCTCGAGCCTCGCCTCCGACCAGGTGATGTTCGCGATCGGCCGCCATCCGAACCTCGCCAATCTCGGCCTGGAGAATGCCGGCGTCGCCATCAACCCGAAGAACGGCGGCATCGCGGTCGACCATTTCTCCAGGAGCTCGGTCGACAGCATCTACGCCATCGGCGACGTCACCCACCGCTTCAACCTGACGCCGGTTGCGATCCGCGAGGGCCATGCCTTCGCCGACACGGTGTTCGGCAAGCGCGAGGTGCAGGTCGATCACGCCAACATACCGACGGCGGTGTTCTCGCAGCCTGAGGTCGGCACGGTTGGCCTGACGGAAACCGAGGCGCGCGCGCAATTCAGCCACGTCGACATCTACAAGACGACGTTCCGGCCCATCAAGGCGACCATGTCCGGCCGCGACACCCGCGTGCTGATGAAGCTCGTGGTCGACGGCGCGACCGACCGCGTGCTCGGCTGCCACATCGTCGGCGATGCCGCCGCCGAGATCACGCAAGCCGTCGCAATCGCGGTGAAGATGAAGGCGACCAAGGCCGATTTCGACGCGACCATCGCGCTGCATCCGACCGCGGCCGAAGAGCTCGTCACCATGCGCACGCCGACCGCTCGGCACGTACGGCAGGCGGCAGAGTAGGGGCTCAGTTCACCTCTCCCTACGGGAGAGGTGAAGAGCCGGTCAATACTGACTTGCCAAAACGCAGCTCGCCTCAGCCGTACAAATATCCGACCGGCTTGCCTTCGGTGCGCAGGGGACGAATGTCCTTGTGCGTGATGATCTGGCCGGCGAGGCCGTCGATCTCGTCCCGCTGTGTCGCCGTCCAGCTGCGCAGCTCGTTCATGCCCTTGAGCAGGCCGAGGCGGAGGACCTGGGTGTTTTCGCCGACGCCGATGAGGCTGATGGAATCCTTGCCCGCCGTCACCACGTCGCCGGCAGAGAGTTCAAAGCTCTCGCCGGACTTTTTCTTGAACTCGGCCGTGCCGCGAATGACGCGATAGATCACGACCTCGCCCTTTCCAAAACAGGTCGCGTCCGCCGCGGCAGACGTGCTCTTCGGCAAGAGTGCGTGGCCGCGTGGGTCGGTCGCGATGATGTGGCCCGTGACGAGATGCCCGCTCGGAATCTCGATGCCGATGTCGCGCACGTAAACCGGCATCGCCGATCTGACAGAACCATCGGTGAGCAGCTTGAACAGCGCGTCGAGCGCCAGGGGATCCTGAAGCCAGAAGCCGGCATCGGCCGGGCGGTCATGCAGCGGATGGCTCCAGGCCACGCGCGGCGTTTCGTCCTCATTGATTTGATCCGGACCGACAATGGTCGGATTCGGAAAGGTGGTGGGATCGGTGATGAAGGCTTCGAGGAATTTGCCGGAATAGCCCATCGAGATCGGATCGGGCACCACCGTCTGCGGTGTCTTCAAATTCTCTTCGGTGGGCAAGCCCGACCAGGTGTAGAACAGCTGGCGATGCACGATCGCGCTTTGCAGCATCACCGCGCCCGGGCCGACATTGTACCAGCGGCCATCATAGTCGAAGGTGAACGCGCCCGAGGTGACCAGCACGAGCTGAAAGCCGCCGGGCGGCAGATGCAGATGGAAATCGGTGGGGCCGGTGTCGGGCCGGTAGATCGGCAGATTGGTCGCGACCTCGTGCAGCAGGAAGGTCTCGTTGTTGGCGTGAAATCCTTCATTGGCGCGGTTGTAGAGCGCCTGCGGCCGGTAGGTCGCCTCGAACTTTGCATTCCTGTCGCGATCGATCGCCACGAAGTCCTGATCGTTGAGACGCAGCCGGGCGCCGTTCGGATGGGTGAGGCCGGTGAATCTGATGTCTCCGGCAGCATGCACGTTCATGGCATTCTCCGATCTGAGGCCGTTCATCCCGGAGCCGAGCGCACGTAACTTGCCGCTCCTCATCGTGGCCGGGCAGGGACTTGGCCTGATGCTGTCTTGCGAATTTCAGGCCAGCCGGAGCGCAATGCGGCGTGTCGGCCCGCCGGCTGCACGTGGTGCGCAAATAATCGAGATTGCACCTGAGGTTAGACAATAGGTGCCGCCGAACTCGCCCGACCTGTCCGCGCAAGCCGCAAGTGGGCGAAGCTATTCGTCCTGTCTAATTTGTCGCCATACCCTGCAAAGCGCATGCAGCCGTCCCGGCCGCCCGACGCGCGCTGGTACGGTTCAGTCGAACGATCGAGGGAGCCCCGGCTCGGGCTTGCCGAACGGGCTGTCAGCCCATTTCGCCATGTCCATCGCGCGCGCGTCGAAGCCTTCGCACCAGAGGCAGCTCGGCTCTGTGCGGCCTTTGGCCGTCAGCATCGGGACAAGCGGATGGCCGCAGCCGGCGCAGGATGTGATGCGATTCATGCGCTGCTCCACGATCTCCCGAATTCAGGAATGGCAATATCGTTGCCGAAGCTTGCGTGGGCGCTATGACGGTGCCGGAGCGCTGCGTCCAACGAAAGCGCTCGTTCCTGAATTCGCAGATGTAGCAATCCCACATGACAAGGTTGCGATGCCGTCGCTTTGCAGCGCGTCCGCAACACAATTCGTGACGAGGGAACCGATGCGGCGGCTAGTCGCAGTGTCCTCGCCTTGATTCCAACAGGCCCGCCGTTATCTCTGGGGCGAACAAGAATCCGGGCCCCTCTGGCGAGGACGCCGACAGATGTCGGCAAACCTCGTGATGTCGGATGACCTGTCCCGCGCGAATGCGATGGATCGGCCGATTGTCGGGCCCCTGTTTTGTTCTCTCCGACCATTCGTCCCCATCGCAGCTCCGTGCGGCCATTTCGCAAATTAAGGGAGCTACGATGTCCGACGCCAAAACCTCAAATCAGATCGAGATCACGGAACCGTCCAGCCTGAACGAGCAGGCCGCGGCCGCCGTGGTGATCGTCGGCGCGCTTGTTGCGGTCGCCGACCGGCGCGTCTCGCCGGTCGAACGCGACGAGGTGATCCGCTTCATCAGAGACCGCAAGCTGGCGCCGCACATCGCCGACGAACGGCTCTGTGCGATGTTTGACGAACTCGCCGAACGGCTCGAAGAGCCGGATTTCGCCAACGTGGTGATCGATACGCTGCGACCGGTTTCGAACCTGCCACTCTCGTCGCATCTGGTGGAGCTGTCGGAGCGCGTTGCTGCCGCAGACGAGGACGTCCATCCCCACGAAGTCCAGGCGATCAAATTGTTGCGCTTGCTGACGCTGGTGTTGCCGCGCGCGAAGCCGGTTGTGGCGAGTGCGGCGGGCCCCAAGCTGCAGGCCGCCTCGAAGGAGTAAGCATGAGCACGGTTTCGAACGAGCGCGCCAGGCAAACCGAGGGGAACGCCGACCAGATCGCCGGTGGAGACCCGCGCCTGGCCAAGCTCGTCGACCGCCTGCCGCCGCGCATGAGCAACACCTTGACCTATCTGCTCAAGCCGACCAGCCGCTGGGTCAGGATTCCCTCGGGCGCGCTGCTGATCGTCGGCGGTGTGCTCGCCTTCCTGCCGGTGCTCGGCGTCTGGATGCTGCCGCTCGGCCTCGCGCTGCTCGCCGAGGATGTGCCTGCGCTGCGCTCCTCCCGTTCAAAGGTCTTCGACTGGATCGAACGTCGCAAGCCGCATTGGCTCGATCTGTCGGCATCGAAGAATGATCAAACATGACCGAATTCATCACGCCCGAAGCGCTGACCGCGCTGTTCCAAGTCATCCTGATCGACCTCGTGCTCGCCGGCGACAACGCCGTGGTCATCGGTCTCGCCGCGGCAGGATTGCCGGCCGAGCAGCGCCGCCGCGCCATCATCGTCGGCATCGCCGCGGCCACGGGCTTGCGCATCGTCTTTGCCGGCGTCGCGACCCAGCTCCTGCAGATCATCGGCCTGCTGCTCGCCGGCGGCGTGCTGCTGCTCTGGGTGTGCTGGAAGATGTGGCGCGAATTGCGCGAGCAGTCTGCGCATTCGCGGCAGCTCGCCTTCAGCCATGGCGGCGCGGAAGCTGCGCCGGTGCAAGGAAAAACCTTCGGCCAGGCGGCGGTGCAGATCGTCGCCGCCGACGTCTCGATGTCGCTCGACAACGTGCTTGCGGTCGCGGGCGCCGCGCGCGAGCATCCCTACATCCTCGTCTTCGGCCTGCTGCTGTCGGTTGCGATGATGGGCGTCGCCGCCGATCTGCTCGGCCGCGTGCTCCAGAAGCATCGCTGGGTCGCCTATGTCGGCCTCGCCATCATCATTTACGTGGCTTTCGAGATGATCTATCGGGGCTCGCTCGAGCTCGCACCCGTCATCGCGAGTCTCTAAAGGCGCATGCAGTCTAATCCGGAGTGATCAATGACGTCTGAACCCAAAGCACTTTCGGCCGCGCCACTGCCGCCGGTCGGCCTGTTTCCGAAGCTGATCTTCGGCTCGCGCTGGCTGCAACTGCCGCTCTATATCGGCCTCATCGTCGCGCAGGCCGTCTATGTGCTGTTGTTCCTGAAGGAGCTCTGGCACCTCGTCGTGCATTCGTTCGACGCCAGCGAGCAGCAGATCATGCTGGTCGTGCTCGGGCTGATCGACGTCGTCATGATCTCGAACCTCTTGGTGATGGTGATCGTCGGCGGCTACGAGACCTTCGTCTCCCGCCTGAACCTGAGCGGGCATCCGGACGAGCCGGAATGGCTCAGCCACGTCAATGCCAGCGTGCTCAAGATCAAGCTCGCGATGGCGATCATCGGCATCTCCTCGATCTCGCTGCTCAGGACCTTCATCGAGGCCGGCAATCTCGGCACGACGCGGAGCAATTTCACCGAGACCGGGGTGATGTGGCAGGTGCTGATTCACTTGACCTTCATCATCTCGGCGATCGGCATCGCCTGGGTCGACCGCCTCAGCGAAAGCGGCCATGGCAAGGAGGCCGAGCACGGCTGATCTGGCTGGCCGACCTCCGAGCGGCCAATCTTGGAGCCCGCCTGAGCGTCCGGTCGGGCGAGCTCTTCTTTTGAGATCGATAGAATTGTCTGCAATCGGTTCAGCGCGGGCAAACGCTCCTGACAAGAAGTACGGCGCCTTAAACCAGGTCTTTGGAACCGATCGGCATCCTGCCCGCAAAAGGGCAGGGCATCAGCATGACAATTCTCAGGGAGATCGTCGCAGCGGTCGCGGGAGTCTACGCGCTCCTGCTGGTCTGTGACGCATTGTTCGGCGTCGGCGAGGCGCGTTTCGACGACGCTTATTACCGCGCCAGCTTCTATGCACCGCGGCCGAAGGAGTTTCGGTTCGCGAGCGACACGCCTCCGGCCGTCCGCGTCAGCGACGCCTTCGCGCAGTTCGCACCTGGCGACGCCAAGCCGAACCGGCGCTACTCGTCGCTGACGACGATCATCCGATAGTGGATGATGAGATGGAGCTGGGTCGGCTTGCTCCGCTTCACCTCTCCGTTCGGGAGAGGTGAACAGCCTCATTCCCCCTGAATCCATTCCGCGACGCCGCGCCACAGCGTGTCGCGGTGCTCGGGGCGGAAGAAGCCGAAATGACCTATTCCCTTGGCGCCGACGTCGGACGGTTTGACCGTCAGCACCTCCGGCTTGATCGCGGTGAATCCGCTCGCGAGCAGCTCGACCGCAGGGCGCGTCGCCCAGGGATCGTCGGAGAAGCACAGCGCGCGCAGCTCGCCTTTGAAATTGGCGAAATTTGCCAGTGCCGGCAACTTTGAATCGAAGAGATAGCGCGGGCTCGAGACCCATTTGGTCCATTGCAGGAAGACGCCCTTGGGCAGATCCTCGCCGACACCGGCCCAGCCCGGTGCGTAACCGAGTGCATGGGCCAGCGGCACGCCGACAAAATTCATGAAGGCGTAGACCCGGTATTTTTCCGGCGAGGTCATCAACCGCCATGTCGCGGCCTGCGAGGCCACCAAGGCGGCGCGCGAGATCTCGCTGTTGTTCGCGATCAGCCCGAGCGCCTGGCCGCCGAAGGAATGGCCGACATAGGCGAGCGGCAGGGCATGATAGCGCTCGCGCATCCAGCTGGCCGCGGCGGTGACGTCGAGCGCGGCCCAGTCCGACATCGAGGCCTTGAAGCCGACCAGCGATTTCGGCCGGTTGTAGCCGACCATCGCCGGCAGGCGGGAGTCGCCGATGCCGCGATAATCGTAGGTCAGCACCGCGCAGCCGCGATGGGCAAGGTAGGACGCAAAGCCCCGATAGATCTTGCGCGGCACGGCAGTCGCCGAATTGATCAGGACGGCATGGCGCTTGGCGCCGCGCGGCAGGAACAGGGTGCCGGTCAGGGCATAGCCGTCGGCTGCCGGGAAGCTGATCTCGTCGATGAAAACGTCATCCAGTGCCGCGCCCATGGCAGTCGGTGTCCTGTCGGATTCCTCAAGCCTGCCCAAGCAAATGCGAATTCGGCTTTGGCCGCAAGGGTTTGCGCTGCGAAATGGATTTACAACTGGCGGGACGTGGCCGGCCTGTGTATAAGGCGGCCCTCGCAACCCCTAGATCAGGTTGTGGTTTTTGCTTCACGGAGAGATTGCGATGTCCGAGCGGTGGACGCCCGAGTCCTGGCGCAGCAAGCCGGTGCTACAGGTGCCCGAATATCCCGACGCCAAGGCTTTGGCCGACGTCGAGGCGCAGCTTGCGACCTTTCCGCCGCTGGTATTCGCGGGCGAGGCGCGCAACCTGAAGAAGGCCTTGGGCCGCGTTGCGGCCGGCGAGGCCTTCCTGCTCCAGGGCGGCGACTGCGCCGAGAGCTTCGCCGAGCACGGCGCCAACAACATCCGCGACTTCTTCCGCGTGCTGCTGCAGATGGCGGTGGTGCTGACCTATGCCGGCGCCGTCCCCGTGGTGAAGGTCGGCCGCATCGCCGGCCAGTTCGCCAAACCGCGGTCGTCGCCGACCGAGAAGGTGAACGGCGTCGAGCTGCCGAGCTATCGCGGCGACATCGTCAACGACATCGCCTTCACCAGGGAAGCGCGCATTCCCGATCCGCAGCGCCAGCTGATGGCCTATCGCCAGTCCGCCGCGACGCTCAACCTGCTGCGCGCCTTCGCCACCGGCGGTTTCGCCAATCTCGGCAGCGTGCATCAATGGATGCTCGGTTTCCTCAAGGATAGCCCGCAGTCACGCCGCTACAAGGAGCTGGCCGACCGCATCTCTGACGCGCTCAACTTCATGCGCGCCTGCGGCCTCGACCTCGAGAGCCATCCGGAGCTGCGTGCCACCGATTTCTACACCAGCCACGAGGCGCTGCTGCTCGGCTACGAGCAGGCCATGACCCGCGTCGATTCCACTACCGGCGACTGGTACGCGACCTCGGGCCACATGCTCTGGATCGGCGACCGCACCCGCCAGCTCGATCACGGCCATGTCGAATATTTCCGCGGCATCAAGAACCCGATCGGGCTGAAATGCGGCCCCTCGCTCAAGGTAGACGAGCTGTTGAAGCTGATCGACGTGCTCAATCCCGACAACGAGCCGGGCCGCCTGACGCTGATCGGCCGCTTCGGCTCCGACAAGATCGGCGAGCATCTGCCGAACATGATCCGGGCCGTGAAGCGCGAAGGCCGGGCGGTGGTCTGGTCGTGCGATCCCATGCACGGCAACACCATCACCTCGACGTCCGGCTACAAGACGCGACCGTTCGACCGCATCCTGTCCGAGGTCAAGTCGTTCTTCGCGATCCACGCCGCCGAGGGCACCCATGCCGGCGGCGTGCATCTGGAAATGACCGGCCAGGACGTCACCGAGTGCCTCGGCGGCGCCCGCGCGATCACGGACGAGGATCTCAACGACCGCTACCACACGGTCTGCGATCCCCGCCTCAACGCCGAGCAATCCATCGATATGGCTTTCCTGGTGGCGGAGCTGCTCAAGCAGGAGCGCGCCGGCAAGACCCAGCCGATTCCGGCCGCAGCGGGGCTGTAAGACCTTGCTGCGGATCTGGAAGGCCACGATCAATTCCCGCAACGGTATGGCCTTTGCGTTCCGCTCGGAACAGGCCATCCGCGAGGAGATCTTTGCGCTGCTGCTGTCGGTGCCGCTGGCCTGGTTCATCGGCGCGACCGCGATGCGCGCGGTCGAATTGGTGTGTTCGGTCGCATTCGTGCTGACAGTCGAGCTGCTCAATACCGCAATCGAGAAGCTCGCCGACCGGCTGACCTTGGATCACGACAAGCAGATCGGCCGCGTCAAGGACATGGGCTCGGCCGCGGTCGGCGTTGCACTCTTGATGGCGGGCGCGTTCTGGATCATTGCCGTCATCGAGCGATTGGGGTTCCTGTAACTCGGGATCGGATAGGGCGGCCATGACCGTACGTCTCGATACATTCGCGGTCACGATCGCCCAGCTCAATCCGACCATGGGCGACGTGGAGGGCAATGCCGCCCAAGCGCGCGCGGCGCGGGTGCAGGCGAAGTCCGACGGCGCCGATCTCGTGCTGTTTCCAGAACTGTTCATCGCCGGCTATCCGCCGGAAGACCTGGTGCAGAAGCCCGCCTTCCAGGCCGCCTGCCGCGCCGCGATCGAAAGCCTCGCGCGCGAGACCGAAGATGGCGGGCCCGCGATGCTGGTCGGCACGCCCTGGGTCGAGGAGGGCAGGCTCTACAATGCCTGCGCGCTGCTCGATGGCGGCCGCATCGCGAGCCTGCGCTTCAAGTGCAACCTGCCGAATTACGGCGTGTTCGACGAGAAGCGGCTGTTTTCGCGCGGCCCCGCCGCCGGTCCCATGACCGTGCGCGGCGTGCGCATTGGCGTGCCGATCTGCGAGGACATCTGGCTGGAAGAGTCCGAGGACTACGAGAACGTGGTCGAGACGCTGGCCGAGACCGGCGCCGAGATCATCCTGGTGCCGAACGGCTCGCCTTACGCCCGCGACAAGAACGACGTGCGCCTGTCGGTCGCGGTGGCGCGCGTGACCGAGAGCGGGCTGCCGCTGGTCTATCTCAACCAGGTCGGCGGCCAGGACGAACTGGTGTTCGATGGCGCTTCGTTTGCGCTCAACGGCGATCTCTCGCTCGCGGCGCAGCTGCCGGCGTTCGAAGAGAGCATCGTCACGTTGCGCTTTGGCAGAAACGGCGACGACTGGCGCTGCACCGGGCCGATCGCCGAGCTGCCCGAGGGCGACAAGGCCGACTACGCTGCCTGCGTGCTGGGCTTGCGCGATTACGTCGCCAAGAACGGCTTTCCCGGCGTGCTGCTCGGCATTTCCGGTGGCATCGATTCGGCGCTCTGCGCGGCGATCGCGGTCGACGCGCTCGGCGTCGACCAAGTGCATGGCGTGATGCTGCCTTACCGCTACACCGCGCCGCATTCGATCGCGGATGCCGGCGAGCTCGCCGGCCATCTCGGCATCCGCTACGAGGTGCTGCCGATCGCCGAAGCCGTGACCGGGTTCGAGACCATCCTGTCCGGCATCTTCAAGAACCTGCCGCCCGATATCACCGAGGAAAACCTCCAGGCCCGCACCCGCGGCACGCTTCTGATGGCGATCTCCAACAAGACGGGGCTGATGGTGGTGACGACCGGCAACAAGTCGGAGATGTCGGTCGGCTACGCCACGCTCTATGGCGACATGAATGGCGGCTTCAACCCGATCAAGGACATCTACAAGACGCAGGTGTTTCGGCTGGCGCGCCTGCGCAACAGCTGGAAGCCTGACGGCGCGCTCGGCCCGGCTGGCGAGGTGATCCCGCCCGACATCATCACGCGTCCGCCGACCGCGGAGCTGCGCGAGAACCAGCGCGATGAGGATGCGCTGCCGCCTTACGAGGTGCTCGACCCCATCCTGGAGCGCCTGGTCGAGCGCGAAGAGCCGCTGGATCAGATCATCGCTGCCGGCTTCGACCGCGAGACCGTCACCCGCATCGACCATCTCCTCAACGTCGCCGAATACAAGCGCCGCCAGGCCGCGCCTGGCGTGAAGGTGACGCCACGGAATTTCGGCCGCGACCGCCGCTATCCCATCACCAACCGCTTCCGCGACAAGGGCGAGCCGTTGCCGGCGGCGGATGAGGCGCTGGTGTCACGCGGAAGCACGGCGTCAATCGACGCGTTCGAGGGGTGAAGCCCAGCTTGAGCGACGGCGGGCGCTATGACGGGCTTACGAAAAACAGCACCCTTAGGAAGTGCGTGTATTCGGATTCCAGCACCATGATCGATACAAATACCAATACCGCGATCGGCGGCAGCAGGATGGCGTAGGCCAGGGCCAGCCGCTCCCAGGCCATGTGCATGAAGACGGCGACGATCAGGCCGGCCTTCAACACCATGAACAGCAGGATCAGCGACCACCGCAGATAGCCATGCAGGCCAAAGTAGTCGACGAGGTAGGAGCACGTGCTGAGGACGAATAACCAGCCCCAGACCACGAGGTAGAGCTTGATCGGGTGCTGTTGCCCCTTGGCGTGAACGGCTCCCGTTGCGACTGCGCCATGCGCCGGAGCGTGGAGCCGCCCTTCCATGTGTACCGTCGCGTTTGTCATGCGCCGACCTCACCAAAGATAGAAGAATGCAAAGATGAACACCCACACGAGATCGACGAAGTGCCAGTACAGGCCCGTGATCTCGACGATCTCGTAATACCCCTTGCGGCTCGTGAAGAAGCCGCGCCTCTCGACGTCGAAATCGCCGCGAAAGACCTTCCGCGCAATGGCGATCAGGAAGATCACACCGATCGTCACATGGGTGCCGTGGAAGCCCGTGATCATGAAGAAGCTCGCACCAAACTGCGCCGCGCCCCACGGATTGCCCCAGGGACGGACGCCCTCCATGATCAGCTTGGTCCATTCGAAGGCCTGCATTCCGACGAATGTTGCGCCGAACGCCGCCGTGACCAGCATCAGGATTGCGGTTCTCACGCGATCGCGGCGGTAGCCGAAATTGACCGCCATCGCCATCGTCCCGCTGCTGCTGATCAGGATGAAGGTCATGATGGCGATCAGGATCAGCGGAATGTGCTTGCCGGCGATGTTGAGAGCGAAGACCTCGCTGGGGTTGGGCCAGGGCACGGTCGTCGACATGCGCGCCGTCATGTAGGAGAGCAGGAAGCAACTGAAGATGAAGGTGTCGCTGAGGAGGAAGATCCACATCATGGCCTTACCCCAGGACACGTTTTTGAAGGCGCGTTGATCCGAGGCCCAGTCGGCGGCGATGCCGCGCCAGCCTTCAAGCTGTGCAGTCGATTGGCCCGGATTCGTCAGCACGGTCTCAGCCATCTGGTCTCGCCTCCCTAGCTCAGCAACCGGCGGCAGATGTCGACGAAATCATCGGTCCAGCCGGTGAGAAGACCGAGCAGGACAAGCCAGACCAGCAGCATGAAGTGCCAGTAAATGGCGCATAGCTCCACGCTCAATCGCATCTCGGCGATCTCGGCGCCGCGCCACATCTTGGCTGAGGTGCGGCCCAAGGCCACCAGACCGCCGGTCAGATGCAGTCCATGCACCGCGGTCAGCAGATAGAAGAAGGAATTCGCCGGATTGGACGCCACGAAATATCCGGCAGCCCCGAGCCGTTGCCAGGCCAGGAGCTGTCCGGCGAGGAAGATCACGGCAGATGCTCCGCCCGCGAGCAGGCCGATCATGACGTTCTCGGTGTCGTGTCGCCGAGCAGCAACGTACGACCATTGTAGCGCTGCACTGCTCAGGACCAGGACGCCCGTGTTGACCCAGAGCAGCCGCGGGACCGGCAGCGGCCGCCAGTCCACCACGCTCATGCGCATCGAGTAGGCGCTGATGAAGAGGACGAATAATACGCTCGCGACAGCGAGAAACACGCCAAGCCCGACCTTTGCTGCCGGCCAGGTCATGCTGTCGCCGCCGGGGAAGTCACCGACCGGGCCTTCCTCCAGCCAGGGCTTGGCCGTCAGCCGCTGCTGCGACAGCCACCATCCGACGATCACCGCAACCACAGTCAGGAACAGAATGATGGCGCTCACGAAGCAGCTCCCTGAATGAGCTTCCTCGCGCGCGGCGGCTGGTTCTGCGGAATGAAGTCCTCCGCGGCGCCGGGCACACTGTAATCGTAGGCCCAGCGGTACACGACCGGGAGGTCCTTGCCCCAGTTGCCGTGTCCTGGAGGCGTCTCCGGCGTCTGCCACTCCAGCGTCGTCGCCCGCCATGGATTGCCGCCCGAGGCCTCACCTTTGAACAGGCTCCAGGCGAGATTGAACAGGAACACCATCTGGCTGAAGCCGACGGTCAATGCCACCACGGAGATGAAGGCGTTGAGTGAATGGGCCGAGGACGGGATGAACGTCGCATCTCCGAGTTCGAAATACCGGCGCGGGACCCCGAGCAGTCCAAGATAGTGCATCGGGAAGAAGATCAGGTAGGCGCCGAGGAAGGTGACCCAGAAGTGAAACTTGCCCATGGCCTCGTTCAGCATCCGCCCCGTGACCTTTGGGTACCAATGATAGATCGCGCCGAGCACGACCATGATCGGCGCCACGCCCATCACCATGTGAAAGTGCGCGACCACGAACATGGTATCCGAAAGGGGCACGTCCACGACGACGTTGCCGAGGAAGAGGCCTGTGAGCCCGCCGTTCACGAAGGTGATGATGAAGCCGAGGGCGAACAGCATCGGCACCGTCAGATGAATGTCGCCGCGCCACAGGGTCAGCACCCAGTTATAGACCTTGATCGCGGTGGGGATGGCGATGATGAGCGTCGTGGTGGCGAAGAAGTACCCGAATTGCGGGAACATGCCGCTCACATACATGTGGTGCGCCCATACGATGAAGCTGAGCGCGCCGATGGCCACGATTGCCCAGACCATCATGCGGTAACCAAAGATGTTCTTCCGCGCATGGGTGCTGATCAGATCGGAGACGATGCCGAAGGCGGGCAGGGCGACGATGTAGACCTCGGGATGGCCGAAGAACCAGAACAGGTGCTGGAAGAGCAGTGGGCTGCCGCCGCCGTACTTCGACAGCTGTCCCATCTCGACGAGAGAGGGCATGAAGAAGCTGGTTCCGAGGAGACGGTCGAGCAGCAGCATGACCGAGGCAACGAAGAGGGCAGGGAATGCCAAGAGCGCCATGACGGTCGCCGTGAAAATGCCCCACACCGTCAGGGGCAGGCGCATCAACGTCATGCCGCGGGTGCGTGCCTGGAGCACCGTGACCACGTAATTGAGCCCGCCCATGGTGAAGCCGATGATGAACAGGATCAGGGACGACATCATGAGAATGATGCCCCAGTCCTGCCCGGGCGTTCCGGAGAGGATTGCTTGCGGCGGGTAGAGCGTCCAGCCGGCGCCGGTGGGGCCGCCGGGCACGAAGAATGTCGAGGCCAGGACCAGGACCGCGAGCAGGTAGACCCAGTAGCTCAGCATGTTCACATAAGGGAAGACCATGTCCCGGGCGCCGACCATCAGCGGGATCAGGTAGTTACCGAAGCCGCCGAGGAACAATGCGGTGAGCAGATAGATCACCATGATCATGCCGTGCATGGTGATGAACTGGAGGTACTGGTTGGCATCGATGAAAGAGAAGGTGCCGGGGAATCCCAGTTGCAGCCGCATCAGCCACGACAGCACCAGGGCCACCAGCCCGATGGCCGTGGCCGTCAGCGAATACTGAATGGCGATCACCTTGGCGTCCTGCGAGAAGACATACCGTGTCCACCAGCTCCGCGGATGATAGAGCTCGACGTCAGGTACTTCGGCAGGCGGAATGCCTTCGATCCCTTCATATGGAATATCGACCATAGAAACCTCCTCGGTCGTTTCCATCGGAAGCGAGGCGTTGGCCTCATGCACCCGATCTATTTCGCGGCGGCAGCTTGCTACTTGCCGCCGGACTGGTACGTCGCCTTCACGATGGCTTTTGCCGGCGACAGTTCGGCAAACGTCTTTTGTTGCTCCAGCCACGCGTGATATTCACGCTCTTCGTCGACGATGACCTTGGCCCGCATCTGATAGTGGGCAGCGCCACAGAGCTCCGCACAGAGAACATCGAACGTTCCGGTTCGGATCGGCGTCATCCAGAAATAGGTCACCATGCCTGGAACCATGTCCATCTTGGCCCGGAATTCGGGCACGTAGAAATCGTGCAGGACATCAACCGAGCGGAGGAGAACCTTGACCGGCTTTCCGACTTGAAGGTGCAGGTCCCCGTTCTCGATCACGACGTCGTCCTGCGCGTGGGCGTCGTCATGGTTGAGCCCCATCGGATTGTCGGCAGCGATGTTGCGGACATCGGATGTGCCCAACCGCCCATCCTTGCCCGGAAGGCGGAAGCTCCACTGCCATTGCTGGCCCATGACCTCAACCTCGGTGGCATCCGCAGGCACCGTCACGAACTGGTGCCAGACCACGAGGCCGGGCGCCAGCATGGCCGCGACGCCGACGCCGGTCCCGACGCTCAGCCACCACTCGAGCCTTTTGTTTTCCGGATTGTAGTCAGCCCGTCTTCCCTCTTTGTGGTGAAAGCGGAAGACGCAGTAAGCCATGAAGGCGATGACCGCGACGAAAACGAAGCCCGTGATCCAGAACGTAATGTTGATGGTGTGGTCGATATAGGCCCAGTTCGTGGCGATCGGCGTCCACCACCACGGGCTGTAGATGTGAAACAGCACCGAGCCGATCGCGACCAGAAGCAGTATCAGTGCGACAGCCATCCTGATCCATCCTTGCCATCGAAGGCTACGGATACGAATCCAGGGCGGAGCTCATGTCTGTCGCGATGGCTGCCCTTCTTGGCATTCATGCCATCGCCGGCCTTTTGCCTCGCCCATTCCACTGATCGCGAGATCAAGAGAACGCTCGCGATCATCAACTCTAAGGGCGTCTCCGTCTAAAATGATACCAGCCTAATCCGGCGTCAATAGAGCAATGTGGGTGCCCGAATTGATGATTGCCGTGCTCGCAAACGACATCAGGTGCGCATGTTGGAGTTGGGTGATGCAACGCACAAATCCGTGCTGGTGCGCAATTCACCCAACCGTGAGTGCAGCCGTGCTCCGCGCGCGCTAAGCTTGCCAGGCAGGTCGCGACGGGTTCCGTCCGGCCAGGCTCGGGTGCTGAACCTGGGTTGCCGTACCTGACCCATCGCGTTTCCTGCTCGTCAGGCGGACACGCGTGGCTGAAAAGCGCGTGTTATCGAAACCGCGATTTTCAGCACGGGAGGGTCCGTTCATGGCCACTCTGTACTCCCACGACATCGTCAGGCGGCACGTCTTCGGCGAAGCGGCCTCCTATCCCATTCGCAAGATCAGCTTTTCCGACCTGACCGAGGCCCTGCGCCTGGGTTGGGGGGATTTCCAGGCAATGCCGAGTCACGCGATCGTCGTGTGCCTGATTTATCCCGTTCTCGGTCTCGTCCTGTTCAGGATGGTGCTCGGCTATTCGGTGCTGCCGCTACTGTTTCCGCTGGCCGCCGGCTTTGCCTTGATCGGTCCTTTTGCCGCGATCGGTCTCTACGAACTCAGCCGGCGTCGCGAGCGTGGCGAGGAGGTCGAGGCATGGGATGCGATCAAGGTGCTGCGCGCACCGTCGTTCGGTGCCATGGTCGAGCTCGGCGTGCTCCTGCTGGTCCTGTTCGGGGCCTGGATCGGTGTCGCGAACGCAATTTATGTCGCGATCTTCGGCCACGCGGCGGCTGCAAGCATTCCCGATTTCGCAACGCGCGTGCTGACGACGCCGGAAGGCTGGTCTCTCATCCTCATCGGTTGCGGTGTTGGCTTCCTGTTTGCGGTTGTGGCCTTGTGCGTCAGCGTCGTGTCGTTTCCGTTGATGCTGGACCGTCATGCGACTGCGATCGACGCGATCCGCACGTCGCTCCGAGCGGTGGCGGCGAATCCGGTTGCGATGGCCGGATGGGGCCTCATCGTGGCGGCGCTGCTCGTGATCGGCTCGCTGCCGCTCTTCGTCGGTCTCGCCGTTGTTCTGCCGGTGCTCGGCCATGCCACCTGGCACCTCTATCGGCGGGTGGTCGAGCCTAATCCGAACCCACCGGACGCACCGACGGCGCTCCCTAAGGGCAGGCGCTACGCGGCAGACTTTCCGGCCAATCTCTTCCCGTGGAGCCGCGAGCGCGAGCCGTAACAGCGAAACGGCCGCGCCCGGCGGCCGCCTTCACAGGGTATGACGGAGCAGGGCCTACTTCTGCTGCTGCGGCAGGAAGGTCGGGCCGACCGAGCGGATCGGCTTGTTCTCTGAACTCGGCGCAGCCGTGCCGGTGTCCGCCGACGGTGTCGCAGCCGGTGCTGTGGCCGTCGTCGGCGCGGGCGCCGCGCCTTTCTTGGCATTGGCAGGGGGCGGCGCACCCTTGTTGAGCCGCTGCTGCTGCATCTTCCTGGCGCTTTCCTCGGTGACGATGATGTCGCCCTGCTGCTCGACGCTCGCCTTGTCGTCGGCCGATTTGAGCGCATCCGCCCAGGTCTGCCCCGCCGCCTTGCAGGAGCAGGACGGGTTGAACTCGCTGCGGAATTTGAATGCGGTCGGCAGCGCCGTGTAGGGCTGGCCGCCGATCGAGACCGCCGCGTTCATGTCCTCGCCGGGATTGCGATGGGTGTAGAGCACGGCTTCAGCGGCCGGGCACAGCGCCTTGCAGGTCTTCTCGTCGTCGGGAAAGCGCGCCGGCACGGTGGCAAAGGAGATCGGGAAATAGGCGCCGTCGCAGGTGCGCACGCAGACGGTGCGGAAGGTGCCGGATTGCGGGCCGAGATCGGAGGGCGGCATGGGTTGCGGATTGTTCGGGTTGTTGCCGCCGAACAGATTGCTCAGGAAATTGCCGCCGCCTTGCGATTGCGCGGCATTGGCATATTGCGGGCCGCAATTGTTCTGCGCCAGCGCCATCAGCACCGAGCGGCGCTGATTGTCGCGCTCCGGGCTGGCGCCGGGACCGCCGCGCAGCCGCTCGAGGCTGCCGGTGATCTGGTCCAGATTGGCGCGCATCTGCTGGATCTGGGTGTTGACCGGACCGCACTGCGCCGACTGGCCGTTGAACAGCGAGAAGAAGCCGGAGGAATCGCAGCCCATGCGCTTGGCCTGCATGGTGACGCGGTCGAGCTCGGCCTGCTGCTTGGCCTGGGAATCCTGATAGCGGCGGATCTGCTCCTCGCGCGCGGCATCACCCCCGCCGCCGCGATCGAGCGCCGCGAGCTGGGCTTCCAGGCGCACGCACATCGGGTTCGGTCCGAGCCCGTTCTGGCCGGGCTGGGGCGGGCCGGCCTGCGCCAAAGCGCCATTGGCGAGCACGGCGGTGCCGAGGAGCACGGTGCAGGCAAGCAGGGAGCGGGCACGGAAGAGAAAGAAGAATTCAGGCATATCCGCCATTCTAGCGAGGTCACGGCCCGGCGTGATCATCCAAGTGAGGTGGGGGCCGAAGCGCGCCCTCCCAATAGCCGCTTCCTGCGGCATCGTCACGTCGTTTCAGGGGCCGAACTGGTCCTAAGGTCCGCCAGCTCCGAGGGAATTCAGCGCTGGCAGGTGATTGCGACATATTCGTCGCAACGGCCATGGGAGCAGTTTGTGCCGGTTTTGGGGACGGAGCCGGTAATTTCGTCGGGATCGACCCGGCGATAGTTTGAAGCCTTCGCAAAATCTCGTGACTGGCAATAGGTGCGCGCGGCGGAGGCGCCGCACGTGTCGCCTTTGGCCAGGCACTGGTCGGCGATGATGAAGACGCGGGTCTCGGCGCACGCGGGAGGTGCTGCAAGCAGCGAGGCGCCGAAAATGAGCGCGAGCAGGGATCGCATGAAAATACCGGCGAAAAAAATCAGGGAACCGCGGGTTCCAGAATGGCCTCAAATGGTTAGGGGATCATGAACCCTGAAGGCCCGCCGCGCCCCTTGCGGAGGGAAAAGCGGCATTTTCGCGGCCCTTGACGCCGGGGCCCGTGCTGGCCCATATGTGCCCGCATGAACGGTCTCCTCGCCATTTGCGCCATTTGCCGCGAGATTACGAGCTAGCGATTCGCTGGCTGGAGCCGTCTTTTCTCAAACACATTGAGAGCCTTGGACGCCCGGCCGAGAGGGATGGGTTGTCATGGAATTGCGTCTTTACGATACGCTGAGCCGGGAAAAGCGCACCTTCGTGCCGCTCGATCCGAACAACGTCCGCATGTATGTCTGCGGACCGACGGTCTATGACTTCGCCCATATCGGCAATGCGCGGCCGGTGATCGTGTTCGACGTGCTGTTTCGGCTGCTGCGCCACCTCTACGGCGAGGCGCATGTCAAATATGTCCGCAACATCACCGACGTCGACGACAAGATCAATGACCGCGCCGCGCGCGATTTTCCCGGCCTGCCGCTGAACGAGGCTATTCGCAAGGTCACGGAGGAGACGGGCCGGCAGTTTCATGCCGACGTCGACGCGCTCGGCGCGCTGCGGCCGAGCGTCGAGCCGCGCGCGACCGAGCATATCGGCGAGATGCGCGAGATCATCGAAAGGCTCGTCGCCGGCGGCTTTGCCTATGTCGCCGAGGACCACGTGCTGTTCTCGCCCCAGGCGATGAATGCGGCGAATTCCGCGCTGCCGCGCTATGGCGCGCTGTCGAAGCGCTCGCTCGACGAGATGATCGCGGGCGCCCGCGTCGACGTCGCCCCCTACAAGCGCGATGCGACCGATTTCGTGCTGTGGAAGCCGTCCAAGCCGGGCGAGCCGTCCTGGCCGTCCCCGGCGGGCATCAAGGCGGAGGGACGTCCGGGCTGGCACATCGAGTGCTCGGCCATGGCCTGGAAGCATCTCGGCGAGCACTTCGACATCCACGGCGGCGGTATCGATCTCGTGTTTCCGCACCACGAGAACGAGGTCGCGCAGACCTGCTGCGCCTTCCACCAGCAGCGCATGGCGAACTACTGGATGCACAACGGCTTCCTGCAGGTCGAGAGTGAGAAGATGTCGAAGAGCCTCGGCAACTTCGTCACCATCCATGAGCTGCTCGCGGATTGGCCGGGCGAGGTGCTGCGTCTGAACATGCTGAAGACGCATTACCGCTCGCCGATCGACTGGACCATGAAGTCGGTGGAGGAGAGCGCCAAGACGCTCGATGACTGGTACCGCGTCGCGGCCGATGTCGCGCCCGGCGAGCCGGCTGCGTCGGTGGTCGGACCGCTGCTCGACGACCTCAATACGCCGCAGGCGATCGCGGCGCTGCACGGGCTGCGCGGCAATGATATCGCAGGTCTTGCGGGCTCGTTGCGGCTGCTCGGATTCCTCTCCGAGAGCGCGGCGCAGTGGGAAGGGCGCAAGCAGCAGGCGAGCGGGGTCGATGCCAAGGAGGTCGAGCGCCTGCTCGCGGAGCGGACAGCTGCGCGTGCGCGGAAGGACTTTAAGGAATCCGACCGCATCCGCGACCTGCTCGCTGCGATGGGCGTTGCGATCAAGGACTCCAAGGAAGGCACGACCTGGGAGATCGCGCGATGAAGCGGCCCGACACGCCATTTCCGCGGCACTGGCTCTATTACATCGCGCTCAAGATCGCGCTGCTCGCCGGCGCGGTGGCGATCGTGCTCAAGCTCTATGGAATGTGGTGAGGACGATGGGACAGACTTTGCCAAAGCCCGCACTGCGGCCCTTCCTGCCTGATGATGTGCCGATGCTCGCCGCGATCTTCGCCGCTAGCATCGAGGAATTGACCGGCGACGATTATAGCGAGGCGCAGCAGGAAGCCTGGATGGCGGCGGCCGAGGACGAAGAGTTCGGCAAGCGGCTCGCGTCCGACCTGACGCTGATCGCGACGCTGGAAGGCTCGCCCGTCGGCTTCGCCTCGCTCCGCGGCAATGATCACATCCGCATGCTCTATGTGCATCCGGCCGTCAGCAGACAGGGCATCGCGACCATGCTGGTCGACGCGCTGGAGAAGCTCGCCGGTGGACGCGGCGCCCAGAGTTTATCGGTGGATGCGAGCGATACCGCGGAGGGCTTCTTCGCCAAGCGCGGCTACACCGCCCAGCAGCGCAACAGCGTCGCTGTGAATGACGAGTGGCTCGCCAACACCACCATGAAGAAGACGCTCGGAGCGGGGCAATGAGCAAAGAGCGTCTTTATCTGTTCGACACCACGCTGCGCGATGGGGCGCAGACCAACGGCGTCGACTTCACGCTGGCCGACAAGCAGGTCATCGCGGCGATGCTCGATGATCTCGGCATCGACTATGTCGAGGGCGGCTATCCCGGTGCCAATCCGCTCGACACGGAGTTCTTTGGCTCCAAGCCCAAGCTCAATCATGCACGCTTCACCGCCTTCGGCATGACGCGGCGGGCAGGCCGCTCGGTTTCGAACGATCCGGGCGTCGCGGGCCTCTTGGAAGCCAAGGCGGATGCGATCTGCTTCGTGGCGAAGTCCTCGGCCTATCAGGTGCGCGTCGCGCTGGAGACCACGAAGGAAGAGAACCTCGCCTCGATCCGCGACAGCGTCGCGGCGGCGAAGGCGGCCGGTCGCGAGGTGATGCTCGATTGCGAGCACTTCTTCGACGGCTACAAGGAAGACGCCGCCTTCGCGCTTGCCTGCGCCAAGGCCGCCTATGAGGCCGGCGCGCGCTGGGTGGTGCTGTGCGACACCAATGGCGGCACTATGCCCGATGAGGTCGAGGCCATCGTCAGAGACGTGACCAGGCACATCCCCGGCGACCACGTCGGCATTCACGCCCATAACGATACCGAGCAGGCGGTGGCCAATTCGCTCGCCGCGGTGCGTGCCGGCGCGCGGCAGATCCAGGGCACGCTGAACGGCCTCGGCGAGCGCTGCGGCAATGCCAATCTCTGCTCGCTGATCCCGACGCTGAAGCTGAAGACGGGTTTTGCCGACGCCTTCGAGATCGGCGTCACCACGGAGAAGCTGGCGACGCTGGTCAAGGTGTCGCGCACGCTGGACGACATGCTCAACCGCGTGCCGAACCGGCATGCGGCTTATGTCGGCGAGAGCGCCTTCGTCACCAAGACCGGCATCCATGCCTCCGCCGTGCTGAAGGATCCGCAGACCTACGAGCATGTGCTGCCGGAGCTGGTCGGCAATCACCGCAAGGTGCTGGTGTCCGACCAGGCCGGCCGCTCCAACGTCATCGCCGAGCTCGACCGCGCCGGCATCCCTTACGAGAAGAGCGATCCGAAGCTGACGCGGCTCGTCGAGGAATTGAAAGAGCGCGAGGCGGCCGGCTATGCCTATGAATCCGCCAACGCCTCGTTCGAGCTCCTGGCGCGCCGCACGCTCGGCAAGGTGCCGCATTATTTCGAGGTCGAGCAGTTCGACGTCAACGTCGAGCAGCGCTACAATGCGCTCGGCGAACGCGTCACGGTGGCGCTCGCGGTGGTCAAGGTCGACGTCGCCGGCGAGCATCTGATCTCGGCGGCCGAAGGCAACGGTCCCGTCAACGCGCTCGACGTCGCGCTGCGCAAGGATCTCGGCAAGTACCAGAAATTCATTGAGGGCTTGACGCTGATCGACTATCGCGTCCGTATCCTCAATGGCGGCACCGGCGCGGTCACGCGCGTGCTGATCGAGAGCGAGGACGAGAACGGCGATCGTTGGACCACTGTGGGCGTGTCCCCGAACATTATCGACGCCTCGTTCCAGGCGCTGATGGATTCGGTGATCTACAAGCTGGTGAAGTCGGGGGCGCCGGCGTAAGTGTTGCTGTGGTCATTCCGGGGCGCCTCGAAGAGGCGAACTATGGTGCGCAATTGCGCACCTGAGAATCTCGAGATTCCGGGTTCGATGCTTTGCATCGCCCCGGAATGACTGAGGAGGCAGGGAGCACGGCCATGATCGACCACATCTCCGTCGGCGTCGGCGATCTCGATCGTGCCGCAAAGTTCTACGAGGCGACGCTCGCCGCTCTCGGCCTCACGCGCCTCGTCACGCGGCCGCGGACGGTCGGTTTCGGCAAGGCCTATCCGGAGTTCTGGATCAACTTGCGCGAAGGCATGCCGCGTGTCGCGCCGGAGAGCGGCGTGCACATCTGCCTGCGGGCGAAAACCACGGCCGAGGTCGATGCGTTTCATGCGGCTGCCTTGTCCGCCGGCGGCGGCTCCGACGGCGCGCCAGGCATCCGCCCGCACGATCGCGTGCGCTACTACGCCGCCTTCGTCACCGACCCCGACGGCAATCGGATCGAGGCGGTGACGTTCCCGCAGGAATAAAAGACGGCCTACAGGCGCCGGGCCACGTCGGGCGCGAGATCGCGCTGGTCGTCGGGAATCTGCGCCGCCGCGGCGCGCAGCCGTGGGACGATTTCCTCGACCTTGTCCGCCTTCAGGATATCGACGGAAAGACCGGCGCGGATGAACTGGGTTTGCCGCATGTGGGCCACCAGCGAGAACAGCGGCTCCCAGAAATTGTCGATATTGGCCAGTAGCACGGGCTTGGCGTGACGGCCGAGTTGCTGCCAGGTCAGCTGCTCGACCAACTCCTCGAGCGTGCCGAGGCCGCCGGGCAAGGCCACGAAGGCGTCGGAGCGCTCGAACATCAGCCGCTTGCGCTCGTGCATGTCGGGCGTGACGACCATCTCCTGCACGCGCGTCAGCGCGTTCTCGCGCATCCGCAGGAAGTCAGGGATGATGCCGGTGACGGTGCCGCCGTGATCCAGCACGGAGGTTGCGACCGCGCCCATCAGGCCGAGCGAGCCGCCGCCATAAACGAGACGGATCTTGCTTTCCGCCAGCGCTCTGCCGAGCGCCTTCGCCGCTTCGATGAAGTTGGGATTTGTTCCAGGGCCGGAGCCGCAATAGACACAGACGGTTTTGATCGTGCTCATCGGTGCCATGATGCATTGCAGCGAAGTGGCGTCAAGTCCAAACGGTGATTCGATACTTCCGGGAATTTACCGGTAAATCGCGACAAACAATCGAGGATTCGCCATCTGGCGGGGTGCGCGGGCGTCGGGAAGGCTCTATATGACGGGCGAAAATCGTTAATCGCAGTTGCGCCTGCATCCGGCGGGCTTTCGGGTTTCTTGATGGACCAACCTCAATCGTTCGACGGCGCCGACGTTCCTGATCCTCCCGCGGCAGGACGGCAGGCCGGGGCCACGCTGATGGGCACGCTGGCACATCTGTGGCCCTACATCTGGCCGGGCGACCGTTTCGACCTGAAGATGAGGGTGGTCTGGTCGCTGGTGCTGCTGCTTGCCGCCAAGCTGATCACGCTCGCCGTGCCGTTCAGCTTCAAATGGGCGACGGATGCGCTGACCGGCGCCAACACCGCGCCGGTCGCGGCCGACAATTGGCATCTCTGGGTGATCGCCTCGCCCTTGCTGCTGACCGCGAGCTACGGCCTGATGCGCATCCTGATGGCGGTGCTGACGCAATGGCGCGACGGCATCTTCGCCCGCGTCGCCATGCATGCGGTGCGCAAGCTCGCGACCCTCACCTTCATCCACATGCACGAGCTGTCGCTACGCTTTCACCTGGAGCGCAAGACCGGCGGCTTGACGCGCGTGCTCGAGCGTGGCCGCGAGGGCATCGAGGTCATCGTGCGCATGGTGATCCTGCAGCTGATCCCGACCATCGTCGAGGTCTCGCTGCTGCTGGCGGTGCTGCTCTGGCAATTCGACTGGCGTTACGTGGTCGCCACCCTGATCACGGTCACGCTTTACATGTACTATACCTATATCGCGACCGAGTGGCGGATCGGCATCCGCCGCAAGATGAACGATTCCGACACCGAAGCGAACACCAAGGCGATCGACTCGCTGCTCAATTACGAGACGGTGAAGTATTTCGGCGCCGAAGCGCGCGAGGCGCAGCGCTACGACAGGTCGGTCGAGCGCTACGAGGAGGCGAGCGTCCGTACCTACACCTCGCTCGCGGTGCTCAATACGGGTCAGGCGGTGATCTTCACGCTCGGCCTGACCGCGACCATGCTGATGTGCGCGATCGGCGTGCGCAACGGCACCAACACGGTCGGCGATTTCGTGCTGGTCAACGCCATGATGATCCAGCTCTACCAGCCGCTGAACTTCATGGGCATGGTCTATCGCGAGATCAAGCAGGCGATCATCGACATCGAGAAGATGTTCGGCGTGCTCAGCCGCGAGGCCGAGATCAAGGATGCACCTGGCGCGAAGCCGCTGGTCATCTCCGCCGGCACGGTGCGCTTCGAGGACGTGCGCTTTGCCTATGAGCCGACGCGCCCGATCCTGAGGGGCATCAGCTTCGAGGTGCCGGCCGGCAAGACCGTCGCCATCGTCGGCCCCTCCGGCGCCGGCAAATCGACCATCTCGCGGCTGCTGTTTCGCCTCTATGACATTTCCGGCGGCAGGATCCTGATCGACGGCCAGGACATCCGCGGGGTCACGCAGGCCAGCTTGCGCGCATCGATCGGCATGGTGCCGCAGGACACCGTGCTGTTCAACGATACCATCCGCTACAACATCCGCTACGGCCGTTGGGATGCGACTGATGCCGAGGTGGAGGAGGCCGCGCGGCTGGCACAGATCGACCACTTCATCCGCATGGCGCCCAAGGGCTACGAGACCCAGGTCGGCGAGCGCGGCCTGAAATTGTCGGGCGGCGAAAAGCAGCGCGTGGCGATCGCGCGCACGGTGCTCAAGGCGCCGCCGATCCTGGTGCTCGACGAGGCGACCTCGGCGCTCGACACCCACACCGAGCACGAGATCCAGGGGGCGCTCGACCGCGTGGCCAAGAACCGCACCTCGCTGGTGATCGCGCATCGGCTTTCCACCATCGTCGGCGCCGACGAGATCATCGTGCTGGACCAGGGCCGCATCGCCGAGCGCGGCACTCACGCGAGCCTGCTCGCGCAGGGTGAGCTCTATGCCAGCATGTGGAACAGGCAGCGCGAGGCCGAGGAGGCCCGCGAGAAACTGGCCAAGATGGCCGACGCCAATGCCGCGCCCAACCGGGAGCCGCCGCCGGTCGACGACATCCTGACGACGCCCGCGGCGGCGGAGTGACCTTGTCTCAGGTCCCAAGTCTGGCCTAAACAGTCTGGCCTAAACAAGCCCGTGACGACCCGTGGCATCAACCCCGACCGGCAAAAAGCAATGACCATTCTCGATTCGATCCAGCGCCAGATCCCGCCGATCCACAAGGAGGGCTATCCCTTCATCGGCGGCTTTGCGCTGGCGAGCCTGATCCTGTTCTGGCTGTGGTCGCCGCTGGGGTGGATCGGCACGATCCTGACCGTGTGGTGCGCGCTGTTCTTCCGCGATCCCGTCCGCGTGACGCCGGTGCGCGAGGGTCTCGTGGTGTCGCCGGCCGACGGGCGCGTCTCGATGATCACCATGGCACTGCCACCGGCCGAGCTCGGGCTCGGCGACCGGCCGCTGCCGCGCATCTCGATCTTCATGAGCGTGTTCAACTGCCACGTGAACCGCGCGCCCATGGCGGGCCGGGTGGATCGTATCGCCTATCGGCCCGGCCTCTTCATCAATGCCGAACTCGACAAGGCGAGCGAGGACAACGAGCGCAACTCGCTGGTGATCACGACGCCGACGGCGCGGATCGGCGTGGTCCAGATCGCCGGCCTCGTCGCCAAGCGCATCGTCTGCTTCGTTCGGGAAGGGCAGGCGATCGGCGCCGGCGAGCGCTTCGGCCTGATCCGCTTCGGCTCGCGCCTCGATGTCTACCTGCCCGTGGGCACCAAGGCGCTGGTCTCGGAAGGGCAGACCGCGATCGCCGGAGAGACGATCCTGGCCGACCTTGCCGGCGACGACCCGGGCCGCGCCTTCCGCGCCAATTAACCAATAGTCGGTGCTTGCAGGCCGTCCGCCGCAATGGCGGAGGGCGGCGCGGCTTGCTATATCTCGCCTCGAGATAAGGACGAGCCATGACGCCTTACGACTTCAAGGATCCCGACGTCCGCCGCCGGCGGTTCCGACCAATCCCGGTGCGGATGCTGGTGCCCAACGTCATCACGCTGCTGGCGATCTGCGCCGGCCTGACCTCGATCCGGCTGTCGATCGAAGGGCGGACGTCGCTCGCCGTCTACGCCATCGTGTTCGCTGCCGCGCTCGACGGCATCGACGGCCGCATCGCGCGCATGATCAAGGGGCAGTCCAAGTTCGGCGCCGAGCTCGACAGCCTCGCCGACTTCGTCAATTTCGGCGTGGCGCCCGGCCTGATGCTGTATTTCTGGCAGCTGCACGAGCTCGGCAATGCCGGCTGGATCGCGGCCATTGTGTTCGCGATCTCCGGCGGCCTGCGGCTCGCCCGCTTCAACGCCACCATGGACGATCCGAACAAGCCGGCCTTTGCCGCCAATTTCTTCACCGGCGTGCCGGCGCCTGCCGGCGCGATCACCGTGCTGCTGCCCATCTATGTCGCGTTCCTCGATCTCGGCCGCACACCTGCGGCGGTGACCGCGGCCTACACGCTTCTGATCGCATTTCTGATGGTGTCGCGCCTGCCGGTGTTCTCCGGCAAGACCAAGCGCATGCGCGTGCCGCCTGAGCTCGTGCTGCCGGCCTTCGTCGCCGTGATCGTCTTCATTGCGCTCCTGATCGCCTATCCCTGGCACGTGCTGTCGATCGGCACGGTGCTGTACCTCCTCGCGCTGCCGCTCGGCTACAAATCCTATCGCGACCAGGCGCGCGCAGTGGAAGCCACCGCGCCGGCGGGAGGCGAGGTCCCGTCGCCGCCCTCGGCGCCGACACTGGCGACTTTGTCGGAGCCGCCCCAGGACGACCGGCCCGGGCGGCTGCACTAAAGGCCGCAAGCAGATATCTGCCATGAGGCCTGCCTGAGTTGGGTAGAGGCCCGTTCTCGGCTATATCGCCCTGTGCCGGCGGCATCGCGCAATCAACCGCCGCCAATCTGGGAGAGAACGCCGTGACCAATTCCGCGACCGGGCCGCTGCCCGCTTCCGTCATCGAAGCGCTGGGCCGTTACGACACGCCGACGATCTGCAATGCCATGGAGATCGTGGCGCCCGAGCGGCGGCTGATCGGCTACACCACCAAGCAGCTGGTCTGCCCGTTTCCCGACCTGCCGCCGATCGTCGGCTACGCCCGCACGGTGACGATCCGCTCGGTGCTGAAATCATCGCTTCCGGCCGAGGAGCAGTCCAGGCGCCGCATCGAATATTACGAATATGTCGGCACCGGCCATGGCCCGCGCATCTCGGTGATCCAGGACATCGACGGACCCGACGTGGGCTATGGCGCGTTCTGGGGCGAGGTGCAGAGCAACGTGCACAAGGCGCTCGGCTGCCTCGGCGTCATCACCGACGGCTCGATCCGCGACATTCCGCAATGGGCGCCCGGCTTCCAGGCGCTGGCCGGCTCGATCGGTCCGTCGCACGCCTGGGTGCACGCGGAAAGCTTCGGCGGCGAGGTGCGCGTCGCCGGCATGACCGTGAAGTCGGACGATCTCATCCATGCCGACCGGCATGGCGCCATCGTGATCCCGCTCGACCTGGCCGCAAAGCTGCCGGAGGCCGCCGAGCTCTGCGGCCGCCGCGAGACGCCGATCCTGGAGATCGCGCGCAGCCCCGACTTCTCGCTGGAAAAGCTGAAGGCCGCGCTGAAGCGGTCGGCGGAGATCCATTGACGGCTGCTTGGGCAATTTACGGCCGCGACGACGGCCGCAGGCCGCCTTGCTCGGTCAGAAGCAGGGCGGCTTGATCCGGCTCGCCGAACATCGCGGCGGCGCATCCGATCAGGGTGAAGCCGCCCGCGAGGTCCCACAGCGTGATATCGTCCGAATTGTCCGGCAGATGAATCAAGCGCGCCGCGATGACGGCGAAGCCGGCCTCGACAAAGAGCAAAACACTGAACCCCGGCAGCACCAGCTCCGGCTCGAGCAGGTGGAGCGCCAGCACCGCGGGCAGGGCGGTGAGAAGACCAAACAGTGTCAACATTGCAGAACGGCTCCTCTCGTGGAGCATGCCGCACGGCCACAGAATACTGCATGATCTCTCGCCGCGGATGTGGCGCAGGGCCGCAGTCGGAGGGCGCACGATGAAGATGAATGGCAAGACGATCCTGGTAACCGGCTCGACCGACGGCGTCGGCCGTTATGTCGCGCGCCGGCTGGCTGAAGACGGTGCAAAGGTCCTGATTCATGGCCGCGATGCAGCGCGTGCGAAGGTGTTGAGCGACGAGATCGCCAAAGCCGGCGGTGCCGCGCCGACCTTCTACCAGGCCGATCTGTCGTCGATGTCGGACACGCGCGCGCTAGCCGAAGCCGTGAAACGCGATCACCAGCGTCTCGACGTCCTCGTCAGCAATGCCGGCATCGGCTCGCAGAACGATGGGCCGCAGCGACAAGTCACCGCCGACGGTCACGAGTTGCGCTTTGCCGTGAATTATCTCTCCGGTTTCCTGCTGGCCCATCTGTTGCTGCCGCTGCTCAAGGCCGCGGCGCCGTCGCGTATCGTCAATGTCGCTTCGCTCGGTCAGCATCCGATCGATTTCGATGATGTCATGATCACGAAAGGTAACAGCGGTTCGCGTGCCTATGCACAGAGCAAGCTTTCTCAGATCATGTTCACCATCGATTTCGCGGACGAGCTGAGAGGCGCCGGTGTCACGGTCAACGCGCTGCATCCCGCGACCTACATGAACACCACGATGGTGCGTGCCGGCGGCGTCACGCCGATCTCGACGGTGGAGCAAGGCGGTGCGGCGATCCTCCACCTCGTCGAGGGCGACGATGTCGCTGACAAGAGCGGCCTGTTCTTCAATGGCATGAACGAGGCGCGCGCCAATCCGCAGGCCTATGATGCCGACGCGCGCAAGCGCCTGCGTGCCCTCAGCCTGGAGCTGACGGGCCTGTCGTCCTGAAGGGCTGGCACGCCGCAACTCTGGTCACCGCAGCACCGTCGCGCTCATTCGATCATCAGGGCCCTGTTTGCGCGACTTGAAAATTCAGCGCGGCACCTCTGAACGGACGGTCTTCACAGCCGCCTTGTCCATAACCGATGGCCCAATGCCGGGGCCAGGAGAGCAGCTCCAATCCTCGCGCGGTCGCTGAGTTGAAGGACGACCAACGCGGAGTGTTGTGGTGGCGATAGAGCAGGCCGCCGGGACCCATATCCGGATAGATCAGGACGTGGATGTCGAAACGCTCACCTGCTGGCAGGTCAGGCCCAAACCAATAGGATGGGCTGCGGCCGGGATCGCGCCCGACGATAGCTGTCAGGGTCTGCTTCGGCCCCCGAAGGCCCAACCAGAACGGTGCGATCGAGCCTGGCGCGAAAGCCGTCAGGATCGTCTGCGCCGATGCGACATCGGCCGTGGCGGTCTGCCCCGTCAGCCGCAGCTCGATCCGACATCCGCTCTGCACCCGGCCAGTGAACATCGCTTCGGCCGCTCCGAGCGGAAGGTGTCTCCACTGGGTGGGATCGGGATCGGGCAGAGGCCATTCCATCCTCTCCCTCACCGTGCCGTCGATATCGAGGACCTGATAACGCAGGCCTTGGTCGTCGAGCGCGGCCTGCACGCAATGCAGATATTCGATGCCTTCAGGCATTCTGTGGGCCGTTCCCGCGCCTGCCGTACAGATTTGCAGCACGCCGCGGTGCGCCTGCACATCGAAAGCAAGGATGTGGCTGCAGAGGTAGGCAAGCACGTTTTCGCTGACAAGAACGTCCCAGAACGGACGAGCGTATTCGTGGCCGATCTCGCGCTGATAAGTGCCGGTAAAGCCATTGACGGGAAACACCGGGTGATGGCCGAGGACGAGCTTGTGTCGGGCATCGCCATGAGCTCTCAGCGTTGCTTCCAGCCAGTCGATCTCGACATGTCCCTCGCCGCCGAGACCGCTCCATAGCGTGTTGACGAAGACCATCAAAAGGTCGTCCCGCCGCACGAAGTAGGAGAGACCGGCTTGCCCTTGCGGTCCGTTCTTCGGCAAGTCGAGCAGGGTGCGGAACACCGCCTCGCTCGTCAGGTCGTAGGTCGTGTGATTGCCGGTGGTGTGCCAGATGGGGATAGCTGCACGATCAAGCCACGCCATCTCCGCATCGAGCCAATGTCGCCACTGCGCGCGCAGAGCGTCGGCATCCGGAGTCAGGCCAATGATTTCATCGCCTGGAAAGAGGATGAATTCAGGCTGTGGTTCAAGGCGTTGAACAACGGCATTGACCGAGGCGAAGGTCTTTTCGTGCAATGCGCCCGGCACGCCCGAACAGGAGTCGCCATACAAGACGAACTGGTGACCTTTGCCGCGGGGCAGAATCGCGGAGATGGAAGCATTCACGGGAGTGACCTTGCATTGCGGGGATCGGCTCGGAGCATGGCGATTTCCATTGAGGCCAGCAATGGGGGCATGGTCCTGCGCCGAGACCCCACTGCGCCGCAATCATGGTTAGCGAAGCGTTGAAATTCTCGTCGGCGGCCGGCAAAGCCGGCCGTCTTTCAGGGCAGTGCACCGCTCCGTCGCGCCGCCTCAACTTAACCTTTACGCGGCTTTAAGGGCGGCGCTCTAGGGTTTCCGCTGCGGTTCGGGGTTGGGCCGCGCCAGCGGCCAGGACGGCCGTTGTTGCGTACGCGTTGGAGTCTCCCATGGATATCATGACGGGCGTCGGGCTCGTGGCAGGCACGATCGTCATCGCGACGATGATGCTGCTGGGTGGCGATCTCCACATGTTCATCTCCGAGCATGCCATCATCATCATCTTCGGTGGGTCGATTTCCGCCACTATGATCCGATTTCCGCTCTCGGCACTCCTGCACGGCCTGCCGCTCGGCGCCAAGTTCGCCTTCACCATGAGCCGGCTGTCAGCGCACGACCTCGTCGACGAGCTCGCCCGCATCGCCGAGATCGCTCGCAAGCAGGGGCCGGTGGGTCTCGAAAAGGTCGAGACCGACGAGCCCTTTCTCGCCAAGGGCATCCGCTACGTCGCCGACGGCTACGACCTCGACTTCATCCGCGACAATCTCGAGCGCGACCGCGACAACTTCCTGATGCACCTCGACGAGGGCAGCAAGATCTACCGCGCCATCGGCGATTGCGCGCCGGCGTTCGGCATGGTCGGCACCCTGATCGGCATGGTGCAGATGTTCGCCAACATGACCGACCCTTCCAAGCTTGGCCCCTTCATGGCGACCGCGCTGCTCGCCACGCTCTACGGTGCGCTGGTCGCCAACCTGTTCTGTCTGCCGATCGCCGACAAGCTGCACGGCAAGCTGCTCGACGAAGAGACCAACCGCACCCTGATCATCGACGGCATCCTGATGATCCGCGACTCGAAGAGCCCGACCTTGGTGCGTGAAATGCTGCTGGCCTATCTGCCGGAGAAGCATCGCCAGGGCGAGGGCGAGCCGGTGCCGGCGTAAGGCCGCTCCTCGGGATCGACAGAGATGGCCAAGAAGAAGCGCGGCGATGCTCACGGCGGCGGTCACGGCTGGTTCGTGACCTTCGCCGATCTGATGGGCCTGATGATGAGCTTCTTCGTGATGCTCGTCGCGTTCTCGACGCAGGACGCCAACAAGCTGAAGATCGTCGCCGGCTCGATGCGCGACGCCTTCGGCGTGCAGAGCGAGGCGCGCTACGCCGGCATCGTCGAGTCCGACGGCCTGCCGACCCGCCCGCGGCTGAAGAACGTCGATCACATCCAGCCCGAGGATGCCTCCAACACGCCGACGCCGGACCAGGAAGACCGTGACAAGACGTCCGGCGCGAAGATCAAGGTCGACCGCAATTTTGCGCTCGCTGCAGCCTCGCTGCGCCAGGCGTTGCAGGACATGCCGGAGCTGACCGAGATGTCCAAGCACATCATGTTCGAGGAGACCAAGCAGGGCCTCAACCTGGAGATCGTCGACCAGGACGGCCGCTCGATGTTCGCCGACGGCTCCAAGGTGCCCTATGACCGCACCCGCCGGCTGGTCGAGAAGCTCGCGATCCCGCTCAAGGCGACGCCGCTCCGCGTCTCCATCGCCGGTCACACCGCGGTCGGCTTCGTGCCGAACCGCAGCGATTACGGCGCCTTCGATCTGTCGGCCGATCGGGCCAACGCCGTGCGTCAGATCCTCGAACGCGAGGGCCTGCCGCCGTCGCACATCTTCGCGGTCTCCGGCAAGGCCGATACCCAGCCGCTGTTTCCGGACGATCCCTCGCTCGCCGCGAACCGGCGGGTGACCATTACCCTGATGCGCGAAGATCCGCCGCTGCCGCCGAATCTCAAGCCGTAACCCCCTTGCGCTACCATCTTACCTGAGACATGTCGTCGCGCTGAAGCTGAACGTTGCAGCCGCGTCACAGCTTCTGTCCCTGCGCCTGCTAAGGTGATGGGCGATTGACAGGCGCGGCGGAAGCGTCAAAAGGCGCCGGATCAAAATCAGGGACGAAGCGTTTTCCATCCTCATGACGGCGAGCATCACATCGACTGAGACCCATGAAGGGCCGGTCAAGTCGGGCTTTTGGTCCCTTACGCTCGGGAGCATCGGCGTCGTCTTCGGGGATATCGGCACCTCGCCGCTCTACGCATTCCACGAGGCGGTCAAGGCCGCCGCCCATGGCGAGCCGGTCTCGCGGGTCGTCGTACTGGGCGTCCTATCGTTGATTCTGTGGGCGCTTCTGATCGTCGTTACCGCCAAATACGTCCTACTACTGCTGCGCGCCGACAATAAAGGGGAGGGCGGCACGCTCTCGCTGATGGCGCTGGGCCAGCGCGCGCTCGGGCGGCGAAGCTGGGTTCTGCTCGCGCTCGGCGTCGTCGGCGCCTCGATGTTCATCGGCGATTCCATGATCACGCCGGCGATCTCGGTGCTATCGGCGGTGGAAGGTCTGAAGCTCGCAACCCCCGCGCTCGAGCACTATGTCGTGCCGCTCACCGTCCTCATTCTGGTGCTGCTGTTTGCGGTCCAGAGCAAGGGGACCGCGCTGGTCGCATCGGCCTTCGGGCCGGTGATGGTGATCTGGTTCACCGTCATTGCCATCATGGGGGCGGTCCACATCGCCGACGACCCCTCCGTGCTGGCGGCCATCAATCCCTATTACGCCGTGCAGTTCGTGCTGTCGCACGGCACGATCGGCCTCGTGACCCTCGGCGCCGTGTTCCTGGCGGTGACGGGCGGCGAGGCACTGTACGCCGATCTCGGCCATTTCGGCCGCAAGCCGATTCAGTCCGCCTGGATGTTCTTCGTGCTTCCTGCGCTGCTGATCAACTATTTCGGGCAGGGTGCGCTGGTGCTGTCCGATCCCAGCGCGATCGAGCATTCGTTCTATCGCATGGTGCCGGAGAGGCTGGTGCTGCCGCTGGTCGGGCTTGCGACGGCCGCAACCGTGATCGCGAGCCAGGCGGTGATCACGGGCGCCTATTCGCTGGTCTATCAGGCCGTGCAGCTCGGCCTGCTGCCGCGTTTCGAGGTGCGCTACACCTCCGAATCCCATGCCGGCCAGATCTACCTGCCGCGCGTGAACCGGCTGCTGCTGATCGGCGTGATGCTGCTGGTGCTGCTGTTCCACACCCCCAGCAATCTGGCCTCGGCCTACGGCATTGCGGTCTCAACCACCATGGTGGCCGACGGCATCATGGGATTCGTCGTGATCTGGAAGCTGTGGAACTGGCGTGCCGCTGCCGCCGCAGCCCTGATCGCGCCTCTCGTCATCGTCGATTTGAGCTTTTTCAGCGCCAACCTGCTCAAGCTGCTGGAAGGCGCCTGGGTGCCGCTGCTGTTCGGCATGGTCATGGCGGGCACGATCTGGACCTGGCGCAAGGGCTCCGGAATCCTGGTCCAGAAGACCCGCCGGATTGAGGTGCCACTGGACGATCTGATCCGCAGCCTTGAGAAGCGCCCGCCGCACATCGTCAAGGGCACCGCGGTGTTCCTGACCAGCGATCCCGCTTTCGTGCCGACCGCGCTCTTGCACAATCTCAAGCACAACAAGGTGCTGCACGAGCACAACGTGATCCTGACCATCGAGACTGCGCAGACGCCCCGGGTCGATCTGTCGGAGCGATTCAGGATGGAGAAGATCAGCGACAAGTTCTCCAAGGTCCGCTTGCGCTTCGGCTTCATGGAGCAGCCGAACGTGCCCAAGGCGCTCGCGATCGCGCGCAAGCAGGGCTGGCAGTTCGACATCATGTCGACCTCGTTCTTCGTGTCGCGACGGTCGCTGAAGGCCTCGGCGCAGTCGGGCATGCCGCTCTGGCAGGATCATCTGTTCATCGCGCTGAGCCGGTCGGCCAACGATGCCACCGACTATTTCCAGATCCCCACCGGGCGGGTGGTGGAAGTCGGAACCCAAGTCACCATCTAGAATGCAACTGGTCCAGTCATGCGAAATTGCATGGCTAAACCCCGAAATCGGGCTAGGCCATGCTGGCAGCGCAGGACTATAAGCCCGCGCTCTTCCGCCATTGTGCAGTGAAGCATTTTAGAGGCCACTGGGCTCTCCCATGACAAGCGACATAGCAGTTCCCGCCCCGGAAACGGTGGCGGCTAACGGGCATGGCGATGCCCACACCACCGCCGGTTTCGGCGCGCTCACGCTCGGCAGCATCGGCGTCGTCTATGGCGATATCGGCACCAGCCCGCTGTACGCGTTCCGCGAGGCTGTGATGGCAGCTTCGGGTGCGGAGGGGGTGCCGACGCCGGCGGCTGTGCTCGGCGTGCTCTCGCTGATCCTGTGGGCGCTCATCGTCGTGGTGACGCTCAAATACGTCGTGATCCTGCTCCGCGCCGACAACAACGGCGAGGGCGGCACGCTGGCGCTGATGGCGCTGGCCCAGCGGGCGGTCGGCACCGGCACCGGCGGCGCGACCATCGTCCTGCTCGGCATCATTTCCGGTGCCCTGTTCTACGGCGATGCCGTGATCACGCCGGCGCTCTCGGTGCTGTCGGCAATCGAGGGCATGAAGGACATCACCCTGACGTTCGAGCCCTACATCGTTCCGCTGACCGTGGTGATTCTGGTCTGCCTGTTCGCCGTGCAGTCGCGCGGCACGGCGCGCGTCGCCGCCTTCTTTGGCCCGATCATGTGCGTCTGGTTCGCTGTCCTCGCGGTCGCAGCGATCCGCCCCATCATCCAGCAGCCGCAGGTGCTGCTCGCGCTCAACCCGCTCTACGCCGTGAACTTCATGCTGCACCATGGCATCATCGGCTTCGTGACGCTGGGCGCGGTGTTCCTGGCCGTGACGGGCGCCGAAGCGCTCTATGCCGACCTCGGCCATTTCGGCAAGCGGCCGATCCAGACCGCCTGGCTGTTCATCGTGCTGCCCTCGCTGGCGCTGAACTATCTGGGGCAGGGCGCGCTCGTGCTCGGCGATCCCGGCGCGATCGTGAGTCCGTTCTTCCAGCTGTTCCCGCAAGGCTTCGTCCGAGGCTGCATGGTCGTGCTCGCCACCATGGCGACCGTCATCGCGAGCCAAGCCGTCATCACCGGCGCCTATTCGCTGACGCGCCAGGCGATCCAGCTCGGGCTGCTGCCACGCTTCGAAATTCGTCATACGTCGGAAGCCCATTCCGGCCAGATCTTCATTCCGCGCATCAACCAGCTGCTGCTGGTCGCGGTGGTGCTGCTGGTGCTGCTGTTCCGCTCCTCGAGCGCGCTCGCGTCCGCCTACGGCATCTCCGTCACCGGCACCATGGTGGTCACGGCGATGATGGGCTTCGTCGTGGTCTGGAAGGGGTGGCGGTGGTCAGCGCTCGCCGCCGGCGCGCTGATTGCGCCGTTCCTGTTCCTCGATGTGACCTTCCTGAGCGCGAACCTGCTCAAGGTGTTCGAGGGGGGCTGGGTGCCGCTGGCGCTCGGTGCCGTCATGATCATCCTGATGTACACGTGGCGGCGCGGCAGCCGGCTCTTGTTCGAGAAATCGCGCAAGCTCGAGTTCCCGCTCGCCGATCTCGTGGCGATGCTGGAGAAGCGGCCGCCGCAGCGCGTGCCTGGCACCGCGGTGTTCCTGACGTCGGATCCGATCAGCGCGCCGACCGCGCTGATGCATAGTCTGAAGCACTACAAGGTGCTGCACGAGAAGAATGTCATTCTCACCATCGAGACCGCGCAGACCCCGCGGATCGATCCGGCCGAACGGGTGAAGCTGGAGCAGATTTCGCCGACCTTCTCCAAGGTGACGCTGAAGTTCGGCTTCATGGAATCGCCCAACGTGCCGAAAGCCCTCGCGATCGCCCGCAAGCTGGGCTGGCAGTTCGATATCATGTCGACCTCGTTCTTCCTGTCGCGCCGGGCGCTCAAGCCCGCCGCCCATTCCGGCATGCCGCGCTGGCAGGACCGGCTGTTCATCTCGCTCAGCCGCTCCGCGAATGACGCCACCGACTATTTCCAGATCCCGAGCGGCCGCGTGGTCGAGGTCGGCACGCAGGTGACGATTTAGGGCAGGGGATTCAAAGCGGGCTTCAAGTCGCTGCGATTTAGCTTTAACTTGCGCCGCGCGGCTCAAGCCTTTGTGACGCTTGATTTTCGTCTCCCGAGAGGCGAGGTTGCCGCCGGCCGGGATCGCTCCGGCATGCGGCCCGCGACGTTGGAGGATGATGTGGCAAATCAAGTGCAGGATCTGACCCCGGACGAGGTCGCCAAGGGTGTCGCGGAAGGGCGCTATCTGCTGGTCGACGTCCGCGAACCGAACGAGGTCGAGGCCGAGGCCTACCCTTACGGCGTCGTGGTTCCGCTCTCGACCTTCGATCCGAAGGCGATCCCCGATCCCCAAGGCAAGGAGGTCGTGTTCGCCTGCCGCTCGGGCAAGCGTTCGGTGACCGCCTCGCTGGCGGCGCAGGCGGCGGGCCTGCCTTACGACAAGCATCTGGCCGGAGGCATGCTGGGCTGGAAGGCGGCGGGGCTTCCCAGCAAGGTCGGTGGCTAACCGCGCAATGACGACCAAGAGCTCTTCGCTGAACAAGGTCTTCGCCGACCTTCCCGTCACCATCTTCGAGGCGATGTCGCAGGCCGCGCGCGACAACAACGCCATCAATCTCGGCCAGGGTTTCCCCGATGATCCCGGCCCCGAGGACATCCGCCGCGCCGCGGCCGAGGCCTCGCTGAACGGCTACAATCAGTACCCGTCGATGATGGGCCTGCCGGAGCTGCGCCAGGCGATCGCGACCCATTACGGCCACTGGCACGGCCTCAAGCTCGATCCGATGAGCGAGGTGATGGTCACCTCAGGCGGCACCGAGGCGCTGACCTCGGCGATCCTCGCGGTGGTCCAGCCCGGCGACGAAGTGGTCTGCTTCCAGCCGGTCTATGATTCTTATTTGCCGATCATCCGCCAGGCCGGCGGCATTCCGCGCCTGGTTCGCCTGGAGCCGCCGCACTGGCGGCTGAATGAGGACATGCTGAAAAGCGTGTTCAATTCAAAGACCAAGGCGGTGCTGTTCAACAATCCCTTGAATCCGTCGGCGGTGGTCTATCCGCGCGAGGACCTCGAGCTGCTCGCGCGCTATTGCCAGGAGTTCGACGTCATCGCGATCTGCGACGAGGTCTGGGAGCACGTCACCTTCGACGAGCACAAGCATATCCCGCTGATCACCATTCCTGGCATGCGCGAGCGCACCATCAAGGTCGGCTCGGCCGGCAAGATCTTCTCGCTGACGGGCTGGAAGATCGGCTTTGTCTGCGCTGCGCCACAGCTCTTGCGCGTTGCCGCCAAGGTGCATCAATTCCTGACCTTCACCACCGCGCCGAACCTGCAGGCCGCCGTCGCCTACGGTCTCGGCAAGTCCGACGACTACTTCCTGTCGATGCGCAAGGACCTGACGCGGAGCAGGAACCGCCTGACCAAGGGGCTGGAGAGCCTCGGCTTCCCCGTGCTGAAGTCGCAAGGCACCTACTTCCTCACCGTCGACCTGTCGCCGCTCGGGCTCAACGAGAGCGATACCGAGTTCTGCTGGCGCATCGTGAAAGACTACAAGGTCGCGGCTATCCCAGTCTCGGCGTTCTACGAGCAGGACCCCGTGACCTCGGTGGTGCGCTTCTGCTTTGCCAAGAAGGACCAGACCCTGGACACCGCGCTGGAGCGGCTGTCGGACGCGGTGCGTGGACGCAAGAGGTAGATCGAGATGACGAACGTCAGCCGCTCCCGATCTTGCTTTGGTCTCGCAATCGCCGCCGCGCTGACGCTACTTTCGCTTCCCGCCGGGGCCGAGGAGCGGGTCGTCAACTTCTACAACTGGTCCAACTACATGGCGCCTGACGTCCTCGAGGCCTTCACCAAGGAGACCGGCATCAAGGTCGTCTACGACACCTTCGACGCCAACGAGACGCTGGAGACGCGCCTGATGGCCGGCAAGTCCGGCTACGATGTCGTGGTACCCACCGCCTATTTCCTGCAGCGCCAGATCAAGGCCAACATCTTCCAGAAGCTCGACAAGTCGAAGCTCCCGAACCTCGCCAATGCCTGGCCGGTGGTGACGCAACGCCTTGCGACCTACGACCCCGGCAATGTCTACGCCGCCAACTACATGTGGGGCACGACCGGCATCGGCTACAACGTCGCCAAGGTGAAGCAGATCCTCGGCCCCGATGCCAAGATCGACAGCTGGGACATCGTCTTCAAGCCGGAGAACCTGGCAAAATTCAAAGATTGCGGCGTGCACATGCTGGACTCCGCCGATGATATCTTTCCGGCGGCGCTGAGCTGGCTCGGGCTCGATCCAAACTCGACCAAGCAGGCCGACCTCGAGAGAGCCGCCGACGCCGTCGCAAAAGTCCGCCCGTCCGTACGCAAGTTTCACTCCTCCGAATATTTGAGCGCGCTGGCCACCGGCGAGATCTGCTTCGTGGTCGGCTGGTCCGGCGACATCATGCAGGCCCGCGCCCGCGCCGCCGAAGCCAAGAGCGGCGTCGAGATCGGCTACACCATTCCGAAGGAGGGCGCGCAGATGTTCTTCGACAATCTCGCGATCCCCGCCGACGCCAAGAACGTCAAGGAAGCCTACGAGCTGATCAACTATCTCTACCGTCCCGATGTCGCCGCAAAGAACTCGGACTTCCTGTCCTACGCCAACGGCAACCTCGCCAGCCAAAAGCTGATCGATCCGAAAATCCTGAACGACAAGAACATCTATCCGGACGAGGCGACGCTTTCAAAACTGTTCGTCATTACGGCGCGGGAGCCGGCGACGCAGCGCATCATCAACCGGCTCTGGACCAAGGTGAAGACGGGAAGGTGAGGGCAGGTAGGTTCCAAATTCGCTGCCTCTCACGAATTGGTGTATTATCTGGCTCAGCTGAACAGATTAGGCTTTGAGCAATGACAGATCACCCTCGCATCTCGCTTGCTCCTGATGTGCTTGCTGGGAAGCCGGTGATCACCGGGACCCGCATCGCGGTCGAGTTCGTCATTGGTCTGATGGCGGACGGCTGGAGCGAAGCCGATATTTTGGCGAACTATCCTGGCATTTCGCGCGAAGACATTCTTGCGTGCCTAGCTTACGCACGGGATTCGCTGAGCGGCGAACGGGTTCATCCGACCGCAGCTTGAGATGCGCTTTCTCGCGGATGAGAATTTTCCTGGCTCCGCGGTAAATGTACTTCGCATGTCAGGTCATGACGTCACCTGGATCGGGACTTCTGCGCCCGGCAGCAGCGACCGCGAAGTGTTGGCACAAGCGTCGCAAGAACAACGTGTTTTGCTCACCTTCGACAAGGATTTTGGGGAGCTGGCGAAGGCGTCTTCGCTTCCGACCACATGCGGCATCGTGCTCTTGCGTATTCCTCCGCCCGCTCCAGGCGGATTGGTCAAATGATCGCCAATCTAATCTTGGCCCGTGACGATTGGGCGGGCCATTTTTCTGTGATCGAGCCCGGCCGAGTCCGAATGCGACCGCTGAGCAAATAGCGCCAGCGCCTACCGCCACCTTCTATGCAGCCATAGCCACTGCTCGGGATGCTCGCGGACCCAGCTTTCCACCACGCTCGTGATCGCCTGCGTCGTGCCCTGGATGTCGATCCTGCCATCGGCATCGCGCACCGGCTGGATCTCCTCGGTGAGCTCGCCGCGGAAGCGGCCGCCGGGCAGGCGGATGATGCGCACGCCGTGGATCGGGCACTCGACCTGGCGCAAGAGGCGCGCCAGCATCGGATTGGCGCGGGTCTTGCGGCCGAAGAACGTGACCTCGACGCCGGCCGTCAGATACTGGTCGATCAGCATGGCGACGTGCTTGCCGTCCTTGAGCGCCTGCGCGAGCCGCAGCGGCGCGTCGCGGCCGGCCGGGATCAGCGTGCCCATGTTGACCTGGCGCATCTCCTGGATGATGCGATCGGCCGACACGATGTTCGGCCGGCGATAGAGAATCGCCGTGTCCAATCCATGCGCGACCGCGGCGAGCGCCGGCAATTCCCAGTTCGCGAGATGGGCGGCGAAGATCAGCGCCGGCCTGCCGTCGTCGCGGATCCGATCGAACAGCTCGATGCTGCGTTCGGGAATCTCCATCCGGCTCTTCTCCGGATGGTCGCGATCATAGTCCCAGACCTGGTCGATATGGGCGAACTCGGCGCCGACGCGGCCGAGATTGTCCCAGACGCCCATCAGGATCCGTTCGATCTCCTCCGGCGACTTCTCGGGGAAGGCGGCGGCAAGGTTGGCGCGGCCGATGCGGTGCTCGCGCAGGCGCGGACCGATCAGCTTCACGGCGCGCGCAAAAAAGTCCGAGGTCTTGGCCGCATCGAAATAGCGCGTGGTGCGCAGCATCGCGACGGTCGCGGCGCCGATCAAGCTGCCGCCGAGCGATTTGGCAGCCTCCCGCGCGCGGGCTTTCGTGCTCGCAGTCAGCAGCGCCATGCGTCCGGTCAGGCCGGTTCGCGGGTCAGGATCAGCGAAGCGTTCTGGCCGCCGAAGCCGAACGAGTTCGACATCACCGCGGTCACGCGGGCATCGCGCGCCTTGTTGCCGACGACGTCGAACAGGATCGTGGGATCCGGATTGTCGTAGTTGATGGTCGGCGGAATGCGCTGATGCTCGAGCGTGAGCAGCGAGAAGATCGCCTCGACCGCGCCGGCGGCCGAGATGGTGTGGCCGACCATCGACTTGTTCGAGGTGACCGGAATCTTCTGCGCGAGCTCGCCGAACACGGCCGACGTCGTGTTGAACTCCATCTTGTCGTTCTCGGGCGTCGCGGTGCCGTGCGCGTTGATGTGGTCGATCTGGTCCGGCGTCATGCCGGCATCGGCCAGCGTCTTGTTCATGCAGCCGATGATCGGCTTACCGTCGGGCGAAGAGCGGGTGCGGTGGAAGGAATCGGTGAGCTCGCCGCAGCCGGCGATGACGCCGAGGATTTTTGCGCCGCGCGCGGTCGCCGCCTCGTAGCTTTCCAGCACGAGCGCGCCAGCGCCTTCGGCCATCACAAAGCCATCGCGGTTCTTGGAGAAGGGGCGGGAGGCCGCCTGCGGCGGGTCGTTCTGGGTCGACAGTGCCGACAGCAGCGAGAAGCGCACCAGCGCTTCCGGGTTCACGGTGCCGTCGGTCGCGACGCACAGCGCCGCATCCGTCTCGCCGCGGCGGATCGCCTCGACGCCGAGCTGGATCGAGGTGGCTCCGGAGGCGCACGCCGTCGATAGCGAAATCGGCGAGCCCTTGGTGCCGAAGGTCTCGGCGAGATGGGCGGCAACCGAGCCGAACATGAAGCGATGATGGTAGGCGCTGAACTTGCCACCGCCGGAAATGCGGAGCAGATCGTCATAGGTGATGTCTTGCTGGCCGACGGCGCGACCGAGCTCGCGACGCTGCGGCCATTCGACCTCGACCGGTGCGACCGCGAGGAAGAGCGGACCCGGGAAATCGGCCTTGGCGCCGATGCCGGCCTGCTCCAGCGCTTCCTGCGTCACCAGCTCGGCCATCCGCTCGGAGAGGGCGGTGGAGGAAAACGGATCGACGCTGACGAAATCGACCGTGCCGGCCATCGTGGTCTTGAGGCCGTCGATCGGAAAACGCGTGATGGTGCGGATGCCGGATTCGCCGGCGACGAGCTTTGCCCAATTGTCGGATTTGCCGGCGCCGAGCGAGGTCATGATGCCCATGCCGGTGACGACGACGACGGGACGCCCGAGTTTGTCGCGTGGTGCAGTCATGTCGATCCCCGCTTGAGCTGGTTAAACTGCCTCGACCAGCGCCATGCCTTCGCCGCGCCAGTGTCCGGCTCCCACCACCACGATCTGGGTGGGCGCGCCCTGCATTTCAATCTCGGTCCCCGTGGAATCATTCGGCGGGAACAGCGCGCCGCGCGAGATCGACAATGCGGCGAGGGCAATGCCGAGCGGAAATTGCGTTTCCAGCGCGTGGCCGAACACAGTGCCGGTCGAGCGCACCGGAAAGTCGGCATGGTTCTTCAGGAAATCGCGCTCCTCGGAGGTCGCGGGCTCCGCCCCGGTCGCCCCGGTGATGATCGCGCCCTTGCCCTCGCGCTTGGGCAGCTTGGCCCACAGCTTCTCGAGCGTGGCGCTCATGTCACCGGGCTGCTTGCGTTTGGCGAGGTCTGCAACGACGCTCGACAGCTTGGCGAACGGCTTGGCGCCGCGCGCTTCCGCATGCGCCTTCGACTCCAGCACCAGGAAGGCGCCGGCCGAGCCGAGCGCGAAGCCGGGATGGCCCTTGCGCGCCCAGACGGGCGCGAACTTGTCCTTCAGGTTGAAGTCGCCGAATTCGTAGAGGACGAGCAAGTCCTTGCGTTCGCCGTTGTGCGAGCCGCCGACCAGCGCGATATCGCTCTCGCCCGAGGCGATACGCGCGAGCGCGATGCGGGCGGCATCGGCGCCGGCGACCTCTTCGCCCATGAAGGTGCGCGAGGTGCCCCCTAAGCCGTGCACGATGGCGATGTTGCCGGCGAGCAGGTTGGAGAGCTGGGCCAGGAACAGCGTCGGCCTGAGATCGCTCATCAGCCGCTCGTTGAGGAAGCCCGGCGCGTTGGCGCCCTTGGCCTCGGCGGTGAGAATGCCGCTGTCGACATTGATGTCGCGCTCTCCGCCGCCGGCGGCGACGACCATGTCGATTTTCGACAGGATGTCCTTGTTGCCTTTGATGCCGGCGGAATCGAGCGCAAGACCGGCGGCATAAGTGCCGATGCGCTGCCAGGCTTCCATCTGGCGCTGGTCGCCCTTCTTCGGGATCTGGCTGTCGAAGGATACGGGCATCAAGGGATGCACGATGTAAGGCGCAAAGCCCTTCTCGTCGACATTGATGCGCTTCTCAGAAAGCGCGGCCCAGTTGGCGTCGAGGCCCTCGCCGAGCGAGGTGGCGAGCCCAATGCCGGTGATCCAGACCTCGGTCCGGCCCGGCTTCAAAGCGGGAGTCTCAGTCATGACGATATGGCCTGTTGCGGAAATCCGACGCGCTTGGCGATGGCGTCCATGTGGGAGCGCATATCCGCATTGGGGAAGGGAATCAGCGTGAAGGTGAGCGCCGCATTCGCGCGCAGCTTGCCGCCGACCCTGATCTTGGCCTCGGTCATGGCATAGCCCGAGCCTTCATGGGTGAGGCTCGCCTCGATGCTCATGAGCTCGCCGGGGAAGACCGAGCCGCGGACCTTGGCCTCCTTCACGGCGGCGAGGATCGGCATGCGTTCGAACCTGAACACGCCGAGTTGAAGCCAGCCCGAGGCCTGCGCCATCGATTCGATCAGGAGCACGCCGGGCATCAGGGGATACCCCGGGAAGTGCCCCTCGAAGATGGTGCTTTGCTGCGGGACCTGCGCTTCGACGACGATCATCTTCTCGTCGACCTTGAGGTCGACGATGCGATCGATCATGTGGAAGTATTCGAGTTGCATGACTGCGCCCTTAGGCGCTCGCGCCCTTGGCCGCAACCAGTTCGTCGATGCGGGCGCACAGGTTCTTCAGCACGAAATACTGCTCGGTGGTCGCCTTGCCGTCGTTGACCTCCTGAGTCCACTTCTCCAGCGGCAGCTTGATGCCGAACTGCTTGTCGATCGCGAAGGCGATATCGAGGAAATCGAGGCTGTCGATGCCGAGGTCATCGATGGCATGGCTATCCGGCGTGATCGTGTCGCGCGGGATGTCGCAGGTTTCAGCGATGATCGTGGCGACCTGATCGAATGTGGAGGACATCACTAAGCCTTTGATATATTGTAGGTATTTGTCGGATTGTCCAGAGTGGCACGGTGGCTGGGCATCGCGCCCCTGATGACGCCCTCAAACCCCCCTCTGGCCGGGTCGAAAGCCCGTATATCGGAGCGCCGCCCTGAGTTCAATGGAGCCGGGCAGGCCCCGGGGGACAGCAACGGACGCGGCTGGGGATGCCGGCCGGGCCCGTCCGCCGAGAGGTCCGTGCCGGGCCGGTCCTAAATATGCGGCGTCGTGATCTTGACGCAGTCGCGGCGGCCCATCAGCACGCAATCCTGGGTCCGGCGCAGGTCGGCGATGCTGACCGCGAGCCAGATCCCGATCGCCGTCAGCGCGATGGTGAAGGCCAGCGCCGCGATGTTGGCAAGCATGCGCTGCCGGAAATTGTCGGGCTCGGCGCGCGGCTGTTCGTAGCGCGACAGGTCCAACCGTTCGGGCGTGACGCGCAGCGGTTGCACGGTGCCCTTGCCGCGCTGGGCCCCGGGGGAAGAAGGCGGGGTGCGCGGCCTGAACTGGAGCACCCGGTGCTCCTCATCAGAGCTTATGGGCCGCTGGTTGTTCATGGGGCGGGGATCACTCCGAAGCGGTGATCTAGATAGCATAGGTGAGGCAGGCGTTGCAGAAATTCTTTGCAATGCCAGGCTGCATTTGTGCGTTCGTACTATTTGGGCATGGACCGAGTGTGCCGCGATCCGGCTGTGGTGTCTGGTGGCCTATATTCGACTTGTGATCTGCGCGTCCTCCGAACGGATTTTGCCGCCGCGCGACCCATGGCATAGTCGCGGGAACCCGAACCGTCACTTGCCAGGGGCCTTCGACCATGACCACGACCAACGCGCGCGAGCCGCGAGTGCATCCGGTTCCGATCCTGTCGCTCCGGCCGACGCAGATGACGGTCGGCATGCGCGAGGTCAAGGAGAAGCGCAGGCGCTGGCGCGAGCATGGCAAGAACAAGCAGGCGGATCTGCTCGGCAAGCACATGATCCCCGTCGTGTACGGCCCCGACACGCGCTACTACGTGATCGACCATCATCACCTTGGCCGCGCGCTGCACGATGAAGGCGTCAAGGAGGTGCTGGTAACCGTGGTCGGCGACCTCAGGATGGTGGAGCGCGAGGCCTTCTGGGGCGTCATGGACAACAAGCGCTGGGTCTATCCTTACGATGCCAAGGGCGAGCGGCGCTCGTTCCGCGACCTGCCGAAATCGGTCGCCGACCTCAAGGACGATCCGTTCCGCAGCCTTGCCGGCGAATTGCGCCGCATGGGCGGCTTCGCCAAGGACACCACGCCGTTCTCCGAATTCCTGTGGGCCGACTTCCTGCGCCGGCAGGTCTCCCGCAAGGCGGTGGAGGCCGATTTCGACAAGGCGCTCGAGACGGCGATGGCGGCAGCCAGAAGCAAGAATGCGATCTATCTGCCCGGCTGGTGCGGCCCGGCGGACGACGACTAAGGGTATTCACGTCAGTCGCGCTGGAAGATCCTGGCGCCGGGGTAGGCGCGGCGGGCGTAAGTGACCACCAGCGCGCGGTCCTGGGTGTCCAGGAACGGCGTTCGGATCTGGCACGATCCGACGATGAGGTGCCACAGGCCATTGAGCTTCTGGATCACGATCTTCATTTATGTAGTCCTCGATGACTCCCATTGCAGCGAATGCTGCTCGTCGCCGCAGCGCCTGGGATCGTGGCGCGGGTACGAAATTCCCAACGCGGCCGGCGCTGCAAGCACGTCGACCCTTGTTAGTTGGTTACCGAATGTAACCAGATAAGCCGGATTTCATCACAGCCGCTTGAGCGAAATCAATTTCCCCCATCCACGAAACCGTCCTGAAACAGAGCCGTCCCATCTCTATGGAGTGGTCGAGCTCAAACAGGAGGCGAAGATGCGCCGTCTGGTTTTCGCAATTGCTTTGCTCGCGGTCGCTTCGGCGGGAATCTCGGCATCCTTTGCCGCAGTCCACCATGCCAAGACGTTGACGTTCGCGGAGCGCTTTGCTCCGGCGCTCGAGTTGATGGCAAAGCGCTAGCCGCATACGCCTCGCAGCCGTGAGCGATGCAGCGGCTGCGCGCTACGAGGTGGACATCACGTCGCACCTGCCGACCGATGACGGCCGGATTAGGCTTGACCTGTCGCAAATTTGCCTCGCGCTGACCGGCTAAGGTCTGCGTGCATGGTTGCAGAGACAGCGTTGCGCCCCGATGCCGAGGGCCCCGGGCTCCAAGTCATGCAGAATTTGGAGGCACGGCCATGAGCGTCATCTTTCGCATTCTTTTTCTTCTCGCCGGCGCGATCACGGCGCTGTTCGTCGCGCGTGACGCGCTGAACTTCACCATCATCCAGACTTTCGTCGCCGTCCTGCTCGTCACCGCAATCGTCGGGGCCGGCAGCCTCTGGAGCTTGCGTCGAAAGCCGTGAGCGAGGTCCACCGCGGAAGTGCGGCCGGCCTGAGCGAGGCCGAGGCCCGGGCGAGGCTCGCGGCGGACGGCCCCAACGAACTGCCTCGGCCGGAACGACGCAGTCCTCTGCGCATCGTGGTGGACGTGCTGCGCGAGCCGATGCTCCTGCTGCTGCTTTGCGGTGGGCTGATTTATCTCGTGCTCGGCGATCTCAAGGAGGCGCTGATCCTGCTGGCATTCGGGGCGATGTCCATCGTCATCACCGTGGTGCAGGAGACCCGGACCGAGCGCGTGCTCGAAGCCTTGCGCGACCTGACCAGCCCGCGTGCGCTGGTGGTACGGGACGGTGCGCGCCGGCGAATTGCCGGCCGCGAGGTCGTGCAGGGCGATCTTCTCGTCCTTGGCGAAGGCGATCGCGTCCCCGCCGACGCCGCGCTCGTCGAGGCGCGGGACTTGCAAATCGACGAGTCCCTGCTGACTGGGGAGTCGATGCCCGTCCGCAAGAAGATCGCCGACAAGGTCACCGCGGCCGGTCACCGGCCCGGCGGCGAGGATCAGCCATTCGTGTATTCCGGTTCGCTCGTCGTGCGCGGTGAGGGGCTGGCGCTGGTCGAGGCCACTGGGCCGCGCAGCGAGATCGGGAAGATCGGGCTGTCGCTTCGCGGTCTGCAGGCCGAGCCGCCGCGGCTTCAGCAACAGACCGCAAGGCTGGTGCGGCTCTGCTTTCTCGGCGGCGCCATCGTCAGCCTGGCCGCCGTCGTGCTCTACGCCGTCTCGCGCGGCGACTGGCTGCAGGCGCTGCTGGCAGGCGTCGCCATCGGCATGTCGATGCTTCCGGAAGAATTCGGCGTCGTACTCACGGTGTTCATGGCGATGGGCGCGTGGCGGATTTCGCAGGCCCGCGTCCTGACGCGGCGAGCCGCCGCCATCGAAGTCCTCGGCTCAGCGACAGTCCTGTGCACCGACAAGACCGGAACGCTGACGCAGAATCAAATGTCGGTCGCCGAGCTGCGGCTGCTGGACGGCGCGCGCCTGCGCGCGGAGGCGTCCGGACAGCATCATGCCGGGCCCGAATTCGCCGAGCTGGCGCGCTGCGGGGCACTGGCAAGCTCTCCGGAGCCGTTCGATCCGATGGAGAAGGCGTTGCACGCGTTCGCGCGTGATGTCCTGGGGGACGGAGACGCGATGGATGGCGGGCGGATGCTGGTGCGCACCTATGGTCTGCGCCCCGAGCTGCTCGCCATGACCCAGGTTTGGCGGACATCCGCAGCGGCGGACCTCGTCGCATGCGCCAAGGGCGCGCCGGAAGCGATTGCGCGCCTATGCGGGCTGACCGAGGCCGATCGAGAGGCCGTGCAAGCTGCCGTCGGGGCCATGGCGAAGGACGGGCTTCGGGTGCTGGGTGTGGCGGTTGGCGCGTGCGATGACGCGTCACTGCCGATATCCCAGGAGGCTTTCGCATTTCGCTTCGTTGGCCTGGTCGGGCTTGCCGATCCGTTGCGCCCTCACGTTCCGGAGGCGGTTCGCGAGTGCCGTTCGGCCGGGATCCGCGTGGTTATGATCACCGGCGACTATCCGGCGACCGCTCGGACGATCGCCGGGCAGGCCGGGCTCGACGTCAATGAGGTCGCCACCGGGGAGCAGGTCAAGCTCGCCGACGACAACGAGCTCGAGGCACTCGTCAGGAACGTGAACGTCTTCGCGCGGGTTCTGCCGGAGCAGAAGCTGCGGATCGTCCAGGCGTTGAAGCGCGGCGGTGAGATCGTCGCGATGACGGGCGACGGCGTCAACGACGCGCCGTCGCTGAAAGCCGCCCATATCGGAATCGCGATGGGTGGCCGCGGCACCGATGTCGCCCGCGAGGCGTCCTCGATCGTCCTGCTCGACGATGACTTCGGCTCCATCGTCGCATCCATCCGCCTTGGGCGCCGGATCTACGACAATTTGCGCAAGGCCATGGCCTTCATCTTCGCGGTTCACGTGCCGATCGCGGGTCTTGCGCTGTTTCCCCTGGTGTTCGGGCTGCCGCTGGTGCTCGGCCCGGTGCACATCGCCTTTCTCGAGCTGGTCATCGATCCCGTCTGCTCGCTGGTGTTCGAAGCCGAACGGGAGGAGCGCGATGTCATGAAGCGTCCGCCGCGGCGTGCCGATGCGGAGCTGTTCTCGTGGCCCCTGATCGCCTGGAGCGTTCTGCAGGGCGCGATGGCCTTCGCCTTGATCGCCGTGATCTTCGTCGCAGCGCTTGGTTCCGGCATTCCGCCCGATGAGGCTCGCACCCTCGCGTTCATTGCGCTCATCGTCTGCGTCCTCGCGCTGGTGCTGGTCAACCGATCCTTCAGCGCATCCTTCTTGTCTGCCTTCTTCCGTCCGAACGCGGCATTGCTCTGGATATTCCTCTTGATTGCGCTCGTTCTCGCCACAGCCTTGTTCTGGCCGCCGGCCTCCGGTCTGTTTCGCTTCGGTCCGCTGCATGTCGACGATTTGATGATCACGCTCGGCGCGGGACTCTTGGTGCTTACGGCGCTCGAATTGCTGAAGCCGCTTTGGGGCCGGCGGTTACGATTCTAGCTGCCCTCCCGGCCACCCGTCTTCGGCAAGGTCTCCGCTTGGTGAGGATCCTCCCTGCCGCCAAGAGCGCGATGCAGCCAGCGCTCGACACTCCGACCGATCGTGAGCAGAACCAACGCGAAGGTCAGTGCGACCAAGACAATCCTCCATTGCCCGGTGCCGCAGATGATGCCGAGGCAGGCGGCGAGGAAGGTGCAGGCGGCGCTGGTCAGGCCGCGCACGCGAAAACGCCGGCTCTCGTGAACGATGACGCCGGCCCCTAGAAAGCCGATGCCGGTGAGGATGCCCTGGATGACGCGGCTCGCTGCGTCCGTGATCTTGCCGGGCTCGGCGAATTGGACTGTGAGCAGCACGATGGTCGCAGTCGAGAGCCCGACGATGCCGAGCGTCTTCAGCCCGATCGGCTTGCCGTGCAGGTCGCGGTCGAGGCCGATCGCGCAGCCGGCGAGCGTCGCTGCGCCGAGGCGCAGCAGGATTTCGGGCCAATCGAGCTCGGTCATGGCGTCTCGCTCATGTCTTCGGCAGGCGGCCCATCAGATAGAACTCCTCGTTCGGCCGCATGCCCGTGAAATTCGCCAGCCGGTTCGACAGCGCGAAGAAGGCGGCGATCGCGGCGATGTCCCAGATGTCGTCGTCGCTGAAGCCGTGCGGCGCGAGCGCGGCGAAATCCTCCTCGGAAATCCGCTGCGCGTCAGCGGAGACCTTCATGGCAAAATCGAGCATCGCCTTCTGCCGCGGCGTGATGTCGGCCTTGCGGTAGTTGATCGCGACCTGGTCGGCGATCAGCGGGTTCTTGGCGCGGATGCGCAGGATCGCGCCATGGGCGATCACGCAATATTGGCACTGGTTCGCCGCCGATGTCGCCACCACGATCATCTCGCGCTCGGCCTTGGTGAGGCCGCCGTCCTTCTCCATCAGCGCGTCGTGATAGGCGAAGAACGCGCGGAACTCGTCGGGGCGGTAGGCCAGCGTAAGGAACACGTTCGGCACGAAGCCGCTCTTCTCCTGCACGGCAAGCAGCCGCGTGCGGATGTCGTCGGGCAGCGTGTCGATTGCGGGTGCGGGAAAGCGTTGCGGGGTGGTCTTGGTCATGGGCATGGTTCCGGCTTGAGGTGGGAACCATAGTCGATGCGGGTGAGACGCTCCAGAGGCGTCGCACAGTCTCGTGCCCCGGACGCGGCGCAGCGCCTCTTCGGCGATGCGCTGCTGAGCCGAGGCCCATACTTCTGAGACCGTGGTGTGCGTGGTATGGGTCCCGGCTCTGCGCAGCAACGCTATGGGCGTTGCGGCGCGTCCGGGACACCAGAGCTGAGTTACCGCAGCGGCTTCTTCAGCAGCGAGAAGCGGTCCGGGTCGAGGCCCATCGACGGCTGCAGCATCGGGGCTTCGACGCTAGACATTATCTTTGCCGGCGGTGCCGAGAACACGGGGTCGTTCGGCACGTCGCGCTGCGAGGTGGCGCCGCGCCAGCGTTCCAGCACGGCACTAACGAAATGCATGTCGTGGCCGGAGGTGACGGACGGCACGCTCGAGATGGTGGCCTCGCCGCGCGGCAACTGGTGCGGCGGCACCTCCTTGAAGCGCAAGCGGGTCGGCAGCGCCACGCCTTCGCCGAACGCCAGCACCTCGCGGGTGCCGAGCGACGGCACGAAAGAGAGCAGGTTCGCGGCGGCATCCGACACCGCGGCGCGCAGCAGCGCCTGGTCGCGGTCGTTGGCGAGGCGCATCGTGAACAGCGTGTTGCACTGGGAGATGATGGTGGCGTCGAGCTCGGCGGGGCGCTGAGTGATGAGGCCGAGATAGACGCCGTATTTGCGGCCTTCCTTGGCGATGCGCGACACCGCCTTGCGGGTCGGGCCGAAGCCGATGTTGCGGTCGGCGGAGGCATAGCGGTGCGCCTCCTCGCAGACGAACAGCAGCGGCGAGACGCCGTCGCTCCACAGGCCGAAGTCGAAGGCCATTCGGCAGAGCACCGACACGACGGAATCGATCACCTCGGCCGGGAAGCCGGCGAGCTGCATCACCGTCATCGGCTTGCCGTTGGCGGGCAGGCGGAACAGATGGCTGATAACCTCGGCCATGGTGTCGCCGCCGACATTGGCGTTGTCGAACATGAAGGCGTAGCGGGGGTCGTTGCGCACCGCCTCGATGCGCGAGATCAGCTTGTGATAGATGATGCGCGAGGAGCGGTTCTCGAGCTTGCCCATGCGCTCGTCGATCAGCGACAGCAGGTCGACCAGGCGATAAGGCACCGGCGTATCGACGGTGTAGCCGATTTGCTTGGGATCGATGCGCTTGAGGCCGATGCGGTCGGCGTTCTGGTACTGGGTGTAGACGCCCTTGGCGAGCGGGATCACCTCGGCGAGGATATCGAGCTCTTCCGGCACGCCGGCGCGGCCGCCGAACAGCACGTCGACGATTTCCTCGAAATTGAACAGCCAGAACGGCAGCTTCAGGTTCCGCGGGTTGAGCACCAGCGCGCGGTCGCCAAAGCAGCGGCCATATTCGTTGTGCACGTCGAGCAGGAAGATGCGCAGGTTCGGCCGCGCCTTCAGGATCTCGTTGAGCAGCAGCGAGACGCCGGTCGATTTACCGACGCCGGTCGATCCCAGCACGGCAAAATGCTTCGACAGCATTTCCTCGACGTCGACATAGGCGATGACCGAGCGGTCCTGCTGGAGGAAGCCGACATTGATCTGATCCGAGCCGGTCGGCGCGTAGATCGTGCGCAGCTCCTGGCTGGTGATCAGGTCGACGGCATCGCCGATGGTCGGATAGTTGGTGACGCCGCGCTGAAACTTGGCCTTGTCCGCGGCATTGAGGATCTCGCCGAGCAGGTCGACCGACGCGATCGCGATGTAATTGTCCGAGCTCGACAGGTTCTCGCAGGAGACCTCCGTGATCATCGCAACGATGACCGAGCTGGCACACCGAATGCTGACGAAACGGCCGACGGTTGCCCGCACCTCCGCGATCGGCATGCGGCTTTCCGCCAGAAGCCCGACCCGGGCGAGCGATCCGCGAACCGAAATCACGCGTCCAAAGGATGTCACGATGAATGAACCTGGCAAGAGCAAGGGGATTTGCCCGACTATGCGCGGCGGTCGCTGCACAAACGGTTAAACGCCGGACGCGCCGGCTCCGTTAAATCCGCGGTAATTCGGTCGGGAGCCTTGTCGCCAATGCCTGCTTATGGGCGGAAACGCCGGGAAAATGCTGCGTTTTCGGGGCCCTTCATGTGAGATGGTCCTTAAGGAAGAATTTACCATTCGGGCAGGCTGCCCTCTCGTCTGGAGGACGGCGGGCAGGCGCCGATCGCAGCAGGGATGTCGGTTACTTTGTTGACGGGACCTAATGATTTGTACATTGGTACAAATGAGGCGCCGCGCAGAAGGCTCGCGACTGCTCCAGGAGGAAACCATGCAGCCCGAACCAATCCTCGATCTCGCCCATCTCGGCCACATGGAACTGCTGACGCCGAAGCCCGACGAGAGCCTGAAGTTCTTCGTCGATGTCATGGGCATGACCGTCAGCGGCCAGAAGGGCGAGTCGGTCTATTTGCGCGGCTGGGACGATTACGAGCGCTATTCGCTCAAGCTCACGGCGTCGAAGACCTCGGGCATGGGCCACATGGCGCTGCGCGCGCGCAGCCAGCAGGCGCTGGAGCGGCGCGTCGCCGCGCTCAAGGGATCGGGCTTCGACATCGGCTGGATCGACGGCGACATGGGGCAGGGGCCGACCTTCCGCTGCCGCGATCCCGACGGCCATATTGTCGAACTCTATTACGAGACCGAATGGTATCAGGCGCCGCCCGAACTCAAGCCTGCGCTGAAAAACCAGGCACAGCGTTTTCCCGCCCGCGGCGTCAATGTCCGCCGCCTCGACCACCTCAACTGTCTCGCCGTCGACATCAAGGCCAACCGCGAGTTCTTCGAGAATTACCTTGGCTGCCGCCTCACCGAGCAGATCGTGCTCAACGACGGCCGTGAGGCTGCGATGTGGCTGACGATGTCGAACAAGAGCTACGATTTCGCCTATTCGCTCGACCATTCCGGCGTGCCGGGCCGCTTCCACCACGTCACCTACGCGCTCGACAGCCGCGAGGAGATTCTGCGCGCCGCGGACATTTTTCTCGAGAACGGCGTGCATATCGAGACCGGCCCGCACAAGCACGCCATCCAGCAGACCTTCTTCCTCTACGTCTACGAGCCCGGCGGCAACCGCGTCGAAGTCGCCAATGCCGGCGCACGTCTCATCCTCGCGCCCGACTGGAAGCCGATCGTGTGGACCGAGGAGGAGCGCAAAAAGGGCCAGGCCTGGGGATTGAAGACGATCGAGTCGTTCCACACCCACGGCACGCCGCCGGTGGAGGTGAAGCACGGGTAATTCTGTATTCCTGACGCTTCACGGAGTGTCATTCCGGGGCGACGCGAAGCGGCGAGCCCGGAATCCATAACCCCGGCTGGTGGTTATGGATTCCGGGCTCCCTCGCTGCGCTCGGGCCCCGGAATGACGGAATGAATTGTCTAGTGCGTTGACGATCGCACCCTTGCAATCGTCTCGCGCACGCCGGTCCAGGCCGGCTTCCCAGGTGCGAACTGCTTGCGCAGGAAGCTGATGAGCTCCTCGATCTGCGCGTCGCTCATGCTGTTCCTGAACGCGGGCATATAGCCGAGATCGCTCGAGACGGGCTCGGCAATGCCGTGCAGGATCACCTGCACGAGATTATCGGATGTCGCGCTGTGCAGATTGCTGTTGAGCGCGAGCGAGGGGCGGCTGCCGAATAGCGGCAGGCCGCCGACCTCGTGGCAGACGGCGCACGCGCCTTGATAGAGGCGCGCGCCGGTAGAGGAGGCGACGGTCACTTGCGTGGCGCTCTCGAGCTTGGCGGCGAGCGCATCCGGCGCTGGCGTATCGGCGGTGTCATTGAACGAGTTGAGATACACCGCCATCGCACGGATGTCCTGGTCGGGCAGAGCCTTGAGGTCGCGGACAACAGGCGCCATCGGGCCGGCGGCGACGCCGTGGTAACGCGAATGGCCGGTGCGCAAATAGGCGTAGAGCTCATCCTCGCTCCACGGAATCGGCCCGTGCGAGAGCGAGGTCAACGCCGGCGCTTCCCAGCCCTCGGCAAAGCCGCCGGCGAGATAAGCGTTGCGTTGCTCGGCGCCGAGCGCGTTGCGCGGCGAATGGCAGGCGCTGCAATGGCCGAGGCTCTCGACCAGATAGGCGCCGCGATTCCAAGCCTCGGACTTTGACGGGTCGGACTTGAATTCGTGCGCATCGTGGAACAGTGCATTCCAGCCCGCCAGCAGCGGGCGCAGATTGAACGGGAAGGCGAGCGTGTTGGCTGGCGTCGTCGTGCGCACCGCAGGTTGCGCCATCAGGTAAGCGTAGAGCGCCTGCATGTCGGCATCGCTAGTCCTCGCAAAATGCGTGTAGGGGAAGGCGGGATAGAGCTGGCGTCCGTCGCGATGCAGGCCATCGCGCATGGCGCGTTCGAAGGCGGGGTAGGACCAAGCGCCGATGCCGGTCTCGACATCGGGCGTGATGTTGGTCGCGTAGATCGTGCCGAACGGTGTCTCCAGGGCGCGGCCGCCGGCATTTGGTACGCCGCCGATCTTGGTGTGGCACTCCGCGCAATTGCCGAGCGCGGCGAGCTGCTCTCCGCGGGCGATCGTCGCCGCGGTATAGACCGACGCGTCGGGCCGCGCGATCGGCGCGATGGCGCGGCCGGGAAGAAGCGCCGCGCCCACGCCGATCGCAGCCGTGCAGACGGCTGCGATCGCTGCGAAGATGCCGGCGCGCCTGGCGAACGGGTTCTCCCAGATGCGAGAAGGAGGCGGGGCTGCGGGCGAGGGCAGGGACTGCGGTGCCGCCGCTGCTTCGCCGTGCAATCCCTTGAGGATTCGCTCGGGCGTGAACGGCGGCTCGCGAAAGCGCACGCCGGTGGCATCGAAGATGGCGTTCGCAATCGCCGCCGCGCTCGGCACCGAGGCGGACTCGCCGACGCCGAGCGGCGGCTGATCCTGCCGCGGCAGCATCAGCACGTCGATCTTGGGCACGTCGGGGAAGGGGATGATGGGATAGGCGCCCCATTCGCGCGCGGCCACCGCGCCGCGCTCGAACGACACCTCTTCCATCAGCGCGCGGCTGGTGGACTGGATGACGTTGCCCTGGATCTGATGGCGCACGCCGTCCGGATTGATCATCAACCCGGAATCCTGCCCCGCGACGACGCGCGTCACGCTGACGTCGCCGGTCGTCTTGTTCACCGCAACGTCGGCAACCCACGCCGACCACGCCGCGCCATAGCCCGGAAACTTGCTGTGGACGTAGAGCGCATAGGCAAAGCCGCGGCCGTGCACGACATCGCCGTCCTTCTCCTCGCGAACGGGGCGGGGCGTCCAGCCCGCGCGCTCGGCCACCGCATTGACGAGATCGACCGCGCGCGGGTCCTTCAGATAGCGCAGGCGATATTCGATCGGATCGACGCCGGCTTCGGTTGCGGCCTCGTCGATATAGGATTCATGCGCAAAGGTATTCGGCAATGCCGAGACGCCGCGAAACCAGGAGGCGCGCACGATCGGCGGCGTGTCGTGGGCGACGACGCGCATGTGCTCGTAGTCGTAGGGCGGGATCGCGGTGCGGTCGCCCATCTGGAGCACCGCGGGCTCCGGCGAGAGGCGGCCGGTCAGCAGCAGCGCCAGCGTCGGCGCGGCGTTCGAGGGATAGCGCGTCGCGAGATCGTATGCGGCGATACCGCCGTCGGCGTCGAGGCCGCCATTGACGTCGATGAGCTGTGCGGTGCCTTTGGGCTCCCAGGCGTGCTCCTGCTCGCGCGTTAGCTGCACGCGGACCGGACGGCCGACCGCGCGCGACAGCAGTAGCGCGTCGGCGGTGACGTCGTCGGCGCAGTTGCGGCCGTAGCAGCCGGCGGCCTCCAGTCGGATCACCTCGATCTCGCTTTCGGGGCGCTCGATCAGCAGCGCCAGATCGCTGCGCAGCACGTGCGGGTTCTGCGTTCCCGACCAGACCCGGATGTTGCCATCCCTATAGTCGGCGACGGCGCAGGACGGGCCGATCGAGGCGTGCATCTGATACGGCCAGACGTAAGTGCGCTGCATCGGCTTGGCCGCGCCAGATATTGCCTTGTCGACGTCGCCCTTGTCGATCAGCGTGCGCGGTGTCGATGGATTGGCGCGCAGGGCGGTCTCGACCTCGCCAAGATCGGTAAGCGTCGGCGTCGGTTTCCAGCTCACCTTGAGCTGCTCTGCCGCACGGATCGCATTCTCCTCGCGCTCGGCGACGACGCCGACGAAATCGCCGATGCGCACGACAGCGATAAGGCCGGGAACGTCGCGCACGGAGGATTCGTCGACCGCAATGAGGCTGGTGCCGACGAACGGTCCGGCATCGACGCCGGCATAGGGCGGCCGCACCACGCGGCCATGCACCATGCCTGATACTCGGACGTCGTGCACGAAGGTCAGCTCGCCCGCGGCTTTGGCAGGTAAATCGACGCGCGGCACCGACTGGCCGACGATGGTGTAATCGCCGACCGGCTTGAGCTGCACGTCGTCGGCCAGCTCGAGGCGGATCGCCTCGTCGCCGATGAGCTCGCCGTAGCTGACGCTGCGGTTGTCGTGGCCGCGAACAAGCCCGTCCTCGATCCTGAGCTCGGCTTCGGGCAAGTCCAGGCGTTCCGCCGCGCGCGCGATCAGAAAGTGCCGGGCTTGCGCCGCGGCCTTCCGCAGCGGCACGGCCGTGATCTGAATGGTTTCGCTCGCGATCGTCGCGCCCTGGTTCGGCACCACGGCCGTGTCGCCGAGCACGACGACGACGCGCGCAAAGGACACGTCGAGCTCTTCGGCGACGATCTGGCCGAGCGCGGTGCGGATGCCGGTGCCGAGATCGACATGGCCGTTGTAGGCGGTGACCGAACCGTCCGCGGTGATGCGGACGAAGGTCTCGGACGTGACCTCGTCCACGCTGCGGGCGACGATGAGCGAGCCCGCGCGCGCGGCTCCGTTCGAAACAGAGGAGGCCATCAATCTGCGGCCTCGGTGAGCTGGCTAGAGGCGCGCATCACCGCGCGGAGGATTTCGACATGGGTCCCGCAGCGGCAAAGATTGTAGCGTAGCGCCGCCAGCGCCTCCTGCTCGGTCGGCCGCGGATTGATCGCGAGCAACGCCTTGGTGGTCATGATCATGCCGTTGAGACAATAGCCGCATTGCGCGGCCTGCTCGTCGATGAAGGCCTGCTGCACGACGTCGGGCTTGTCGCGGGTGCCGAGGCCTTCGAGCGTCACGATGTCGCGGCCGACGCAGCCGCTCACCGGAATCACGCAGGAGCGTGCCGCCAGTCCGTCGATCAGGACAGTACAGGTGCCGCATTCCCCCAAGCCGCAGCCGTATTTCGGGCCGTTCAGTCCGAGGTCATTGCGCAGCACGTAGAGCAGCGGCGTGTCCCGCGCCGCCGTGACCTCTCGGATCCTGCCGTTCACGGTGAGGCGGATCGGTGTCTGCGTCATCCTCGTTCCCAAGCCCAAGACCAATACCAACATCGTGCAATCGCGAAAAATGCGACGTTGCGACGATACCGTTTGTACACAAACGTGCAAGCCGTGCATGCCGCACTGCAGCGCGACTGCCTTGTTTGTGGACAGGGCGGATAGGCAAATGAGGTTTTATGCGGCAGCGGCATCTTTTGCGCTGCACCGCCGCTTGACAGCCCCGGGGCACCGCGCGCAACATCGTTCGTATACGAATGATAACCGCGATGTCCGCCGGCTCCGACATGATGACAGAAACGACGAGCGCCGTCATCGACAAGATCCGCTGCGATGCTTGTCCGGTGATGTGCTACATCAAGCCGGGCGCGGCGGGTGCCTGCGATCGCTATGCCAATCACGACGGCAAGCTTGTCCGCGTCGATCCGCACGTGATCCTGGAACGCACCGTCTCGCACGGCGGCAAGCTCGTCCCGTTCAGCCGCACCGAGGACTGGGACGGCAAGATCGTCCATGAACCCTCGACTTTCGTGACGGCGATCGGCGCAGGCACGACCTATCCCGACTACAAGCCGGCGCCGTTCATCGTCTCTGCCGAGGTCGACGGCGTCGACATGGTGACCGTCGTGACCGAGGGCATCTTCTCCTATTGCGGCATCAAGGTGAAGATCGACACCGACCGCTATCTCGGCCCGGAGACCGCGACCGTGCGCGCGCAGGGCGAGGCGGTCGGCCATGTCACGACCAGCGAATACGGCTCGCAGATGCTCTCGCTCGGCGGCGTGCATCATCTCACCGGCGGCTCCAAGAAGGAGGGCCGCGTCACCTGCGACACGCTGATGGACCTCGCCAATTGCAAGGCGGTGGAGCTCACCATCGACGGAGGTGCCACCGTGGTGGTGCAGGCCGGCCAGCCGCCGATCGTCAACGGCGTGAAGGAAGAGCGCATGCGCGTCGGCTGCGGCTCGGCGACGATCGGCATGTTCGCCAAGCAATGGCACGGCAAGGTGGATGAGGTCGTCGTGGTCGATGACCACATCACCGGCGTGCTCTCGGAGCACCAGGCCGGCAAGCTGCTCGACATCGCCGACACCGGCATCAAGATGAAGGGCCGTCGCTCGACGCCCGGCCGCTATTTTCAGGTTGCCGATCCCGGCACGGGCTGGGGCGGCACCAACATCTCCGATCCCTTGTCGATCCTCGGCCCGTTCGATCCCAAGGAAGCAAAGCCCGGTCTGACCATGCTGATGGTCTCCACCACCGGGGAGCATTCGTCCTATTACGTGCTCGACGAGGCCTTGAAACCGGTCGAGACCGAGATGCCTGATGACCTGAAGTTTTCGGTCGAGCGCATCCAGGAAAATTGCGAGCCCGCGTTGTGCACGGTGTTGTTCATGGCGGGAGCGGGCGGCTCGCTGCGCGCCGGCGTCACGGACAATCCGGTGCGGCTGACGCGCTCGGTGAAGGACGCGCTGACGCGCGTCACCAGCGGCGGCGCGCCGGTCTATGTCTGGCCCGGCGGCGGCATCACCTACATGGTCGACGTGACGCAGATGCCGTCAGGCGCGTTCGGTTATGTGCCGACACCGGCCCTGGTCGCGCCGATCGAGTTCACGATGAAGCTGTCCGACTATGCCGCGCTCGGCGGACACATGGATCATGTGAAGCCGCTCTCCGAGGTACAGAATGGCGACGATGTTCGGCAGTTGCCCTGGCAGAACCCGATTCCGGGGCGCCGCACATGACGAGGCGCCCGCAAATCGCATTGCTGTCTGACGGCCGGCGGCTGCATTTTCAGGATGGACCGATCGATCTGATCGTGGAGGCGAGGGGACGTGTGGACGCAGTGCAGGCTGCCTATCAGGCTGCGGCGCTGCGGTTCACCGGATTGCTCGACGAGCTTTGCGCGGAGTTGCCGGAATTGCGCTCTGCCGCCGGGAAGCGCACGTCGCTCAAGGGCGTCGTCGCGCGCCGCATGCACGCCGCGGTGGCGCCATATTCCGCCGATTGCTTCATCACGCCGATGGCGGCCGTTGCCGGTAGCGTCGCGGAGGAGATTCTGGCTGCGATGCTGCGCGCTGCCGCGCTCGACCGCGCTTACGTCAACAATGGCGGCGACATCGCGCTGCATCTCGGTGTGGGCGAGCATTTTTCGGTCGGCTTGATGGATCGGCCCGACCGCGACGGCGTGATGCGGACGATGCGGATCGATGCGGACGACCCGGGGCGGGGCGTCGCCACCAGCGGCCGGCACGGCCGCAGCTTTTCGCTTGGGATCGCCGATGCCGTGACCGTACTCGCCGCAACCGCTTCGCAGGCCGATGCAGCTGCGACTGTGATCGCCAATGCGGTCGATCTGCCCGGACATCCCGCTGTCATCCGAAAACCTGCGAACGAGCTTCAGCCCGACAGCGATCTGGGCGCGCGGCTTGTGACGTGCGATGTCGGTGAGCTGTCTCACGATGAGATCGTCGCCGCGCTCGAATCTGGCGCGGAATGTGCACGGCATTTATTCGATCGTCGGCTGATCGAGGGTGCCGTGCTGCAGCTTTGTGGTGATATGCTTGTCATCGGACCGAAAGATAGTGAGCGGCTGGAATCGCGCCCGCGTCAGCTGGAGAATGCGGTTCATGCCTAAGCAGAGAAGTGGCCAGAGGAAGCAGCCATGAGCGCGATCATCCGCAAGATCGTCACCGTCGTCGAAGAGACCCAGAGGGAGATGGGCCGACAGGTGTCACCGCCGACCCGGCGTGCCGCGGCGATTGCCGTCATCGAGAATCCGTTTGCCGGAAAATATATCGAGGATCTTTCGCCGCTGATTGCGATCGGCGAGGAGCTCGGTGAGCTCTTGTCGAAACGCGCGGTGGCGGCGCTCGGCATCGATGGCGCCAAGGCACACAGCTACGGCAAGGCCGCGGCGGTCGGCGAGAATGGGGAGCTGGAGCATGCCGCTGCCATCCTCCACCCCAAGATGGGCGCGCCGGTGCGCAAGGTGCTGGGCAAGGGCGCGGCGCTGATTCCCTCCTCGAAGAAGCGCAGCGGTCCGGGCACGACGCTGGACATTCCGCTGGGGCACAAGGATGCGGCCTTCGTGCGCAGTCATTTCGACGGCATGGAGGTGCAGATCAACGACGCGCCGCGCGCCAACGAGATCATGGTCGCGGTCGCCGTCACCGACAGCGGCCGTCCGCTGCCGCGCGTCGGCGGGCTCACGGTTGCGGAGATCAAGGGCGAAGACGGTCTGAGATAGATAGAAGTCACAAGCGAGTTCAAATTGGAGGTTGGGATGCGAGCAGGAAATTACTTCGTCGGCGCGGCCTTCGCGCTTCTGGCGGGCGGCATGGCCCATTCGGCCGTGGCGCAGGACATCAAGATCGGCGAGATCAACAGCTATTCGCTGCTGCCGGCGTTCACCGAGCCCTATCGCAAGGGCTGGCAGCTCGCGGTCGAGGAAATCAACGGGGCCGGCGGCATCAACGGCAAGAAGCTCGTCGTCGTCTCGAAGGACGACGGCGGCAAGCCGGCGGACGCGCAGACCGCGGCCAACGAGCTCGTCTCGAGCGAGGGCGTGGCGATGCTCGCCGGCACGTTCCTGTCGAACATCGGTCTTGCGGTCTCTGACTTCGCCAACCAGAAGAAGGTGTTCTTCCTCGCCGCCGAGCCGCTCACGGATGCCATCACCTGGTCCAAGGGCAACAAATACACCTTCCGCCTGCGTCCCTCCAACTACATGCAGGCGGCGATGCTGGTGGAAGCCGCCAGCAAGCTGCCGGCCAAGCGCTGGGCGACGATCGCACCGAATTACGAGTACGGCCAGTCGGCGGTCGCGGTGTTCAAGAAGCTGATGTCTGAGAAGCGCCCGGACATTCAGTGGGTCGACGAGCAATGGCCGCCACAGGGCAAGATCGACGCGGGTCCCGTGGTGCAGGCGGTTGCCGCCGCCAACCCGGAAGCGATCCTCAACGTCACGTTCGGGGCAGACCTCGTCAAGCTCGTGCGCGAAGGCAACACGCGTGGACTGTTCAAGGGGCGCGAGGTCGTCTCCTTCCTCACCGGCGAGCCCGAATATCTTGACCCGCTCAAGGACGAGACGCCGGAGGGCTGGATCGTCACTGGTTATCCCTGGTACTCGATCAAGACGCCCGAGCATGACGCGTTCCTGAAAGCCTACCAGGCCAAGTACAACGACTATCCGCGTCTCGGCTCGATCGTCGGCTACCAAACCATCAAGTCGGCGGCCGCGATCCTGGCCAAGGCTGGCTCGACCGATCCGGAGAAGCTGATTGCCGCGGCGGAGGGGCTGACGACGGGCTCACCGTTCGGCGAGATCACCTTCCGCAAGATCGACCACCAGTCGACGCTCGGCGCCTTCGTCGGCAAGACCGCGTTGAAGGACGGCAAGGGCGTGATGGTGGATTCGTCCTACAAGAAGGGCGCGGACTACCTGCCGAGCGATGCCGAAGTCGAGAAGCTGCGGCCGAAGGATTGATTGCTTCCTTTCTCCCTCTCCCCGCTTGCGGGGAGAGGGTCGGGGTGAGGGGGAGCCTCCGCGAGGGAGGTGACAGACGACTCGCGGAGACCCCCCTCACCCGAATTGCTTCGCAATTCGACCTCTCCCCGCAAGCGGGGAGAGGTGACCTAAACACCTAACCCGGACCGAAGATGGCCTTTTACGTCGTACAGTTTCTGACCGGTCTCGCCAGCGCAGCGTCGCTGTTCCTGGTGGCCTCGGGCCTGTCGATCATCTTCGGGGTGACGCGGATCGTGAATTTCGCGCACGGCGCCTTCTACATGATCGGCGCCTACATCGCCTTCACGCTGACCGAGCGCCTGTCCGGCGCGTTCGGCTTCTGGGGCGGCATCGTGCTGGCGGCGCTCGCGGTGGCGCTGATCGGCGTCATCGTCGAGATGGTGCTGCTGCGGCGCATCTATCATGCGCCCGAGCTGTTCCAGCTGCTCGCGACCTTTGGCCTGACCTTGATGGTCGAGGATCTCGTCGTGCTGATCTGGGGGCCCGACGATCTTGTCGGCCGCCGCGCGCCGGGCTTCAAGGGCGCGATCGATTTCTTCGGCCAGAACATTCCGAGCTACGATCTTTTCCTGATCGTGCTCGGACCCGTCGTGCTCGGCATTCTCTGGCTGCTGTTTCAGCGCACGCGCTGGGGCGTCTTGGTGCGCGCGGCGACGCAGGACCGGGACATGGTGGCCGCGCTCGGCGTCAATCAGAAGTGGCTGTTCACATCGGTGTTCGCCGTCGGCGTCTTCCTCGCAGCGCTCGGCGGCGCCCTCCAGATCCCGCGCGATGCCGTGCATCACGCCATGGATCTGCGCATCATCGTCGAGGTGTTCGTCGTGGTCGTGATCGGCGGCCTCGGCAGCATTGTCGGCGCCTTCGTCGCGGCGGTGCTGGTCTCGGAGCTGAATGCGTTCGGCATCCTGATTTTCCCGAAGATCTCCATCATCCTGGTCTTTCTGGTGATGGCCGTGGTGCTGATCGTGCGGCCCTGGGGCCTATTCGGCAAGCCGGAGGCGGCCGCGCGCAAGACGCCGGGCCTCACCGTCAATCCCTGGCGGCCGCTGACCTCGAACGAGCGGCTGATGGCGCTTGCCGCGCTAATCGTCGCAGCCTTGCTGCCGCTGTTCGCGGGCAATTATCTGCTGACGGTCGGCTCGGAGATCGCGATCTTCGTGATCTTCGCCGTCAGCCTGCACTTCCTGATGTCGGTCGGCGGCCTCGCCTCGTTCGGTCACGCCGCCTATTTCGGCCTCGGGGCCTATGGTATCGCCTTCCTCGCCAAGATGGCCGGACTGCCGATGATCGTCTGCCTGCTGCTCGGGCCGCTGCTCGGCTGCATGGGCGCGGCCGTGTTCGGCTTCTTCGCGGTGCAGCTCTCCGGCGTCTATTTTGCAATGCTGACGCTCGCCTTCGCGCAGATCGTCTGGTCGATCGCGTTCCAGTGGGTGAACGTGACCGGCGGTGACAACGGCATTCTGGGCCTCTGGCCGTCGAGCTGGGCGGCAAGTCCGTCGCGCTTCTATTGGCTTGCGCTCGGCGTCGCGGCGCTGGTGACGGTTGCGCTGCGGGCCATGGTGTTCTCGCCGTTCGGCTACGCGCTTCGTGCCACGCGCGACTCAGGTCTGCGCAGCGAAGCCATCGGCATCGATGCCAAGCGCATCCAGTGGACCGCCTTCGTGATCGCCGGCACGACCGCCGGCATCGGCGGCGCATTGTTCGCCTATCTCAAGGGCAGCGTCTTTCCCGACAATCTCGGCATCTCGCTGTCGGTCGACGCACTGGTCATGGTGTTGCTCGGCGGCGTCGAGACGGTGTCGGGCGCGGTGATCGGCGCCATCGTCTACAAGGCCTTGAACATCTGGCTGGTGAGCCAGACCGATCTGTCGAAGCTCGTGCTCGGCGGCTTCATCATGCTGATCGTCGTCGTCTTTCCCAAGGGCATCGTCGGCATGCTCGAGATGCTGGCGCAGCGTCGGAAAAAAGCATCGCCGCCGGGATCTCCCTTGCTTGCCAAGCCGATCGAGTCTGCCGAATGAGCGTTGCACCCCCACTTCTCGCAGTCGAAGGCCTGACCAAATCCTATGGCGGCATCCATGCCGTGCGCGGCGTCTCGTTCTCGCTGCGGGCCGGCGAGATCCTGGCGCTGATCGGGCCGAACGGCGCGGGAAAGAGCACCTGCTTCGACATGCTCAACGGCCAGAACATGCCTGACAGCGGGCACGTCCGCCTGCTCGGCGAAGAGATCACGGGCCGGAAGCCGCGTGAGGTCTGGCGGCTCGGCGTCGGCCGCACCTTCCAGATCACCGCGACCTTCGCCACCATGACCGTGCGCGAGAACGTGCAGGTCGCGCTGATCTCGCATGGCAAGCAGCTGTTCAATCTGTTCGGCTCGGCGCCGAAGTTCGACCGCGACGAAGCCGGCCGCCTGCTCGAGCTGGTCGGCATGAGCGGCTATGCCGACCGTCCCTGCGGCGAGCTTGCCTATGGCGATCTCAAGCGGCTCGAGCTTGCTGTTGCGCTCGCCAACCAGCCCAAACTGCTGCTGATGGACGAGCCGACGGCCGGCATGGCACCGCGCGAGCGCGTCGAATTGATGCGGCTGACCGCGCGCATTGCCCGGGAAAAATCCATCGGCGTGCTCTTCACCGAGCACGACATGGACGTGGTGTTCGAGCATGCCGACCGCATCCTCGTGCTCAACCGCGGGACGTTGATCGCGGAGGGCTCGCCGGCGGACGTGCGCGGCAATCCCCAGGTGCAGGCGGTCTATCTCGGCGAGGGCCTGGTCTACGATTCTCGCCACCGCGAGGGAGCATCGGCATGAAGCTCACGGTGCAAGACCTCAACAGCCATTACGGTCCGGCGCATATCCTGTTCGACATCGGCTTCGAGGTCGGCGAGGGTGAGGTGGTGGCGCTGCTGGGACGCAACGGCGCCGGCAAGTCGACGACGTTCCGCTCCATCGTCGGCCTCGTCGCGCAGCGCTCCGGCCGCATCACGTTCGAAGGCAAGGACGTCTCATCGAAGCCGACACACGAGATCGTGCGCGAGGGCCTCGGCTACGTGCCGGAGGAGCGGCGCATCTTCACGGACCTGACCGTCGAAGAAAATCTCGAAGTCGGCCGCCAGCCGAAGCGTCCGAACGCGCCGCACTGGACGCGCGAAAAGCTGTTCGCGCTGTTTCCGAACCTCGGCGAGATGAAGAATCGCCCGGGCGGGCGCATGAGCGGCGGCGAGCAGCAGATGCTCACGATCGCGCGTACGCTGATGGGCAATCCGTCGCTGGTGCTGCTGGACGAGCCGTCGGAGGGGCTGTCGCCGAAGATCGTGGAGCAGATGGTCGATGCCATCCTGACCATGAAGAAGGAAGGCGTCAGCATCGTCGTCTCCGAGCAGAATCTGCATTTCGCGCGGCTGATTTCGGATCGCGCCTACATCATCGAGCGCGGCCGCATCTGTTTCGGCGGCACCATGGCCGAGCTCGACGCGCGCCCGGATATCCGCGACGCGCATCTGTCGTTGTGAGGGGCGGACAGCGGATGGCGAGAAGCGTTGCGGCAAAGAAAAGCATCAAGCCGGCGAAACCACCTTACGTGCTCGACGAACAGGTCGGCTTCATCCTGCGCCAGGTCTGGCAGCGCCACAGCTCGATCTTCGCGCGAGACATCGGCACCAATCTGACGCCGACGCAATGGGCGGCGCTGTCGAAACTGGCCGAGACCGGGCCGTGCTCGCAGAATCAGCTCGGGCGCCTGACGGCAATGGACGTCGCGACCATCAAGGGCGTGATCGATCGTCTCACCGCGCGCGGCCTCACCGAGACCAGCCAGGATCCCGAGGACGGCCGCCGCCTGCTGGTGAGCCTGACCCGCGCCGGTCAGCAGCTTGCCGAGAAGCTGGCGCCGAATGCGCTGGCGATCACCCGCGAGACGCTGGCGCCGCTCGACGCGAAAGAGCGCGAGACGCTGATGGTGCTGCTGAACAAGCTGAGGTGAAGGTGGTCTCGTAGAGTGGGCAAAGGCGCTCTTGCGCCGTGCCCACCACTCCTAAATGGTGGGCACGCTGCGCTTTGCCCACCCCACGGCACCATTTTCCTGGCTTACTTCGCCACCAGCTCCGGCACTTTGCCGGCCGGCGGCGTGTTGCGGCTGCGCTGGGTGCGCACGATGCCATCGATGATGGTCATGCCGATGCCTGGGAGGTCGCCGAGCTGGACGCTCTCCAGGATGTTCTTGCCGGGCGAGTGCTGCGCCTTGTCCATGATGACGAAATCGGCGGAGCGGCCGACCTCGATCAGGCCGCAGTCGAGCTGCCGCATCCGGGCGGTGTTGCCGGTGGCAAGGCAGAACGCGATCTCGGCCGGCAGCTCGCCGAGCGAGGACAGCATCGAGACCATGCGCAGGATGCCGAGCGGCTGCACGCCGGAGCCGGCGGGCGCGTCGGTGCCGAGGATGACGCGGTGCAGGTCGCCCATCTCGCGCGCGGTGCGCAGCGTGAACAGGGCCGAGCGCTCATTGCCGTTGTGCACGAGCTCGAGCCCGCGCTTGCAGCCCTCGCAGATGCAGCGGATCTGGTCGTCGGGCAGGGCAGTGTGGCCGCCGTTGATGTGGCCGACCACGTCGGTGTCGGCCTCCAGCACCACGTCCTTGTCGATCAGGCCGGAGCCGGGGATCGACGGGCCACCGGTGTGGATGGTGCTCTGGATGCCGTATTTGCGCGCCCAGCCGACCATTTTTCGCGCGGTCGGACCGTCCTTGACGCCGCCGAGGCCGACCTCGCCGAGCAGCTTGACGCCGTTCGCCGCCATCTCCTTGAAGTCTTCTTCCACCATCTCGCATTCGATCACCGGCGCGCCGGCGTGAACCTTCACGCCGCCGGGGCGCAAGGTCCAGAACGCGCGCTGGGCGAATACGGCCATGGCCTTGAGGCCGACGACGTCGCGGGGTCGGCCGGGCATGTGCACCTCGCCGGCGGAGATCATGGTGGTGACGCCGCCGTGCAGATAGCTGTCGATCCAGTTGATCTGGTTCTGCCGCGGCGTCCAGTCGCCGGCGACTGGGTGGACGTGGCTGTCGATCAGGCCCGGCGCCACCGTGGTGCCGTTGGCGTCGACGATGGTGGTGGCGCCTTCGGTATTGACGTCCTTGAAGCGGCCGATCGCGCTGATCTTGCCGTTCTCGGCGACGATGGTGTCGCCGTCCAGAATCGGCTTTTCCAAAGCGCCGGACAGGATCAGGCCGATATTGCGGATCACCAGCTTCGAGGGTCCGGTGGCCTGGGGTGCGTCATGCGCCATGGAAGGGCTCCTTATTCCTAACTGCAACGCTTCCGATCTTGGGCAGCCTTGACCGCCGGATCAAGCCGGATTATTCATTAGTATACGAATGATCGTGTACAAACGACGCATAGCTGCCGGCCTCGGAACCGCAATTGACGCGACAGGGAAGGTGAGATGAGCAATTTCAATCAGGAAAGCGTTTTGAGCGTCCACCACTGGACCGACACGCTGTTCTCCTTCAAGACCACCCGCAGCCCGACCTTCCGCTTCCGCAACGGCGAATTCACCATGATCGGGCTCAAGGTCGGCGAGAAGCCGCTGCTGCGGGCCTACAGCGTCGCCAGCGCCAATTACGAGGACACGCTGGAGTTCTTCTCGATCAAGGTGCCTGACGGTCCGCTGACCTCGCGCCTCCAGCATCTGAAGGAAGGCGACGAGATCATCGTCAGCCGCAAGGCCACCGGCACGCTGGTGATCGACAACCTGGAAGAGGGGCGCAACCTCTATCTGATCGGCACGGGCACGGGGCTTGCGCCGTTCCTGAGCGTGATCAAGGATCCCGAGACCTACGAGCGCTTCGAGAAGGTGGTGCTGCTGCACGGCTGCCGGCACGTCAAGGAGCTCGCCTATGGCGAGATGATCACCGAGCATCTGCCGAAGGACGAATTGCTCGGCGAGTACATCCGCAGTCAGCTGATCTATTACCCGACCGTGACGCGCGATCCCTTCCGCAACCGCGGCCGCATCACGGACCTCATCACCTCAGGCAAGCTCTTCAGCGACATCGGTCTGCCGGTGCTGGAAGCCGCCCAGGATCGCGTCATGATCTGCGGCAGCCCGGCCCTGGTGGCGGACACGCGCGTCCTCTTGGGGGAGCGCGGCTTCGTCGAGGGCAACCACGGCGAGCCGGCCCAGTTCGTGGTTGAGAAGGCGTTCGCCGAGCGCTAAATCCGGAATTTCTGCGCGAGAAGATCGCATTTTCGCCACCGCCGGGGCGTTGCGGCGCCGATTCGGCGCACGATACTATGTGGGACCGAATCAGCGGAGTTCCCACATGGTTGCGGACAGCGACAGCAACATCGCCTGGCACCGGGTTCAGTTGAAGAAGAACCGCGCCGAGCTGAAGGCGCTGGAGACCGCGCGCTTCACGATGGGCGAGATCGCCACCTCGAAGCGCAACGGCCAGACGCAGAAGACGATCGCAGAACTCAAACGCAAGATCGCGCAGTCGGAGCGCGCGATCGCCGATTACGACAAGCGCACGCGCCGTCCACTCGCAACCGACCTGCAGAGCCTCAGCAATGGCAGCTGGAGCCATTGGGACGCCTATACCCAGCAGCAGCGCAAGAGCGGCCAGCGCTCCTCCGGGCGTGGATAGGCGCGGCTCTCCACGCCGGCGGCCGACGAGCAGACGTGCCCTTGCGCCGGCCGCGCCGTGCACCATCTCGGTGATACGCCACCAATCGCTCCGGTGATCCCATGCCAACGCGCCTCGATTTCACCAGCGAGGCCTTCTTTCGCGATCCGCCCAAGGCGATCGCGACGTTGCGCATGTCGGGCCCTGTGGTCGCGACGCGGTTTCCCATCGTCGGCAATGTCTGGATCACCACGACCCATGACGCCACCGCGCAGGTCCTGAAGGACGGCGCGACCTTCACGTTGCGCAAGGAGGGTGGCGACGTCGCGGGCTTGCGCTGGTGGATGCCGAGGTTCGTCAGGACCATCGCCAACAACATGCTGACGATGGATGAGCCGGATCACACGCGGCTGCGCAGCATCGTGGACGAAGCGTTTCGCCGCCGCGCGATCGTCGCGATGGAGCCGCACATCCGGGCCATCGCTGACGGTCTGGCCGACGAGCTGTTCGCGCAAGGATGCCCGGCCGATCTGGTCCAGCGCTATGCACGCATCCTGCCGCTCGCGGTGATCTCGGAGCTGCTCGGCCTGCCGCTGGCGGATCGTCCAAAGTTCATCGCCTGGGCCAACGCGATGACCTCGCTGACGAATGTCCTCAGTTTCTTTCGCCTGCTGTTTGCGCTGCGCAAGATGCGCGCCTACCTCGAGCAGCAGTTGCAGATCGCGCGCGGAGAGAGCGGCGAGGGCCTGATTGCCGAGCTGATTCAGGTCGAGCGCGAAGGCGGCCAGATCACGCCGGATGAAATGGTTTCGATGGTGTTTCTGTTGCTGGGTGCGGGATCGGAAACCACCACCCATCTCATCAGCGGTTCCGTCTACGAGCTGCTCAGGAATCCCGAGCTGCGCGACTGGCTGGAACAGGATTGGAGCCGCCTCGGGCTCGCGGTCGAGGAGTTCCTGCGCTTCGTCTCGCCCGTCCAATTCTCCAAGCCACGCTACGTGCGGCGCGAGGTCGAGGTCGAAGGCGTGCGCCTGAAGAAGGGCGATCGCGTCATGGTCATGCTCGCCGCTGCGAACATGGATCCGGCGGTTCATGATCGTCCCGAGAACCTCGATCTCGAGCGCAAGCCGAACCGCCATATCTCGTTCGGCACGGGAATCCACTTCTGTCTCGGCCATCAGCTCGCGCGCATCGAGACGGCTTGCGCGCTGGAGGCGCTGTTCGTGCGTTGGCCGAAACTCCGGCTGGCCGTCGAGCCTTCGCAAATTCGGTGGCGTCGCAGGCCAGGACTTCGCGCACTCGAAAAGCTACCGGTTCTGGACGACGCCATGACAATGTCGACCCAGCGGGCCGCTTGACGAGCCGCAGGTCCGAGATCGCGCTCGTTCCGGATACAAATTTCATCTGAAGTCTGCGCCTCGGCCAGGAACGGTGCGTGATCGCACCTGTTGTGATCGAGACCTCGAAATCCGAAGCGGAGGTTCACAATGAGTTCCAGCGCGATACCGGTATTCGACAAGACAGCACAGACGACGCATCTCTGGCTCAACGAGATCAGCGAAGAAATCGGTTTGGACGATCAGCAGTCGTGGCGCGTAACGGCCGCCGTGCTGCGCGCGATACGCGATCGCCTGCCGGTGGAGCTTGCGGCACATCTGGGATCACAGCTGCCGCTGCTGGTCCGCGGCGCGTACTATGATCAGTTCCGGCCATCGGCAATGCCGAGCCGGGTGCGGTCGCTGGAAGAGTTTCTTCAGCTCATCGCCGAGGAACTGAAGTTCGGGCGACCGGTCGATACGGAGGATGCCGCACGCGCGGTGTTCAATGTTCTCTCCCGTCACTTGACCGCGGGCCAGATCGAAAAGGTCCGGGAGGCCTTGCCGGAGGAGGTGCGGGCGATCTGGAGCATGGAACCCGGCACGACGGATGAGAAGGGTATGTCGCACTAGGCCGATGGAAACCTTCGCCGCGAGGCCGGCGTTAGCAGACGGATATCCCGAAAGATTATCGGAGATCCAGCATGCAAGTTCGCGAGATCATGACACCATCCGTGCACATTGCCGATCCCAACATGACCATACGGGAAGCCTCTCGCTGGATGCGCGACGACGATGTCGGAGCCTTGCCGGTGGGCGAGAACGATCGTCTTATCGGCATGATCACTGACAGGGACATCGTCACGCGCGCGGTCGCCGAGGAACGCGCGCCGGGCAACACGTCGGTCCGCGAAGTGATGTCCAAGGGCGTCTGTTATTGCTTTGAAGACGACGATGTGGAAGGCGCTTCACAGGTGATGGCCACGCACCAGATCCGGCGTCTCCCGGTGATCAACCGCCAGAAGCGCCTGGTCGGTGTCGTTGCGCTCGCAGACATCAGCAGGACAGACGACGAGTGCGCGCAAGACGCATTGAAGGACATCTCCGCACCCGCTGCGCGGGAGCGGCACTGACTGCTTCACGGCGTCACGTTCCACAAGGAGGTTCTCATGGCCAGCAAGATGCCACCCGTCCCGGACGCCAACCAGAGCCCGAAGGGAACTGGTGACAGCAAGCAGGTCCGAGCAGACCAGACGCCGCACGGGCAGCGGCGTGTGCAGAATCCGGACCAGCAGGGACAGCAGGGCAACATCAAGCAGAACACGACCAATCAAGGCTATCAGCAAGATCGTTGAGGAGGACGACATTCATGTCGACATCCACCAAGACACCGAACAGCATTCGTCAGGGCGGACCCGGCGCTTCGCACGAGAACGCGAAGGCCCCGCTTCAGGTGAAGAAGCCGCCGGCTGACGATCCGCAGCGCAGCCACAGCCGGATTTCGGGCGGCGGTGGAGAGCGCGATTCCCATCACAGGCACGACGAGGCCGGAAAGGGCGGAGGCAGGTGACATGACCAACAAGCAACCCAAGCTGTACGCGCCGACCGAAAAGGACATCCGTGATAATCCCCTGATCGGCGGATCGAAGGGGACGAACATGGCGGGCGTTTCGCCTGACGACCTCGAGGACGTCTTGGGCGAGAACACGATCGAAGGCGACGTCGAGAACGACGTGAACATCGGTGGCGGTATCGACAAGGACGTCGCGCGGAGCGGTTCGCCCCGAAGAGGCCGGTAAGATTGGAGGCCCAGAATGCAGGGCAAGAAGACTCACGAACAGCAGGTGCGCATCCTCGAGCGGAAGCCCGATGTTCCGGATGCACGCGAGCTCGAGCAGGCCGCCGGTCATAACCCGCAAGACACGCGCGCCCATCGTGCCAACCCGGAGGTGCGTCACAGCGAGTTTCCCGTGAGCCGCGGCGGCCTCAACCAGGAAAGCGATCACAACAAGCACAACGATCCCGGTCAGAGCGGCCACAAGCCGCCCAAACCGACGGCGGCGCAACAGAAGCACTGAGCCGTCAGAGACCACTGCAAGAGGAGAGACCAATGCCAGGTGGGCATGGCAGTAAGACGCATTTCAGATCGGGCATGCATGGCAAGGGCGACGGCACCGGCGCATTGACCGACGTGCCGAAGGACATGATCGGCGACAACATGGTGCTATCCAACCGAGACAAGAAACAGCATTCGGACATTCGCGGGATGGACGGCAAGTCCATCCAGACCGAACAATATCAGGACCACGCAGCAAACCGGCTCGATGAGAAGCCGGAGGCCGACGAGACCTGAGAGGGCGTTCCTCCCGCCAACTTGCGGACCGGTGTTCAGCCGGTCCGCTTTTTTGCGGGCACAAGATCGCGCTCCCAGCCGAACACCGAGCGGCCGTCGAGCTCCGGTGAGGCCGCACGCTCATCGGCGATGAAAGCCGCAACCGAGGGGCCGCGCGCGGTCCGCTCCAGCCGCCGTGCCTGGTCGTCGAGGCGCTTGATCGCCTGCATCTCCTCCTCGCGTCCGAGCTTCGCGCTCTGGATCGCGCCCTTCAGCACCCGGATGGTCTCGTCATAGACCTTGATCGGAACGGGGTAGGGATGCCGGTCCTTGCCGCCATGGGCGAGCGAGAAACGCGCGGGGTCGGTGAAGCGATAGGGCGCACCGTGCACGACCTCCGCGACCATGGCCAGCGAGCGCACGGTGCGCGCGCCGACGCCCGGCGTCAGCAGCAGTTCCGGAAAATCCGCCGGGCCGCGCTCGGCTGCGGCGGCGAGCGTGCCGTGCAGGCGGCGCGCGAACACGTCCTTCGGCCGCACATCATGATGCGCGGGCATGATCAGATGCGGCAGCATGCCTTGCGCCGGCGTGGACTCGGTCCCCATGAGCCGTTCGAATTCGGAGACGATGCGATCCGGACCGAGATCGTTCAACAGCTCGAGCTGCGCCGTCCGAGACATATCGGCGCGATGATCGGTGAGATTGACGATCTCGCCCTGCTGCGGCCCGTCGATTGCGCTGTGCGGTGCATCGACAAAGCTCTTCAGGGCCTCGGAATGCCAGTGATAGCGCCGCGCCTGCCGCTTGTCGCCGTTCATGCCCTGCTGCACCACCGTCCATTTGCCCTCAGTGGTGACGAAGAAGCCATGCAGGTAAAGATCGAAGCCGTCCTGGACCGCGGCACTGTCGACCTTGGCCACCAGACGGCTGGCCCGGGTCAGCTTGACGCCGTCGAATCCGACGCGGTCGCCGAGCTGCAACAGCTCGTCCGGCGTCTTGCGCGAGTGCTGGCCGCGGCCGCCGCAAACGTAAATCCCGAGCTCGTCCTGAAGCGGTCCGAGCCCGCGCTTCAGTGCGCCGATCACCGAGGTGGTGATGCCGGAGGAATGCCAGTCCATTCCCATTACGGCGCCAAACGACTGGAACCAGAATGGGTGCGACAGGCGCTGCAGAAACGCGTCGCGGCCGTAATGATGCACGATCGCCTGGGTGACGATGGCTCCCAGGGAGGACATGCGACTTGCCAGCCAGGGCGGAACCCGCCCGGTGTGAAGAGGAAGATCGGCGCTGCCGGTACGTCGAGTCATGCCGGCAAACCTAGCGCAGTTCAGCGACGGTTGCACCTGCGGGATGCTGCATTGCACGGAGCGGGGGAGCGAAGGCGGCCGGGAGGCGTTGTGCGGGTTGCGTGAATGCAATGATGGGGACGGTCCATGGATTGGCAGGCCCTCATGGCCGACATCGACGGGATGTTCGGCTGGATACCGTCATGGTTCATCGGGCTCAGCCTGGTTGCCGGTGCGATCCTTCTTGCCCTGCTCGCCTACCGGATCGCCACATCGCTGCTCAACCGCGCTTTCGGAACGCGCCTTCCGCTGCTCAACGTGTTCATCGCGCGGACGGCTGGCCCGGCGCAAATGGCCGCCTGTCTTGCCGCCGTCGCCATGGTGCTGCCGCTGGCGCCGCTGGACGACACGATCCGCACCCCCCTGACGCGGCTGTTCGTCGTGGCCTTCATCGCGCTGATCGGCTGGATTTCGATGCGCGTTGTCGACATGAGCGCGGCGCGCTACTTGCAGAACTTTCGCGATGTCACCGAGAATTTCGTCGCGCGCAAGCATGTCACGCAGGTGCGCGTGTTCAAGCGCGTCACCGACACCATCATCGTCATCATCACGGTCTCCGCCGCGCTGATGACGTTCGATTCCGTGAGGCAATACGGCGTCAGCCTGTTCGCCTCCGCAGGTGCCGCCGGTATCATCGTCGGTCTTGCCGCGCGCCCGCTACTGAGCAATCTGATCGCCGGCCTGCAGATCGCGATCACCCAGCCGATCCGCATCGAAGATGCCGTGATCATCGAGAACGAATGGGGCTGGGTCGAGGACATCGCCTCGACCTATGTCGTGATCCGGTTGTGGGACTGGCGCCGCATGGTGGTGCCGCTGTCCTATTTCATCGAGAAGCCATTCCAGAACTGGACGCGCGACACTGCATCCCTGATCGGCGTCGTCGCGCTGCATGTCGACTATCGCGCCGATGTCCCGCGCATCAGGCGCTGGCTGGAGCAGGCGGTGAAGCACTCGAAGCTGTGGGACGGGGAGGTGGTGAATCTCCAAGTGATCGATGCCGATGCGCGCACCATCGAGCTTCGGGCGCTGGTCAGCGCCAGGAATGCACCGCAGTCGTGGGACCTGCGCTGCGAGATCAGGGAGAAGCTCATCGCCTTCATCCGCGACGAGATGCCGGACGCGTTGCCGCGCGACCGTGCCATCCTGATCCCGTCAGGAAACGAAGAGGGCGATTTCGTGCGGCCTCCCGCACCGCCGGAAAAGATGCGGGCGAGCGCCGCTAACTGAACGGCGCTGACCTTCTTGTCAGGCCAGGCGATCGCATACGGCCAATGGCGGCGGCCTGCGCGCACGCTTCGTCTTTCGAGACGGCGCTGACGCGCCTACGCCGTCCTGCCATCACCACGTTTTTGTTGACGAGACCTGATCTTTTGTACGATAGTACAAATCACATGATACGCAAGCCCACCAGCAAGGAAGCGGCCCGCAAGCCGAACATGCGCGAGGCGATCCTCGCCGCTGCGGAGGAGCTGTTCGCCACCAACGGCTTCAACGCCGTGTCGGTACGCGATATTGCGCTGGCCGCCGGGGCGAATCCAGGCAGCGTGACCTACCATTTCAAGACCAAGGACGGTTTGCTGCTGGAGATCTACCGGCGCCATTGCGGGCCGATGAATCTGCGCCGTTCCGAACTGCTCGCTGCCGCAAAGCGCGTGCGCGATCTCCAGGACCGGCTGGAGGCGATCGTTCGCGCCTATGTGGTGCCGGCTTTCACCTCGGGCAGCGATCTCGCCGGTGGGGGGGCGCGCTTCACGCGGCTGCGCGCGGTGATGTCGGCGGAAGGTAACGAGGTCGCGCGAAAGATCATCGCGCAGACCTTCGACGACACCAGCCACGCCTTCATCGACGCGGTCCACGAGAGCCTGCCGCACATTCCGCGCACGGACATCGTCTGGCGCAGCCATTTCCTGCTCGGCGCACTCTATTATTCGCTGGTGACGCCGGAGCGCGTGTCGCGCCTGTCGCGCGGCGAGGCTGACGGCAGCGATGCCGCGGCTGCCATCGAGCAATTGGTGCAGGCCATCGTCGCCGCCTTCCAGGCACCGGCGCTCGACCAGGCCGCGCCGGCGCGGCGGCGGCCGGTTGTCGGCAGCAAGGCGTGAAGCAAGCGGTCTCGCTTCGGCGGTTCACCTCATGACGATAATGTACACGCCGACCATTCCACCGCCCGATCCGAACACGCGCATGCCGAAGTTCAGGCTGCCGAAGCTGTCGTGCGACGCGCATTGCCACATCTTCGGACCCGGCGCGAAATACCCCTACGCGCCGGAGCGTTCCTACACGCCGCCGGATGCGCCGCTGGAGGATTTTCGCGCGCTGCATGCCAAGCTCGGCGTCGAGCGCGCCGTCATCGTCAATGCCAGCGTGCACGGCACCGACAACAGGGTGGCGCTCGATGCCATCGCTGAGAGCAATGGCGCCTACCGTGCGGTCGCGAACATCGACGATACCATCACCGAGCACGAACTGCGCGCGCTGCACGAGGGCGGTTTCCGCGGCTGCCGCTTCAATTTCGTCCGCCATCTCGGCGGCGTTCCCGACAAGCGCGTGTTCGAGCGCATCGTCGCGATGGTCGCGCCGCTCGGCTGGCATGTCGACCTGCATTTCGATGCGATCGATCTGCCCGAATATGCCGACATGCTGACAAGGCTGCCGCTCACTTACACCATCGACCATATGGGCCGGGTGAAGGCGGCGGACGGGCTCGACCAACTCCCGTTCAAGATCCTGATCGAGCTGATGCAGCGCGACGAGAAGTGCTGGGTGAAGATCTGCGGCTCGGAGCGGGTGTCATCGGCCGGTCCTCCGTTCACCGATGCGGTGCCATTCGCGCGAAAGATCGTCGAGACCGCGCCGGATCGCGTCATCTGGGGCACGGACTGGCCGCATCCCAACGTCAAGGTGATGCCGAATGACGGCGATCTCGTCGACTTGATCCCGCTGTTCGCGCCTGAGCCGCAGCTTCAGACGCAGATTCTGGTCGACAATCCCGCGCGCCTGTTCGAATTCGAGGCGTGACGATGTTTTCGGAACCGACACGCTGCGCGGACATGCGTTGCGGACGCCGGTGGATGCATACGAACGAAAAGGAGTAGCCCATGAAAACAGGCCTCGTCGTCACCGCCCATCCGGGCGATTTCGTTTGGCGCGCCGGCGGCGCCATCGCGCTGCATGCGAAGAAGGGCTATCGCATGAAGATCGTCTGCCTGTCCTTCGGCGAGCGCGGCGAGAGCCAGTTCGCCTGGAAGGAGCAGGGCGCGACGCTGGAAACGGTCAAGGCCGGCCGCAAGCACGAAGCGGAGCGCGCGGCCAGGCTGCTTGGCGCCGAGATCGAGTTCTTCGACTGCGGCGACTATCCGCTGAAGCTGACGGAAGCGCATTTCGACCGCATGGTCGACATCTACCGCGAGCTCAATCCGAGCTTCGTGCTGACGCATGCGCTGGAAGACCCCTACAATTTCGACCATCCGAACGCGGCGCATTTCGCCCAGGAGACCCGCGTGGTCGCGCAGGCCATGGGCCACAAGCCCGGCGCGCAGTACAAATATTCGGCGCCGCCGGTGTTCCTGTTCGAGCCGCATCAGCCCGAGCAGTGCAATTACAAGCCGGACACCATTCTCAAGATCGACGAGGTCTGGAAGGAGAAGTACGAGGCGTTCCAGATCCTCGCTGCGCAAAAGCATCTCTGGGGCTATTACGAGCGCGTCGCGCTCAACCGCGGTATCCAGGGCAGCCGCAACACCGGCGTTCCCATGACCTATGGCGAGGCCTATCAGCGCCTGTTTCCGACCGTGGCGGAGGAGCTCGCATGAAGCCGGTCGTCGTTCGTAACATCAAGCGTGCCGATCCCGCCGGGATGGCGGAGTACGGCGTCTCCACTGTGCACGAGGCTTACGGCCGCGTCGGCCTGATGAAGCCTTACTTGCGTCCGGTCTGGGCGGGTGCGTCGATCGCCGGCCCCGCGGTCACGGTGTTGGCGCAGCCCGGCGACAACTGGATGATCCATGTCGCCGTCGAGCAGTGCCGCAAGGGCGATATCCTCGTGGTCGGCTGCACCACTGACAATACCGACGGCATGTTCGGCGAATTGCTCGCGACCTCGCTTCAGGCGCGCGGCGTGCAAGGGCTGATCATCGATGCCGGCTGCCGCGACGTCAAAGCGCTGCACGAGATGAAATTTCCGGTGTGGTCGCGCGCGGTCTCTGCCAAGGGCACGGTCAAGGCCACGCTCGGCTCGGTCAACGTCCCCGTCGTCTGCGCCGGCGTCAATGTCGATCCCGGCGACATCGTCGTGGCCGATGACGACGGCGTCGTGGTGGTGCCGAAGCGCCATGCGGCCGAGGTCGCCGAGAAGGCGAAGAAGCGCACCGCGGACGAAGGCGGCAAGCGCACGCGGCTGGCTTCTGGCGAGCTCGGCCTCGACATGTACAACATGCGCGAGGCCCTAGCGAAAGCGGGCCTCGTCTATGTCGATACGCCCGAGGACCTCTGAAGGTGAGCGGACGGATGGATCGTCTCAAGCTTAAGGCCGTGCTCGGCAGCCACCCTCACGTCAAGGCGGTGAAGAGCGGCGAACTCCGCTCCGACCTCTTCGATCTCGACTTCGTCGAGTACACGCCGACCAACACGGCATTCAAGCCGATGGTGCGCGAGCAGGCCTTCGACGTCTGCGAGATGGCGATCGTCACCTACCTGATGGCGAAGGCGCACGGCAAGCCGCTGGTGCTGCTGCCGGCGACCATGCTCGGCCGCTTCCAGCATTCTTACGCTCTCTATAATCCCGCGCATGGGACGCTCGGGCCGAGGGATCTCGAAGGCAAGCGCGTCGGTATCCGCTCGTTCACGACGACGACAGGCGCCTGGATCAGGGGCATCCTCGCCAACGACTATCGCGTCGATCTCGACAAGATTCGCTGGGTCACGTTCGAGGATCCGCATGTCGCCGAATATGTCGACACCACGGAGCGCGCGCCGAAGGACAAGAGGATCCTGCAGATGCTGCGCGACGGTGAGCTCGATGCCGTCCTCGGCGAGACCTCCGATGATCCCAAGCTGAAGCCGCTGTTTCCCGATCCGGCCGCAGAAGCGGCCAAATGGTATGCGCGGCGCGGCATGGTCCCGGTCAACCATCTCGTGGTCGTGACCAAACAACTCGCGAAATCGCGCCCCGACGTGGTCGCGGGCGTTTATGATCTGTTGAAGCGGAGCAAGGCGCAGGCAGGGCCCGCGGCAACGCCCGACCTCGTTCCGTTCGGGATCGAGGCCAACAGGAAGCCGCTCGAGCTGATCGTCGACTACGCATTCCAGCAGGCGCTGATCCCACGCCGCTATGCGGTCGAGGAGCTCTTCGACGAAACGACACGAGGACTGAACTGATGGCAGGCGATCCCAGGCACTGGCAGATCGGGCTGGTCGGCTATGGCGAGGTCGGCCGGATTCTGGCCGAGGATTTGCGCCGGCAGGACATCAAGGTAGCCGCCTACGACATCAAGCTCGGAGGCGAGCAGGGCGTGGCGTTGAAGGAGCATGCGGCCAAATGCGGCGTCGCTCTTGCAACCTCCCACGCCGAACTGACCGCAAGATCCGATCTCATCATCTCGGCGGTCACCGCGAGCCAGGCTGTCCCCGTCGCAAAGGTCTGTGCCGCGGCGATCAACCAGGGCACCTGGTTCCTCGATTTCAACTCGGCCTCTCCCGGCGCCAAGCAGCGCGCGGCAGCGCTGATCGATGGCGCAGCCGGGCGTTATGTCGAGGGCGCGGTGATGACCTCGGTGCCGCCGTATCGCATCAAGGTGCCTTTGCTGCTCGGCGGGCCCGGGGCGAGAGAGCTCGAGCCGCTATTGAACGCAATCGGTTTCGCAGCCAAGGTCGCCAGTGACAAGCTCGGCGTGTCCTCGGCCGTCAAGATGTGCCGCAGCATCATGATCAAGGGCCTCGAGGCCATGGTCATCGAGAGCTTCACGGCCGCGCGCGCCTATGGCGTCGAGGATGCGGTGCTGGCTTCGCTTGGGGAAACGTTCCCCGGCATCGATTGGGAGCAGCAGGGGGCCTATTGCTTCCAGCGCGTGATCGAGCACGGCCGCCGCCGGGCCGAAGAGGTGCGCGAGGTCGCCGAGACCGTGCGCGAGACGGGGCTGACGCCGTGGTCGGCGCAAGGCACGGCCGAACGGCAGGCCTGGATGGCTGATCTCGCCGATGAAGGGCTGTTCGGGCTGAGGGGCAGCAGGGAGTTCGCCCGCAGTGCGGACTGGCGCACGGAGGCGGACCGGATTCTCGGCAGAATCAATCGGATGAAATAGAGCATGATCCGGAAAAGTGTGTAGCGGTTTTCCGAAAAGATCATGCTCAAACGATAACTAAAGCGCGATGACGATTCATCCTATCGCATCGCGCTTTAGTCAGCTCAGGACCGGGTCGCGGGCTTCGAAGCTTACGACCTGGTCGCGCGCGCGTTCGATCAGGTCGATCAGATTGCGGGATTTACGGACGAGCTGCTCGGTGGCCGGTTGGGTGCGGAACTCCGCCAGCACCGCGCGAACGCACTTGCTGGCGGCATCGAGCGTCCAGAGCGTACGGTTCACGTCGGCCTCAGTCTGGATCGCCGAGATATCGAGCCCCGAGAGAACGTGGCCAATGCCGTCCAGCCGCTTCGCCGCCGCATCGGTCGGCGTTCGGGCCTGGACGGAATCGTCGATGCTGCTGAATGCGCTGAACAGACTCATACTCCCCCACTGAACCGCAGATGGTCAGTGCACGTCCTAGTTATGGCAGGCGTGGTCTGCCTCGCAATGCGTTGGGCTACGGTCCGGGATTCTACCGAACTCCGGTGGGCGCGAAGCGGCGGTAAAATCGAACTGCTGTGGCTCCGCGGCCGACCAGGTTCTGCGCGCGATTCCCGGAATATCGGGCGCAGAACCGCTGTCACCTCTTGAACAGGGTCGGCCGCGCCCGCGCAAATGTCTGCCGGCCGCCCTTGAAGCCCATCAGGACGTCAGGCAACTCGGCGATGGCGAATCGGCTGTCCTTGGTATCGAGCACGATCAGATCGGCGGGATTGCCGACCTTGATGCCGTAGTCAGGGAGGTTCATCAGCCGGGCCGGCAGCTCGGTCACGAGATCCAGGCAGGTGTCGAAATCGCTGACCGAGGCGTGCGCGACATTGGCGTAGAAGTTTGCCATCCGCAGCAGCGAGGCATCGCCGAACGGCGTGAAGGGGTTGAGCACGTTGTTGGTCGCGACCGAGCAGACCACGCCGTCGCCGGCAAGCTTGTGGGCGAGGGTCAGCCCACGCGGCGCGTTGTGCGTGGCCTCGCGTCCCATCAGATAGAGATCGGTCGCGGGCAGGACGGTGACCGCAACGCCTGATCTTGCCAGTTGCGCGGTGGCCGCCTTCATCCGGTCTGGCGGCAATGCCGACAGTTTCGTGGCATGGCCGATCGCGACGCGTCCGCCGTAGTTGCGCTGCTCGGTCTGGCGGCAGACCTCGTCGAGATGCCACCAGGAGGGATCGAGATCGAAATCGAGATGGAGGTCGACGTCGACGTCGAATTCCTGGGCAAGATCGAAGATGCGCGCGAGATGGGCGTTCGGGTCGGCGTCCATGTAGGGACAGCCGCCGATGACCTCGCCCCCGTCGCGCAGCGCCTGGATCAGCAGCTCCTCGGCTCCGGGATCGTTGGTGAGGCCTTCCTGCGGGAAGACGCAGAGTTCGAGACCGATCGCCCAGGCGTAATCGCGCTTCAGCGCCTTGACCGCCTCGAAGCCGCGCAGGCCGATGCGGGGATCGATCTCGACATGGGTGCGCATGCGCGTCGTGCCGTTGACGATGGCGCGTTCGAGCACTCTGGCGCCGCGGGCGTAGACGTCCTCGATTGTGAAATCCTTCTTCATCGCGGCAACGGCGCGGATCGCCTGCGAGACGCTGCCGTGATCGTGGCCGCAGCGGCCGAGCAGGCAGGCCTTGTCGAGATGGATGTGGGTGTCGACGAAGCCGGGCAGGGCAAGGTGGCCGCCGAAATCGATCTCGGCGGCCTCGCAGGCCAGCTGTGGCGCGATCGCGGCGATACGGCTGTTGATAACGCCGATATCCACGGTGCTGCCGACACCGCGCAACAGGGCGTTACGGAAGATGAGGTCGAAGGAGGATGGTGTGGTCATGGCGGTTGGAACAAAAATCTAGAGCAAACGGCAAGCAACGGCCGCTCGAGATTTTCGGCAGTGTAGCCACGGATCTGTTGAAAATATGTGCATGGATTCCCGGACAAAGGCGATAGTATTCCGCAAATCGGGGAGAACCAAATGTCCACTGCCGCAAGAGCCGAAACCGCGCCGTTGTCCGATGTCGCGATCGTGGAGGCTTATCTCACGGCATCGATGATCCCCGATCCCGACGCCGCGGCGGCCTATGTGGCGCCGGGCACGGTGATCACCTTTACCGGCGGGCGTGAGTTCGGTCATCCGCGCGGCCCGACGGCGTTCAATGCCAAGCGTTACCGCTGGGTCAAGAAGAGGATGGATCGGTTCGACGTCTGCCCCTGCGACGGCGAGACCGTGGTTTACAGCTTCGGCACGCTCTACGGCGAATGGAAGGATGGCACTCCGTTCGAGGGCAATCGTTACGTCGACCGCTTCGTGGTGCGGGGCGGGCAGATCGTCAAGATGGACGTGTGGAACGACAGCGCCGAACGTATCCTGGTCCAGCACGGCATCGACGCGTGAGGGGATCCCAAGGCTGCGGCCCGGCCCCTTCGCCGTGCACAGGTTGCCTCATTCATATCGAAAACTGCGATACCTGATAAGCGCAAGCCCGTCTGGCGCATGGCGACGGCCCGCGTTATCAACTCTCGCGGTCGCGCCGGCATAAAGGCGCGAGCCCCTTAAGGAGTCCTTGATGCGCCTACTGACCATTCTCCTGGCCCTGACATGTCTTGCGGGCGCAGCTTCGGCCGAAGAGCTCACGGGCACGCTGCAGAAGGTGAAGGAGACCAAAAAGATCACGCTGGGCTATCAGGAAGCTTCCGTCCCATTCAGCTATCTCGACGGCAACCAGAAGCCGGTCGGCTTTGCCATGGACATCTGCCTCAGGATCGTCGATGCCGTGAAGAAGCAACTCGGCATGTCCGACATTTCGGTCGAGACCGTCGCGGTGACGTCCTCGAACCGGATTCCCCTGATGGTCAACGGCACGCTCGACCTGCATTGCTCGGCGACCACCAACAATGCCGACCGCCAGAAGCAGGTCGCCTTCACCAACACGCATTTCCTTAGCGCGACGCGGTTCGCGGCCCGGAAGGCGGCGAACATCAACACCATCGACGATCTCAAGGGCAAGGCGGTCACGGCGGTCGCGGGCTCGGTCAACCTGACGCAGCTCGCCAAGGTCAATACCGAGCGCAATCTCGGCATCAACATCATGCCGGCCAAGGACCAGGCCGAGGCCTTCCTGCTGCTGGAGACCGACCGCGCCCAGGCCTATGCGCTCGACGATGTCCAGCTGGCGGTGGCGATCGCGCGGTCGAAGGAGCCGCAAGCCTACATGATCAGCGAGGAAGCGTTCTCCAAGCCCGAGCCCTACGGCATCATGCTGCGGCGAGAGGATGCGCCGTTCAAGGCGCTCGCCGATCGCGCCACTGCGGAGTTTTATGCCAGCCCCGAGATCGAAGTGCTCTACAAGAAGTGGCTGCAATCGCCGACGCCGCCGAACGGCCTCAACTACAACGTCCCCATGTCGTCAGCCTTGCGCAACGCCTTCAAGAAGCCGAGCTCCAGCGCCGATCCCGATGTCTACGCGGTGAACTGAGGCGAAGCGGCCTGGGCGCTGACGGGCGTTAGGCCACCCTGTACTCCCTGAAGCGCTCGCGCAGCGCCGATTTCAGCACCTTGCCGGTGCCGGTCATCGGGAATTCGTCGAGGAATTCGACGGCGTCGGGCAGCCACCAGCTCGCGATCTTCGGACGCATGTGCTCGAGCAGGGCCTTGCCGTCGACCGTCGCGCCCTTCTTGCGGACGACGAGGAGCAGGGGGCGCTCCTGCCATTTCTCGTGGCTGATGGCAACGACGGCCGCTTGCAGCACGTCGGGGTGGGACAGGGCGATGTCTTCGAGCTGGATCGAGGAGATCCACTCGCCGCCGGACTTGATCACGTCCTTGGAGCGGTCGGTCAGCGTGACGTGGCCTTGTGGGTCGATCACGGCCATGTCGCCGGTGATCAGCCAGCCGTCGCGGTCGAGGCCTTCGTCCAGCTTCATGTAGCCGGAGGCGACCCAAGGCCCGCGGGCGCGCAAATGCCCGACCGTCTTGCCGTCGCGCGGCAGCTCAATTCCGGCATCGTCGACGATACGCAAATGCGTGCCGAAACAGGCGCGGCCGGAGACCTGGCGGCGGTCGAACTTCTCCTTCTCGCTGAGATGCTCCGAGCCCGGCCGCAGGCTGGGCATCGAGCAGCCCAGCGCCTCGGTCATACCCCAGGCCTGGATGTAGTCGACATTGTACTCGCGCTTGAGCTTCTCGACCATCGCGCGCGGCGGGGCCGAGCCCGACGACAGCGTCGCGCGCAAGGTCGAGAATCTGTTGCCTGTCCGCCCGAGCCAGTCGAGCAGGATCAGCCAGAAGCTCGGCACGCCCGCCGACAGCGTCACCTTCTCGCCTTCCAGCAATTCATAGAGCTTGTCCGGCTCGTAGTTGCGGCCGGGCAGCACCAGCTTGGAGCCGGTATAGGGCGCGGTGAACGGCATGTTCCAGCCATTGCCGTGGAAGAGAGGCGCCATCGGCATCATCACCTCGCGCACGCCCTCGACATGTCCCGGCAGGAAGTCGAAATTGCAGCAGGTCATGGTTTGCAGGATCGCGGCGCGGTGCGAATAGATCACGCCCTTGGGATTGCCAGTCGTGCCCGAAGTGTAGCAGATCGTGGAGGCGGACTTCTCGTCGAACTCCGGCCAGGCGAAGCCGGCATCGTTCTCGCGTCCCAGAAGCTCTTCGTAGCAATGCACGTTCGCGAGCTTCGTCTCCGGCATCCGCTCGCGCGAGGACATCACGACAAAGGCCTCGACCGTCTTCAGTTGCGGCGCGATCGCCTCCACGATCGGCAGCGTGGCGCGGTCGATGAAGAGCAGGCGGTCTTCGGCGTGGTTGATGATGTAGACGAGCTGCTCGGGAAACAGCCTGGGATTGACGGTGTGCAGCACGTAGCCCATGCCCGGCGCGGCGTAGAACATCTCGAAATGCCGGTGCGTATTCCAGGCCAGCGTCCCTACGCGGTCGCCTTGCTTCATGCCGAGCCGCTTCAGCGCCAGCGCCATGCGCTTGATGCGCGGATGCGCGTCGGCGTAGGTGTAGCGATGGATGTCGCCCTCGATCTCGCGTGCGACGATCTCGGCTTCGCCATGATAATCGGCCGCATATTGGATCAGGCCGCTGATCAAAAGCGGCATGTCCATCATCAATCCCTGCATGGTTTCCCTCCGGATTGCCATGTCGTTGCATGGCGTAGGCTCGTGATTTGCGTTTGAGGTTAGCGGAACGTCACGCAGCGTTCACGCAAAAAACAATCAGCGTGATTGCATGCCGCGCTTTTTCGGCGCTAACGTGCGGTAAGCTGCCGGCGAAGCAGCATGCGCGGGAGGAATCGAATGTCAGCGGAAAGACACAAGACCGATGCAAGCGGCGCTTCTACGGTCGATATTTCCGCCCTCCGTGCTCGCTATCGCGACGAGCGCGACCGCCGTCTGCGCGCCGAGGGCAAGGCGCAGTATGTCGAGGTCACGGGTGAGTTCGACCGTTATCTCGCCGACCCCTGGGCCGATCCCGGATTTGCGCGCGCAGCGATCAGCGAAGCGACCGACGTGCTCATCGTCGGCGGTGGCTTCGGCGGCCTCTTGTGTGGCGCGCGATTGCGCGAGGCCGGCATCGAGAATTTTCGTATCGTGGAAAAGGCCGCCGACTTCGGCGGCACCTGGTACTGGAATCGTTATCCCGGCGCCGCCTGCGATACCGAGAGCTATATCTATCTGCCGCTGCTGGAAGAGACCGGCTACATGCCGGTGCGCAAATATGCCCGGGCGCCGGAGATCTACGAGCACTCGCGCCGCATCGGCCGTCATTTCGGGCTGTACGAGCGCGCGCTGTTTCAGACCGTCGTCTCGCGGATGACATGGCAGGAGCATGAGGCGCGTTGGCTGGTCGAGACCGATCGGGGCGACCGGATCCGCGCACGCTTCGTCATTCTCGCCGGCGGGCCGCTCAGCCGTCCGAAGCTGCCGGGCATTCCCGGCATCGAGACGTTCAGAGGTCACAGCTTTCATACCAGTCGCTGGGATTACGGCTATACCGGCGGCAATGCGGACGGCGGTCTGACAGGTCTTGCCGACAAGCGCGTCGGCATCATCGGCACCGGCGCCACCGCCGTGCAATGCGTGCCGCATCTTGGCTGCTCGGCAAAAGAGCTCTATGTATTCCAGCGCACGCCGTCCGCGATCGGGGTTCGCGACGACCGTCCGACGGACCAGGCCTGGGCGCAGAGCCTCAAGCCAGGCTGGCAGCGCGAGCGCATGGACAATTTTACGGCCGTGATTTCAGGCGAGCCGTTCGAGCAGGACCTGGTGCAGGACGGCTGGACCGGGCTGCTCGGCGAGATCCTGCTGGCACCGCGCCGGCAAAAGCAGCCGGTGACCTCGCTGGAGGAGGCGCTGAAGGCGATCGAGCAGGCCGACTACCGCAAGATGGAGGAGATCCGCGCGCGCGTCGACACGGTGGTCGAGGACGAGGCGACCGCGGCGGCGCTCAAGCCCTGGTACAAGGCATTCTGCAAGCGGCCGTGCTTCCACGACGAATATCTCGACACGTTCAATCGTCCCAACGTGCATCTCGTCGATACCGGGGGGAAAGGCGTCGAACGCATCACCGAGAATGCCGTCGTCGTCGGCGGTAGGGCCTACGAGCTTGACTGCCTGATCTATGCCAGCGGCTTCGAGGTCGGCACCGATTACGCGCGCCGCATGGGCTTCGAGGTCTATGGCCGCGACGGCATGAGCCTGTCCGAGCGCTGGCAGGACGGCGTCAAGACGCTGCACGGCTTCTACAGCCGCGGCTTTCCGAACTGCTTCCTGATCGTCACCGTGCAGGCCGGCCAGAGCGCCAATTTTCCGCACATCATCGACGAGCAGTCGCAGCACATCGCCTATGTCATCAAGCAGGCGCGCGCACGCAAGGCACGCACCCTGGAGCCAACACTTGCCGCCGAGAACGCCTGGGTCGAGGAGGTCGTCAAGGCCGCGCTCGGCCGGCAGACCTATCTCGCCGAGTGCACGCCGGGCTACTACAACAACGAAGGCGTGTTCGATCCGATCGCGGCAAGAAACAGCCAATATTGGCGCGGACCGGTGGCATTCCTGCGGCTGCTCGGCAAATGGCGCAAGGATGGCAACCTGGAAGGCCTCGAATTGTCCTATGATCGGGCCATGGAGTCGGCGCGTTCTGCCGGGTAAGATTGATCCGCCGAGCGGTACAGGACGGAAGAGGTCAGGCATGGTCAGGGGCAGGGCTGTTGCGGGAGCGGTTCTTGGCGCAATGACGCTGCTCGGTTGCCTGGCATCCTCCGCCGAGGCCGCGCAATGCGGCAGCTCACCGGCCGGTTTCGAGGCCTGGAAGCGCGAGTTCAGCGCGGAAGCGCAAGCCAAGGGCATCGGCCCCACCGCGCTGTCGGCGCTGATGCAGACGAACTATGCCAGCGCCACGATCGCGGCCGACCGCGGCCAGCGCAGCTTTTCGCTGACGCTGGACCAGTTCCTGGCCAAGCGCGGCGCCACCACCATCGTCGCCAAGGGGCGGCAGCTCAAGCAGTCGCAGGCCGCCTTGTTCGCCTCGATCCAGCAGCGCTACGGCGTCCCGCCCGGGCCGCTGATCGCGATCTGGGGCATGGAGACCGGCTTCGGCAGCCAGCGCGGCAACCAGAACATGCTGTCGTCGATCGCGACCCTCGCCTATGACTGCCGCCGTCCCGAATTCTTCACCGACCAGCTCTATGCCGCCCTGAAGCTGATCGACCGGGGTACGCTATCGGGATCGACCCGCGGCTCCATGCATGGCGAGGTCGGCCAGACCCAGTTCATGCCCAAGAACATTCTGGCCTACGGCACCGGAAATCTCGAAGTTGCGGCCAATGCGCTGAACTCGACGGCAAATTTCCTCAAAGCCCATGGTTGGCGCGCGGGAGCCGGGTACCAGCCGGGCGAGCCGAATTTCGCCGCTATCGAGGCCTGGAATGCCGCCGGCGTCTATCAGAAGGCGATCGCGCTGATGGGCCGGCAGATCGACGAGGGCGGGGCTACCGCGGCCTCGCGCTGAGCTCTAGCTCAGCGACGTGTGATGTGAAGGCAAGAGAAAGTTGTTGCCTTCTGGAACCGACGGCATGAGGTTTGCTTTGATCAAGTTCAGGGCTGGGCATGAGGAGACTCAACATGGCTACCCAGATCGTGATGGACCAGACTGGCGATACACGCCACGAGTTTGATCCTGGCAACGCCGAAGCGCTGGCGCGAGCCGAACGGCGCTTTCGTGAGCTGACCGGAGCAGGCTTCACCGCCGCGCTTCGAACCGGACCCGGCGAAGTGACCCGGATCCGATCGTTCGATCCGACCGCGCAGGAAACGCTGTTCTATCCCCGCCTGGTCGGCGGCTGATCTGAGCTGCTCATGTTCGCGGCAGTTTGGCTCCGGGCGCCGGCGCGTGCGCGCCTGCATGCGCTGCGTGAACTCTATCGCCGCTTCTTCGGCGAGAACACGCCGGATGCCCGCGGCCGCCGGCTTCTGGCCGAGTGGTTGTCGCCGGCGCAGCGCGCGCAATTCGAGCAATACCGGTACTTCGACGTCGTCGGTTGCGACACCGGCAGGATCTACCGCATCCATTACGGCACGGCCGCCAACGTCCACGAGGTCGACGGTGACGGGCGTGCGACGATGGGGTGGTGCTTCGTCCCGTCAGGCTTCCTGGTGCCGGGCGACGTGATGCTGGCGCAGAAGATCGCGCTCGAGACGGACGAGAAGGGGGCGCTTGCGCTCGCCAACCGGTTTCCGCCGGCGACGCATTCCGAGCACTTCTACCGGCGACCTTTCTAGCGTCGGGAAGGAGGAACGGTCAGGAATGCGTGGTGCGGTAGGCGTCGAGCGCATGCGCCGCGAAGACGCCGATGCTGCAAAGTGCGAGCAGGGCTGAGATCAGCTCGATCATAGCTCGTCCTCCCGGAGCGGCTGGGCAACGAGGCTCTGGCAGCACGAATATTCGTAGATCAGGTCGAGGATGAACTGCATGGTGGCCGTCCCTGTATTTATTTTGACAACCACTTAACCGGCCATCTGTTTCAGGCGTGTTTCGTCGCATCGGGAAAGGGGTTTCGTGAGGAACCAAGCGCCGGTTTGTGCGCTGCGGGCCCGCTATATCCCGCGTGACTCAGGTGATTTCGAGCCGTCCCTTCGGGAGCGGCACATCATATTGCGAGGCAAAATCATGGTGCAGGTCGCCGCGGGCCGGCGAGGCGCTCGCGGCGTTGAAATTCTGCGAGAAGAATCGGAAACGATCAAAGCGATCCGAGCTTGTTGGACCCGCCGCGGGCGTTGCGCGGCGGGACGCTTTCACTCGGCAGGCCCGTGGACCGGCGCCGCGCTGGTGTCGCTGCCGTGATGGACCAGCGGCTTCATGCCGGTGACGGTCCGCAGCAGCACGTAGAACACCGGCGTCAGGAACAGGCCGAACACGGTGACGCCGATCATGCCGGAGAACACGGCAACGCCCATGGCTCGCCGCATCTCCGAGCCGGCACCGGTCGAGAGCACCAGCGGCAGCACGCCCATGATGAACGCCATCGACGTCATCAGGATCGGGCGCAGCCGCAGGCGACTGGCTTCGATCGCGGCCCGGATCGGCGTGCGCCCGGCGAATTCGAGCTCGCGCGCGAATTCGACGATCAGGATCGCGTTCTTGGCGGAGAGGCCGACCAGCACGATGAGGCCGATCTGGGTGAAGACGTTGTTGTCGCCCTTGGAGACCCAGACGCCGAACATCGCGGCGAGCAAGCCCATCGGCACGATCATGATGATCGACAGCGGCAGGGTCAGGCTCTCATAGAGCGCGGCCAGCACCAGGAACACCAGGAGGATCGCCAGCGGAAACACCCAGATGCCGGAATTGCCGGCGATGAACTCCTGATAGGTCAGGTCGGTCCATTCGAAGGCAAAGCCCGGCGGCAGCACTTCCGCCGCGATCCGCGTGGCCGCTTCCTGCGCCTGGCCCGATGAAAAGCCCGGCGCAGCCGCTGCGTTGATATCCGACGACAGGAAGCCGTTGTAGCGGATCGCGCGCTCCGGTCCCGCGCTCTGGCGGATCTTGAGCAGCGCCGATAACGGCACCATCTCGCCGGACGACGAGCGCACCTTCAATTGCCTGATGTCGTCGGCGCGGGCGCGGAACGGCGCGTCGGCCTGGACGCGGACGGAATAGGTGCGGCCGAACTTGTTGAAGTCGTTGACGTAGTAGGAGCCGAGGTAGATCTGCAGCGTGTTGAACACCTCCGTCACGGGCACGCCCAGCTGCAGCGCCTTGGTGCGGTCGATGTCGGCAAAGAGCTGGGGCACGTTGACCTGGAAGCTTGAGAACACGCCGGCGATCTCCGGTGCCTTCTGCATCGCCGCCATGAAGGCGTTGGTCGCCTCGTTCAGGGCGTCATAGCCGAGACCGGCGCGGTCCTCGATTTGCAGCTTGAAGCCGCCAATGGTGCCGAGGCCGTTGACAGGCGGCGGCGGGAACATGGCGATGAAGGCTTCCTGGATGCCGGCGTACTTCTTGTTCAGCTCGGCCGCGATCGCGGGGCCGCTGAGCGAGGGATCCTTGCGTTCGTCGAACGGCTTCAGCGTCGAGAACACGATGCCGGCATTGGACGAGTTGGTGAAGCCGGAGATCGACAGGCCCGGGAAGGCGACCGAGCTCTCGACACCGGGCTGGGTCAGCGCGATGTCGCTCATCTTGCGGATCACCTCCTCGGTGCGGTCGAGCGTGGCGCCATCGGGCAGGCGGGCGAAGCCGACGAGGTACTGCTTGTCCTGGCCCGGCACGAAGCCGCTCGGCACCTGCTGGAACAGAAACGCCGTCAGCCCGACCAGCACCACATAGAGGCCCATCACCGCGGCCTTGCCCGAGATCACCTTGCCGACGGTGCCGCTGTAATTGTCCGAGGAGCGCGTGAAGCCCTTGTTGAAGCCGCGGAAGAACCAGCCGAGGCTCTTCTCCATGATCCGCGTCAGCCGGTCCTTCGGCTCGTTGTGGCCCTTGAGCAGCAGCGCCGACAATGCCGGTGACAGCGTCAGCGAGTTGACGGCGGAGATCACCGTCGAAATCGCAATCGTCAGCGCGAACTGCTTGTAGAACTGCCCGGTGAGGCCGGAGATGAACGCGAGCGGCACGAACACCGCGATCAGCACCAGCGCGATCGCGATGATCGGACCCGAGACCTCGCGCATCGCCTGATAGGTGGCATCGCGCGGCGACAGCCCGGCCTCGATGTTGCGCTCGACGTTCTCGACCACGACGATGGCGTCGTCGACGACGATGCCGATGGCGAGCACGAGCCCGAACAGGCTGAGCGCGTTGATGGAGAAGCCGAACACGTGCATCACCGCGAACGTGCCGACGATCGACACCGGCACGGCCAGCAGGGGGATAATCGAGGCCCGCCAGGTCTGCAGGAACAGGATCACCACCAGCACCACCAGCGCGATCGCCTCCAGGAGCGTGTGGATCACAGCCTCGATCGAGGAGCGCACGAATTGGGTCGGGTCGTAGACGATCTGGTAGGACACGCCCTCCGGCATGTTCTTCTTGATCTCCGCCATGGTGGCGCGGACATTGTCGGAAATCTGCAGCGCGTTGGAGCCGGGCGCCTGGAAGATCGGAATCGCCACCGCCTGCTTGTTGTCCAGCAGCGAGCGCAGTCCGTATTCGGATGCGCCAAGCTCGATGCGAGCGACGTCGCGCAGACGAACGACTTCGCCGCGCGTGCCGGTCTTGACCACGATGTCGCCGAACTGCTCCTCGTTGGCGAGCCGGCCTTCCGCATTGACCGAGAGCTGGAGATCGATGCCTTTGACGTTCGGCGACGAGCCGACCACGCCGGCGGCGGCCTCGACGTTCTGCGCCTGGATCGCGCGCACGATGTCGCTGGCGGTCAGGCCGTGCTCGGCCGCCTTTTGCGGATCGACCCAGACCCGCATCGAATAGTCGCCGGCGCCATAGAGCTGGACGTCGCCGACGCCGTCGATCCGCGCCAGCCGGTCCTTGACGTTGAGCACGGCGTAGTTGCGCAAGTAGGTCATGTCGTAGCGGCCGTTCGGCGACAACAGATGCACGACCATGGTGAGGTCCGGCGACGACTTCTTGGTGATGATGCCGAGCTGGCGCACCACGTTGGGCAGGCGCGGCTCGGCCTGCTGCACCCGGTTCTGCACCAGCTGCGTCGCCTTGTCGGGGTCGGTGCCGAGGCGGAACGTCACCGTCAGCGTCATCGCGCCGTCGGTGGTCGCCTGGCTCGACATGTAGAGCATGTTCTCGACGCCGTTGATCTGCTCCTCGATCGGCGTTGCCACCGTCTCTGCGATCACCTTGGGATTGGCGCCGGGATAGGTTGCGCGCACCACGACGGAGGGCGGCACGACGTCCGGATATTCCGAGATCGGCATCGCGAACAGCGAGATCAGGCCGGCCAGGAAAATCAGGACCGACAGCACGCCGGCGAAAATCGGACGATCAATGAAGAACTTTGAGAGATTCATGGCCTTGCCCCTGGGCAATATCCTGCGCGTCGCCGACGGCTCTCCGTCATTCCGGAGCGTGGGCGAAGCCCACGAACCCGGAATCTCGAGGTGAGTTGGTCGGAGTCTCAAAACTGCGGGATTCCGGGTTCGCGCTACGCGCGCCCCGGAATGCGGAAGGTGTTAGCGTTGCACCACGTCCTGGTTGCTATGGTTCGACGCCTGCTGCGGCCCCCGTGCGCCCATTTGTGCGATCTCCGTCTTGAGGAGGGCGCCGGGACGCACGCGTTGCAGACCGTTGACGACGATGCGGTCGCCGGACTTCAGGCCCGAGGTAATGATGCGAAGCCCATCGACGGCGCCACCGAGAGTGACCGGCCGGTAGACGGCGCGGCTGTCGTCGCCGACTGCCATCACGAACTTCTTGTCCTGGTCGGTGCCGATCGCGCGCTCGTCGATCATCACCAGCGCCTGTTGCTTGGGCTGGCCCATGCGCACGCGCGCGAACTGGCCGGGGATGAGGCGCCCGTCGTCGTTGCGGAATACGGCGCGGACGCGGATGGTGCCGCTCTGGCCGTTGACCTGGTTGTCGATGAGCTGGATGTGGCCCTTCGCGGACAGGCCGCCCGAGGTCGTCATCTCGACCGGGATCTGGTCGAGCTTGCCGCGGCTGCCGGAGGCATCCGCGATCGAGTTCAGCGCGCGCAACACCACCTCTTCGTCCGCATCGAACGAGGCGTAGATCGGATTGACGGAGACCAGGGAGGTCAGCACCGGCGAGGCGGTGCCGGCGGCGACGAGATTGCCGACGGTCACCTCGATCTTGCCGACGCGGCCATCCACGGGGGCGCGCACTTCGGTGTAGTCGAGATTGAGCTTCGCGGTCTGCAGTGTCGCCTCGGCCGCCTTGACGTTGGCGATCGCTTCGCGATTGGCGTTGTCGCGCTGGTCGTAGTCGCGCCGGGTGACCACGGCGTTGCCGACGAGCTGCGCGCCGCGCTCGAGCTCGCTCTGGGTGAAGACGACGCGCGCTTTCGCCGCCTCGAGCTGGGCGGCAGCCTTGTCGACCTCGGCCGCATAGGGGGCAGGATCAATCTTGAACAGCACGTCGCCCGCCTTCACCAGCGCGCCCTCGGTGAAGTTCGCCGACAGGATCGCACCCGCAACGCGCGGGCGGAGCTCGACTCGGTTGATCGCCTCGAGCCGGCCGGAGAAATCATCCCAGAGCACGGTCTGCCGCGGCTCGATCATCGCGACCGTGACGGAAACGGCTTGTTCAACCGCGGCCGCCGGTGCGGTCGCTTGCGCCGCATGAAAGTAGCGGCCGGTCGCGATCGAGCCGGCCGCGGCGAGGGCGCCCACGATGGCGACGCCGCCCAGGCGGCGGAAACGGCCGGTGCGGGAGGTATTTTGGGAGGGGTGCATTTGCGCGCTCCAGATATGTAGTGTTCACTACAGATGTGGAGCTGGATACCGCAGTGCAAGATACTTATGTACCAATCACTAAGAAAATTGTACGCCGATACCGTAACGATTGGAAGACACAAGAAAAGAAAGCTAGAACAGATAGATAGGATCCGGCGTTAGGCTGGGGCAGAACGCCGAATCCGAGGAGACAGGCACATGGGCATGGGACGCCCCCGCGAATTCGACGCCGAAATGGCGTTGGACCAGGCGATGGAAGTGTTTTGGCGCCATGGTTATGAGGGCGCGACGATTGCCCAGCTCACCGAGGCCATGGGCATCAATCCGCCCAGTCTCTACGCCTGCTTCGGCAACAAGGAAGGCCTGCTGAAGGCCGCGCTCGACCGCTACACCAAGCTGCGCAACATCTGGATGGATGAGGTGGTCGCAGCGCCCACCGCCCGAGCCGTTGCCGAGCGCATGTTGATGGGCATTGCCGACAAGCAGACCGATCCCGCCAATCCGCCCGGCTGCCTGCTGGTGCAGGGCGGCATCGCCTGCGGCACCGGCTCGGAAAACGTCCCCTTCGAGCTCGCCGCGCGCCGCGCCCAGAACGAGGACCAGCTCCGCGACCGTTTCGTCCGCGCCAAGGCCGAGGGTGATCTCAAGGAGAGCGCCGATCCGGCCGCGCTCGCGCGCTATGTCTCGGCGGTGTCCGTCGGCATGGGGGTGATGGCGTCGTCAGGCGCCGATCGCGAAGCGCTGCGGCAGGTCGCGAAGGTTGCCGTGCAGGCCGTCGAGGCGCAATCATCTGACAGACCGCAATAGCATCGCCGGCCCGCATCTTGCGCGCCGCCGCGGCCACCTCTTGGATTTGCAGCGACCATGTTCGCCCTGACGTTTCTCGGGACATCGGCCAGCGTTCCCTCAGCGGAGCGCAACCATCCGGCGCTGCTCGTGGAAGCCGCAGGCAAGCGTATCCTGGTCGATTGCGGCGAGGGCACGCAGCGCCAGCTGCTGCGCAGCGGCGCCGGCTTCCGGCGGCTTGACCGCATTCTGCTCACCCACGCCCATCTCGACCACGTGCTCGGCATCCCCGGACTGTTCTCGACACTCGGCTTGCGGCAGACGTCCGAGACAATGACCATTCACGGCGGCGAAGCCACGCTCGACCTCGTCGCCCGCATGCTCGCCGGCCTGTGGGGCGCGGGCAGGGCGCCGATCGCTGTCGAGTTCGCGGCGCTGACCGAGGGACGCATTATCGATGTCGGTGAATTCGCCATCGACTGTTTTCCCGTCCGCCACCGCGACACTGACAGCTTTGGCTTCGTCTTCCAAAGCCCCGCGCGCCGTCGTCTCCGGCCTGATCGCCTCATTGCGCTCGGTGTCCCCGACGGCCCCTTGCGCGGCGAGTTGGCCGCCGGCCGACCGATCGTGCTTGCCAACCGAACCATCGAGCCGGAAGACGTCCTGGGTCCGCCGAGCGGCGGCAGCAAGCTCGTCGTGATCGGCGACACCGAGACCACCGAGGGGCTGTCGCAATACGTGGCCGGCGCCGATATGCTGGTGATCGAGGCGACGTTCCTCGCCCGCGACGCGCCGACCGCGCGGAATTACGGCCATCTCACCGCGGCGAAAGCGGCCTCTTTTGCGGCCGCGAACAAGGTCGGACAGCTCGTGCTGACGCATCTATCGGGACGCTACGAGGACGCGGAGATTCTCGCCGAGGCGGCAAAAATCTTCCCGAACACCCGGATCGCCGCAGACTTCGACCACATCGTCGTCTGATCAAACGGGCCTTGGCCCGATCGCCCATGCAGCGCTTGCCAGCCCAGATGCGAGCGGCTAGAACGCTGCCACGCCTGAGCCGTGATTTGCGCGCTGCGCTTTCCGGCCCTCGTCGAACAAATCAGGCAAGTCAATGAATTTGTTCGACTATTCCGTTGGGGAATGGTGTAACGGTAGCACAACAGACTCTGACTCTGTTTGTCTTGGTTCGAATCCAGGTTCCCCAGCCAATTCCGGGCACTTGTCCCATGTCTGGTTCCAGGCCCACGCCCGGACGATAGGTCCACACTGCGCGGCGGTTTGTCTCATCCAACATCGCAATTGCAGGTCGGATCGCCGCGGACTGTATCGTCCTTGGGGCGTACAACCCAAAGGAGATCCGCCATGCCTTATGTCGATGGCTTCATTCTCGCCGTGCCGAAGGACAAGATCGAGGCCTACAAGACGCTGGCGACGACCGCCTGCGCGCTCTGGATGGAGCACGGTGCGCTCGACTATGTCGAGTGCATCGGTGACGACGTTCCCTATGGCGAGCTGACCTCGTTTCCGCGCGCCGTGATGGCGAAGGAGGATGAGGTCGTGGTGTTCGCCTGGATCGTCTACCGCGACCGGGAGAGTCGCGATGCCATCACCAAGAAGGTGATGGAGGACCCGCGGATGAAGTTCGAAGGCATGCCATTCGACGGCAAGCGGATGATCTATGGCGGCTTCACGACGCTGCTCCGTGCGGACGACATCGTGACGTGAGGGGAGCCTGCTACTTGATCTTGTCGTAGGCCGCCGCGAAATCGCCGAGCGGCATCGGGATCGCGATCGTCTCCTTGGCCATGTTCTGGAAGGAGACCTTCAGCTGCTTGCCCGACCGCAAGGCGGCGAGCAGGTCCGGCGCGACCGGCGTCGAAACGTAGCAACCGCGATTCTCGCAGGTCTGGATCTGGAGGTCGAACGTCTTGCCTTCGTCGACCTGGAGCTTGGCCCCGACGGGAAGGTTGAGGCCGAGCGGCAATTGCAGAAGCGCGATCGGCGTGCGGGTGTCGGGCGCGATGCGGATGTTGATCAGGACGACGGTCTGGCCGGTCTTGGTCAGCACCGCGTTCTGCTCCATCGCGCATTCGAGCGGCGCGTCGCGGCTTGCACTGGTGCAGCGGACGATCCAGCCGGGCTGTCCGGAAGCCCCGTCGGCCTGCGCCTGTGTCGGGGCAGGCGCGGGCTGCGCGGCCGGGGCGGGCGCGGCGTTCTTCTTGCCCTGCTGGGCATGTGCGGCACCTGCTGACAACAGCACAGCAGCGGCAAGGGCGACAAGTCTGAATTGCATAAGCATGGGAAACCGCATTTGCGAGGTGGGGTCTCGCTGTAGCGTCGCGGCAGGCGCGGCGCAAGCTTACTCGGCGGCTTCCTTGACGCGGCCGTGCTCGGGCGTCTCCTGGCCTTCGTCGTCCGAACGGCCCCAAGTCGAGAACCAGTTGTTGAGCTTGTCGAGATAGAGGTAGACGACCGGCGTAGTGAACAGCGTCAGCGCCTGGCTGACGATCAGGCCGCCGACCATGGCGTAGCCGAGCGGCTGGCGGATTTCGGCGCCGGTGCCGTGGCCGAGCATGAGAGGCACGCCGCCGAGCAGCGCCGCCATTGTTGTCATCATGATCGGACGGAAGCGCAGCAGCGCGGCCTGGCGGATCGATTGCTCCGGCGTCTTGTGCTCGTCGCGCTCGGCGGCGATCGCGAAGTCCACCATCATGATGCCGTTCTTCTTCACGATGCCGATCAGGAGAATGATTCCGATCAAAGCAATGAGGCTGAAGTCGAAGCCGGCCGCCATCAGGATCGCGAGCGCGCCGACGCCGGCCGACGGCAGCGTCGACAGGATCGTGATCGGATGGATGTAACTCTCGTAGAGAATGCCGAGGATCAGATAGACCACGACCAGCGCGGCGAGGATCAAGAGCGGCACGGTGCCGAGCGACTGCTGGAATGCCTGTGCGGTGCCCTGGAAGCTCGAATTCAGCGTCGCCGGCGCGCCGAGTTCGGCCATCCCCTTCTGCACGGCCTCGGTGGCCTGGCCGAGCGCGACGCCTTGCGCGAGATTGAAGCTGATCGTGATCGACGGGAACTGGCCCTGATGGCTGATCGAGAGCGGGCGGACCGGATCGGTGGTCCAGCTCGCGAAGGTCGACAGCGGCACCTGGTCGCCGGTCAGCGGCGATTTGAGATACAGCTTGTTCAGCGTATCGAGATCGCCCTGCATCTCCGGCAGCACTTCCAGGATCACCTTGTAGGTGTTGAGCTGCGTGAAATATTGCGTGACCTGCCGCTGTCCGAAGGCATCATAGAGCGTGTCGTCGATCAGCTGCGGCTGGATGCCGTAGCGGGCGGCGGTGTCGCGGTTGATCTTGAGCTGGACCGTCGTGCCCTGCGTCTGCTGGTCGGTCGCGACGTCGCGCAGCTCCGGCAGTGTCTGCATCTTGGCGAGAATCTTCGGCGCCCATTCGTTGAGCTCGTCCAGATTGGCATCTTGCAGCGTGAATTCGAACTGAGTGCGCGTGGGTCGGCCGCCGAGCCGCACGTCCTGGGCCGCCTGCATGTAGAGGCGGGCGCCCTGGACCTTGTCGAACTGCGGACGCAGGCGCGCGATGATCTGCTGGGCCGATGCGTCGCGCTCGTTGCGCGGCTTCAGCGTGATGAACAGGTTGCCGTTGTTGCCGGCACGGCCGCTGCCGCCGATCGCCATGGCAACGCTGGCAACGTCGGGATCGGCCAGGATGATCTTGCCGAGTTGCTCCTGGCGTCTCACCATCTCCTTGAACGAAATGTCCTGCGAGGCCTCGGAGGTGGCCGTGATCAGGCCGACGTCCTGCTGCGGGAAGAAGCCCTTGGGAATCAGCACGAACAGGTAGATCGACAGGCCGAGCGTGGCGAAGAAGATCGCGAGCGTGGTGCGGCGCCAGGCCAGGGCATGGTCGAGCACGTATTCATAGCCGCGCAGCATGCCGTCGAAGGCGCGCTCGCTCCACTGATAGAGCTTGCCGTGGGTGACCTCGCCATGGGCGCGCAGGAAGCGGGAGGCCATCATCGGCGAAAGCGTCAGCGAAACGAACATCGAGACGAAGATCGTCATCGCCAGCACCACGGCGAATTCGCGGAACAGGCGCCCGATGATGCCGCCCATCAGGAGCAGGGGGATCAGCACCGCGACCAGCGAGACGCTGATGGAGACGATGGTGAAGCCGATTTCCTTGGAGCCCTTGAAGGCGGCTTCCATCGGCGAGTCGCCTTCCTCGATATAGCGCGTGATGTTCTCGAGCATCACGATGGCGTCGTCGACCACGAAGCCGACGGCGATGGTGAGCGCCATCAGCGACAGATTGTCGAGCGAATAGCCGGCCACCCACATCAAGGCGCAGGCACCCAGCAGCGCCAATGGCACCGTGACGGTGGGAATGACCGTCGCCCAGAAGCTTCGCAGGAAGACGAAGATGACCATGACCACGAGAGCGATGGTCAGCAGCAGCGTGAACTGGACATCCTCGACCGCGGCACGGATGGTCGTTGTTCGGTCGCTGATGAGCTCGATCTTGATCGCGGGCGGGATCGCCGCCACGAGGCGGGGCAGGGTCGCCTTGATCCTGTCGACGGTTTCGATGACGTTGGCGCCGGGCTGCTTGAAGATCACCAGGAACACGCCGCGCTTACCGTTCGCCCAGGCCGCCTGTTTGGCGTCCTCGGCGGCGCTGACCGCCTGGCCGATATCGCGGATTCGCAACGGAGCGCCGTTGCGATAGGCGATGATGACGTCGTTCCAGTCCTTCGCGTGGGTGAGCTGGTCGTTGGCGTAGATCGTATAGGCCCGCTTCTCGCCGTCGATATTGCCCTTGGGGCTGTCGACCGTGGTGATCGCGATCTGGCTGCGGATGTCCTCCATCGACAGGCCCTTTGCCACGAGCTTGGCGGGATCGACCTGGATGCGGATGGAGGGTTTCTGCTGGCCGCCGATGAAGACCTGGGCGACGCCGGAGAGCTGGCTGATCTGCTGCGCGAGCTGAGCATCGACCGCGTCGCTGACGCTGGTCAGCGGCAGCGTCTCCGATGTCGCCGACAGCAGCAGGATCGGCGAGTCGGCGGGGTTGACCTTGCGGTAGGTCGGAGGCGACGGCAGGCTTTTCGGCAACTGGCCGCTGGCCGCGTTGATGGCGCCCTGCACGTCGTTGGCGGCGCCGTCGATGTTGCGGTTGAGATCGAACTGGATGGTGATCGACGCCGTGCCCAGATAGCTCGTCGAGGTCATCTGCGCGATGCCCGGAATCTGGGCGAATTGCCGCTCGAGCGGCTGCGCCACGGACGAAGCCATCGTTTCAGGGCTGCCGCCGGGCAGGTTGGCGGTGATCTGGATGGTCGGAAAGTCCACCTGCGGCAGCGGCGCGACCGGAAGCAGGGGATAAGCGACCAGGCCGACGAAGAGAATGCCGGCCATCAGCAGCGAGGTGCCGATGGGATATCGGATGAAAGGTGCCGAAATCCCGCCGTCGGTCATTGCTTTTGTACCTTGTTCTGGGTCGGATCCGAGCTTGCCACCGCCGTCGACACCAGGCTGCCGGGCTGGACCTTGAACTGACCGCCGACGATCACCTGCTGGCCGGGGCTCAATCCTTCCTCGATGACCGAACGCCCGTCGATGCCATAGCTGACCTTGACCTTGTGCAACTCGGCCTTGTTGTCCTGATTGACCGTATAGGCGTAGAGCCCGTTGGTGGAGTGCTGGACCGCATCATCCGAAACGACGGTCGCATCCTTCAGCGTTCGCACCAGGAGCCGCGTCGAGACCGACTGGCCCGGCCACAGCGTGTGGTCCTTGTTGTCGAACACCGCCTTGAGCCGGATCGTGCCGCTGGTGGTGTCGACCTGGTTGTTGATGACCGCAAGCTTGCCCTCGGCCAGCGTCTTCTTGCCGTCGGTGGTGAAGGCGATCACCTTGAGCGCGCCGGCCTTCTGGCCCTCGCTGATATAGGGGAGCTGGTCTTCCGGCGCGGTGAAGATCACCGCGATCGGCTCGACCTGCGAGATCGTGACGATGGCGGTCTGCGACGAAGCGTTGACGATGTTGCCGATGTCGACCTGACGCAGGCCTGCAACGCCGGTGATCGGCGCCCTGATCTGGGTGTAATCGAGCTGGGTCTGGGCGTTGGAAATCGCGGCATCATCGGCGGCGATCTGGGCGGTGAGCTGGGCGACGGTGGAGCGCTGCGTGTCGACGCGCTGGGCGGTGGCGAATTCGCCGAGCTTCGTGGCGCGCTGGAGTTCGAGATTGGCGTTGGCGAGACTGGCCTCGTCCTGCGCCTTCTTGGCCTTGGCCTGGTCAAGCGTGGCCTGATAGGGGCGGGGATCGATTGAAACCAGGAGATCGCCCTGCTTGACGATCTGGCCTTCCCTGAACTCGAGCTTGTCGATCTGGCCATCCACACGGGTGCGGACCTGGACCGTGTTGAACCCCTGAACCGTGCCTAGACCGGTCAGATAGACCGGGAAGTCGGTCTTCTGAACCGGCGCAACGCTGACGGGGACGGCGGAGGGGCGGGGCGGACCTTTCTGGGCGGTCTGGGCTTTTCCGGCTCCAGGCCCGAACTTCTCCCAACCATAATAATAATAACCCGCGGAGGCCACGGCCGCGATGATCAGAAGCCAAAGGATCGGCCGGGACTTATTCATGTCGTCACGTGTCGGCGCGTATGCCCTCATCTACGAATGATAGGGCAATCGCAGGGTTCCAGTGCGTTGTATAATACACGCCAAGTTCCAGTGTAAACAGCACTATCCGTTGAGAATCCTAAACAATTGGAAAGCTTTGCACTGCGTGGGCAGTGCCGTGGCGCCGCTCTGTGCAGTGCTGCATTTTCCCGGCTGGACCGATCGGCGGGCACGTGCGGCCCCTGCAGACGGTATGCTTGGCATCAATTGGCACTGCGCCGTTGCTCGCAGCCGCTGACGAGAATGGTTCTAAACCGCGCGAAAGCCGTTCCGGTTGTCACGAAGTTCGGCAACGTCCATATCGGCGCCACCACAGATGGAGCGCAGGATGGACGAGCTGAACGGCAAGCTGATCGCGTGCCAAATTCTGATCACGGGATTGATCGCGCGCGTCGCCAACGAGCAGCGCGATCCCTTGCGCTTCCTCACCGACTTTCGCGACGAGATCAAAGCCGTCGTAGGCGGCGTCAACATCGCCGGCATGGACTCAACCGATCGCGTGCGTGCGGTTGCGCAGAAGACCGTCGACGAATTGTTCTCGCTGATGAAGCCGCCGAGCAGCGACTGAGAGAGATGCGCGATCGCTGCACTGTTTTTAGAACGAGTCCAGTCTCGTCTTAGAACGATTTGAAACTGCAGCTTAGAATCGTTTTGATCTGGACTGATTCAAGGGTTCTCGCGAGCGCCTCGCATTGACCCGTTATTTTGCGGCCGATACCAACAGCCCATCGTTCGTTCGAAGTGAATGAGCGAACAGGAAGATGGGGCGTTTGGTAATGGGGCAGGTGGTCGCACCGAAGTCGTTGCGTTCGGTCGTAGCGTTCGATCCGATGGATGAGAGGTCCGCGGGCGTTTCCGGCAAAAAAGTTTCGGCGGTCGCGAGCTTGATCGCGGTGGCGTCGGTGTCGAGCGGCGCGCAGGCGCAGCAGTCGAACCTGCCGCCGGTGACGGTCGATGCTCCGGTCGAGCGTCCGCGTCCGACGGCCTCGAAGCCTTCGCCCGAGCAGGTCCGCGCCCGCAACGCGCTTCGCCGCGCCGCGCAGCGCCAGCAGGTGCAGACGGCACCCGCAACGCCGTCCGTCGCTGCCGACGCCAATCCGTATGCGGATCCGACTGCGCCCTATAAGGTCGACCATGTTCAAGCCGGCGGCAAGTTTCCGGAGAAGCTGGTCGATACGCCGAAGTCGATCACCGTTCTCAGCAAGGAAGTCCTCGAGGACAAGAACGCTACGTCGCTGAAGCAGGCGATCCTCAGCACGGCCGGCGTGACGCTTGGCTCGGGCGAGGGCGGCAACGCGTTCGGCGACCGCTTCTTCATCCGGGGTTTCGATGCCCGCAACGACATCTTCATCGACGGCGTGCGTGACGCCGGCGTCAGCGTGCGTGAAAACTTCTTCACCGAGCAGGTCGAGATCCTGCGCGGTCCCGGTTCGACTGTGTCCGGCCGCGGCGTTGCCGGCGGTGCGATCAACATCGTCACCAAGCAGGCGACGACCGGGGGCAGCTTCTACAACATGGACAGCACGTTTGGCACTGACCAGACCAAGCGTGTCACGATCGACGTCAACCAGGTGATCGACCCGACCCTTGCGGTTCGTGCCGGTGGTCTATTCCAGGATGCTAATGTTGCCGGCCGCGACTATGTCACCGACAATCGAAACGGTGCGTTTGTCGCGACGACGTGGAAACCGACCGACACGATCAAGCTCACCGGCAACTACATCCATACCGAGCTGACGGGTATTCCCGACTTCGGCGTACCCTATTATCGTCCCAGCACGTCGAGCACCGCGGGCGGGCCGTTCCCGGATTTCGGCGTCAACCGCAAGAATTTCTACGGCTTCGTCAATCGCGACTTCTTCCGGACTGGTCAGGATATCGGCACTCTCAATGCCGAGGTGCAGATCACCCCCGACCTGATGCTCAGCAACAAGACGCGGGCGTCGCATTCGACACAGAACTATATCGGTACGCTTCCCGAGGCGCCGTCGTTGAAAAACCCGCTGACGGCCTCGACCCTGAGTGCCAATCCGCAGAGCCGCTTCCAGGCGACCGACGTATTCGCAAACCAGACCGAAGCGACCTACAAGTTCAATGACGACGCAGGCTTCAAGCACACGCTGCTCGGCGGCATCGAATACGACCGCGAGCGTTCGTCGATCGACCGATACACCGGCCTCAGTTCTGAGCAGGTCACCGGCACGCCTTTTACCGGCAGCGGAGCGAAGACCGACGTGAGCGTGTTCTATCCGCAATATACCAATCTTGCCTTCCCGATACCTGGTGGCCTCACTGGACGGCCGACGAAAATCGCAATCGATACCGTCAGCGGCTATGTCATGGATTCCGCCAACTACCGCGATCTGGTGATCCTCAACGGAGGCTTCCGCTACGACGACTACAGCATCAAGACCACCGGCTATGCCGCGAACGGCGCGTTCGGTCAGCAGTCGGCGGATTTCCTGATCCCCAACTTCAATCTCGGCCTTACCCTGAAGCCTCTGCCGAACGGCAGCGTCTATGTGGCCTATGCAACTTCGGCGAACCCGGTGGGTGCTGAGTTCGACGGGACCAGCACGGCCTATGGTGGCCTCAATCCGACCCTCGCCGGCGGCAACACCCAGATATTTGGCCCCGAGAAGAACAAGGCTATCGAACTCGGCACCAAGTGGGAGCTGTTCGACCGTCACCTGCTTCTGACCGCGGCGCTGTTCCAGACCACGAAGGAGAACGCGCGTGAGTCGCAGAATGTCAGTAGCGCGGCCGCTGCTGCTCCGTTGGGATGTGTCTATCCGACCGGAACGACCGGCAACATATCGTGCATCACCGCCGGTGCCGCCTATCGCATCCGCGGCATCGACCTTGGTATCGGTGGCAACATCACCGACAAATGGAGCGTGTTCGGCGGCCTCGTGCTGATGCAGTCGGAAGTGACGCAGTCGCTGGCGCCGTCGGCCAACAAGACGCTGTACCCGACCAACGTCGGGCGTCCGCTCGCCAATATCGCGCACGAGTCGTTCAGCCTGCTGTCCAAATATCAGCTCACCGACACCTGGGAACTGGGCGGGCAGGCGGTGTATCGCTCCAAGATCTACGGCGGCACCCTCCTGGCCGCCAACCAGGGCACGTCGCTCCCGAGCTACTGGCGTTTCGACGCGTTCGCGGAGGCGAAGATCGATCAGCACTGGAAGCTCAAGCTGTTCGTGAACAACATCTTCGACAAGCGCTACTACGACGCGCTGTACCAGAGCGCAGCACCGTTCGTGCTGGAAGCACCGGGCCGTGCCGCCTATGTGGTGCTCTCCGCGCGTTACTAGGAGCAACGACGAGTTTCATGCTGACATGCATAGAGAACGTTCTCAGCAAGGATGATGTGGCGGATTTCCGCCGCATCATGGATGCCAGCGCATGGGAGGACGGCCGCTCGACTGCAGGGGCGCAGTCGGCCATGGTCAAGCGCAACGAACAGCTGCCACCTGACAGCGAAGTCGCGCGAAAACTCGGCAACCGCATCATCTCGGCGCTGACATCGAACCCGCGCTTCATCGCGGCGGCGATCCCGCGCCAGATCTTCCCGCCGCTGTTCAACCGCTATGCCGCCGATAGCGGCCACCATTTCGGCCTGCACGTCGACAATGCGATCCGCGGCGACCGCCTGACCGGCCTTCGCATCCGCACCGACCTGTCGGTCACGCTGTTCCTCGCCGAGCCAGAGGAGTACGACGGTGGCGAACTTGTGATCGAGGACACCTACGGCTCGCACGAAGTCAAGTTGCCAGCCGGGGACTGCGTGCTCTACCCCTCGACCAGCCTCCATCTGGTCACCCCCGTGACCAGGGGGGTGCGGGTTGCGTCTTTCTTCTGGCTTCAGAGCATGATACGGGACGATCAAGCCCGGAGCATGATCTTCGACCTCGACACCGCGATACAGGCGCTGGTGGAACGGCTCGGGCGTGACGATCCCGAAACGGTCAAATTGACGGGTATCTATCACAACCTCATTCGCTACTGGGCTGAAGTATGAAGACCATGTCCTTCCAAGCAAGCGTTGCCGCAGCCTTGATGCTCGCTGTGGCTTGGCTCGCGTCCCCGGTTTCTGCCCAGACACAAAGTCCGGCGGCAGCACCGGCCCAGTCGGCGGCCCAGCCGTCCGGGGGCGGAACGGTTCCGTCGGCATCCACGCCGGCAGCGCCTGCGGCCTCGCCGGCTCCCGCCGTTGCGGGCGCCGCTCCCGTGGCCCTCAATTCCGCGAGTGCGAAGCCCGAGGCGGCGGGCATCGCGCCGGCCATGAAGGAATTGTCGCCCTGGGTGATGTTCATGTCGGCGGACGTCATCGTGAAGGCGGTGATGATCGGGCTCGCCTTCGCCTCGCTGATGACCTGGACCGTCTTCATCGCCAAGTCGATCGAGCTGTCGATCGCCTCCAGCAAGCTGCGTTCGGCGTTGAAGAAGATCGCGGAGGCGCGCTCGCTCGCCGAGGCGCAGATGGCGCTCGGCACCAAGGAGGGCATCCTGCCGTCGTTCCTGGCGGCGGCGCTGCGCGAGGCGCGGATGTCGGCCGGCCTGTCCAGCGATGCCGGCATCAAGGAGCGCGCGGCCTCCAGCTTTGCCGAGATCGTGCGCGCGGAACAGCGCCGCATCCGCATCGGCATGGGCGTGCTCGCGACCATCGGCTCGACCTCGCCCTTCGTCGGCCTGTTCGGCACGGTCTGGGGCATCATGAACAGCTTCATCGGCATTTCGAAGTCGCAGACCACGAACCTCGCCGTGGTCGCGCCCGGCATCGCCGAGGCGCTGCTCGCCACTGCGATCGGCCTCGTCGCCGCCATTCCCGCCGTCATCATCTACAACCACTTCTCGCGCGTGACGAAGGGCTATCTTGAGCTCGTCAGCCGCGCCTCGGGCGCAGCGGGGCGGCTGCTGTCGCGCGATCTCGACCGCAGCCACGGCAGCGTGCATTCGCGCGCGGCGGAGTAGATCATGGCCGTTTCGCTCGCAGACAATGACGACGACGACGATTTCTCGGAAACGCATGACATCAACGTCACGCCGTTCATCGACGTCATCCTGGTGCTGCTGATCATCTTCATGGTCGCCGCGCCGCTGTCCACGGTCGACCTGCCGATCGATCTGCCGACGTCGAGCGCGACGCCGCAGAAGAAGCCGGACAAGCCGACCTATCTCAGCATCAAGCCCGATCTGACGCTCGCGATCGGGGAGAACCCCGTTCACCGGGCCGAGTTGATCGGAACCCTCGACGGCCTTTCCGACATGAGCAAGGACAAGTATGTTTTCCTGCGCGCCGATCGCTCGGTGCCCTATGGCGAGCTGATGGGCGTGATGGAGCTCTTGCGCTCGGGCGGCTATACGCGCGTGAAGCTGGTCGCGCTGGAAGGTGCGCCGGGTGCGCCGGCGGTCGGCGCCGCTCAGCCTTAAGAAGACGGGACGATGCCGGACGAACCGAGACCATCCCGTAAGCTCTGGATCTTAGCGGCGGTGGCGGCGCTCGCGCTCCATGTCGGTGGCGCTGCGCTCGCGCTGGCGCATTTGCGCGCCGGCGACGACGGCGATGGCCTTGGTGCGGCCGGTGCGGAGTTCGCGGTCGAGATGGCTTCGCCCAAGGTGCCCGATACCGATCTGCCGCCTGGACCCGATAGCGAGGCGATGCAGGAGCAGCAGGCGCTTCCCGAGCAGAAGGCCGAGACCAAGGAGATGGAGCTTCCGAAGGACCAGGCGCAGGAGGTCGAGGATCCTGACCGCGTCGTGACCGAGAACAACACCAAGAAGCCAACGGAAGACGATCCGAAGATTCAGGCTGTCGAAACGCCCGCCGCCGAGGCATCGCCGAAGTCGGTTGCAAGTGCGCGGCAGACGCTCGATGAGGACGCGCGCGAAGCCGAGAAGGCCCTGGCGCCGGTCCTGGGGCTTGGCAAGGACATCCTGAAGATCACGGCTGACTGGAACCGCAAGATCAGCGCGCATCTTGCGGCTCACAAGGTCAATCCCGAGGGCAAGCAGCCCAATAACCAGAAGGTCAAGGTGAGCTTTGCGATCAACCGGAAAGGCAACGTGCTGTCGGTCGAGGTCGCGGAGTCGTCGGGAGACGCAGCCTACGATGCCGCGGCGGTGTCGATCGTCCGCAAGTCCGATCCGATCCCGCAGCCGCCTGCCGGACTGACCGACGATCGGTTCGAACGGACCGTGGACATCATCTTCACGCCGCCGGATTCGAAGAAGAAAAAGGCGGCTCAGCGCCAGTAGAGCCGGATCCCGACATAGACCACGACCAGGCAGGCGAAGATCAGCGCCACGGGGAGAGGGCGTTTCTGGGCTCCGCTGGCCGCGCCTGTCCCGAAGAAGCCAGCGCTCTTCGGCTTCGGCGCCGGGCGCCGGAAGGCGGTAACATTGTCCGCTGCCGGCTTGGCCTGGCGGGGGCGGACGTCGGGTGGCGTTCCAGCGCCGCCCATCTCGACGTAATAGGCCTTGTAGATCGCACCGATGGTGGCCTCGGTGGCCTCGCCTTCGCTCATCTGCGTCAGCAGGTTCCTGTAGCTCTCAAGGAACTCCTGGGCCTCCGGAGGCAGCGCGGACGCCCCGTTGAGCTTGGCCATCATCTTCCAGGTGGCGAAATCGGCGCGGGCGCGGGTGTCGGCGCGTCGCGCGATCAGCATATCCGCAGCTTTGACCAAGTCGGCCTCTGGCCCTTCGGCATGGGTTCGGATGTCAGGTTCAACTATGCGTTGCCGGTCAGGAAGAGAACAGCCTGAATCACATGACCGGTCAACGTCCGCAGTATTGCTGAAATAACATCAAGATTTAGACCGAACTGCGAGCCTGCCAGCGGCAGCAGGATCAAGAGCCCGATCAGGATCAACATACCGAACGGCTCGAGCCGGGCCAGCGGCAGGGCGAGGGCCCGCGGCAGCAGCCCGACCGCGACGCGGCCGCCGTCCAGCGGCGGGATCGGCATCATGTTGAAGACAGCCAGGATGGCGTTGATGATGAGCGCATTCTTGAGATTGTCGCCGATCCATTTCGCCGAGCTCGCGGGCACCAGGGGCAGGGCGTGGAAGGCGACCGCGGCGGCCAGCGCCAGCAGGATGTTGGTGGCGGGCCCGGCGAGCGCGACCCAGACCATGTCGAGCCTGGGGTTGTTCAGCTTGCGGAAGTTCACCGGTACCGGCTTGGCATAGCCGAACAGGAACGGCGAATGCGCGAACAGCAGCATCGCCGGCAGGATCAGGGTGCCGAATGGGTCGATATGCCTGATCGGATTGAAGCTGACCCGGCCGAGCTGCGAGGCCGTGTTGTCACCGAGCCGGTCCGCGACGAAGGCGTGCGCGGCCTCGTGGAAGGTAATGGCGAGCACCAGGGGCAGGACCCACACCGAAAGGTCATAGAAGGAAATGTTCACGGCTCGTCTGTCCCGGTTTGCCGGCGGCCTTGCAGCCGTCCCGGTCGACCGGCGGTGCAGCAACGCTCAAGCTGAAGATAGGGTGACTTCTTCCTGGATGCCACGCTGCGAGAGATCGAGGGATCGATCCCGCCCTGCCGTCCGTCCAAATTCACGCCGGGATCGTCCCCTGATATTGCACCAGACCGTCATCGAGCTTCACCCAGGCGAGCTTTTCCGACACCCAGATGTGCTCGGTCGGCGCGAAGGCATTGCGATCGTCGAAAGTGGCCAGCGCCACGCCCGCCAGCGTGCCGTTGCGCCGCCAGGCAAACAGCCGTGTGCCGCACTGCTTGCAGAACACACGATCGATGTTCTCGGAGGAGGCGTAGCGGGCGGTCTCGCCCTCGACGGTCAGTGCGCGCTGGTCGAATTGCGCGCGAGCAAAATAGGGCGAGCCCATCGCCTTCTGGCAGATGCGGCAATGGCAGATGCGGACGTTGAGCGGCTCGCCCTCCGCCTTGAACCGCACCGCGCCGCACAGGCAGCCACCTTCCCGGATCATGATGTCCTCAATAGGTTGCGCGCCCGCCCGAGATGTCGAACACAGCGCCGGTGGAGAAGGCGCAATCCTCGGACGCGAGCCAGGCTACCATCGCGGCGAGTTCTTCCACCAGCACGAAGCGTGCCTTCGGGATCTTCGACAGCATGAAATCGATATGCTGCTGCGTCATCTGGTCGAAGATCGCGGTCTTGGCGGCCGCCGGCGTCACCGCGTTGACGAGGATGTCATGTGCGGCGAGCTCCTTGCCGAGCGACTTCGTCAGCGCGATCAGGCCGGCCTTGGAGGCCGAATAGTGCGCCGCGTTCGGGTTGCCTTCCTTGCCGGCGATCGAGGCGATGTTCACGATGCGCCCGTATTTCTGCTTGATCATTTCGGGCACGATCGCCTTGCTGACGATGAAGGGGCCTTCGAGGTTGATGCGCAGCACCTTGCGCCATTCCTCGATATCGGTCTCCCACACCGGCTTGTTGACGCCGGCGATGCCGGCATTGTTGACGAGGATGTCGATCTTGCCGAAGGCGGCCAGCGTCGCATCGCGGGCCTGCTCGACGGCCGCGGTGTCGGTGACGTCGACCTTGAAGACTTTCGTTTCGCCACCGATCTCCTTTGCCGTCTTCTCCGCCAGCGCGGCGTCGAAGTCCCAGATCGCGACCTTGGCACCGGAGGCGACGAAGCGCTCGGTGATGGCGCGGCCAAAGCCCTGCGCGCCGCCGGTGACGATGGCGATGCGGCCGTTGAGATCGATCTTGTTCATGCGAAGTCCCTTTCGCTATCCCTCATGGTGAGGAGCGCGCATCTGGCGCGCGTCTCGAACCCCAGAGCCCGTGGCCCATCCCTCGAGACGGCGCTGCCGCGCCTCCTCGGGATGAGGAGAGGTCAGAGCATGTAGCCGCCATCGACCACGAGGTCGACGCCGGTGGTGAAGGCGCTCTCGTCACTGCCGAGATACACGGCCATTGCCGCGATCTCCTCGGCGGTGCCGAGCCGGCCCATCTTCTGGCGGGAGATGAACATCTCCTTGCCTTGCGGGCCTTGTGCAGCGGCGCGGTCGAGCATCGAGGGCGTCTCGACGGTGCCGGGACAGATCGAGTTGCAGCGGATGCCCTTGGTGATGAAATCGAGCGCGACCGCACGCGACAGCAGCGACACTGCCGCCTTCGACGAGCTGTAGACGTAGCGGTTCGCCGGCGGCCTCAGGGCCGCGCAGGAGGAGATGTTGACGATGCTGCCGCCGCCGCCCGCGATCATGTCGGGCAGGAAGGCCTTGATGGTCCGGTGCATCGATTTGACGTTGAGGTCGAACGAGAAATCGAAATCCTCTTCGGAGCATTCCAGGATGGTGCCGTGGTGCACGAACCCGGCGGCGTTGAGCAGGATGTCGATCTTGCCGATGCGCCCCGCAAAGGCGTTGACCTCGGCGGTGTTGCGGACGTCGAGCTTTGCAACTTCAGTGACGCCTTCCTTGGTCAGGCCAGCGATGCCGGCTTCGTTGATGTCGGTGGCGATGACGATTGCGCCTTCACGCGCGAATGCGATGGCGCAAGCGCGCCCGATGCCTGCTGCCGCTGCCGTGACGACGGCGCGCTTTCCCTTGAGGCGGTCTGCCATTCTTCTCTCCTCTGAATTTTCCGTCGTCATTCCGGGGCGCCCCTCTTGGCGCGAACCCGGAATCCATCGGGCCACAGCGACGGTGGATGAACGGGTTCCAGGCTCGCGACTTCGTCGCGCCCCGGAATGACAGTGGCTGTCAGTGATTGTCCCGCGCCACGCCGAACGTGCCGGCGACGTTCTGGTAGCGCGTGGCGAGCTCCATGCAGGCGCCGGTCGATTGCTGGCCGACGGTGTTGCGATAGATCTCCTGCCACGGCGTCTGGTTCGGCGGATGCTTGAAGCCGCCATTGGCCTTCAGCTCGGCGTGGCGCTTCTTCAGCTCCTCGTCCGAGATCAGGATGTTGGCGCTGCCCTTGTTGAGATCGATCCGCACCTTGTCGCCGGTCTTGAGGATGGCAAGCCCGCCATTGGCAGCGGCTTCCGGCGAGGCGTTGAGGATGGAGGGCGAGCCCGAGGTGCCGGACTGGCGGCCATCGCCGATGCAGGGCAGGGACAGGATGCCGCGTTTGATCAGCGCCGCCGGCGGCTGCATGTTCACGACCTCGGCGCCGCCAGGGTAGCCGATCGGGCCGGTGCCGCGGATGAACAGCACGCAGCGCTCGTCGATGTCGAGCGAGGGATCGTCGATCCGCTCGTGGTAATCCTCCGGGCCCTCGAACACGATGGCACGGCCCTCGAAGGCATTCGGGTCCTTGGGGTTGCTGAGGTAGCGGTCGCGGAATTCCTTGGAGATCACGGAAGTCTTCATGATCGCGGAATCGAACAGATTGCCCTTCAGCACCAGGAAGCCGGCATCCTTCACCAGCGGCTTGTCGTAGGCCCAGATCACGTCGTTGTCCGGGACCGGCGCGTTCTTGCAGTTCTCGCCGATGCCGCGGCCGTTGACCGTGATCGCGTCCTCATGGATGCGCTTGTGCTTCATCAATTCGCGCACGACGGCGGGCACGCCGCCGGCGCGGTGGAATTCCTCGCCGAGATAGAAGCCGGCCGGCTGCATGTTGACCAGGAGCGGCACGTCATGGCCGAACTTCTGCCAGTCCTCGATCGACAGCTCGACGCCGATATGGCGGGCGAGCGCGTTGATGTGGATCGGCGCGTTGGTCGAGCCGCCGATCGCCGAATTGATGACGATGCAGTTCTCGAAGGCCTTGCGGGTCAGGATGTCCGAGGGCTTCAGGTCCTCCCAGACCATCTCGACGATGCGTTTTCCGGTCTCGTAGGCGATCTGGCCGCGCTCGCGATAGGGCGCCGGGATCGCCGCGCAGCCCGGCAGCGAGAAGCCGAGCGCTTCGGCAAGCCCGTTCATGGTCGAGGCCGTGCCCATGGTGTTGCAATGGCCGACCGAGGGCGCTGAGGAGGCCACGATTTCCATGAACTCTTCATAATTGATCTCGCCGGCCGCGAGCCGCTCGCGCGATTTCCAGACGATGGTGCCGGAGCCGGTGCGCTCGCCATTGTGCCAGCCGTTCAGCATCGGGCCGCCCGACAGCACGATCGCGGGCAGGTTGACCGTCGCCGCAGCCATCATGCAGGCCGGCGTGGTCTTGTCGCAGCCGGTGGTCAGCACCACGCCGTCGAGCGGATAGCCGTAGAGGATTTCGACCAGGCCGAGATAGGCGAGGTTACGGTCGAGCGCCGCGGTCGGGCGCTTGCCGGTTTCCTGAATGGGGTGGGTCGGGAACTCCATCGCGATGCCGCCGGCCTCGCGGATGCCTTCGCGGACGCGGTGTGCGAGCTCGAGATGATGGCGGTTGCAGGGCGACAGGTCGTTGCCGGTCTGGGCGATGCCGATGATCGGCTTGCCGGATTGCAGCTCGGCACGGGTGAGGCCGAAGTTCAAATAACGCTCCATATAGAGCGCGGTCATGCCCGGATTGTGCGGGTTGTTGAACCATTCCTGCGAGCGAAGATGGCGGCGGGTCCCGTTGCTGCCGGCGGCGTGCCCGTTGGTTGGTTTCTTTGTCATTGGTTTCTCCTGCACTGCAAACGCACTGGCGTCCTTCTCATGGTGTCGGCATGTGCGGTGCCGAGCGGCGCGCGCGATGATCTGCCTTCCCGCTGGCGGGTCGCTTCCTCACGATTCCGATACTAGTCGTGGCTACTTGGTAACGCTATCATTTTGTTCGCCGCGGCCGCGCCTGATACGGCTGGCCTGCTGTCCGAACGTCGCGCCGACGAGCTTTGCCGCTCGATCACCTTGAAGCCGAGATCGAGCACCGGCTGCTCCGGGCGCCGGCCCTCGATCGCGTTGATCAGCATGGTGGCGGCCGTCTTGCCCATCTCGTAGCGATTGGTGCGGACGCTGGTGAGGGTGGGGACGGCGGAGGCCATGAATTCGAGGTCGTTGAAGCCGACGATCGCGAGCTGCCCGGGGACTGCGATCTCCCGGCGGCGGCATTCGAACAGCACGCCGAGCGCGAGGTCGTCATTGGCGCAGAACACCGCATCCATGTCGGGCTCCCGCGCCAGCAGATCGGTGAACAGGGCGCCGCCGAGGGTCACCGAGGTCGGTGTCGCCGTCGTCACCACCAGGCGCTGGTCGAACGATCCGGCGTCCTTCATGGCCGAGATATATCCGTCCAGCCGCCGCTGCACCCTGGGATCCATCCGCGCGCCGACGAAGCCGACCTTGCGGTGACCTTGCTCGAACAGGTGCGCGATCGCCGCGCGGGCCGCATCATAGTGGGAAAAGCCGATCATCATGTCGACCGGGTCCGGTCCGATCTCCATGATCTGCACGATCGGGCAGTCCGCGGCCTGAAGCATCGCGCGGGATTCCGCGGTCTGGTCGATGCCGGTGACGATCAGCCCGGCCGGCTTCTGCGCCAGGAACAGCCGCAGCAGCTTCTCTTCCTGGAGAATGCTGTAGCGCGTGTTGGACAATTGGATCGAGTAGCGGCTGCCTTCGGAGGCGTCATAGATGCCCCGCAGCACGTCCGAGAACACGTTGTTGGTGAGCGATGGGATCAAGACACCGATGACCTCGGTGCGTTGCGAGGCCAGCGCCCGTGCGGCAAGGTTGGGCACATAGCCGAGCTCCTTGGCGGCGCTCTCGACCCGCGTCCGCTTGGCGACCGACAGGGCCTCCGGATTGCGGAAAAAGCGCGACGCGGTAATCGGGCTGACGCCGGCGAGTTCGGCCACTTCGGCCAGCCGGATCTTGCCTGACTTGGTGCGTTTTCGACCCATTTGCTGCTCTTAACACAGTCAGTCCCGCAAACAAAGGAACGTTGACAGCGCTACCAGCAACGACTAACCAAAGACAAATTGCCAAAACCGCACAAACTACCGACAATGTCGCCCGCTAAGGTCGGGCCTGGTTCGGTGAAGTCCGAAAAACAAGACGGTCGCGGCGCGAGAGGCGCCGTGGACTTTCGAGGAGGGAGCTAGATGTCGTCTGTGCAAATCCGCGACGTGCGGAAATCGTTCGGCAATTTTGAAGTCCTGCACGGCGTCACGATTCCGATCGAGGACGGTCAGTTCGTCGTCCTGGTCGGCCCCTCCGGCTGCGGCAAGTCGACGCTTCTGCGCATGCTCGCCGGTCTCGAGAACATCACCTCCGGCACGATCTCGATCGGCGATCGCGTCGTCAACAATGTCCAGCCCAAGGAGCGGGACATTGCGATGGTATTCCAGAACTACGCGCTCTATCCGCACATGACGGTCGCCGACAACATGGGCTTCTCGCTCAAGCTGCGGAATGCCAGCTCGGACGAGATCAACAAGCGCGTCAAGCGCGCCGCCGAGATCCTCGCGCTGTCGCCGCTGCTCGATCGCTATCCGCGCCAGCTCTCCGGCGGCCAGCGCCAGCGCGTCGCCATGGGTCGCGCCATCGTGCGCGATCCGCAGGTGTTCCTGTTCGACGAGCCGTTGTCGAACCTCGACGCCAAGCTGCGCGTCGCCATGCGCACCGAGATCAAGGAGCTGCATCAGCGGCTGAAGACGACGACGGTCTATGTCACCCACGACCAGATCGAGGCCATGACCATGGCCGACAAGATCGTCGTCATGCACGACGGCATCGTCGAGCAGATGGGCACCCCGCTCGAGCTCTACGACAAGCCCGACAACCAGTTCGTCGCCGGCTTCATCGGCTCGCCCGCGATGAACTTCCTGAAAGGCCATGTGCGCGTCAACGGCGTTGCGACCTTCGAAGGGCCAAACGGCGTCAAGCTGCCGCTCAAGACCGCACCGGCCGGCTCCGACGGCCGTCCGGCGGTCTACGGCGTGCGGCCGGAGCACTTCACCATCGCCGATGACGGCGCCGAGGCCGAGATCATCGTGGTCGAGCCGACCGGCTCGGAGACGCAGGTGTTCGCCAACGTCGGCGGCGAGCAGGTCGTCGCGGTCTTCCGCGAGCGTCACCAGTTCAACCCCGGCGACAAGGTGCGGCTGAAGCCCGATCCGTCGCTGGTTCACTTGTTCGACGAGGCGACGGGCAAGCGCATGAACGCCTAGCGCATCAGACGACAAGGCATAAGACGACAAAAAAGCATCACAGGGAGGACACCATGCAAGACTTTACCCGCCGGTCTCTGCTCCAAGGCGGCACGGCTTTGGCCGCAACCGGCATGCTGACGGGGCCGGCGCTGTTCGACTTCGCCAAGGCCTGGGCGCAGAGCGCGCCCTGGAAGGCCGAGCCCGGTGCCAAGCTGACGGTGATGCGCTGGAAGCGCTTTGTGCCTTCGGAGGACGATGCATTTAACGCAATGGTGGCGGCATTCAAGTCGGCGACCGGCGTCGAAATGAACGTGTTCAGCGAGTCTTTCGAGGACGTGCAGCCGAAAGCATCCGTTGCAGCCAACACGGGTTCCGGCCTCGACGTCGCCTGGGGCCTGCACACGTTGCCGCAGCTGTTCCCGACCAAAGTCCTGAAAATGAACGACGTCGCCGACTATCTCGGCAAGAAATATGGCGGCTGGACGGACGCTGCAGCAAAGACCTGCAAGCTTGGCGAAGACTGGCTGGGCATCCCTGTCGCGACCAACGGCGGCTATATGACCTACCGGAAGTCGGCGACGGACAAAGCGGGCTTCAAGGAATTCCCGAAAGATTTCCCAAGCTTCCTGGAGATGTGCAAAGCGCTCAAGGCGAACAACACGCCGGCCGGTTTTGCCCTCGGACACGCGAGCGGCGATGCCAACGGCTGGCTGCACTGGATCCTCTGGGGCCACAATGCGTGGACCGTCAATGAGAAGGATCAGGTCAGCATCAATTCGCCCGAGACCGCAAAGGCGCTAGAGTATTGCAAAGCGCTTTACGAGACTTTCATCCCAGGCACGCCTTCCTGGAACGACTCATCCAATAACAAGGCGTACCTGGCCGGTGAGCTCTATTGCACCCTCAACGGCATTTCGATTTATGTTGCCGCCAAGACCGATCCCACCAAGAAGGAACTGGCGGAAGATACCTATCACGCTCTGCACCCGGTCGGACCGATCGGCAAGCCGACCGAGCTGCAGCTTACGCTGCCGATCCTCGCCTTCAACTTCACCAAATATCCGAACGCGGCGAAGGCCTTCGTCGCCTTCATGCTGGAGAAGGAGAACTACGAGAAGTGGCTGGATGGCGCGCAAGGCTATCTGCAGCAGACCTTGAACGCCTATGAATCGGCGGCGGTCTGGACGGCCGATCCCAAGAATGCCGTGTTCTCGCAGGCCTCCAAGCGCACGCTGCCGGCGTCCGGCATCGGCACGGTCGGCGAGAAGGCGGCAACTGCGATCGCCGACTTCATCGTCGTCGACATGTTCGCCAATTACTGCACCGGCGCCAAGGATGCCAAGGGCGCGATGGCGGAAGCCGAGCGCCAGCTGAAGCGCATCTACCGCTGACGGTCACGGGGCGGGCGGCTCTTGGGCCGCCCGCTTCTCAACATTTCGATCAGGGATATCGGGCATGGCTGATGTCGCAATTCCCCGGGCCAAGCCTCAGATGAGCGAGGCTGGCGCCTGGGCCCAGCTCAAACACAATCGCAACTGGCTCGGCTTCTGGTTCATGCTGCCGGCCATGGTGTTCCTGATCTTCTTCCTGGCCTATCCGCTTGGGCTCGGCATCTGGCTGTCCTTCACGGACACGCGCATCGGCAGGGTCGGGCACTTCATCGCCACCGAGAACTACGAGTGGCTGTGGGACGATTCCATCTTCTGGCTGTCGGTGTTCAACACGCTGCTCTACACCTTCGTCGCGAGCGCCTTCAAATTCGGCATCGGGCTCTACCTCGCGCTGCTGCTCAACGAGCACATGCCGTTCAAGGCGATGCTGCGCGCGATGGTCCTGATCCCCTTCATCGTGCCGACGGTGCTGTCGGCGCTGGCTTTCTGGTGGATCTTCGATTCGCAGTTTTCGATCATCTCCTGGTCGCTGAAGCATCTCGGTCTGATCAGCCAGAACATCAATTTCCTCGGCGACACCACCTGGGCGCGCATCTGCGTGATCTTCGCCAATATCTGGCGCGGCGTGCCGTTCGTCGCGATCACGTTGCTTGCGGGGCTACAGACTGTGTCCCCGTCGCTTTATGAAGCTGCAATCCTCGATGGCGCCTCCAGCTGGCAGCGCTTCCGCTACATCACCTATCCGCTGCTGACGCCGATCATCGCTGTCGTGATGACCTTCTCGGTGCTGTTCACCTTCACCGACTTCCAGCTGATCTGGGCAATGACGCGTGGTGGCCCGGTCAATGCCACGCACCTGATGGCGACCTTGTCCTACCAGCGCGCGATCATCGCCGGGCAGCTCGGCGAGGGCGCCGCGATTTCCAGCGCGATGATTCCATTCCTGCTTGCCGCGATCATGGTCTCCTGGTTCGGCCTGCAGCGGCGCAAGTGGCAACAGGGAGAAAACAATGACTGATCTCCCCACCTCGCGGATCGATCTCAAGGCCGTGCTGCATAGCTCGGCACCGACAGTCGCGAAAGATGATCACAGCGAGGGCATGAGCTATCTGCAGTCGGTGCCGCGCCGGATCGTGACGCTGTACCTGCCGCTCACGATCATCGTCGTGGTCCTGCTGTTCCCGTTCTACTGGATGGCGCTGACCTCGGTGAAGCCGGACGAGCAGCTGCTCGACCTCGACAAGTACAATCCGTTCTGGACCTGGAATCCGACGTTCAAGCACTTCTACAAGCTGCTGTTCGAGAGCTACTATCCCTACTGGCTCTGGAACACGATGTATGTGGCGATCTGCGCCACGGTGCTCTCGATCGTCGCCTCGGTGTTCGCCGCCTACGCCATCGTGCGGTTGCGTTACAAAGGCGCCAATCTCGTCGGCGGCCTGATCTTCCTCGCCTATCTGGTGCCGCCGTCGATCCTGTTCATTCCGCTCGCCACGGTCGTATATCAGTACGGCCTGTTCGATTCGCCGCTGGCGCTGATCCTGACCTATCCGACCATCCTGATCCCGTTCTCGACCTGGCTGTTGATGGGCTATTTCAAGACCATCCCCTTCGAGCTCGAGGAGTGCGCGCTGATTGACGGGGCGAGCCGCTGGCAGATCCTGGTCAAGATCGTCGTGCCGCTGGCCATTCCCGGCCTGATCTCGGCCTTCATCTTCTGCTTCACGCTGTGCTGGAACGAGTTCATCTACGCCCTGACGTTCCTGCAATCGACCAGCAACAAGACGGTGCCGGTCGCGATCGTCAACGAGTTCGTGGACGGCGACATCTACCGCTGGGGCTCGCTGATGGCGGGAGCGCTGGCCGGCTCGCTGCCGCTCGTGATCCTTTACGCCTTCTTCGTGGAGCATTATGTGTCGGCCATGACCGGCGCCGTGAAGGAATGATCGCGGGGCTTGCCGGGGGCGCGCCGATGCGTTTCAGGAGCGGCGCGCTCCGGCCAATAAGAAGGAGTTGAGCTCTTGCACATTCTGGTTCTCGGCGCCGCCGGCATGGTCGGCCGCAAACTCTGTGAACGGCTGCTGCGCGACGGCCGGCTCGGCAAGAGCGACATCACGAAATTGACCATGCACGACGTGGTCGAGCCCAAGAAGCCGGAGACAGCCGGCTTCCCGGTCGAGACCGTATCGGGCGATTTCGCCGTCCCGGGCGCCGCCGAGAAGCTGATCGCAGGCCGCCCCGACGTGATCTTTCATCTCGCCGCGATCGTCTCCGGCGAGGCCGAGCTCGATTTCGACAAGGGCTACCGCATCAATCTCGACGGCACGCGGATGCTGCTCGATGCGATCCGCCTTGCCGGCGGCGGCTACAAGCCGCGCGTGGTGTTCACGTCCTCGATCGCGGTGTTCGGCGCGCCGTTTCCCGATGCGATCGGCGACGAGTTCTTCCATACCCCGCTGCTCAGCTACGGCACCCAGAAGGCCATCGGCGAACTGCTGCTCGCCGACTATTCCCGCCGCGGCTTCCTCGACGGCATCGGCATTCGCCTGCCGACCATCTGTATCCGGCCGGGCCTGCCTAACAAGGCGGCCTCGGGCTTCTTCTCCAACATCCTGCGCGAGCCGCTGGCCGGCAAGGAAGCGATCCTCCCGGTCTCCGAGGACGTCCGCCACTGGCACGCGACGCCGCGCTCGGCCGTCGGCTTCCTGCTCCACGCCGGCACCATGGATCTCGCCACCGTCGGCCCGCGCCGCAATCTGACCATGCCCGGCCTGTCGGCCACGGTCGGCGAGCAGATCGCCGCCTTGAAGCGGGTTGCGGGCGAGAAGGTCGCCGCGCGCATCAAGCGCGAGCCCGATCCCTTCATCGTCGGCATCGTCGGCGGCTGGCCGCGCAACTTCGACGCCAGGCGTGCGCGCGAACTCGGCTTCACCACCGCCGAGAAGAATTTCGACGATATCATCCGCATTCACATCGAAGACGAACTCGGCGGCAATTTCGTCGCCTGACCTCCGACTAAGCGGGCCCTGATGATGGCGAGCGTTGCTTGCATCGGTGAATGCATGGTCGAGCTCCGGCAGGCCCAAGGCGGCGCGTCTGCCGGGCAGGGCGGCGGTCTCTACTCACGCGGCTTCGGCGGCGACACCCTCAACACGGCCGTGTATCTGGCGCGGCTGGACGTCAAGGTCGATTATCTCACCGCGCTCGGCGATGATGCCCTGAGCGATGAGATGGTCGCGGCCTGGAATGCGGAAGGCGTCGGCACGCGGCGCGTCGTGCGGCTCGCGGGCAAGCTGCCCGGCCTCTACATGATCCAGACGGATGGCAAGGGCGAACGCCAGTTCTTCCACTGGCGCGACAGTGCGGCCGCGCGCCAGCTGATGAGCCTGCCGGAAACCGACGAGCTGCTCAACTCGCTGATGAGCTACGACGTGGTCTACCTCTCCGCGATCACGCTCTCGATCTACGACGCGGCAGGGCGCGAGCGCCTGTTCGGCGCGATCAAGCGCGCACGCCTGCTCGGCACCCGCTTCGTGTTCGACACCAATTTCCGCGCCCGGGGATGGCCGGACCGCGATATCGCGCGGGAGGTGTTTGCGACCGCCTTCGCGGCTGCCGACATCGTGCTGACCTCGACCGAGGACCTGCTTGCGCTCCATCCGGGCGAAAGTCACGACCAGCTGATGGCGCGCATCCCAACGCCGGAGCTGGTGTTCCGTCTGCCCGAGCCGGTGAGCCTGTTGCGCTATCCCGGCGGCGCCAGCGAGGTTCGCGCCGAGCCCATGACCCAACCCGTGGTCGATACCACCGCCGCCGGCGACAGCTTTGCCGCCGCCTATATCGCGGCCCGGCTCGCCGGCGCCGGGCCGGTTGAGGCGGCCCAGGCCGGACATCGCCTCGCCAGCCTCGTGATCTGCTATCCCGGCGCCATCATTCCAGGCTATGCCATGCCGCCGAAGAAGCGGCACCGGCCGGCGGCCCCCCGCCAGGCCAGCAAGTAAACAGCGACCAACGTGAATCGAGACCTATGACCACGGCTGCTCAACAGAACCACCTCGTCGCGCTGTTCAAGGCCGCGACCGTCATTCCCGTTCTCACCATCGAGCGCATCCAGGATGCGGTGCCGCTGGCGCGCGCGCTGGTTGCCGGCGGCGTCCGCACGCTGGAGGTGACCCTGCGCACCCCGGTTGCGATCGAAGCGGCGCGCGCGATGATGACCGAGGTCCCGGAGGCGGTCGTCGGCATCGGCACCATTCTCAATCCGGCCGACTTCAGCCGGGTCGAGAAGCTCGGGGTCGCATTCGGCATCAGTCCGGGCCTGACCCCCGATCTGCTCAAGGCCGCGACCGACAGCTCCTTGCCGTTCGCGCCGGGGATTGCCACGGCTTCGGAGCTGATGATGGCGCTGTCCTGCGGGTTCGATGTCGCAAAGTTCTTCCCGGCGGAGCAGGCGGGCGGCATCAAGGGCCTGCGCGCCCTCGGCGGGCCGTTCCCGAACGTGCGGTTCTGCCCTACCGGCGGGGTGGGCGAGGCCAATGCCGCGACCTGGCTGGCCGAACCCAATGTCGTTGCGGTTGGCGGGTCCTGGCTGTGCCCGACGGCGGAGATCCGGGCCGGGAACTGGGCCGGCATAACTGCCATCTGCGAGCGGACCCTCAAGGCGCTGAAAGCCGCGTGAAGTCTTGCCATCCCTGGGCTAAGACTTAGCTCAGGACAAGACCTGCAGGGAGAGACGACCATGACCGCCAGCATCGTCGGATGGGCGCATACGCCGTTCGGCAAGTTCGACACCGAAACCGTCGAAAGCCTCGTCACCCGCGTCGCCAACGAGGCGCTGGCGGACGCCGGCATTTCCGCCTCCGACGTCGACGAGATCGTGCTCGGCCACTTCAACGCCGGCTTCTCGCCCCAGGATTTCACCGCCTCGCTGGTGCTGCAGGCCGACCCCAGGCTGCGCTTCAAGCCGGCGACCCGCGTCGAGAACGCCTGCGCCACGGGCTCTGCCGCCGTGCATCAGGGCCTGCGCGCGATTGCCGCAGGGGCCGCCAAGATCGTCCTGATCGTCGGCGTCGAGCAGATGACGCGCACGCCGAGCGCCGAGATCGGCAAGAACCTGCTCAAGGCCTCCTACCTGCCCGAGGACGGCGACACGGTCGGCGGTTTCGCCGGCGTGTTCGGCAAGATCGCCAGCTCCTATTTCCAGAAATACGGCGACCAGTCCGATGCGCTGGCGCTGATCGCGGCCAAGAACCACAAGAACGGCGTCGCCAATCCCTTCGCCCAGATGCGCAAGGACTTTGGCTTCGACTTCTGCCGCGCCGAGAGCGAGAAGAACCCTTACGTCGCCGGTCCCCTGAAGCGCACCGACTGCTCGCTGGTCTCCGACGGCGCCGCCGCCCTTGTCTTGGCTGATGCCGAGACCGCCAAGGCCATGACCAAGTCGATCGGCTTCCGCGCCACTGCGCACGCCCAGGACTTCCTGCCGATGAGTAAGCGCGACATCCTGCAGTTCGAAGGCTGCACGGTCGCCTGGCAGCGGGCGCTGGAGCAGGCCGGCGTCACCCTGTCCGATCTCTCCTTTGTCGAGACCCATGACTGCTTCACCGTCGCCGAGCTGATCGAATACGAAGCCATGGGCCTGACGCCGAAGGGGCAGGGCGCCCGCGCGATTCTGGAAGGCTGGACGCTGAAGGACGGCAAGCTGCCGGTCAATCCGTCCGGCGGCCTCAAGGCCAAGGGCCATCCGATCGGCGCCACCGGCGTCTCCATGCATGTGATGACCGCGATGCAGCTCGCAGGCCAGGCGCCCGAGGGCATGCAGCTCAAGAACGCCAAGCTCGGCGGCATCTTCAACATGGGCGGTGCGGCCGTCGCCAATTATGTTTCGGTGCTCGAGCCACTCAAGTAAGCTCTCGTGGGTGGGCAAAGGCGCGAAAGCGCCGTGCCCACCATCTTTCTTTGCGCCAGATCATGGTGGGCACGCTTCGCTTTGCCCACCCTACGGCTCCTGATTGATTTGCGGAAAGTATCATGAGCAACGAATACGAAAATTCACTCTCCCTCGACGCACTCAACGATCGCATCGCGATCCTCGAGGACAACATCCGCCAGCTCATCGAGCAGGCCGCTGCCGCCTCCGGCGAGCAGAACGAGTCGCGGATTGCTGACCGGATCAACCAGCAGAATGACGAGCTCGAGCGGCTCTTGAAGATCCGGGAATCCCGCCAGAAGAAATAGCGGCCGATATTCGCCGCGCCGCGCATGCGGCCATACGCCGGCCACCCTTGCGCGCGCGGCGCCTCTGTCTTTAGCTGGACCGAAATCGCGGGGCCGCGCCTGTAGCGTTTTCGAGCGAAGTGGATACCGGTTCGCGTAAAGAAAACGCGTCAAAACGAGATTCTATAGCCCGCGCAATCGGGAGCGAACGATGGGGCCGCTGAAGGGCATCAAGGTCATCGACATGACCACCGTGCTGATGGGGCCTTATGCGACCCAGATGCTCGGCGATTACGGTGCCGACGTCATCAAGGTGGAGTCGCTGGATGGTGACGTTACCCGCCTGATCGGCCCGATGCGACACGCCGGCATGGGTCCGGTGTTCCTCAACACCAACCGCAGCAAGCGCTCGATCTGCCTCGATCTGAAGAAGCCGGCGGGGCGCGAAGCCGTGCTGCGGCTTTTGAAGGACGCCGACGTCCTGGTCTACAACGTCCGCCCGCAGGCGATGGCGCGGCTTCAGCTCGGCTACGACGTCGTCTCAGCCATCAACCCGCGCCTGGTCTATGCCGGCGTGTTCGGCTTTGGCCAGGACGGCCCCTATGCCGCAAAACCCGCTTACGACGACCTGATCCAGGGCGCCACGGCCCTGCCGGCGTTGATGGCGCAGACCGGCGACGGCGTGCCGCGCTACGTGCCGAACGCGCTGGTCGACCGCATCGTCGGTCTCACCGCAGTTGGGGCGATCTGCGCGAGCCTCGTGCACCGCGACCGCACCGGCCGCGGCCAACGTCTCGACATCCCGATGTTCGAGACCATGGCCGGCTTCGTCATGGGCGATCACATGGGCGGGCTCACCTATGAGCCGCCGCTCGACAAGGGCGGCTATGCCCGCCATCTCTCGCGCGACCGCAGGCCCTACAAGACATCCGACGGCTACCTCAGCGTCATCGTCTACAACGACAAGCAGTGGGAGAATTTTTTCAAGGCCACGGGACGCGACGACCTGCGCACCGATCCCAAATTCGCGACCTTCGCCGGCCGTGCCGCCAATATCGACGTTGTCTATGCCGAGCTCGCCCGCATCTTCGAGACGCGTACCACGGCCGAATGGATCGACCTGCTGACGAAAGCCGACGTGCCGGTGATGCCGATGCACGATCTCGCCTCGATCCTGCACGATCCGCATCTGGAGGCGACCGGCTTTTTCCCGGTGGTGATGCATCCGACCGAAGGTCCGATCCGCAGCATGAAGGTGACGGCGACCTGGTCCGAGACCGAAGCCGAACCCGTGCGCCTCGCGCCGCGGCTCAACGAGCATGGTGCGGAGATCCTTCGTGAAGCCGGTTATTCCGCCGAAGAGATCGCGGCCATGGTGCGCGATGGCGTCACGCGTGACGCGCCGGAGTAGGGAGGGGGAATGGCGACGACCGCAGCTCTCTCATCCGTCATTCCGGGGCGCGCCTACTTGGGCGCGAACCCGGAATCCATCTATCCTCCGCACATGCCGCTCGATGGATTCCGGGCTCGGCCCTTCGGGCCGCCCCGGAATGACGGTGGAGAAAGGGCACCATGAGCTTCATCACCGGCGTCGGCCTCACATCTTTCGGCAGGCACGAGGGCTCGTCCTCGCTGGACCTGATGAGCCAGGCCGCGCAAGCCGCGCTCGACGATGCCGGCCTCGAGCGCACCGACATCGACGGCGTCCTCTGCGGCTACTCCACCGTCTCGCCCCACATCATGCTCGCCACCGTCTTCGCCGAGCATTTCGGCATCCGCCCGTCTTACGCCCATGCTGTCCAGGTCGGCGGCGCCACGGGTCTTGCGATGACGATGCTGGCGCATCATCTCGTCGCGTCAGGCGTCTGTCGCAACGTTCTGGTCGTCGCCGGCGAGAACCGGCTCACAGGGCAGAGCCGCGATGCCTCGATCCAGGCGCTGGCGCAGGTCGGCCAGCCCGACTACGAGGTGCCGCTCGGGCCGACCATTCCCGCTTATTACGGCCTCGTCGCCAGCAGATACATGCACGAATATGGCGTGACCGAAGAGGACCTCGCCGAGTTCGCGGTGCTGATGCGTGCCCACGCCTGCACCCATCCCGGTGCGCAATTCCACGATCCCATTGCGGTCGCTGACGTCATGGCCTCCAAGCCGGTGGCGATGCCGCTCAAGCTGCTCGATTGCTGCCCGGTCTCCGACGGCGGCGCGGCGTTCGTCGTCAGCCGCGAGCGGACCGGGGAAGCGGGCGTGCGCATCCGCGGCTGCGCCCAGGCCCACACCCATCAGCATGTCACGGCCGCGCCCGCCCTCAGCGAGCTCGGCGCCGAGATCTCCATCGCCCGCGCGAAGCACGCCACGGGTCTTGCGATCTCCGACGTGCGCTATGCCGCGATCTACGACAGCTTCACGATCACGCTCGCGATGCTGCTGGAAGATCTCGGGCTTGCCGGCCGCGGCGAGGCGGCCGCGCGTGTGCGCGCCGGCCATTTCAGCCGCGACGGCGCGATGCCGCTGAACACCCATGGCGGCCTGCTCAGCTACGGCCATTGCGGCGTCGGGGGCGCCATGGCGCATCTCGTCGAGGCGCAGTTGCAGATGACGGGACGCGCTGCGACCCGCCAGGTCCGCGACGCCTCGATTGCGCTGCTGCATGGCGACGGCGGCGTGCTGTCGTCTCACGTCAGCATGTTCCTGGAGCGGGTCAGATGAGCGAGCGACCGGCGGACTGGACCCGGGGTGAAAAGGCCATCACTTACCAGACCTGTGCCGCCTGCGGCCATGTGCAGTATTTTCACCGCGCCTTCTGCTCGGCCTGCGGTGCATCTGGCCCGCGCGAGCAGCGCGCCAGCGGCAAGGGCCGGGTGTACGCGACCTCGTTGGTCTGCCGCGCCGCAACGCCCGAGACGCGCGCGCACGTGCCCTATAACATCCTGCTGGTCGATTGCGCCGAGGGTTTTCGCATGATGGCCCATGGCGAGAATGACCTCGCCATCGGTGATTCGGTGGTCGCGAGCTTCAAGCCGTTCGCCGGCAAGCTCGTGCCGTTCTTCGCCAAACTGAAGTAGAGTGGATCCGTCATTCGGGGGCGGTCATGTGACCGAGCCTGGAACGGGTATTCTGGGCTTGGCTTGCTAGGGCCGCGCCTTGCGCGGTCCCGGGAGAGCCACCCCGGAATGACGAAAACGCTGAAACTCGAACTAACGCCCGTAGAACAAGATGCTGGCGATGACGAGCATCGCCGTCACCGCCAGCATATGCGCGAGCGCTCCCGAGGCCGCCCCCTTGGTGGCTTCCTTCATGCCGTTTTCTCCCTAGACTTGGGCGTAACTCATCGTGGCGCGGTGAGCGCACACGACGGCCAATTGTTTTTACTCGGAACACCCCTTGCGAGTATCCGCCGCGATTTGTCCCCACGCGGCGAATATCGACTGTGTCAGGGTCGATCAGCAATGCGGCGGCAATTTGACTCGATGATGTTGCTCCTGCGTCCAGCCGCGAATAGAGTCTTCGGGAACCTTCGCCGGTGGCGACAAAAAGCATCAAAAGGTCAGGGAAAACTTCAGGAAAATCATGGCCCGCATTCAGTACAGCGACCCGTCCAAGGCATCCGACCGCACCCGCGAAATCCTCGACAAGAACCGTCATGCCAACATCTTCCGGATGATGGCGCATTCGCCGAGCTACTTTGAGCAATATTGCCGCCTCGGCGGCGCGATCAGGCACAAGGGCGAGCTCGATCCCGTTGTGCGCGAGCTTGCGATCACCCGCACCGGCATCCTGTGCGAGGCACCCTATGAGATCGTCGCGCACAAGCGCATCGGCAAGAATGTTGGCGTCACCGACGAGCAGAACGAGGCGCTCGAGAACTGGCAGGCCGCATCCTGCTTCAACGAGGTGCAGCGCGCCGCGCTGGCCTTCACCGACGAGATCGTGAAGCTGACGAAACCGACGGACGCGACCTTCAAGGCGATCGCATCGCAGCTGACGCCGGCCGCGCTGGTCGAGCTCCAGCTCTCGGTCGGCTTCTATATCATGACCTCGAAATTTCTGGAGACCTTCGAGATCGATCTCCAGCCCGTCACCGAAGTGGTGGGCTGACTAAAGCGTTTTCGAGCGAAGTGGGCACCGGTTCGCGTGAAGAAAACGCGTCAAAACAAGAATCTGGAGCTTCGGTTCTGATTCAATCAGAACCGAAGCTCTAGACGCAAGCGCGAGGGATGCCGATGACGATCGACGAATATGCGGACTGGGCCGCAACCATTGCGAAAGTCGAAGAGCATCCGTCCAACGAGCGGCTGTCCTATCTCGGCCTCGGCCTCGCCGGTGAGGCGGGGGAAGTCGCCGAGCATATCAAGAAGCTGTTGCGCGACGATTGGCTCGACAAGGCCGGTCTCGTCGAAGAGCTCGGCGATGTCGTCTACTACTGGGCCTGCCTGTGCGCCGCCACCGGCCAGCGGCCATCTGCGCTGCTCGATGCCAGTGCCGCCAAGATCAGGCGACGTATCAGCGAAGCGGCGAGCCGGTAGGCCGCGGCTCACGTCGAGGTCAAAATGTCCACCTTGGCGTTGGCGACGATCAGGCGATCGGCCAGGAGCTGGGCCAGGTTCCGCATGATGCATTCGCTGGCACGCGGGTGCTGCTTGCGGAAGCGCTCGAAATCCTTCAGCGGCACCTCGCATGCCGTCGCTGCCATGTCGGCGAACACGTCGGCGGCGCGGGTCTGTTCCAGCAGCGCCATCTCGCCGAACGCCATGCCGGCGGTGAGCGTCGCAAGCCTGACGCCGTCGGGCAAGGTGACGTGCACGGCACCGCTGCGCAGGAAGTACAGGGCATCGGCGGGGTCGCCGGCCGCGAGGATCTTCGCGCCGGATTGATAGGTCCTGATGGTGCAGAGCGAGGCGAGATCCGTCAGCTCTTCCTCGCTCAGCCCGTTCAGCAGGGGCTGCTCGGCAAGCTCGGTGGTCTCGTGAAAATCGATCGAGCCGCCGTAGCGATACACGATCTGGTCTTCGGCCCATTCGATCGCGGTATCGAGCAGATAGAAGTCGCGGACGTTCTTCAGCTCGGCGGTCCATTCCCGCAAGCTGTTCCATTCCTTGGACGCGCGCCTGACGCCTGACAGCACGACGGTCACGTTCAGTGCCGCAAGCTCCTCGAAGGCTTCCGCCACAAGCCGCGCGCCGGCCCGCGTGGTCGAGGTCACGCGGTGGAGATCGAAGATCACGAATTGCGGCCGCATTCGTCCCGCCAGCCGGCGCGAGATGTAATCCACCGCCGACAGCGACAGCGTGCCGACCAGCTCGATGATGCGCACCTCCTGCTCGTGCGCGGCGAGGATCTCGCGCTCCTGCGGGCGGCGCACGCGGCGCGACGGGCTCTTGCCGATGTCGTAGTCGGCGATGACCGCGTTACGCGCATCGTCGCTGCGGTTGAGCATGTGCAGGTCGTAATGCGAGGACAGCGCCTCGCAGACCTTGATGCCGCGCACGCTGTTGCCGTGCTTGTCGAGCTTTGGCGAATAGCTGCCGAGCCCAAGGCGGGCAGGGAGCGCGGCCAGGATGCCGCCGCCGACGCCGCTCTTGGCGGGGATGCCGATGCGGTAGATCCATTCGCCGGCATAGTCGTACATGCCCGAGGACGTCATCACCGAAAGCGTGCGCGAGATCGCGTAAGCGCTCAGCACCTGCTCGCCGGTGACCGGATTGATGCCGCGATTGGCGAGCGTCGCCGCCATCACCGCGATGTCGCGCGCGGTGACCAGCACGGCGCATTGCCGGAAATAGACGTCGAGCACGCCGGCGACGTTGTCCGAGATCACCGCGTTGGTCTTGAGCAGATAGCCGATGGCGCGGTTGCGGTCCCCGGTCTGGCTTTCGGAGGCATAGACCGCCTCGTCGACGGCAAGATCGCGTCCCGCAAAACGGCTGAGCGCAAGGCGGATCTGCTCGAAAGCGTCAGTACCCTTGCTGTCGTAGATCAGCCCGGTGCAGGCAATCGCGCCGGCATTGACCATCGGGTTGAACGGATGGTTCTCGGAATTGAGCCGGATCGAGTTGAAGGGATCGCCGGAGGGCTCGACGCCGATCGCGCCTTCGACCTTGCCGGCGCCGAGCAGGTCCAACGCCAGCGCGAACACGAACGGCTTTGACATCGACTGGATGGTGAAGGGCACCCTGGAATCGCCGACTTCATAGACGTGGCCGTCCAGCGTCGCTAGGCTGATGCCGAAATGGGCAGGGTCGGCCTTGCCGAGCTCGGGAATGTAATCGGCGACCTGGCCCGACGTCTCGGCGGAGAATTCGCTGAGGCAATTGTCCAGAAACCGCAGCAAGGGCGGCTTCGAGCGGGTCCAGGCGGTGGCGAGAGGCGAGAGCGGTTTCATCGCCTCCCTTGTGCAACGCAATCAGGGCACGCGCAACCCGTCCGGCATCACCGGCTGGCGCCGGACCAGGAGACGCGCGATCAGAAGCGTCGGCAGCAGGATGCCAAGGCCGAGCAGCGTCACCTGCATCTGCGACAGCGGCATGATGCCGCCGCCGGGCGTCGCCACCACGAAGCCGCCGATCACCAGCAGCACGCGGATCGGCCATTCCAGGCTGCCTGCGCCGCGCAAGTCCCCGACGAAGGGCTGGTAGCCCTGGATGCCGGCGCAGATGAACAGCGTGCCGAACGCGGCGAGGCCCATCAGGCCGAGGCCGGCGAGATAGGGGCTCGAGCCCTGCAGCACCAGCGCCGGATTGAGCACGAAAAAGAACGGCAGGAAATAGATGATGCTGCCGACCCACATCGATTCCCAGCCCGTCTTCATCGCCGGCGAGCCGGCGATGCCTGCGGCGGCGAAGGAGGCGATCGCGACCGGCGGGGTGATCGACGACAGCATGCCCCAGTAGAAGATGAACATGTGCACGGCCATGCGATTGAGCCCGAGCTTCTCCAGCGCGGGTGCGACCAGGATGGCGAGGAAGATGTAGCAGGCCGTCGTCGTCAGGCCGAGGCCGAGAATGAGGCTGGTGAGCGCGCACATGCCGAGCAGCAGGAAAGCGTTGTCGCCGGCGATGTGCAGGAGATCGTTGGCAAGGCTCGACACCACGCCGGTCATCGAGAACGCGCCGATCAAGAGGCCGCAGCCGGCGAGGATGCCGACCAGCTCGACGAAGGTGCGGCCGTTGACCTCCAGGAACTTGCCGATCGTCACAAATGTCCAGCGCGTGTCCTTGGAGAAGAACTGGTTGAGCACGAGGAGCAGCGCGGTGGCGTAGAACGGCGCGTGGCTCTCGCGCTTGAAGTAGAGCAGCATCACGATCAAAAGCGCGATGACGAAGACGTAGTACCAGCCGTCCTTGATCGTGTCCATGATCCGCGGCAGCTCGGCGCGCGGAATGCCCTTCAGCTTGTGGCGCGCGGCATAGGCGTCGACCTGCATGAACAGGCCGACATAGTAGAGCACGGCCGGAATGATGGCGGCGACCGCGACGTCGGCGTAGCTGACGTTGAGGAACTGCGCGATGACGAAGGCGGTCGCGCCCATCACCGGCGGCGCCAGCACCGCGCCGGTCGAGGCGCAGGCCTCGATCGCGCCGGCATAGGAGGCGCGAAAGCCGCTCTTCTTCATCACCGGGATGGTCATGGTGCCGGCGGTCAGCACGTTGGAGATGATCGAGCCTGACATCATGCCGAGCAGGCCGCTGGCAAAGATGCAGACTTTTGCCGCGCCGCCGCGGAAGGTGCCGCACAGCGCGAAGGCGAGATTGATGAAGAATTTTCCGGCGCCCGTCATCATCAGCGCGGTGCCGAACACCAGGAAGCCGATCACGGTGTCGGCGAAGGCCTGGATGGGAATGCCGAGTAGGCTCTCACCCGACAGCACGTGATAGGCGGTCGCCTGTTCCAGCGTCGATTGCGTGCCGCGGAACGGGCCGAGCCAGACGGATTCGGCGAACAACGGATAGACGGTGAACGGAAGCACGCTGAGCAGCAGGCTCCAGCCGCCGGTGCGGCGCAGCGCCTCCATCAGCATGACCCACATCACGAGGCCTGCGGCGATCACCGTGTTGGGCGCGCCGCCGAATTCCCAGCCGGCCTCCGCTGCCTTGCGCACGTTCGACATCAGCATCAAGGCCGCCGCGAAGGTCGCGACGAACAGGACGAGGTCGTACCAGGGAATCCGGTCGAGCGGCGCGCGTTCAGACCCCGGGAAGATCAGGAACGTGAACGGAAGCATCAACGCGATCAGGAGATAGAAGTACTCCGTGTTGAGCTGGGTGTAACCGACGAAGAAGCGCAGCGAGAATTGCTGGTTGATGCAGAGCAGGATCGTCGCGGCGGTCGCAACGATCAGCGTCCAGCGCCACGCGCCGCGCAACGTGCGCACCCGCGTCACCTCCGCCTCCTGCATGTTGCCGGCCGCGCCGTGCGGATCGTCGAAGACGACCCGCTTGGGCTCGTCGTGCGGGGCGCTGGTGGTGGAAGAAGAAGACATCATCGACCCCGATTGCGGGCTGGCAGCTAGTTAGGTGAATGGCAGTGGTTTGAAGCAGTCGGGCCGCGGGCTCCTTAACCTCTCCCGCTTGCGGGAGAGGTCGGCGCGAAGCGACGGGTGAGGGCTCTCTCCTCTAGGGGAGTCCCACCGCGGAGACACCCTCTCCCCAACCCTCTCCCGCAAGCGGGAGAGGGGGCGCAGCTCCCTCGTGGCGACGATCAATGCCCTCACCAAGACTATTCCTCGAACCCGTTTGCCATGCCGGCTTTCGCCAGCGCCGCGGCGCGCGCCTTCATCCAGCCGTCGAGGAATGCTTTGTCGTCCGACGGCGGATTGGACTTGCCGTACTCGGTCCACGCGGCCGCCAGCACCTCCTGACGCTTGATCAGCTGATGGTTGTGCGCCTCCTGCGCATCGCTCCATTGTCCGGCTTCTTTGAGCGCCTTCACCGCGCCGGGATGCACCGGCACCACCCAGTTCTTGGTCTGGCGGTCGGCCGCAAGCCCGCCGGCGCCGGGCGCGGAATCCTTGTAGGCGTCGTAATTGACGATCATCGCCTTGGTGATGGCATAGACCTGGTCGTCCGGTTGCGAGGCATAAGCGACGAAGATCGGGTAGGGATAATTGCCGAGCTCGACCGGCTTCTCCGGCGAGATGCCGGCGCCGCAGGTCGCAAGTTGCGGAAAGAAGAACGAGCCGACCTTCTGCATCCGCGCCCAGCCTTCCTTGTCCTTGGCGGGCAGCGGCGGCCAGATCAGGCCGCGCGGCGACGTCTCGGCCTCCTTGGCGGGTCCGGTGATAGTGGTGCCGAAGGCGGCATCGACGTCGTTGTTGATCAGGCCTTTCCACATCGCGCCGTAGCTTGCGAACTCGACGGCCTTCACGTCGTTCTTGGTCAGCCCGGCGAAGGCGAGCACCGCGAGCGAGTTCTGGTTCAGCGCGGGCGAGCCGACCACGAAGCCGACGCGCTTGCCCTTGAGGTCCTTCAGCTCCTTCACGCCGGTGTCGGCGGCGACCGCGAGCGAGCCGCAATTGCAGTCGACGGACGAGAGCAGGATCTGCAGTGCTTGCGGACCCCATTCCTTTGAGCCGAACTCGAACACGCCTTCCTGCGCGAAGTAGGTGCCCGATCCCATCGCTGCGGAAGCTGCGCGCTTGGCGCGAAGCGGCGCGAGGCGCGCGACGTCGTTGCCTGCGGGGAGCACGCGCACGTCGGTGCCGTATTTGTCCTTCATCATCTTGCCGACGCCGACCGCGATGTTGAAGCCAGCGGTGCCGGTGTCATAGGCGGTGAACGTCAATGTCGCCGGCAGCTTGATGTCTTCCGCGAACGAATAGCGTGTAGACGCAAAAGAAATGCCCGCCACCAGAGCAGGCGCGAGCACGAGCAGCCCACGAAGCATGTTTCCCTCCAATGATCCTCGCTTTGCCGCGAAGATTTTCATTCTTTGTTTGAAACAACGTTTGTTTGAAACCGATCATGTCACCGCGATCAAGCGATGGCAACGCCGTACCGCGCACGTGGGAATGCGACTGACACATTGTCGCGGAAACAATCGGACAATGCGGTTAACTCGCGACGATCGCGATCGCCTGTCCCTCGGCAACGACGTCGTCGACCTTCACCAGAAGCGATACGATCGTGCCGTTCGCGGGCGAGGGCACCGGGATTTCCATCTTCATCGCTTCGACCACCACAACGTCATCGCCATCCGCGACGGTTCCTCCAACTTGCACGGGAGTTGCGCAGATGCGTCCCGCGACCTCCGTGACGATCTTAATTTCTGGCATGCCATCGCCTTTTTGTTGTCGTCGCAAAATGCCTGAGGTAGCGTCGTCTGCAAGCGGAATTTAATTCCGCAGAGCGGAACACAACGGTAGGGACCATGGGACGACGTTCGGAGCGGTTGAGCAGGCAAGGTGCGCTCGCTGGCGAAGCCGGTGAGGGTGATGTGATCCAGGTGGTGTCGCGCGCGTTCGACGTGTTGCGATGCTTCGAGGGCCACGAGGCGCGACTCGGCAATCTCGAGATTTCAAATCGCTGCGGTCTGCCGCGCTCGACGGTATCGCGGCTCACGCACACGCTGACCCGCATGGGCCAGCTCGTGTATCTGCCGCGCGATCAGAAGTATCGCATCGGCCCGAGCGCGGTCGCGATGAGCGCTTCGATGATGAAGGGCGCGCAGCTGCGCAGCATGATTCGCCAGCGGCTGCAGGAAGTCGCCGAGCAGCTGCCGGGCACGGTCGGCTTCGTCGTCCCCGACCGCTTCCATCTCGTCTATCTCCAGTTCGCGCGCTCGCCGAACGCGCTCGGCTTGCACGAGGGCACCGGCAGCCGCATCTCGATGGCCTCGACGGCGGCAGGCGCGGCCTACACCGCGGCGCTTGCGCCCGAGATCGGCGATGCCTTCATCGCAGACATGGAGCGCGAAGCGCCCGAGGCTGCCAAGATTCTCAAGCCCCGCATCGAGACCAACCGGCAGATGCTGCGCGAGCGCGGCTATGTCGTTGCCTGCGGCCTTTGGAGCCCGCACATCAACGGCCTCGCGGTGCCGATCTGGTCGCCGCAGTACCAGACCTTCGTGGTCATCACGATCGGCCTTCTGTCGGCGATGTATGACGAGCAGCGTCTGCACGACGAAGTCGCACCGCTGATGCTCCAGCTCGGCCGCTCGCTCGGCAGCCTGATGGAAGGCGCGGAAGGCGACGCCTTCAACAACCGTATCTCGCGTAAGCCGGTCGCCATGGCCGTGCACAACAATAACAAGCCGATCCATTCGGAGGGAGTGAATGAACTGGAAGCCGGAACTCGACGAGCTCGCCCGGCGCGAAGCCTTCGCGCGGGAGATGGGCGGCGTTGACAAGGTCAAGCGACAGCATGACCAGGGCCGGCTGACTGTTCGGGAGCGTATCGACAAGCTGATCGACAAGGGCAGCTTTCACGAGATCGGTGCCGTCTCCGGCATCGGCGAGTACGATTCCAGCGGCGATCTGAAGAAGCTCACGCCGGCCAATTGCGTGTTCGGCCGCGCGCGCGTCGACGGCCGCACATTGGTCGTGGTCGGCGACGATTTCACCGTGCGCGGCGGCTCGGCGGATGCGTCGATCTCGGCCAAGCCGCTGATGGCGGAGGAGATGGCGCACGATTTCCGCCTGCCCATCGTCCGCATCATCGAGGGCTCCGGCGGCGGCGGCTCGGTCAAGACCATCGAGACCAAGGGCGCGGCCAATCTGCCCGGCGGCATCGGCGGCACGCGCTGGTATCGCTTCACGACGGAAAATCTGTCGCGCGTGCCGGTGGTCGCACTCGGTCTCGGCTCGGTGGCGGGCCTGGGCGCCGCGCGTCTTGCCGCCAGCCACTATTCCATCATGACGCGGAAGTCCGCGATGTTCGTCGCGGGTCCGCCGGTGGTGAAGGCGCTGGGACAGGACCTTTCGAAGGAGGAGCTCGGCGGCGCCGAGATCCAGACCCGCGCCGGCGCGGTGGATCATGCCGTCGACACCGAGGAGGAGGCCTTCGCCTGCGCGCGGCGTTTCCTCTCCTACCTGCCGTCGTCGGTCTACGAGCTGCCGCCGACCCTGCCCTGCACCGACAGCCCCGAGCGCAGCGACGAAGCGCTGATGAACGCGGTGCCGCGCAACCGCAAGCAGGTCTACAAGATGCGGCCCATCATCGAGTCCGTCGTCGACAAGGGCTCGTTCTTCGAAGTCGCCAAGAACTTCGGCAAGCCGATCATTGTCGGCCTCGCGCGGCTCGAGGGCAGGGCCGTGCTGCTGCTCGCCAGCGACAGTTTCCACTATGGCGGATCCTGGACCGCGGATGCCTGTCAGAAGGTGGTGCGCTGGGTCGACTTCGCCGAGACCTTCCACCTGCCGATCGTCTATCTCATGGACTGCCCCGGCTTCATGATCGGGCTCGATGCGGAGAAGGCGGCCACCATCCGGCACGGCGTGCGTGCCATGGCGGCGGTGAACCAGACCACCGTGCCGTGGTGCACCGTGATCCTGCGCAATGCGTTTGGTGTTGCGGGTGTCGTGCATCAGCCGGCCGACCGCTTCTCGATCCGCTATGCCTGGCCGTCGGCCTATTGGGGCTCGCTGCCGCTCGAAGGCGGCATCGAAGCCGCCTACCGCGCCGACATCGACGCGGCGGAAGACAAGGCGGCGAAGCTGAAGGAGATCGAGGAGCGGCTCAACAAGCTCCGCTCGCCGTTCCGCTCGGCCGAAAAGTTCTGGGTCGAGGAGATCATCGATCCCAGAAAGACGCGATCGCTTCTGTGCGAGTTCGCCCGGCTGGCGGAGCCGCTGCGCAAAGCGGGGCCGCCGGAGAACTTTTCGATCAGGCCGTAGCATCCTCGTGCTCGGACATGATGCTCGTGCCCCGGACGCAGCGCAGCGCTTCTTCAGCGGTGCGCTGCAGAGCCGGGGCCCATACAACAGCGATCTCGGAGCCTCCTCGGCCCCGGCTCGGCGCCGCAACGCCGGCGCGTCCGGGACACGAGAGAAGGTGGCTTCACGCGCTGATCGAGTATTCGTGCGCTGCGAGTTAATCATCTCAGGCGCTACGTGCAGGATATGAGACCTTGCAGTCGTGGCGCGCAACCGCAGCCATTTTCAGCCGCTCTTTAGGCCCATTTCAGCCAAACTGTTATTGGTTTCTCGTTGCCCGGGGCAGGGTCTCTCATTTGGAGTCCTGCAATGTTCAAGCGAGTATTTTCTGCGTGCCTCTTCGTTGCCTTGGGTTCTGTCGCTTCGGAAGCGCGCCCTTATCGCATTCAACAAGCTCCTGAATGCAACGTCACCATGCCCTGCGACTTCTCGTATTCGCAGACGCAACGCGAGCGGGCTTCCAGGTCCTCACTGATTTCCAGATCTTCGCCGATTTCCAGGCCCACACTGCAAGCGTACCGCTCGACACAACTGACAGTGACTGATGCTGGGGGCACGACCACGCCGGCGACCGTCCCCGGTGCTCAGGGCGCTCGCGTCGTCGGTGGCCGTCCGGCCGGTTGCCCTTCCTCGTTCTGCGGCTGCGGCGCGGCTCTGCGCGTGTTCGGCCGTATCGTGCCGGAATTGAATCTTGCGTCCAATTGGCTCCGCTTTCCCAGGACATCACCCGCACCGGGAATGGTTGCTGCGCGGCGAGGACACGTTTTCGTCCTGGAGCAGCACCTCGGAGGCGACGTCTGGATGGCCTATGACGCCAACTCGGGCGGGCGCGCGACGCGAATCCACGCGCGTTCGCTGCGAGGGTATACGATTGTCAACCCGCGCGGCGGCTCAGTGGCTTGAGGACAGCGGATGGCGCTCTAAGCACCGCGGACGGGTCGCAACATCTTTGCGACCCGCCGACGCTGAACAAATTGCTGGCGCCGGGCCCACAGCCAATCACAGCCGGAGCACCTTGCCGGGATTCATGATGTTGTGCGGATCGAGCGCGCGTTTGATGGTGCGCATGATGTCGAGCTCGGTCTTGGATCGGTAGTGGCTGAGCTCGTCGAGCTTGTCGATGCCGATGCCGTGCTCCGCCGAGATCGAGCCGCCCATGGAGGTGACGAGATCGTTCACGGCGCGCGTGATGGCGGCCGCGTATTGGTTCAACGTCTGCTGGTCCATGCCCTTCGGCCCCATGAACGAAAAGTGCAGATTGCCGTCGCCGATGTGCCCGAGCGGATAGGGCCGGATGGTCGGGAGAATGTCGCGCACGGCCTTGAGGCCCTTGTCGATGAACTCCGGAATCTTGGAGATCGCTACCGACACGTCGAAGCTGATGCCCGGTCCCTCGGCGCGGGAGGCCTCCGCCATGGCTTCGCGGATGCGCCACATGTTGCGCGATTGACCGAATGTTTGCGCGATCGTCGCATCCAGCACGCGGCCGGCTTCGAGCTGATCGGCGAGAAACTGCTCCATCTTGCCGGACATGCCCTCGGTTCCGTCCCGGCGCGGGCGCGCGGACGACCATTCCAGCAGCAGGTACCAGGGCGTGTCCGCCTTCAGCGGATCCTGCGTGCCGGGAATGTGGCGCAGGGCGAGGTCGATGGCCGCCCGGCTCAGCAGCTCGCAGGAGCCGACATTATCCTCGGATGCCGCGTGCGCCTCGGACAGGATTTCCAGCGCGGCGCGGGGATCGCGGACCGCCAGCCACGCCGTGCAGACGTCCTTGGGCGCCGGCCACAGCTTGAGCACGGCCTTGGTGATGATGCCGAGCGTCCCCTCGGCGCCCATGAACAGGTGCTTGAGGTCGTAGCCGGTGTTGTCCTTCTTGAGCGCGCGCAATCCGTCCCAGATCTCGCCGTTCGGCAGCACGACTTCGAGCCCCAGCACGAGGTTGCGGGCGTTGCCGTAGCGCAGCACCTGCACGCCGCCGGCGTTGGTGGAGAGATTGCCGCCGATCATGCAGGAGCCCTGGGCACCGAGGCTGAGCGGCAGGAAGCGGTCGTGCTCGCTTGCGGTCTCCTGAAGCGTCTGCAACACGCATCCGGCCTCCACCGTCATCGAATAGCCGACGGGATCGACATCCAGCACGCGGTTCATGCGGCCGAGCGACAGCACGATGCCGGTGTGCGCAGGCCAGGGCGTCGCCCCGCCCATCAGGCCGGTGTTGCCGCCCTGCGGCACGATTGCGATGCCATGTTCGTGACAGAGCCGGACCACTTTCGCGATCTCCTCGGTGCTGCCAGGGCGAACGACCGCCCCGGCGCTGCCGACCAGCAACCCGCGCCAATCCGTCACGAACGGCTGCTTGCCGTGCGCGTCCTCGATAAAGCCCTTCTCGCCCACGATCGCGCGCAACGCCTGGCGCATCTCGGCGGTCAAGGGAGCGGTCGGAATTGCGGGCGGGGACGTTGGGAGGGCAGCCGGCATTTGTTTCCTCGGCGCATCTTGGTGTGCACTGCGCACGGTGACGTGCGTCGGAGCATTGTCCATGTTTGGGCCGTGAAGTCTAACGGGAATGTGGCTCGGCCCGTATGCGGGCCTGCCATCGGCCGCGCCGCCACGGTCCCCTCAGGCGGACAGGGCTATCGCAGATGAAAGCTTTTCCCTGCGGCCATCCTTCGAGACGCCCGCTTTGGGCGGGCTCTCAGGATGCGGGCGGATTATGCGGCAGCAGTTTCAAGGGGCCCTGACGCTGACGAGCCTCCTCCTTGAGGAGGCGCGCAAGCGCCGTCTCGAAGGACGAGGCGTGCGCGAAAGGCCGCCCACGCGCGCCACTGCGACAATTCGGAATAATCGCATAATAGCCCTGTATTGCCCGACGTGTCAAATGGCGCTCGGGACGCACCAGGCTAAGTCATTGATCCGTCACGCCCCGGCTACTGTGCATGGGGTTGTTTTCGCGTTTTTTGTTTGAGCACCCCGCCGGAGGGCCTCCTTACGCCCATTCGGTCTCCCGGTGCACGTCGTGCACCACGAGGCCCATGCCTTCCTCCGGCATCTTGATCCAGTCGCGGCGCTTCAGAGCCCGCTTGGTGTCCTCGTAGCCGCTGGTCCAGTGCTCGCGCATCGATGTGCCCGAGAATTCGTGGTCCTTGGCGTCGCCCTCATAGGCCTTCTGCTGGTAGATCAGATGCAGGATCGCGATCTCCGGCATGTTGCGTAGGCTCGCTTTCAGCTTGCGCTCCTCCTCGGAAAGTTGCTCGTCCGGCAGCTTCGCCAGCGCCTTGTACAGCAGGACCTTGAGGTTGTGCGTGCGGCGGTAGACGTCGGTGTTGTGGCGGGTGCGCGAGGAATACATGATGTCCTTGTGGCGGGCCATCACGTCCTGGATCGAGCGCGGCAGCACGCCGCGTGCGCTGAACAGGTCGACCTGGAACACCAGCGAATTGAGCGCATCCTCCTGGTCGAGCAGGTGCTGGAGCGGCGTGTTGGAGACGATGCCGCCGTCCCAGAAATGGTCGGTGCCGATCCGCACCATCGGCAGCGCCGGGGGCAGGGCGCCGGAGGCCATGACGTGCTCCGGTCCGATCTCGTCATGGGCATTGTCGAAATAGATGAAGTTGCCCGAGAGCACGTTGACGGCGCCGACCGCGAAGCGGACCTTCTTGTCGTTGATCAGATCGAAATCGACGAGTTCGATCAGGCTCTCGCGCAGCGGCGTCGTATCGTAGTAGCTCGTCGCGGGTGCGCGCGCCGACCGGGCTGAACCAGGGATTGACCTGGTGGGGGGTGAAGAAGCCGGGTTGGCCCAGCGCGGACGTCATCCACGCGCTTGTGAGATTGCGCCACTGACGAAAGACGTCGCCATCGGGTGTGTAGTGCCAGATCTTGCGGTTGGTGATGCGCTCCCAGAAGATGCGCAGCGCCTCCAGCCGCTTCTCCGGCTTGTTGCCGGCGATGATGGCGGAGTTGATCGCACCGATCGAGACGCCGCAGACCCAGTCGGGCTCGATGCCGGCCTCGTGCAGCGCTTGGTAGACGCCGACCTGGTAGGCGCCGAGCGCGCCGCCGCCTTGCAGCACCAGCGCGACCCGGTCGCAGCGCTCGGGCCGCCAGCCGCGCGCGGGCCGCTGATGTGTCGAATGCATCGGTTGCGACGTGCGGGCGTCCATGGGCTGCCTCCCTACCTTGGCCCGGACGATTACGCCCGGCGGTGACGGTGTGATGACGGGGTGCGGCAGCGGGGACGCAGATCGTGCCGCTGAAGGAAATCCTTCACATCGCAGTCAATGACGATCGCTAGCAATATAGTTCAAGCCTGTTGCGGCCGGGCGGGCGTCACACTGAACGTCACACAGGAGACAACCGATGCGCAAGGAAGACGTGCTGAGGCTTCCGTCGATGCCCGCCGCCGGGCCGAGCTATCCGGCCGGGCCGTATCGCTTCGTCAACCGCGAATTCCTCGTCATCACCTACGAAACCGATCCGGAGCTGATCCGCGCCGGCCTGCCCGAGCCGCTGGAGCCGATCGACCAGCCGATCGTGCATTACGAATGGATCAAGATGCCGGACTCCTCCGGCTTCGGCAGTTACACCGAATCCGGCCTCGTCATCCCGGCGCGCCTCAACGGTGAGGAGGTCAACTTCGTCTCGCAGATGTATCTGGACGATGATCCGCCGATCGCCGCCGGCCGCGAGATCTGGGGCTTTCCGAAAAAGTATGCCCATCCAAAACTCGAGATCGTCAAGGACACGCTGACGGGCACGCTGGAATATGCCGGCCAACTCGTCGCCATGGGCACGATGGGCTACAAGCACGAGAGCATGGCCGGCAATGGCGATCTCACCCGCGCCACGCTGTCGAAGACGCAAGTCAACCTGAAGATGATCCCCGGCGTCGATGGCCGGCTCGAAGTCTGCCAGCTCGTCGCCATCAACCTCGTCGACATCGTGCCGAAGGGCTCGTGGATAGGGCCCGGCCGTTTGCATCTGGTCCCGCATGTCAACGCCCCGGTCGCCGACTTCCCGGTCCGGCGCTGCCTCGGCGCGCATCATTACATCGCCGACCTGACGCTGCCGTTCGGTCGCATCGTCCATGACTACATCAGGGAAGCCGAGGCCGCCGCGACCCGGCTGGCGGCGGAGTAAGCTCCATCATCAAACTGTAACACTGGCGTAATTGAGTACCCGCGTGGGTCCGGAAGATGCCGTCAGCCAACTTCCGGATACGGGGGCATTGTTGACGGTTGGGGTTGGCCATGGCCGAGCCGGCAAAGCTAGTCAGCGCGATAACGAAGGCCGAGCCCGCCATTCCCGGCCTGGTCTGGGCGTTCCGCCTGCACGGCGACGGCAGCCCCGAGGCGCTGCCGATCGACCAGCCGATCGAGTTCAGCCATGACGGCCGGCTCTGGCTGCATTTCAACCTCACCGACGCGCGGGTGCGGCCCTGGATCGCGGCATCGACGCTGCCGCCGCTCGCCCGCGAGCTGTTGCTGTCGAACGACACGTTCCAGCAGCTCCACGTGATCGATCACTGCGTCTACGGCGTGTTCTCCGATCTGGTGCGCGAGATCGACCGCGCGTCGGAGGAGACCGCGTTCCTGCGCTTCGCCATGACCGAGCATCTCCTGGTCAGCGGCCGCCATCACGCCCTGTGCTCGGCGGAGGCGACGCGCCGCGTGCTCGAAGGTGGCTACCGCGTCGATAATGTCGCGCATCTCCTGGAGAAGATCGTCGACGAGGTCGCGGACACGCTCGATAGGATGGCCGACAGGCTCGGCCAGGAGATCGACGGCATCGAGGAGCGAATTCTCGCCGACGATACCAGGCCGGAAATGCGCCGCAATCTGGGCCGGCTGCGCCGCACCTGCGTCAGGCTGCATCGTCAGCTCACCGGCCTGCGCGTGCTGTTCCATCGCCTCGATCAGAAGAACACCGATCATTTGTCTCCCGCGCTTCGCATCCACGCCGGCAAGCTGGCGCAGCGGCTCGACGGCCTCGATCACGACATCGTCGAGCTGCGCGAGCGCAGCCGCCTGCTCGAAGAGGAGCTGCGTTTCAAGAACGAGGAAGAGAGCAACCGCCACCTGCACACGCTCTCGATCGTGACCTCGCTCTTGCTGCCGCCGACGCTGATCACCGGCATCTTCGGCATGAACACCAAGGGCCTGCCGCTCACCGATGTCGAGACCGGTTTCCTCTGGGCGGCGGTGCTGATGGCCTTGTCGGTTGGCGCCGCCTATCTTTTCATGCGGCGAACTGGCATTTTCAAGTAGCGTAGGCCAGCCGGTATCAGCCGTGATCGGAACTGCTGTTCGATTTCCATTGCGACGCGCCGCAATTGCGTTGGCCTGCGCTGCCGCCAGCACCGAGGCGTTCGCCGGCGCCAAGGACGAAAGCGCGGCCGCATGGCTGGCGCCAAAATGGTTCAACGAGTGGCATGACGGCCTCACCAACAAGGGCCTGAATTTCGGGGCTACCTTCATCGCCGACAACATCGGCAACACGACCGGCGGCGTGAAGCGCGGCGCCATCCATTTCGGCCGCCTCGACCTCTCGGTCGATGCCGATCTCGACAAGCTGGTCGGCTGGACCGGCGGTCGCTTCTACGCCAATGCCCTCGTGATCTACGGCCGCGGGCTCTCCCGCAACTACATCCATAACCTCGCCACCATCAGCGAGATCGAGGCGCTGCCGGACCAGCGGCTCTACAACGCCTATTTCGAGCAGAGCTTCTTCAATGACCGGCTGAACATCAGGGCCGGCCAGCAGGCTGCCGACGTCGAGTTCTTCGACAGCCAGACCGATGACCTCTTCGTCAATGGCACGTTCGGCTGGCCCGCGATCAAGGCTTCCAACCTTCCGGCCGGTGGCCCGGCCCCGCCGATCGCGGTGCCCGGCATTCGCATCAGGGCCGCGCTATCGGACCAGATCACCGCCTATGGCGCGGTATTCAACGGCGATCCCTCGGGGCCGGGCGATCAGGATCCACAGTTGCGCGACCATCACGGTCTCGCATTCCGCGTCAACGATCTTCCCTGGGTGATCGGGCAGGTCCGCTTCAGCTACGACATCGACATGGGGGGACGTCCGCTCGCGGGCAATGTCACGCCCGGCGCCTGGAAGCACTATGGCGCGTTCGACAGTCAGCGCTTCACGGTGGAAGGCCAGTCGATCGCCGATCCCTCAGGCAGCGGCATTCCGGCAAAGCTTCGTGGCAATTACGGCATCTTCGCGGTGATCGAGCAGGTGCTCTATCGCCCGCCGGAGGTGAAGGAGAACAGCACTTCGGCCTCGCTGCCGGGCGTCACCGCGTTCGGCCGCATCGCCTACAGCCCGCCGGATCGCAACCTGATCGACCTCTATCTCGACGGCGGCATCGGCTTCGTCGGCTTCACGCCCGGCCGTTCGCTCGACCGTTTCGGCGTGGCAATGGCCTACATGCGCATCTCGAACACCGCGCGCAAGCTCGACATCGACACGAATGTCTATACCGGCGTGCTGGGGCCGCTGCGCAGCAACGAGACGCTGATCGAGATGATCTACGAGGCGCACATCAAGCCGGGCTGGCTGATCGCGCCCTACTTCCAGTACGTGTTCCGCCCCTCCGGCGGCGTCCCCAACCCGAACGATCCGACCGGCGTTTCGCGGATCGGTGACGCCGCAGTGTTCGGCGCCACCACCACCATCCGGTACTAGGCCGCCGCCGGCTGTAGTTTCGGCTGCCGCGACAGCGCCAGCACGATCAGGGCCGCGAACACGCAGAGCGCGCCGGCGATGAAGAAGGCGGGCAGGTAGCTCTGATAGGCCGTGCGCGAGAACCCGGCGCCGAACGCGGCCGTGCCGGCGCCGAGCTGATGGCCGGCGAAGATCCAGCCGAACACCAGATTGGCGCGCTCGGGGCCGAACTTTTGCGCGGTGAGCCGCACCGTCGGCGGCACCGTCGCGATCCAGTCGAGACCATAGAACATCGCGAAGGCCGAGAGGCCGTAGAACGAGAAATCGCTGAACGGCAGGAAGATCAGCGAGAGCCCGCGCAAACCGTAGTACCAGAACAGGAGCCAGCGATTGTCGTAGCGGTCCGACAGCCAGCCCGACATGATCGTGCCGAAGAAGTCGAAGATGCCCATTGCCGCCAGCAGGCTCGCCGCCTGCACCTGCGGTATGCCGAAATCGAGGCACATCGGGATCAGGTGCACCTGCACGAGGCCGTTGGTGGAGGCGCCGCAGACGAAGAAGGTCGCAAACAGAATCCAGAACGCCGTCGATGTCGAGGCGTCGCGCAGCGTGCCGAGCGCAACGCCCGTGATCGAGCCGTGACTGACCGGCGGGGCGGGCAAAGGCTCGGTGCCCTCATCGCCGAATGGCCGCAGGCCGACGTCGCTGGGGCGATCGCGCATCGCGAGCAGCACGGCCAGCGCGGAAACGGCAAGCATGATGCAGACGAAGCCGAGTGCGAGCCGCCAGCCATAGCGCTCGGTGAGGCTCGCCAGCAGCGGCAGGAACACGAGCTGCCCGGTTGCAACGCTCGCGGTCATGATGCCGACGACGAGGCCGCGCCTTGCCGCGAACCAGCGCGTGGCGATGGTCGCGCCGAGCACCAAGGCCGTCATGCCGGTGCCGATCCCGATCACGACGCCCCACAGGGCGATGAGCTGCCAGACTTCCGTCATGCCGAGCGAGAGCACGAGCGCTGAGACCACGATCAGTTGGGCGGCCAGCGTGACGTTGCGCAGGCCATAGCGGTTGAGCAGGGCGGCCGCGAACGGCGCCATCAGTCCGAACAGGATGAAGCGGATCGACAGCGCGGAGGAGATCTCCGCCGTGCTCCAGCCGAACTCCTTCTGCAGGGGAACGATGAACACGCCGGGCGCGCCGACCGTGCCGGCGCTGATCAGCGCGGCAAGGAAGGTCACGCCGACCATCACCCAGCCGTAATGGATGTTGCGGCGATTGAGGGTTGCCGCGAGCCAGTTCGAGATCATCTAATTTCCTTGGAGACCGAAAGGAGGGGCATTACTTAGAGCGTGTTTGCTGCCAACGCTGTGTCAGTAGCGGGCTCGCCACGCCTGCCAAACTGGCACAAATAGGGGAAGTCTGAAATGTCGAACTTCCCTCAATTTCAGACATTGACGATCAGCGCGCCGGCCGCTCGACGGCGATTGCGGTGGCTTCGCCGCCGCCGATGCACAGCGCCGCGACACCGCGCTTGAGGTTCTGTGCCTCCAGCGCATGCAGCAGCGTCACGATCAGCCGCGCGCCGGTCGCGCCGATGGGGTGGCCCAGCGCGCAGGCGCCGCCATTGACGTTCAGCTTGTCGCGGGGAATGCCGAGGTCGCGCTGCGCCGCCATCGCCACGACTGCGAAAGCCTCGTTGATCTCGAACAGGTCGACATCGGAGGCAGCCCAGCCGACCTTGTCCAGCAGCTTGCGGATCGCCGGGATCGGCGCCGTGGTGAACCATTGCGGCTCCTGGCTGTGGGTGGCGTGGCCCTTGATCTCGGCGAGAACCGGCAGGCCGTCCCGGTCAGCAAGCGAGCGCTTCGTCAGAACCAGCGCGGCGGCGCCGTCGGCATTGGCGGAGGAGGCGGCCGGCGTGATGGTGCCGTTGGCGCGGAACGCCGGCTTCAATTCGGGGATCTTGGCGGGGTCGACCTTGAGCGGATGCTCGTCATTGGCGATCACGCGCGGTCCGGCCTTTTCGGTCAGCGTGATCGGTGCAATCTCGGCGTTGAACGCGCCGCCCTCGACGGCCTTGCGGGCACGGGTGAGCGTCTCCATCGCATAGGCGTCCTGATCCTTGCGGGTGAACTGATAGGCTTCCGCGGTCGCTTCGCCGAAATCGCCCATGGAACGGCCGGTCTCGTAGGCGTCCTCCAGGCCGTCCATCATCATGTGGTCGATGATGCGATCATGGCCGACGCGATAGCCGCCGCGCGCCTTGGCCAGCAGATAGGGCGCGTTGCTCATGCTCTCCATGCCGCCGGAGACGACGATGTCGGCCGAGCCGGCGCGGATAATGTCGTGCGCTAGCATGGTTGCTTTCATGCCGGAGCCGCAGACCTTGTTGACGGTGGTTGCGCCGGTCGCATCGGGTAGCCCCGCGCTGCGTGCCGCCTGTCGCGCCGGCGCCTGGCCTTGGCCTGCCGGCAGCACGCAGCCCATGAAGACCTCGTCGATCTTCTCCGGCGCAAGCCTGGCGCGCTCCAGCGCCGCCCCGATCACGTGTGAACCGAGCTTATGCGCCGGAAGCGGCGAAAGCTCGCCCATGAATCGGCCGAGCGGGGTGCGTGCGGCGGAGACGATGACGACGGGATCGGCGGCTTCGGCCATGATGGAACTCCCTGGCGATGACGTGTAAGATTATGATCATCATATGATGCGACGCAAAAAATGCAACCGCGGCCGGGGTGAGAAAATGTCGTGGGTCGGATGAGAATTGTTGGGGCGGTGACTTGCTCGTGCGTGTCCCGGACCCGGCGCAACGTGCAACGTTGCGACGCAGAGCCGGGACCAGATTCGCGCCGGCCTTGTTGGTGCATGGGCCCCGGCTCAGCAGCGCACCGCAAAGGTGCGCTGCGTCCGGGGCACCGAAAGCCCGGGTCCTATCGCTTCCGGTTCACAAACGCGCCCATCAGCCGCGTCGGCTCGTCGGTCAGGAACGACTCGCCGAAGACTTTGACGCTCAGATTCACCGACTCCGTCAGCGGCAGCTCCTCCCATCGCCGCAGCAACGCCTTTTGCGAGCGCAGCGCTTCGGGACCGCATTCCAGCAAAGCCTTCACCAGATGCTCGACCTCGGCATCCAGCTCGCCAGGCGCGGCGACCTTGTCGACCAGGCCCCACGCCAGCGCTGTCGGGGCATCGATGTTCTCCGCCGTCATCACCAGCCAGCGCGCGCGGGCCCAGCCGATCAGGTGCGGGAGCAGCGCGGCATGGATCACCGAGGGGATGCCGACACGCACCTCCGGCATGCCGAAATGGGCATCGTGCGTGGCGATGCGGAAGTCGCAGGCCGCGGCCACTTCGAGCCCGCCGCCGAGGCACCAGCCTGGCATGCGTGCGATGACCGGGGCGGGGAACTGGCGCACCGCCTCGCAGAGGTCGCGGAGGCGGCTGATGAAGGCTTCAGCAGATGTCTGGTCGAGCCCCGCCATCTCCTTGATGTCGGCCCCGCCGATCAGGCTCTTCTCGCTCTGGCCGCGCAGCACCACGGCGCGGATGCTGCGGTCGGATGCGAGCTGCTGCAGGCCTTCGCGCACGGCGTCGGTGACCGGCGAGCCGAGAATGTTGAGCGCGCCGGCGTTGCAGATGGCGACATGAACGACGCCGCGCGCATCGCGCGTCACGCCGCAATGGTGGTTGAGCATTTCCATCGTTAAGTCTCGAGGCTTTCGTGGACATGCGCGGGGCGCGCCGGTCGGGATCACTTCCGGGCCGAAACGTAGTTCTTGTCAAGCGGCAGGGAGGGCGGGTTGCCAGCGTGAAGTCCGTGGCATAGTATGACAATCATCATTTAAAGAGGCTGCCATGACCGGTGACGATCAACCCGACCTGTTTTCGCCCGCGCAGCGGCGCCAGCGCGTGGTGGACTGGCAGGCGCCCGCGCCGGTCGCGCGGGCGGCCATGGGCCTGTCGGGCATGGATGCCATGCTGGGCATCCGCGACGGCCGGCTGCCGCCGCCGCCCTTCGCCAAGCTGATCGGCTTCACGATGGCCGTGGTCGAGCCGGGCCGGATCGTCATGGAACTGGAGCCGCGCGAGGATCTCGAAAACACCATTGGTCTGCTCCATGGCGCGACCGCGGCGGCGCTGCTCGATACCGCCATGGGATGTGCCATCTCGACCCGGCTCGAGGCCGGACAAAGCTCGGTGACCCTCGATCTGAAGCTGACCTATCTGCGCCCGCTGTCGGTTCGCTCGGGGCTGATCTCGGCCGAGGGCAAGATCATCAAGCTCGGGCGGCAGACCAGCTATACCGAAGGTTTCGTCCGCGACGGCAAGGGTGCGCTCGCCGTCCATGCGACGGCAACCTTCTCCATGAACGCGATGTCTTGACGTGAATTAATGCACGTACCGGTCCGTTTCTGTGCTATGAGATGATCTCCGACATCCAATGAGCTTCGCATGCGCTATTCCCGGGAACACAAGCAGGAAACCCACGATCGCATCGTGAAGAAGGCCTCGGTGCGGCTGCGGGAAAAGGGCGCCCACGGCATCGGCGTCGCCGACCTCATGAAGGAGGCGGGCCTGACCCACGGCGGCTTTTATGCGCATTTCGATTCCCGGGAGGCGCTGGTGATCGAGGCCTTTGCCTACGCCATGGACCGTTCAATGGAACACTGGCGCAAGCTCACCGGCGAGGCCGCTCCGGAAAAACGGCTGGCGCTGATCGCGGAAAGCTATCTGTCCGCGCTGCATCGCGACAATCCCGGTCACGGCTGCTCGATTCCCGCGCTCGGTGCCGAGATCGCCCGCGAGAGCCCGAAGACACGCAAGGCCTTTGCCGGCAAGCTCGACGAGATGATCGAGACCCTGACCGACACCATCCCGAACATGCCGCGCAAGGCGGCGCGCAAGCAGGCGATCGCGACGCTGGCGACGATGGCCGGTACCATGCTGCTGGCGCGCATCGCCGGCTCGAGCGAATTGTCCGACGAGGTGCTGAAGGCGGGCCGGGACCACGCGCTCGAGGGCGCGAAGCGTGAGCCGAAGGCTGCTGCTGCGAAGAAGGCGAAAAGCTAGGCCCTATCGCCCCGCAAACAGCGCGCGCTCGCGCTCCACGATCTCGCTGATGTAATCCGCCACGGCCCTGATCCGCGCCAAGTCCTTGCTGTCGGCGTGCATCAGCATCCAGAATGTCCGTGTGATCGAGATCTCGTCCGGCAGCACGGCCACGAGCTGCGGATAATCGCTCGCCATGAAGTGGGGCAGGACGGCGATTCCGAAGCCCGAGAGCGTGGCGTTGAGCTGCGCGATCAGATTGGCGCTGCGAAAGCGCGCCGAGATCCGCGGCGACACCTGCGGCAGATAGTCGAGCTCCGGCGTGAACAAGAGTTCCTCGATGTAGCCGACGAAGCGGTGCTGCGTCAGGTCCTGCCTTGAGGCGATTTTCGGGAAACGGTCGAGATAACCAGGGGCGGCATAGAGCCCGAGGCGGTAGTCGAGCAGCTTGCGGCCGACGATGCGGCCTTCCTTCGGCATGGTCAGGCTGATGGCGATGTCGGCCTCGCGCTTGGAGAGGCTGAACAGCCGTGCGGTCGCCACAAGTTGCAGGTCGAGATCGGGATAGCGGTCTGCGAACGGTGTCAGCCGCGGCGCCAGGAAGGCGGTGCCGAAGCCATCAGGCGCGCCGATCCGCACGGTGCCGGTCAGGCGCGCTACGGAGCCGCCGACCTGCTCCTGGTTGGCGACGATGGTGGATTCCATGGCTTCGGCGCTGTCGGCGACGCGCTGGCCCGCCTCGGTGAGGAGGTAGCCGGTCTTGCGCCGGTCAAACAGCTTGGCCGAGAGGTGCTTCTCCAGCCGGTCGACGCGGCGGATCACTGTCGCATGGTCGACCCCCAGCTGTTTTGCCGCAGCCGAGACCGAGCCGCCCCGCACGATGGCCAGCACGAAGCGAAAGTCGTCCCAATCGATAGCGCCTTGATCCAGCATTTTCGCACATCTATGGTGCATTATCTCAGACTTGAATCCTATAAAATGCAGGTCAATAGGATTTGTCAAAATGACCACGCTCGGCCTGAAGGAGACCATTCCATGCGTTCAATCGGACATTTCATCGGTGGCAAGGAGGTCAAGGGCACCTCTGGTCGCACCGCCGACGTTTTCGAGCCGATGACCGGTGACGTCCAGGCCAAGGTAGCGCTGGCGTCGAAGGCCGAGGTCCGCGCCGCCGTCGAGAACGCGCGCGCCGCACAGCCCGAGTGGGCCGCCACCAACCCGCAGCGCCGCGCGCGGGTGATGACGAAATTCGTCGAGCTGGTGCAGCGCGATTACGACAAGCTCGCCGAGCTGCTCGCGCGCGAGCACGGCAAGACCGTGCCGGACGCCAAGGGCGACATCCAGCGCGGCCTCGAGGTCGCGGAATTCGCCTGCGGCATCCCGCATCTGATGAAGGGCGAGTACACCGAAGGCGCCGGGCCCGGCATCGACATCTATTCGATGCGCCAGCCGCTCGGCGTCGTCGCCGGCATCACGCCGTTCAACTTCCCGGCGATGATCCCGATGTGGAAGTTTGCCCCCGCGATCGCCTGCGGCAATGCCTTCATCCTCAAGCCTTCCGAGCGCGATCCTGGCGTGCCGATGAAGCTCGCCGAGCTGATGATCGAGGCGGGCCTGCCGGCCGGCATCCTCAACGTCGTCAACGGCGACAAGGAAGCCGTCGACGCCATCCTCGACGACCCCGACATCAAGGCCGTCGGCTTCGTCGGCTCGACGCCGATCGCGCAGTACATCTATGAGCGCGCCGCCCAGACCGGCAAGCGCTGCCAGTGCTTCGGCGGTGCCAAGAACCACGCCATCGTCATGCCCGACGCCGACATGGACCAGGCTGTCGATGCGCTGATCGGCGCCGGCTACGGCTCCGCCGGCGAGCGCTGCATGGCCGTCTCCGTCGCGGTCCCCGTCGGCAAGTCCACCGCCGACCGCCTGATGGAAAAGCTGATCCCGCGCGTCGAATCCCTGAAGATCGGCACCTCGATCGATCCCTCGGCCGATTACGGGCCGCTGGTGACGCGCGAGGCGGTCGAGAAGGTCAAGAACTACATCGATATCGGCATCAAGGAAGGCGCAACACTCGCCGTCGATGGCCGCGGCTTCAAGATGCAGGGCTACGAGAACGGCTTCTATCTCGGCGGTTCGCTGTTCGACAACGTCACCAAGGACATGCGGATCTACAAGGAAGAGATCTTTGGCCCCGTGCTCTCGGTCGTGCGCGCGCATGATTACAAGGAAGCGCTGGCGCTGCCGTCCGACCACGACTACGGCAACGGCGTTGCCATCTTCACCCGCGACGGCGATGCCGCGCGCGACTTCGCGGCCAGGGTCAACGTCGGCATGGTCGGCATCAACGTGCCGATCCCGGTGCCGATCGCCTATTACACCTTCGGCGGCTGGAAGAAGTCGGGCTTCGGCGATCTCAACCAGCACGGTCCGGACTCGGTCCGCTTCTACACCAAGACCAAGACGGTGACCTCGCGCTGGCCGTCGGGCGTCAAGGAAGGCGCGGAGTTCTCGATCCCGCTGATGAAGTAGTACGATTGGTGTGAGCTCCAGCGGCATCGGGAAATTACCTCTCCCTTTGGGAGAGGTCGGCGCGGAGCGCCGGGTGAGGGGTTACGGTCTCTCGTCGGAGCAGCGCCCCCTCACCCGATTTGCTGCGCAAATCGACCTCTCCCCGCAGGGGAGAGGTGACCCTAGCCGGCGGGGGTTTTGAAATGCAGTTCGCTCTGAACGAGGATCAGGTCATCCTTCGCGACATGGCGCTGGCGTTTGCGGCCGAGAAGATCGCGCCGCACGCGCTGCGCTGGGACGAGGAGAAGCATTTCCCCGTCGACGTGATGCGCGAGGCGGCCAAGCTCGGCATCGGCGGCATCTACATCCGCGAGGATGTCGGGGGATCCGCGATGACGCGGTTCGACGCGGCGCTGATCTTCGAGGCGCTGGCGACGGGCTGCCCGACCACCTCGGCCTTCATCTCCATCCACAACATGGCGAGCTGGATGATCGATGCCTTCGGCAGCGACACCCAGCGCCATCAATGGTTGCCGAAGCTCTGCACCATGGAGCTGATCGTGAGCTACTGCCTGACCGAGCCGGGCGCCGGCTCGGACGCGGCCGCGCTCCGCACCCGCGCGGTGCGCGACGGCGACCATTACGTCCTCAACGGCCAGAAGCAGTTCATCTCCGGCGCCGGCGGCACCGATCTGCTGGTCGCGATGGTGCGCACCGGCGGCGATGGCCCCGGCGGCATCTCGACCCTCGTGATCGACGGTAAGACGCCGGGCGTCTCGTTCGGCGCCAACGAGCGAAAGATGGGCTGGAACGCGCAGCCGACCCGCGCGGTGATGTTCGAGAACGCCCGCGTGCCCGTTGCCAATCGCCTCAGCGAGGAGGGCATGGGCTTCAAGATCGCGATGGCCGGCCTCGACGGTGGTCGCCTCAACATCACGGCGTGTTCGCTCGGCGGCGCGCAAGCAGCGCTCGACAAAGCGCGCGCCTACATGAAGGAGCGCAAGGCGTTCGGAAAGCGGCTGGACGAATTCCAGGCGCTGCAATTCCGTCTCGCCGACATGGCAATCGAGCTGGAGGCCGCGCGCACTTTCCTGTGGCGCGCTGCGGCGGCGCTCGACCGCAAGGACCCCGACGCCACCATGCTGTGCGCGATGGCCAAGCGCTTCGGCACCGATGTCGGCTTCGAGGTCGCCAATCATGCGCTGCAGCTTCACGGCGGCTACGGTTACCTCAGCGAATACGGCATCGAGAAGATCGTGCGCGACTTGCGCGTGCACCAGATCCTCGAAGGCACCAATGAAATCATGCGGCTCATCGTGGCGCGCAAATTGATCGAGGGCGCGCGATGAGCGGGGTGGAGGAGGGCGATCTGATCGCGCGCATCGAAGGCGCGGCCGGTATCATCAGGCTGAACCGGCCCAAGGCGATCAATGCCGTGACGCTGGAGATGTTTCGCGACATCGACAGGGCGCTCGATCGCTTCGAAGCTGATCCTGCAATTGCCGTGATCCTGCTGGAAGGCGCCGGCGAGCGCGGCCTGTGTGCCGGCGGCGACATTCGTACGCTCTGGGAGAGCTCGAAGGCTGGTGGCGATCTCGGCAAGATCCTGTGGCGTGAGGAATACATCCTCAATGCCCGGATCAAGAAGTTCCCGAAGCCGTATGTCGCCTTCATGGACGGCATCGTGATGGGCGGCGGCGTCGGGCTGTCGGCCCATGCCAGCCATCGTGTCGTCACCGACCGCACCAAGCTGGCGATGCCGGAAGTTGGCCTCGGCTTCTTCCCCGATGTCGGCGGCACCTATCTGCTGTCGCATGCGCCGGGCGAGATCGGCACCTATTTCGGGCTGACCGGCCAGACCATGAACGGGCCGGACGCGATCCATGCGAGGTTTGCCGATTGGGTCGTGCCGGCGGCGAGATTGCCCGAACTGCGTGACGCGCTGACGCAGCTGTGCCTTGGTGCCACCGCTGCCGATGTCGGCAAGCTCATTGGTGGTTTTGCCACCGGCGAGACCGCGGGGCCGGTCGCCGCCAGGGAGCCCATCATCGATGCGTTGTTCGGCTTCGACCGCATGGAAGACATCATCGCTGCGCTGAAGCGTGATGGCTCCGAGTTCGCGCTGGCGACGCTGAAGACGCTGAACGAAAAATCGCCGCGCGGCATGGTGGTGACGCTGAAGCTGCTGCGGCTTGCGCGCGGATCGCGCCTGGAAGAGTGCCTGGTGCGCGAATACCGCGCCGCGCTGGAGGTCTTCCGCAGCGACGATTTCCGCGAGGGCGTGCGCGCCGCCGTGATCGACAAGGACCGCAACCCGACCTGGTCGCCGCCGCGGATCGAGGATGTGACGCCGGAGATGCTTGCGCCCTATCTCGCCGACATCGGCGCGGACGAGCTGAGGTTCAATTAACAACGCAACAGCGGAGGAAACGACAATGGCCACGATCGCATTCATCGGTCTCGGCAACATGGGCGGCCCGATGGCGGCCAACCTCGTCAAGGCCGGCCACAAGGTGGTGGCGTTCGATCTCGTCGAAGCCTCCCGTAATCAGGCCAAGGCCGATGGCGCCAGCATCGCCGAGAGCGCGCCCGCCGCGGTGAAGGGCGCCGATGTCGTCGTCACCATGCTGCCCGCGGGCAAGCACGTGCTCGGCGTCTGGAACGAGGTCGTGCCCGTCATGACCAAGGGCGCGCTGATCATCGACAGCTCCACCATCGACGTCGAAAGCGCGCGGGCCGCGCATGCGCTTGCGGCCAAGCACGGCGTGCTCTCGGTCGATGCACCGGTCTCCGGCGGCACCGGCGGTGCCAAGGGTGCGACGCTCACCTTCATGTGCGGCGGCGAGGAGCAGGCATTTGCCGCGGCAAAGCCCGTGCTCGAGAACATGGGCAAGAAGATCGTGCATTGCGGCGGCGCCGGTGCCGGCCAGGCCGCCAAGATCTGCAACAACATGATCCTCGGCATTTCCATGATCGCGGTCAGCGAGGCCTTTGCGTTGGCTGAAAAGCTCGGGCTCTCGCATCAGGCGCTGTTCGATGTCGCCTCGACCTCGTCGGGCCAGTGCTGGTCGCTGACGACCTATTGCCCGGTGCCGGGCCCGGTGCCGACCTCGCCGGCCAACAACGATTACAAGCCGGGCTTTGCCTCGGCGCTGATGGTGAAGGACCTCACCCTGGCGCAGGATGCGGCCAAGGCTGCGGGCGCGGCGACGCCGCTCGGCAAGCATGCCCAGGAGATCTATCAGTCTTTCGACGCAGCCGGCCATGGCGGGGTGGATTTTTCCGGAATTATCAAGCACGTTAGGAGCTTAGCCGGGAAAGCTTGATGACCACATTCCAGGAAGCACGCGCGTTCCTTCTGCAACACCGCACCGATTACGAGGCCGCGGTCAGAGGTTTCCGCTGGCCCGATCAGGTTCCTTTCAACTGGGCGCTCGACTGGTTCGACGCCGAGCTGGCGGCCAATGCCGAAAGTAGGGACCGCCCCGCGCTCTGGATCGTCGATGCCGCGCAGGACAAACAGACAAAACTGTCGTTCGCGGCGCTGTCGCGCCGCTCCAACCAGGTGGCCAACTTCCTCCGCGCCCAGGGCTTGAGGCGCGGCGATCATCTGCTGCTGCTGCTCGGCAATGTGGTTCCGCTGTGGGAGACGATGCTCGCGGCGATGAAGCTCGGCGTCGTCGTCATTCCCGCCACGACGTTGCTCACCGCGGACGAGCTGCGCGACCGGCTCGATCGCGGCAAGGCGAAGGCGGTGGTCGCCGCGCAGGACCAGGTGGCGAAGTTCGCGAGCTTGGGCGCGGAGAACGTCGTCCGCATCGTCGTCGGCGCGGCCTCCGACGGCTGGCTTGGGTATGACGAAGCGGCCAACGCTTCCGAGAGCTTCAAGCCCGACGGCCCGACCAACGCCGACGACCCGATGCTGCTGTATTTCACCTCGGGCACGACGGCAAAGCCAAAACTGGTACGGCACAGCCAGCGCAGCTATCCCGTCGGCCATCTCTCCACCATGTACTGGATCGGCCTGAAGCCTGGCGACGTCCATCTCAACATCTCCTCGCCCGGTTGGGCCAAGCATGCCTGGAGCTGCTTCTTCGCGCCGTGGAATGCGGGCGCGACCGTGTTCGTGGTGAACCAGCCTCGCTTTGATGCGAAGGCGCTGCTCGCCACCATCGGCCGCTGCGGCGTCACCACGCTGTGCGCGCCGCCGACGGTGTGGCGGCTGTTCATCCAGGAGAACCTCGCCTCGTTCAAGGTGGCTTTGCGCGAAGTCTGCGGCGCCGGCGAACCGCTCAATCCTGAAGTGATCGATCAGGTTCAGGCCGCCTGGGGCCTCACCATTCGTGACGGCTACGGCCAGACCGAGACCACGGCGCTCGCCGGCAACTCGCCGGGCCAGCCCATCAAGATCGGCTCGATGGGCCGGCCGCTGCCGGGCTATCGCGTGCAGATCAGCGATGCCGACGGCCATCCCGCGAGGGAGGGCGAGGTGACGCTGGTGCTGGGCGCTGACCGCCCCGCCGGCCTGATGCAAGGCTATCAGGGCGACGACGGCAAATTGTCCGGCGCCGAAGGCGCGCTCTATCGCAGTGGCGACGTCGTGTTTTCGGATGAGGACGGCTACCTCACCTTCGTCGGCCGGTCCGACGACGTGTTCAAATCCTCCGACTACCGCATCAGCCCGTTCGAGCTCGAGAGCGTGCTGCTCGAGCACGAGCTGGTCGCGGAAGCCGCGGTGGTGCCGAGCCCCGACCCGATCCGGCTCGCGATTCCCAAGGCCTTCGTGCTGCTGACGTCGGGTGCGGAACGCGCGCCGGAGACCGCGCTGTCCATCTTCAAGCACCTGCACGCGCGTCTGGCGCCGTTCAAGCGCATCCGCCGCCTCGAAATCGTCACCGAGCTGCCGAAGACGATCTCTGGAAAGATCCGCCGCGTGCAGCTCCGACGGCTCGAACGCGACGACGATCGCACCGATCCGCTGCGTGGCCGGGAATTCCGTGAGGAGGATTTTCCGGAGCTGGCGAAGACACGGAGTGAGACATAGTGGAGCTTGTCATTCCGGGGCGATGCGCAGCATCGAACCCGGAATCCATTTTGCGGCAGAGTCCGCTGTCAAATGGATTCCGGGCTCGCGCTTCGCGCGCCCCGGAATGACGGCAATTGGAGTTACCATGAACGAAGTCTGGAAGAAGCCGCCTGTTACGCTCGAGGCCTATCAGGGCATGGTCGGCAAGGAGATCGGCGTATCGTCGTGGCACCTGATCGACCAGCCGCGCATCGACGCCTATGCCGACGTGATCGAGGATCACCAGTTCATCCACGTCGATCCGGAGCGTGCGAAGAAGGAAACCGCTTTCGGCACCACCATCGCGCACGGTTTTCTCACGATGTCGCTGCTGTCGATCATGTCCTACGAGGTGATGCCTGTCATCGCCGGCACCACGATGGGCGTGAATTACGGTTTCGACAAGCTGCGATTCATCTCGCCGGTGCGGTCAGGCAAGCGCGTGCGCGGCCGCTTCGTGCTGGCGGAGGCCAGGTTGCGCAAGCCGAACGAATTGCAGTCCCGCACTAACGTCACCGTGGAGATCGAAGGCGAGGACAAGCCGGCGCTGGTCGCGGATTGGCTTGGCCTGATCTATTTCGCGTAAGCCGGCGCCGTCGTTGCCGGGCTTGACCCGGCAACCCATCGCTGCTCAAAAGCCTGTCGATTTTGATGGATGGCCGGGTCAAGCCCGGCCATGACCGGTCTAACATCTGGGAAACGCACTCATGGCAATCAGGTTCGACGGACGCGTCGCCATCGTCACCGGCGCGGGCAATGGTCTCGGCAAGGCGCATGCGCTGGGGCTGGCGAGCCGCGGCGCCAAGGTCGTGGTCAACGATTTCGGCGGCGCGCGAGACGGCACCGGCGGCTCGTTGTCGCCGGCCGAAGCCGTGGTCGAGGAGATCCGCAAAGCCGGCGGCACCGCGATGGCCGACGGCGCCGACGTCTCGAATTTCGAGCAGGTCACCGCCATGGTCGAGCGCGCCACCAAGGAATGGGGCAGCGTCGACCTCCTGTGCGCCAATGCCGGCATCCTGCGCGACAAGTCGTTCGGCAAGATGGAGGTCGCCGATTTCCAGAAGGTGCTCGACGTGCATCTCGTCGGCACCTTCTATTGCTGCAAGGCGGCCTGGGCCGGCATGCGCGACCGCAATTACGGCCGCATCGTGCTGACGACGTCGTCCTCCGGTCTCTACGGCAATTTCGGCCAGGCCAATTACGGCGCAGCGAAATCCGGCATGGTCGGCCTGATGAACGTGCTCGCCGAGGAGGGCCGCAAGAACGACATCCGCGTCAACATCATCTCGCCAACGGCGGCGACGCGCATGACCGAAGAGCTGCTGCCGCCGCAGGCGCTGCAGCTGATGAAGCCGAACGCGATCACGCCCGCCGTTGAGTACATGCTGAGCGAGGATGCCCCGACCCGCACCATCATGGGCGCCGGTGCCGGCTCGTTCGCGGTGATCAAGATCGTGGAGAGCGAAGGCATCAATCTGCCGGAGAGCGAGTGGACGCCGGATGCGATCGCCGCGCATTTCGCCGAGATCAGCGACATGTCGAAGGCCAGGGCCCTGCAGGGCGCGTTCGAGCAGACGCAGAAATACGTCGCGCAGGCCGCGGCGCGGGCGGGGATCAAGCTTTAGCCCCGCTGTCATTCCGGGGCGTCGCAAGGCGACGAACCCGGAATCCATCGCGCCACCAACTCTGCCGTCCGATGGATTCCGGGCTCGCGCAACGCGCGCCCCGGAATGACACTGTTTCCGGCGCGAAAATCTGCCCTAATCTCCCGCCATGATCTCACCTGACAACCACATCGCCGTCATCGGCGCCGGTCCCGCCGGGCTGATGGCGGCGGAGGTGCTGGCGCAGGGCGGCGCCCGCGTCACGGTCTACGACGCGATGCCGTCGGCCGGGCGCAAATTCCTGATGGCCGGCCGCGGCGGGCTCAATCTCACCCACAGCGAACCGCTGCCGCAATTCATGGCGCGCTACCGCGAGGCGGCACCGAAGCTGCGGGCCGCGGTCGAGGCATTTTCGCCGGATGCACTGCGCGCCTGGAGCGAGGCGCTGGGCGAGCCGACCTTCGTCGGCAGCAGCGGACGGGTGTTTCCCAAGGCGTTCAAGGCCTCGCCCTTGCTGCGCGCCTGGCTGCGGCGGCTCGATGCCGCCGGTGCCCGTTTTGCCTTTCGCCATCGCTGGGTCGGCTGGGACGACGAGGGCCGGCTGATCTTTCAGACGCCGAAAGGCGTCTGCACCTTCGAAGCGAACGCCACGCTGCTCGCCCTCGGCGGCGCAAGCTGGCCGCGGCTCGGATCGGACGGCAGCTGGGTCGATATCCTCGCCGCAAAGGGCATTGCCGTCTCAAAACTGCGGCCGGCCAATTCCGGCTTCACGGTCGCTTGGTCAAACGTGTTCCGCGACCGTTTCGAGGGTCAGCCGCTCAAGGGCGTGGCGCTGACGCTTCGCGAGCACACGGTGCGCGGAGAAGCCATGATCACCCGCAGCGGGATCGAAGGCGGCGCGATCTACGCGCTGTCGGCGGAACTGCGCGAGGCCGTGCTGAATCTCGGGCAGGCGACGATGATGATCGCGTTGCGGCCCGACCTCGACGCCGCGGCGCTGACCACGCGGCTGTCGGGCGTGCGCGGCAAGCAATCGCTGGCGAACTTCCTGCGCAAGGCCGCGCAATTGTCGCCGGTCGGCATCGGATTGATGCAGGAGGCGGCCATTGCCTCCGACCGAACGCTGGCATCGTTCTCGCCGGCGGAGCTCGCGCAGCTCATCAACGCCATTCCGGTTCAGCTCACCGGTGTCGCTCCGATCGATCGCGCGATCTCGACGGCAGGCGGAATTCTGTTCGACGAGCTCGATGAGCACTTCATGCTGCGCAAGCTGCAAGGTGTGTTCGCAGCCGGCGAGATGCTGGACTGGGAAGCGCCGACTGGCGGCTATCTGCTGCAGGCCTCGTTCGCGACCGGGGCTGCGGCGGGGCGGGGCGTGTTGGCGTGGCTTAACTTGTAGGATGGGTAGAGCGCAGCGAAACCCATCATCTCAAGCCCCGCGCAGGTAGCGATGGGTTTCGCTGCGCTCTACCCATCCTTGTATTAGCGCGATCGCCTATAATGAGCCGTTCCGTGAGGAATGGCCCAGCCCGGGTAGCCGCCCGAGCTGGGTCGCCGTTCGATCGGATCGGTACCCATCGAAGCCTTGAGGGCTGTCTGACGTAGCGAGATCGCGATCGGCACTTCATCGGGACCCGAATGGTTGAACGAACTTTAGGTTCGCATCACAAGGGAGGGATCGACGAAGATGGCCAAGCATACCACGATCTGTGCCGGGATCGATACCGGCAAACGGAAGCTCGACGTGGCGATCGAGGGTCGCCGCGAGCAGCTGCAGGTGAAAAACACGCCGGAAGGTCATGCGACTTTGTTGGCGTGGCTACGACAACACCGCGTTAGACGCATCGGCATCGAGGCGAGCGGCGGTTACGAGCAGCCTGTCGTCGTCGAGCTGCGGCGCAAGCGGTTTGTGGTTGTGGTGTTCCAGCCGGCTCAAGTCCGGGCCTATGCCAAATTCCACTCGCGGCGGGCCAAGAACGATAAGATTGATGCCGCTCTTATTGCCGTCTGTACCGCGGCGGTGCGCAAGATCCACGCCGCACCCGATCCTCGATTGCTGTCGTTCGCCGAGCAACTGACCATGATCGATCAGATCGGCGAGGATATCGCGCGCCTGAAGAATAGGATCGAGAGCTGCCGTAACGTGGCAATCAACAAGCTCTGGCATGAGGATATCGCTCGCCTGGAGCAACGTGAGAGCGCCGAACTCAAGGCTCTGGTCGCCTCGATCCGCAAGTATCCCGATCTTGCCGAGAGGCTTGCGCTGATCAATAGCGTCGATGGCGTCGGGCTGCCGACTGCCGTTGCCATCCTGGTGCGTCTGCCCGAGATCGGACGGGTTACGCGCGAGCAAGCCGTCGCTCTCGCCGGCCTTGCGCCGTATGACGACGACAGCGGTGACCAGGTCGGGGTTCGACACATCGAGGGCGGACGAAAGCGGCTGCGTCGTGCCCTTTATACTGCTTCACTGGCGGCTTCGTTTCGAGGGAATCCGCAGCTCATCAAGCTCTATCAACGGCTGACTGCCGCCGGAAAGGAACACAAACGCGCGCTCGTTGCCTGTGCCAGGAAGATGCTCATCTTCGTCAACGCCGTGGTGGCTCGCGGCACGCCGTGGTGCGGCGAACCACCGATGCGATCATTCCCTGTTTCTTAGTTCGACCGGCACGCGTTTCTTCGTCCCGACCTGCAGCTGCTCACGACGTCGCGCGCAGCGGCGGTCAAGGATGGCCGTCGCTCGCCCTAACCTCACCTGATCTGCCGCCAGGCCACGCCTTGACCGCCGCGAGCACGGCGTCATCATTGGAAGACGCAGACGACCCCAAAGGCAGCTACCGTTTAATGGTTGCTACGAACCCTATCGCAGCTTCCCCCGCGCCGCGACCGGCAGCGTGCCGACGATCTCCTCGCCGCGGACCATCACGACCTCGTCCATCATGTTGACGACGACGCAGACATGGTTCGGCACGATGCGGACGACGTCGCCGACATTGGGGCGCGTGTTGCTGCGGGACAGGTCGAGGAAGCCGTGCTCCTCGGCGAACTTTGCGATCCTGGCCTCCGGGTGCTCCAGGATCAGGCCGTGGCCGTCGAGCCCGCCGGTATCAGTGGTCAGCGTCTTCGAGCCGGCGTCCAGAATGCCGCGCTCGGGCGCGGCGCGGCTCACCACCGTCGAATAGATGTGCAGAGCGCAATCGTCCCAGGAGGCGACGCCCGCGGCGACCTGCATGCGATCGTTGTAGATGTAGGTGCCGAAGCGATGCTCGGTGCCGCCCTTGAGCTTGCCGATATTGACGAGGTTCGGCGTGCCGCCGGTCGAGACGATCTTGGCGTCAAGCCCGTGGGCGCGTACGCCGGCCAGCGCCTCGTCGTAGAATTTCTGCGCCTCGGCCCAGCCGGTCTCGGTCGGATACAGCATGAAGCCGGCGAACTCGAGTCCCTCAGACGCCGCGATCTCGCGCGCCAGGGCAATCGCCTCGGCCGGCGTCTCGACGCCCGCGCGCTTGCGCCCCGTGTCGCACTCGACCACGACCGAGAGTGGCCGGCCTGACGCCGCAGCCGCCTTGGGCAGGCCGGCGACGACGGTCGAATTGTCGGCTGCCACCGTCATGTTGGCCTTCGCCTGCAACGCGCCGAGGCGCGCCATCTTCTCTTCGCCCAGCAGATTGTAGCTAATCAGGATGTCGTCGATGCCGGCATTGGCCATGATCTCGGCTTCGCCCAGCTTCTGGCAGGTGATGCCCTTGGCGCCGGCCGCGACCTGCATCTTGGCAATCGTCGGGTTCTTGTGCGTCTTGATGTGCGGACGATTGGCGATCCCGGCGTCGTCGCAGGCGTTCTGGATCCGCGCGATGTTGCGCTCGACCCTGTCCATGTCGATGACGGCACAGGGCGTGCCGTATTCGCGGGCGATTTTTGCGGCGAGGGGAGTGGTCATATGATCTCTCTATTTCCGGACCCGTAGGATGGGTAGAGCGAAGCGAAACCCAGAAGAAATTCCCGTTAAGCGATGGGTTTCGCTTCGCTCTACCCATCCTACGAACTTATGCCTGCTCGATCTCTTCCCTCAGCATTTCGAGTTCGAGCCAGCGCTCTTCGGCAGCGGACAGTTCTTCGTGCGCCTTGGCGATGGCGGCCGAGGTGTCGTCGAATTTTTTGCGATCCTTGGCGTAGAGGTTGGGATCGTCGAGCACGCGCTGCAATTTTGCAATATCGGCGTGAAGCGTTTCTATCTTCTTCGGTAACGTTTCCAGCGCGTGTTTCTCGTTGAAGTTCAGCTTGCGCTTGGGTGCCGACGCGGCCGGAGTTGCGGCGCGCTCCTCTTTCTTCTCCACTGGCGCTTGCGCCTTCGCCGTCTCGCGCTTCAAATCGGCGCCGCGCTGCGCCAGCATGTCGCTGTAGCCGCCGGCATATTCGATCCACTTGCCGTTGCCCTCGGGCGCGATCACGGAGGTGACGACGCGGTCGAGGAAGTCGCGGTCGTGGCTGATCAGGATCACGGTGCCTTCGTAGTCGCCGAGCATCTCCTCGAGCACGTCGAGCGTTTCGAGATCGAGATCGTTGGTCGGCTCGTCCAGCACCAGGAGATTCGACGGCTTTGCCAGCGCGCGCGCCAGCATCAGCCGGCCGCGCTCGCCGCCGGAGAGCACCTCCAGCGGTGTGCCGCGCTGCTCCTGCGCGAACAGGAAGTCCTTCATATAGCCGACCACGTGCTTCGGCTTGCCGCCGACCATGACGTGATCGCCGCGGCCGCCGGTGAGCGCTTCGGCCAGGGTCGATTTGGGATCGAGGCTTTCGCGGTGCTGGTCGAGCGTCGCCATCTCCAGATTGGCCCCGAGCCGTATTGTGCCGGAATCGGGCGGCAAGCCGCCGGTCAGCAGATTGACCAGCGTGGTCTTGCCGGCGCCGTTCGGACCGATGATGCCGAGCCGGTCGCCGCGCTGGATGCGGGTGGAGAAATTCTCGACGATCTTGCGCTCGCCATAGGATTTCGTGATGCCCTTCGCCTCGATCACCAGCTTGCCGGACTGCTCGGCTTCGCTAGCTGCCAAATTGGCGCTGCCGGCGGTGCCGCGGTAGTTGCGGCGCTGGGCGCGCAACGCGTGCAGATTGGCGAGGCGTTTGACGTTGCGCTTGCGCCGGCCGGAGACGCCGTGGCGCAGCCAGTGCTCCTCGTCGACGATCTTGCGATCGAGCTTGTGCTGGTCGCGCTCTTCCTCGGCCAGCACCTCGTCGCGCCAGCTCTCGAACGAGGCAAAGCCGCGATCGATCTGCTTGATCCTGCCGCGATCGAGCCAGGCGGTGGAGCGCGAGAGATTGGTGAGGAAGCGGCGGTCGTGGCTGATGATCACGAGCGCGCTGCGCCTGGAATCGAGCTCCTGCTCCAGCCATTCGATGGTGGCAAGATCGAGATGATTGGTCGGCTCGTCCAGCAGCAGAATGTCGGGCGAGGGCGCCAGCACAAAGGCCAGCGCTGCGCGACGGGCCTCGCCGCCGGAGAGGTTATGCGGGTCCTCCTCGCCGGTGAGGCCGAGCTGCTCCAGCAGATAGCGCGCCTGGTGATGGTCGTCCCCCGGCGCGAGCCCGGACTCAACATAGGCGAGCGTGGTCTGGTGCGCGCCGAAATCCGGCTCCTGCGGCAGGTAGCGCACCGTTGCGCCGGGCTGCACGAAGCGCGTGCCGGAGTCCGGCTCGATCAGGCCGGCTGCGATCTTCAGCAGCGTCGACTTGCCGGAGCCGTTGCGGCCGATCAGGCAGACCCGTTCGGATGGCGCGACGTTGAGCTCGACGCCCGACAGCAGCGGTGTTCCGCCAAATGTCAGCCGGATGTCTTTGAGTTGGATCAGCGGCGGCGCCATGGTCAGCCCTGACTCGTTGCGGCCTGATCTGCGCGGCGGCGCTGGATCCGGCGCAGCGTCTGGTCGAGTGCCGAGAGGAAGGCGGAACGGTCGCGCGGCGAGAACGAGCGCGGGCCGCCGGTGACTTCGCCCGCCGAGCGCAGATCGGTCATCAGATTGCGCACCGCCAGCGTCATGCCGATCGACTCCTCCGTGAACGGCTTGCCGTTCGGGGCGATCACGTCGGCGCCCGCCTTGACGCAGCGACTGGCCAGCGGAATGTCCGAGGTCACCACGATGTCGCCCGGCCTCGCGCGCTCGGCGATCCAATCGTCCGCGGCGTCCATGGCGGTCCCAGCGGCAACGCGCTCGATGAGCGGGTCCTGCGGCACGCGAATGAAATTGCCGGCGACCACGCTGACGGGCACGCCGTGCCGGATCGCGACGCGATAGATTTCGTCCTTCACCGGACAGGCGTCGGCGTCGACATAGATGCGGGTCGGGGTCTCGGTCATTCCGCCGCGTGGTACCGCATTCGGGCCGCAAAGGCGAGGGGATTGACCCCAGTTCCTCAGGCCCTACGATCGCTCCTGAAACAATAAGAACGGGAAAGCCAAGCCATGCCGAGCCGGCTCGAAACCTACCGCGTCGAGGCCTACAACACCGCGAAACAATCCGAAAACAAGATGCATGATGACAATGTTGCGCGCCGCTTCGGCTTTTCCGGCGGGCTGGTCCCCGGCGTCGACGTCTTCGCCTACATGATGCACGTGCCGATCGCGCGCTGGGGCCGCGATTTCCTCTCTCGCGGGCTGGTCGAGGCCCGCTTCATCAAGCCGGTCTATGACGGCGAGAGCGCCGATGTCGATGCCACCGAGCACAACGGCCTGCTGACCATCGAGGTGTTCAGCCGCACCGAGCTCTGCGCGACCGGGACGGCCTCGCTGCCGGCGGCCGCGCCGGCGGTGCCGCTGAGCGACTATGTCGAAGTCCCCGCCGTCGCCGAGCGCAAGCCTGTCAGTCCTGCGACGTTCGAAATGGGCAAATGGCTCGGAACGACCCCGCGCCGCTGGGCCGGGCAGGATGCGGCGGACTATCTCGCCGATGTCAGGGAGGCCGATCCGATTTTTACGCGCGAGGGGCTCGGCCATCCCGGGCTGATCCAGCGCGTCATGAACCGCGTGCTGGTGGACAACACCATTCTGGGCCCCTGGATTCACGTCGGCAGCCGCATGCAGCTGCTAGCGGCTGCGCGGGCCGGCGACGAGATCACCGCGCGCGCAAGAGTCACCGCGAACTACGAGAAGAAGGGCCACCGCTTCGTCGAGCTCGACGGCCTCGTCGTCGCCAACGGCACGACGCCGCTCGCGCATTGCCAGCACACCGCAATCTACCAGCCGCGCGAGCAGACGGCGGCGTAATCACCGGAAACGTCATTCCGGGGCGATGCGAAGCATCGAACCCGGAATCTCGAGATTCCGGGTTCGGTCCTGCGGACCGCCCCGGAATGACGAACGGCCCTTACGCCGCCTTGGCCTTCGCGTCCTGGATCGCGCGCCACACCCGCTCCGGGGTTAGCGGCATGTCGATGTGCTTGATGCCGTAGTCCGAGAGCGCGTCGAGGACCGCGTTCACCACCGTGGACAAGCTGCCGGCGCAGCCGGCTTCGCCGCAACCCTTGCTGCCGAGCGGATTGGTCGTGGCGGGCACCGGGTGATCGCCGATCGTCATGTTGGGGACGTCCTCGGCACGCGGCAGGGCGTAGTCCATCAGCGAGCCCGTGATCGGCTGGCCGCTCTCGTCGTAGCGGATGTGCTCCATCAGCGCCTGGCCGATGCCCTGGACCACGCCGCCATGGAGCTGGCCCGCGACCAGCATCGGGTTGATCACCGTGCCGAAATCGTTGACTGCGCTGTAGCGCACGATCTGCACCACACCGGTGTCCGGATCGATCTCGACCTCGGCGACATGGCAGCCATTCGGGAACGCCGAGGCGACCGGTTCGCTGGTATGATCGACGTCCAGGCTGTCAGGCACGCCATCCGGCACCTTGCCGTCGTGCAGCCGCTTGGCGAGCTCCATGATGTCGATGCTGCGATCGGTGCCGGCGATCGTAAACCGGCCATCGGCGAATTCGATGTCGGCCTCGGACGCTTCCAGCATGTGCGCGGCGGCGCGCTTGCCCTTCTCGATGACGAGCTTTGCGGCGCCCACGATGGCCTGGCCGGTCGCAGTGATCGAGCGCGAGCCGCCGGTGCCGTTGCCGGTGTGGACGATGTCGCTATCGCCCTGCACGAGCTTCACGCTCTCGAAGGGGACGCCGAGCTGCTCGCACAGCACCTGCGCGAACGGCGTGGCATGGCCCTGGCCGTAATCGAGCGTGCCGGTGATCAGCTGCACCGTCCCGTCGGGGTCGAACACGATCTTGCCGAGCTCGACGCCGGGCGGTGCGGTGACCTCGAGATAGGAGCCGACCGCGATGCCGCGCAGCTTGCCGGCCTTCCGGCTCTCCTTCTTGCGCTTCGCGAAATTCTCGTAGTCGGAGATTTCGAGCGCCTTGTTGAACACGGCCGGGAAGTCGCCGCTGTCATAGGTGACGCCGGAGGATGCCGCGAACGGAATCTGGTTCGGCTTGATGAAGTTGCGCTTGCGCAAGGTCAGGCGGTTGATGCCCATCTCGTCGGCGGCGCGGTCGATCAGCCGCTCCATGTAATAGTTCGCCTCCGGCCGGCCGGCACCGCGATAAGCACCCATCAGCGTGGTGTTGGTGAGCACCGTCTTGATGTCGACTGCCATCAGCGGCGTCCGGTAGACGCTGGAAAAATTCTTGCCGGTGTTCAGCGAGAGCGGGCTCGGCGCAACCCCCGTGATATAAGCGCCGAGATTGCCGTAGCCGGCCAGTTTGGCGGCGAGGAAATGCCCCTCGGCATCGAGCGCGAGCTCGGCATGGATCTTCTGCGCGCGGCCGTGGCTGTCGGAGAGGAAGCTGGTGGAGCGTTCGTCCAGCCACTTCACCGGCCGACCCAGTGCCTTCGCCGCATACAGGATGCACATATATTCGGGATAGTTGATGTTCTTCATGCCGAAGGAGCCGCCGACATTGGCGGTGAGAATGCGCACCTTCTCGTTCGGCACCTTCAGGTTCTTGGCGAGGTTGGCGCGGTTGCCGGCAACGCCCTGGGTCGGCACCTGAAGCGTGTAGCGCTCGGTCTTCGTGTCGTAGGAGGCAAGCCCCACGCGCGGCTCCATCGAAACCACGGCGACGCGGGCGTTCTCGATGTCGAGCTTGGTCACGTGAGCGGCGCTGGCGAAGGCCGCGTTGACCTTGTCCGCGTCGCCGTAATGGTAGTCGAGCGCGACGTTGTTCGGAATGTGGTCATAGAGCTGCGGCGCGCCGGGCTTGGCGGCTTCCTCGGGATCGGTCACCGCCGGCAGCGGCTCGATGTCGAGCTCGACCGCCTCGGCCGCGTCGCGCGCCTGGGCCAGCGTCTCCGCCACCACGAAGGCGACGGGATCGCCGACAAAGCGGACCTTGTCGGTCGCCAGCGGCTGGCGGTTGGTCTGCAGCAGGGGCGAGCCGTCGCGGCTCTTCAGCGGCAGGCCGCAGGTGAAGGGGCCGTAGCCGGCGGCATCGAGATCCTTCCCGGTCCACGCCCCCAGCACGCCCGGCATCGCCTTGGCGGCATCGAGGCCGATGCCGCGGATGATGCCGTGGGCGTGGGTGGAACGGACGATGACGGCATAGGCCTGGTTCGGCAGGTTGAAATCGTCGGTGTAGCGGCCCTTGCCGCGCACCAGGGTGTCGTCCTCCTTGCGGCGGACCGGTTGCCCGACGCCATATTTTTGCAGTGCAATAGCGTTCTCGAGCGTGGACGATTTGGTGTGTTCTTGCATGGAATTGACCTGAAAAGCCGGCATTTGCGCATTTTCGCGGCAGCGGAGCACCGGACGCCCTTGAGATAGCCCACCACCCCCGTTCACGACAACGCACGATTGGACATGGTCCCATGTGATGCGATGTTGCGCAGGCCTGCCGCGCTGCTAATGTTTCAGGCGAAAAATCAATTCCAGACCGGCCCGACCGGCCGCGGAAAGACAGTTTGTATGAATGACCACACGCGGCTCCGCGACGGCCATGTGAGCCAGCATGGGCCGCACGGTGAGCTGGAGGGGTCGATGGCGGCGGTGGCGTTGGCCACCGATCCGGCCGTCGGCGCGCAGGCGCCGGGAACCGGCGTCTATGCGGCGCTGGACCTCGGCACCAACAATTGCAGGCTGCTGATCGCCTGTCCGACCCAGGACGGCTTTCGCGTCGTCGATTCCTTCTCGCGCATCATCCGGCTCGGGGAGGGCGTCTCGGCGACAGGTTGCATCAGCGATGCCGCGATCGAGCGCGCCATCGCCGCGCTCAGCATCTGCCGCGACAAGATCAATTTGCGAAAGGCGAGGCGGCTGCGGCTGATCGCGACCGAAGCCTGCCGTGCGGCTTCGAACGCGGAAGGTTTCTGCAGCCGCGTTGCGGCCGAAACCGGCATCGAGCTCGAGGTGATCGACCGCGAGACCGAGGCCACGCTCGCCGTGCTGGGCTGCTCGCCGCTGGTCGACCCCAGGGGACGGGGCGCAATCCTGTTCGACATCGGCGGCGGCTCCACCGAGCTGGTGCGGATCGAGCGCGACGCCACCAATCCTGAGCCGCGCATAAAAGCCTGGATGTCGATCCCGTATGGTGTGGTCACCCTCGCCGAGCAGTTCGGCGGCCGCGACGTCACGCCGGAGATCTATGCGGCGATGGAGCAGGAGGTCGCAAACCACGTCGCGCCGTTCGCGGAAGAGCACGGCCGCGATCTCGTCGACATGCATCTGCTCGGCACGTCGGGCACAGTGACGACGCTGGCCGGCATTCATCTCAATCTGGCGCGCTACGACCGCCGCCGCATCGACAGCATCTGGATGAACGACTCAGATATCACCGCGACCATCAACAAGCTGCTCGGCATGAGCTACGAGGAGCGCGCGAACAACAGCTGTATCAGCGTCGAGCGCGCCGATCTCGTGCTGGCCGGCTGCGCCATTCTCGATGCCATCCGCCGCGCCTTTCCGCTGCCGCGCCTGCGGGTCGCCGACCGCGGCTTGCGCGAGGGCATGCTGGTCGAGATGATGCGCGAGGACGGCGCGCTCAGGAGCTGGTGAGTATGGCCAAGGACACCACCGGCCGCTTGCACGTTCAGGTCAAGACCGGCGGCAAGCGCAAATTGTCGTCGAAGCTGTGGCTGGAGCGGCAGCTCAACGATCCCTACGTCGCCAAGGCCAAGGCGGCGGGCTATCGCTCGCGCGCTGCGTTCAAGCTGTTGGAGATGGATGACAAGTTCCGGCTCCTGAAGCCCGGCATGGCCGTGGTCGATCTCGGCGCGGCGCCCGGCGGCTGGAGCCAGATCGCAGCAAAGCGCGTCGGCTCGACCGAAGGCAAGGGCAAGGTCGTCGCCATCGATCTGTTGGAGATGCCGGAGATTCCCGGCGTCGATTTCGCGCAGCTCGACTTCATGGACAACGACGCGCCCGAGAAGCTGACCGCGATGCTCGGCGGCAAGGCCGACGTCGTGATGTCCGACATGGCCGCCAACACCACCGGCCACCGCAAGACCGACCAGCTCCGCATCGTCGGCCTGGTCGAGACCGCGGCGGCCTTTGCCTGCGACGTGCTCAAGCCCGGCGGCACGTTCCTGGCCAAAACGTTCCAGAGCGGCGCCGACGCCGATCTGCTGGCCCAGCTCAAGCGCGACTTCGCTACCGTGCGTCACGTCAAGCCCGCCGCGAGCCGGCAGGATTCCTCGGAGCGTTACGTGCTGGCGACGGGATTTCGCGGCGGAGCGAAGGTCTAGCCGCAGACTCCGTCATTGCGAGGAGCTCTTGCGACGAAGCAATCCAGACTGTCTCCGCGGATGCAGCCTGGATTGCTTCGCTTCGCTCGCAATGACGAGAAGAGAGGTCTTGGCGACGCCGGATTGCGGAAGCCGAAGGTGCGGATGATGCGCGCCGCCAGCATCTTCATGCCCCGCGCGCCGTGCAGGCCGCAAAAAAGAGCCCCGCCAGAGGCGGGGCTTGGGGGGCATCTTACCGGCTGGGTTGATTCTGAGCCGGCTGACCCGACGTCGAAGGCGGCGGGGCATTATTCTGGTTGGTTTGCCCAGACGGCATGTTGCTGGGCTGGTTGGTGGACTGACTGTTGCTTTGGGCCGGCGCCTGTCCGGTGGTCTGACCAGCAGGCGGTTGTGTGCCTGCCTGGCCCGACGTCGGCGGTTGGTTCTGCTGGGCCTGGCCTGTTGTGGACGGCTGGTTCTGCTGAGCCTGTCCGGTTGTCGGCGGCTGGTTCTGGCCAGCCTGGCCGGTGGTCTGGTTCTGCTGCGCCGGCGCATTGGTCTGACCGGTGCTTTGCCCGGTCGTGTTCTGCTGCGTCGACTGGCCAGTCGTCCCCTGACCAACGCTCGTCGATTGGCCCTGCGTGGCGCGGATCTGGTTGGAGACGCCTAGTGCAGCGACCGTCCGGGTATCGATCGAGCCGGTGGTCTGGAAACCTTCCTGTCTCTGGAAGGTGATCAGCGCTTCGCGCGTAGCGGGCCCGAGGATGCCGTCTGCACGGCCAGACATCAGGCCACGTTCAATCAGCACCCGTTGAACAATGCGGATCTCGTCGGGGCTGAGATTCAGCGCCGCGACGCTGGCAGCGCCGCCGCGCCGGGCAAAGTGTGTCCGCGGGCCGACGGGAATAGTGTCGACGATCCTGCGGCTTCGGTCGAGGACGACGATCTCGTCATCCACGATGAAGAAGCTATCGTCGCGGAAGTCCGGAAAAATGTCGATCAGCACCGGGAATGCCGAGACGGCCACCACGGAGATGCTCGGCGGCACCACCACGCCGACATTGACGGCGAAGTTGATCGAGTTGAAGTTGACCCGCACGCGGTCCACGTTGCTTGAGCTCAACACCGACTGCTGCAACGTTGTCTGCTGCTGTGCGCTCACCTGCACGCGGCCGGACATGCTCTGGGTAGTCGTCCCACCCTGGGCTTGCGCCTGGGTGTTGACTTGTCCCTGAGTATTGGCGCCGGTCGTCGTGCCCTGGCTCTGCTGGGCACTCGGAGCTTGCGCGTTGGTGTTCGCGCCAGTCGTCGTGCTCTGACCCGGGGCGTTCTGGCCTTGGGCGTTGCCCTTGGTGTTCGCGCCAGTCGTTGTCGTGCTCTGACCCTGCGCGTTCTTGCCTCGGACATTGTCCTTGGTGTTAGCGCCTGTGGTCGTGCTCTTACCCTGTTCTACGCCTTGCGACTGACGCGTAGCGTCGCGGTCGCTCCGGCTCTGACCGATGGTTTGGTCCTTCATTCCGCTCTTGTCGCGCTCGGACCTGGACTGACGTGCTTGGTCGGGTTCGCCTCGGCTCTGCCCGACGGACTGACGTTCGCCCCTGTCGGCCTTGCCAGTATCACGCATTCCTTCACTGCGCTCAGAACGCGATGGTGCCGCAGCGGGCCCCTCGGCCCGACCACCTGCGCGGCCCTGGGTCATTCCTTCGCCGTGAGAGGCACCACCTGCACCTTGCGACATTCCGCCGCCCGAGCGGCCGGATTCCGCCGCGCCAGCGCCCGCGCCTCCGCTCATCCCGCTACCGGCGCCTTCACGCATGCCTTGAGCCGATGCCAGGCCGACGCCGGCGAGCAGCACTGCTGTGGTCAATAGGAATCTGTTCTTTCTCGTGTTCACCTGAACCTCCTCCATTTGCTTTGCAGCATGGTTGACGGGGAACCTTCGAAGCTCGGGCTCGAGACAAACGAACCCTCATTCGAGTTTTCCGATGTCTGTGAACGGTGCGCCGATGCCATCGTTCCTATCAGGGAGAGTGTCGCGCGGTTCCGTCTCGGTGCTACCGCGCGCAGGGACTCTCTCGATCGAAGCGAAATGACATCGACCAAAAAACCATTTTGCAGGCTCAGCGCCTCGCGCCAGCCCTTTTCTTGCGGCGTCGCTTCACCAGTAAGGGTGCCAGCGATGGTAATAGAAGTGCCGCCGTGGGAACGGTCCGCCGTAATAGGCGAAGGCCGGGCGCACGACACGGCGATAGCGGTAGCCGTAGTAAGCCGGGGCGTAACTGGTGGTGTAGTAAGTCCTGGTGTAGCCGCCCCACGGATAGTAACCGCCGTAGTACGCCGGTGCATAGTAGTCGTCATAATAGCCCGGATACCCGTAGTAGCCGTAGCCCGGACCGTAGGCGTAAGCGGATGAGGCGAGGCCGCCGATCAGGGCACCTGCGATCAATCCGCCTGCCAGCGCCGGCCCAAAACCGCCGTGCCAGCGGGCCTCCGCCGGCGTCGGTGCCGCCACCGCGCTCACGCCGAGCGCGCCGACGGTCGCCAGGACAAGTGCGGTCTTTTTCATGCACGTCCCTCCTTCGTTGGTGTTTCGACATCGTGCCAACATTGCCCAAGAGCAAAAGTTGCAAGCGCGCGCCGGCGAGGAGCAGGAGTCACGAACATAAACGGGCGTTCATCTCGGTGAACGCTCGGTGAACGCGCGCCATCGGATCGGGCGCCTCTGACTGATCGCGTTGGCTGGAGAGATCCACGTGCCCGCTGTTCGTTGGGCATTGGTTCGACCTCGCGCCGCGCGGGAGCAGAAGTGGCTCGGCGACCTCCCCAGGGACTACGCCTTTCGCGCGGTCCACGAGGGTCAAACGGGTCGAAGCGAATTCGGAAAGATGTAAATGATCGGCTACTTGTACATGGGGCTGTTTTGGACTTTTGTCCGGGGGAGAGCCGGAATCTTGCTTTCCGCTACCCCAGCCGCTGGTCCCGCACGTCCTGCGTATCCTCGGAGGCCGCCTTGACCGCGGCCTTCTCCGCACCCTTGCCGGCGCCCTTGCGGCTCGCGATCTCCGCGGCCTTGCGCCCCGAGATCTCGTGGCCGGCGTCCGCAGGCATTTGCCAGAAGAACCAGCTCGACGCCGCCGAGGTCAGCGCGACCACGACGAAGGCCGGCGCGAACACGGCGGCGTTGAGCTCGCTGACATGGCTGAACCACATCGTCGTCTCGACGCAAGCCGCGCCGACGGCGACGCCGGCCGAGATCGCGAGCTGCTGGTTGACGCTGACGAGGGTGGTGGCGCGGCTCATCTGCGCGGTCTCGACGTCGGCATAAGCGACGGTGTTGATCGCGGTGAACTCCAGCGAGCGGAAGAAGCCGCCGACCACCAGGATCACCATGATGATGAGCAGCGGCGTCGTCACCGTGAACAGCGCGCAGACGCCGAGGAAGAACGCGCTGACGATCGCGTTCACCGTCATCAGGTTGCGGAAGCCGAACGTGCGGATGATCCGCGCCGCCAGCGTCTTCATGCCCATCGCCCCGAGCGAGGAGGCGAAAGTGACCAGGCCGGATTGAAACGGCGACAGGCCGAAGCCGATCTGCATCAGGAGCGGCAGCAGGAATGGCAGTGCGCCGATGCCGAGCCGGAACAGGAAGCCACCGAACACGGCTGCACGCAGCGTCGGCAGCTTCAGGAGCGAGAAGTCCAGGACCGGCGAACCCGTGCGGCGGGCGTGCAAGACATACAGCGTCATCGAGATCGCACCGCCCACGACCAGGGCCGCGACCGTGCTCCACGGCAGGAGATTCAGCCCGGCAACCGAGAGACCGAAGGCGATGCCCGCGAGCCCGATGCCGGCGAGCACCATGCCGTAGAGATCGAACGGCTCCTGCGCCTCGCTCTTGATGGGATCGATGAAGCGCAGCGCCATGAAGATGCCGAGCAGTCCGATCGGGATGTTGATCAGGAAGATCCAGTGCCAGGACGCATACGTCGTGATGAAGCCGCCGAGCGGCGGGCCGATCACCGGGCCGATCAGGGCAGGGACGGTGACCCAGGCCATCGCGTTGACCAGCGCGCTCTTGTCGACCGAGCGCAGCAGCACGAGGCGTCCGACCGGCGTCATCATGGCGCCGCCCATGCCTTGCAGGATGCGCGCGAACACGAAATCGGTGACCGAGGTCGAGAGCGCGCAGCCGACCGAGCCGACCATGAACACGCCGACGGCGATCGCGAACACCATCCGCGCGCCGAACCGGTCGGCGGTCCAGCCGCTCGCCGGAATGAAAACCGCGAGCGACAGCAGATAGGACGTGATCGCGAGCTTCAGCGTCAGCGGGCTGGTGCCGATGTCGGCCGCGATCGCCGGCAGCGAAGTGGCGATCACGGTCGAATCCATGTTCTCCATGAACAGTGCCGTGGCGACGATCAGCGGAATGACGCGTTGCTTGTCGACCATGAGGGGCAATGAAATCGGAAGGAGGAGTGGAGTTGCGGCTTATCATCGCTGCCGGGCGGGGACCATGCGGATCGACGCATGGCACCTAAATCCCGCGTAACAACGGTGTGACCCACAGCCTCCGTCATTCCGGGGCGCGCCCACTTGGCGCGAGCCCGGAATCTATTGGGCCGCAGCGTTGGTGCGAGATGGATTCCGGGTTCGCGACTTCGTCGCGCCCCGGAATGACGGTCAGGGTTGGGCTGGCGCATGGGGCTGTGCCCGCCGATTTCGGCCCCAAAAAACTCCTGTGCATGGCTGGCCAGCGGCCCGAATTGCTTTGATTCGTCACGCGGCCGTGCTATCGACCCGCGTCAACCCCACCGATGGGCTCCGATTCTTTAGGCGATGCCGCAAGGTACGCCGAGGGCGGCGCTCATCCATAGCTATTTGCGGCAAGGCCGCAGGAAGGAGTTGGCAGATGGCCACGGTGCAACTTCAGGGCATCCGCGAAGCCTTTACGTTCGATGACGTGCTGTTGAAGCCGGGCCTGTCGGACGTCATGCCGGGCGAGGTCGATATCCGCTCCCGCGTCACCCGCGCCATTCCGCTCAACATCCCGATCATGGCCTCGGCCATGGACACCGTCACCGAGGCGCGCATGGCGATCGCCATGGCGCAGGCCGGCGGGCTCGGCGTCATCCACCGCAACTTCGATCCCGAAGGGCAGGCCGCCCAGGTGCGGCAGGTCAAGCGCTATGAATCGGGTATGGTGGTGAACCCGCTCACCATCAGCCCCGACGCCACGCTCGACGATGCGCTGAAGCTGATGAGCGATCATGGCATCTCCGGCATTCCCGTCGTCACCGGCGCCGGCAAGAACACGCCCGGCAAGCTGGTCGGCATCCTCACCAACCGCGACGTCCGTTTCGCCACCGATCGCCGGCAAAAAGTCTCCGAGCTGATGACGCATGAAGGGCTCGTCACGGTGCGTGAGAATGTCAGTCAGGACGAGGCGCGGCGGATGCTGCACCAGCACCGCATCGAGAAGCTGCTCGTGGTCGACGATCAATATCGCTGCGTCGGCCTCATCACCGTGAAGGACATGGAGAAGGCAGTCGCCCATCCGCTCGCCTGCAAGGATGCGCACGGCCGCCTGCGCGTTGCTGCCGCCACCACCGTCGGCGACACCGGCTTCGAGCGCTCCGAGCGGCTGATCGATGCCGGCGTCGACCTCGTCGTCGTCGACACCGCGCACGGTCATTCCCGTCACGTGCTGCACGCGGTGAACCGCATCAAGCGCCTGTCGAACTCGGTGCAGGTCGTCGCCGGCAACGTCGCCACCACGGAAGGCGCGCAGGCGCTGATCGATGCTGGAGCGGATTGCATCAAGGTCGGCATCGGTCCGGGTTCGATCTGCACCACGCGCATCGTCGCCGGCGTCGGCGTGCCCCAGCTCACCGCGATCATGGACGCGGTGGAAGCTGCGAAGAAGGCCGACATCCCCGTCATTGCCGACGGCGGCATCAAATATTCCGGCGATCTTGCGAAAGCGCTCGCGGCCGGCGCCGATATCGCCATGGTCGGCTCGCTGCTCGCCGGCACCGACGAGACGCCCGGCGAAGTGTTCCTGTGGCAGGGCCGTTCCTACAAGGCCTATCGCGGCATGGGCTCGGTCGGCGCGATGGCGCGCGGCTCGGCCGACCGCTACTTCCAGCAGGACATCAAGGACACGCTCAAGCTCGTGCCCGAAGGCATCGAGGGCCAGGTGCCCTACAAGGGCCCGGTCGGCAACGTCATGCACCAGCTCGCCGGCGGCTTGCGCGCCGCGATGGGCTATGTCGGCGCGCGCGACATGAAGGAGCTGCACGACAAGGCCCAGTTCGTCCGCATCACCGGCGCGGGCCTGCGCGAAAGCCACGTCCACGACGTCACGATCACGCGCGAGAGCCCGAATTATCCGGGCGGGGGTTAGTCGCTTCGCTCTCTCCATCGTCATGGCCGGGCTTGACCCGGCCATCCACGCCTTGGGGTCTTGCTCCGCGGCTTCGTGGATGCCCGGGTCAAGCCCGGGCATGACGACGGAGAATGAGGCGCCAGCCTTCTCCGTATCGTCATTGCAAGCGCGACTGCCCACTCCCATCCTTTTGGTGTTGACGCGGCTGGATTGCTTCGCTTCGCTCGCAATGACAGAAAAGTGGAGGAAGCCATGGCCCAGGCCAAACGCATCGTTCTCGCCGCGCGTCCCGTCGGCGAACCCAAGCTATCTGATTTCCGTTTGGAGGAATTCGCCGTGCCGACACCAGGGCAGGGCGAAGTCCTGCTGCGCACGATCTGGCTGTCGCTCGATCCCTATATGCGCGGACGCATGAGCGAGGGGCCGTCGTATGCCGCCCCGGTGCCGGTCGGCGGCGTGATGGAGGGCGAGGCGGTCAGCGAGGTCGCGGCCTCCAACAATCCCGACTTTGCGGTCGGTGACATCGTGCGCATCCGCTCGGGCTGGCAGACGCACGCGATCTCGAATGGCAAGGGCCTGATCAAGGTCGATCCCAAGCTCGGGCCGATCTCGACCTCGATTGGTGTGCTCGGCATGCCCGGCATGACCGCCTATACGGGCCTGCTCGACATCGGCAAGCCGCAACCGGGCGAGACCGTCGTCGTTGCCGGGGCTTCCGGTGCGGTCGGCTCGGCCGTGGGGCAGATCGCCAAGATCAAGGGCGCCCGTGCGGTCGGCATCGCCGGCGGCAAGGACAAGTGCGACTACGTGGTGAAGGAGCTCGGGTTCGATGCCTGCGTCGATCATCGCGACCCCGATCTCGCCGCCAAGCTGAAGGACGCCTGCCCTGATGGCATCGACGTCTATTTCGAGAATGTGGGCGGTGCGGTGTTCGAGGCGGTGTTCCCGCTGCTCAACCCGTTTGCGCGCGTGCCGGTCTGCGGTCTGATCGCCCATTACAATGACACCGAGGCCAAGCCGCCGAAATGGGCCGCCAGCCTGATGCGCGCGACGCTGACCAAGCGGCTGACCTTCCGCGGCTTCATCGTGTCCGACTTCGCCAACCGCCATGGCGACTTCCTGCGCGACATGTCCGGCTGGGTTCGCGACGGCAAGGTCAAGTACAAGGAGTTCGTCACCGAGGGCCTGGAAAGCGCCCCCGGCGCCTTCATAGGGCTGCTGAAGGGGGCCAATTTCGGCAAGCAACTGGTCCGGGTCGGGCCGGACAAGGCCTAGCGCGACAGGGAATGGGACTCACGTGGCCCCACGGCCACACGTCGCGTGGGAATGGTTAAGAAAGAGTCACCAAATGGTCACACCTGCCCGCAAAAGCCGCAGGTGTGACCGCCTGTTCATTGACGGCCGGACGAAGGCATTGAATCATCGCGCATATTTTAGGTGCTGCGATGTTAGAGCTTGGTATTTTCTGCGTAATCCTGCTGGCCGCCGGCTATTGGGCGACCATGTTCATCATGGGCCGTCGCGATGACGTCATCCATGGCAAGTTCGTTCACACCGAGGACGAGGGCGAATTCACGCCGGCCGCAATGCCCGCGCCACCGCCATTCCCGAAGCGCCCAGTCAACGCCGCGCAAACTGCCGGTCAAACGCCTGTCCCCGCTTCAAAGCCGGTGAACAGCCAAGCATTGCAATCGCTGCTGGCCGCGATCCAGCAGGATCTCAAGAGCGTGGCTTAAGTCTTCCGCAAGGCCGCAACTCGAGCAGAACGCACGTGAGCGGCTGACGTTGAGCCGCGCATGTGCGCCATGGCCTATGACAGCGCGCTAGAGCATGATCCGGAAAAGTGCGTAGCGGTTTTCCGAAAAGATCATGCTCAAACAATAACCTAAAGCGCGATGACGATTCATCCTAATCGCATCGCGCTTTAGGCTGCGTGCCGCATGCGTTCGATACTCTGAGTAATATGGTTTCCTGCGTCGTCAGCCACCTTCAAAGACATGTCCGCCATCCGGCGGCTGGTATCGAGGGCGCTTCTGATCGAATCGCGCATCAGATCGGTCTGCACAGCCGCCAAATCCTGCGGAGTTCGGCAGCGCCAGAGTTCATTCATACGGTCCATGGTCCTCTCGATCTGCTGTCGAACGAAATCGAAGTACTCGCGTGAGACGCCGTTCATTCCTTTGGCGACCGCCGTTGTAGAGTACATGATTGCTTCTGCGTTGCGCACCGAGCGTTCCGTTGCCTGCTGCGCTTCGTTGCCCGTCAAACCGAACGTGCGACCAAGCTGATCCGTGGAGCGGCCCATCATCGCAGTGGCCATCTCGACGCCGAAGCGCCAACTGTTTTGCAACATCTCGGCATTTTGTTGCAGGAGATGACTGCTGGCTTGGGCCACCTCCTCGCTGACCTCAGCAGTAGCGAGGCCGATCCGTCTGGTCTGCTCAGCAGTCCTTTCGGCGGCGCGGCGCATTGTGTCCTCAGGGCCTTGTGTAGACTTTTCCTCCGGGCGTGGATTGGCCATTTGTTGCCTCCGTCGTTGTTGTTGGTGAGGTCGGATCCTCTCCGTCACAGGTGCGATCCTAAGCGGCCAACGTGGGCATTTCTCGACCGTTCCGGGGCACGTGATTTTTAATCAATCCTCCGCGATCGCGCGCAGGAACGAGCGCTTCAACTTCCAATTACTCGATGGATTGGTTCATTTGCTTGGCACCGCGGGTCTCATGTTCTTACCTTCGATCGTTAAGGCTCACTAATGACGACCGCTGAAACCGTGTTGCTCATTGCTGCCTTGTTATTGGCACTTCTCGTCGTCGGTAACATCGGCTTTTCCAAACTGGCCGAGTGGAGGAATCCACCAATCGGCAAGTTCCTCGAGTGCGACGGCGTAGTACTCCACTATGTCGATCGGGGTGATCCGGCCGATCCTTGCGTCGTGCTGCTCCACGGCAACGGATCCATGATCCAGGACTTCACGATCAGCGGCCTGGTCGATCTTCTTGCGCGCAGCAATCGCGTGGTGTGCTTCGACCGCCCAGGCTTTGGCTACAGTCAGCGGCCGCGGTTCCGAATATGGACCGCAGCAGCTCAAGCCGCTCTGTTGGCGAAAGCGCTCAATCAACTCGGAATCCGGAATCCCGTTGTGCTGGGCCATTCTTGGGGCGCTTTCGTCGCTATCGCTCTCGCCTTGCGAAAGGATTATCCGACCCAGGGTCTTGTGCTTGCGTCCGGGTACTATTTCCCGACGATCCGATTTGACGTGTGGTTGATGTCAGGTCCAGCCATACCGGTCCTGGGCGACTTGATAAGTTACACTGTCGCCCCCATCATTTCGTGGGCCGTCCTGCCAGGAGCTCTCCGTAAGATCTTCGCGCCCAGTTCTGTCCCGCAGACCTTCAAGAATGAATTTCCAGCGTCTCTGGTGCTCAGGCCCACACAGTTGAGGGCGGCTGCGGAGGAAAGTGCACTCCTCATTCCAACTGCAACACAATTCCAAGCTTATTATTCAAACATCGGCGACCAAGTGCACATATTCCATGGAACAGAGGACCAGGTGATCGAAGTCAAGCAGGCGCGAGATTTACATCAAGCACTGCCTCGGTCCGATCTGCACCTTGTTCCAAATGCCGGGCATATGGTTACGTACGCTGACCCCACCGCCATCGTGGAGGCCGTCAGTTCAATGGCAAATCCCTAAGGCTCGCAGCTTGTCCATCGGCTTGAACGCGCCGGAAGAAGAGCGCTCACACTGAAAAGCGCTCTTCTTCAATTCGCCGGCGACGGCCGTCACTGCACCTTGCGGCGTGCAGGCGCAGCGACCGGCCGCAATTCCATTCTCGATATGCCTGCTGCGACGTTCACACCTGTCTGCGCCTGGACGGACACCGGCTGCAAGGCGATCGTGCGATCCGAGCCGCCCACCAGGAGGTTGGCACCGACTCCGGCCCCGACAGTGCCGCCGGCGGTCGCGCCCGTATAGGTCCCGGCCAAGGCTGCCTGGCGAAGCGTGGTTGGCGCAAACACGGTCCAAACGAGCTGACCGCCGGACGTGGCGCCTATGTCGAGACCAAGCGTGCTGACTGTGCCTTCGTAAGCCTCGCGCGCCCTGCCTCGCGCCGATGCATAGATGCAGCTCAACTGCCGTTGTCCCGCAACGATCATGCCGACTCCGGGCGATATGTTGCACGTGAGTGTGCCGACTCTCGAGCGTCCAGCCTCCTGCGCCGTTGCCGGAACCATCGCGAGGACGAGCGCCAAGGCCGCGCAAGCCGTTGCCAAATTGGTCAGCCTGGTTTCGATCAGCGTTTTCCTAATCATGGGGGGCCTCCATCGACGTATTCTGATCGTCCTTAATGCGCGCTGAGCTAGCGATGTTCCCGTTGGTCGGAAGGCGACGCTCCAGAAGCACAAGACAAGCCTCGCTCTACGGGCTCGGGATTTAGAGCACGCGTGTCCGGTCTGCGGCGGTGTTGAGCGACAGGCGGACATTAAGTGCGCCTACTGCACGCAGCCGAATTTAGAAGTGCTCGGCGCGCATCTGAGCGAGCAGTTCCTCAATATCGACGTCGCGCTGGCCCGCGGCCCTGACGTGACGGACCTCGAGGCTGTCGGGCTGGAAGCGGTATTCGACGAGGCCGACTTCCTTGATCGCGATCCGGTCCTGCCGCTGATCGTTGATGACGAAGCCGGCAGACGGCGCCCAGACGTGGCGGGTGTGGCGGAAGGTGAAGTCGCGGCGCTGGTGCACGTGGCCGCTGGCGATGAGACGCAGGTCGACCTGGCCGAACATCTCGATCAGCCGCGCCCGCGCCGGTTGCGGCACGTAGCGGATCGACGTCTCCGGCGTCTCGGCGTCGTCGGGCAGGTCGAGAAACAGCGGCTTGTGCAGGAACAGCGCGACCGGCCTGCCGTTCGTGCGCGCGATCTCGCAAGACAGCCAGTCGAACTGCTCGGCCTCGAACGCGAGGCCCGAATTCATCACCAGCGTGTTGAGGCCGATGAAGCGCCAGCCCGCGGCCTCGAACGACCAGTGGTCTTCGCCAATGATCTCGCAGAACTGCCGGCGGTGCGTCTCGCTGACCGGCGGCTTCGGCGCCGGCCCGATCGCGGTCGGATTGTCGCCGATGTCGTGATTTCCGGGGAGATAGCGGCAGGCGACGGGCAGGGCGTCGTGCAGCCCTTTCGCAAATTCGACGTCGTCGCGGCTGGTCGGCCCGTCGAACGAGACGTCGCCGGTATTGACGACGAGATCGGGCCTGCCGGCGTCGATGTGCTCGCTGATGCGGTGGAAGTTGGCGATCAGGCCGGGAAAGCGCCGGCCGAGATGGGTATCGGAAATCTGCGTGAGACGAAATTCGGGCATGCGATCATCCTACCCGTTGCCGCGCGTCGGAACGATGACGCGGCGGGCATGGATCGCAGCGAACAAAGTTTAAAGCACGCGGTAGCGGATGGTGTAGCCGTCCTGCGGGGCGAGGCTACCTGCCACTGGCAAGGCGATGCGGTCGGCGAGGTGCCAGGGGCCGAACTGGGCGGAGCGATGCGGCTCGGCCGGCAGGCGGAGGCGGAACTCGAAGATGCCCTTGCCGGACAGGTTCACGACCAGAACGCGATCGGCCGTGCGGTGGTTGAGCGCCACGGCGCCGCGGAGCACGGCCCGGCCGTCCTGGAGGTCGCGCACGCCGTCGACCAGCGCTAATGTCTGGTTGCGGTCGGTGTGCAGCTCGATCTGGCTGTCGCTTGCCGCCGTCAGCATCTCCCGGGGCATGCGGATCTCGAACTCGACGGCGGGCTTGGACGGATTGAGGCCGAGATAGGCGAGCGCCGCGTTGCGCATGTCGTAGGCGGCAAAGGCGAACAAAGCGAGCACGGCCAAGGCGGCCAGGCCATGCCGGGCGACGTCGCGCCAGGTTCGATAACTCAGGCGGAAGTAGACCGTCATGGCCAGCGCGACCGCGAGCGCGGCCGCAATCCCTGACAGCGCCGACATCAGGATGCCGAGCTGGCCCTCGGCGGCTTCGCTGAACAAGCTGGACAAGGAATTCATGGCGCCGTCTCGCCTCGGGCCCAAAGGGGCCGAAATCGCTTTAACAATCGGTGGTTGGTCGCAGAAGCGGGAACGCCGGTTCAAGTCGCTCATTGTCAGCGCCAAAGGTCGCGGCTAATGACGTCGGCGGCATTTCGCCTTCCGGGAAAGTTCCGATGTCCGTTCAAATGGTCTTGCTGCCGGTCTTCGTGCAGGTCGCTCTCACCTTCGCGCTGCTGATCGGCATGGTCCTGGCGCGCCGCAAGGCCCTGGTCTCCGGCGAGACCAAGATCCGCGACATTGCGCTGGGCGAGCCGAACTGGCCGAAGGGCGCCACACAAATCGCCAATTGCTACCGCAACCAGTTCGAGCTGCCGGTGCTGTTCTACGTCCTGATCGCGCTGGCATTGCCGTTGCGCCGCGCCGATCTTTTCATCGTGCTGATGTCTTGGGTGTTCGTGGTGACGCGCTTTGCCCATGCCGGCGTGTTCGTCTCCTCCAACGATCTCGGCCGCCGCTCCACGATCTGGCTCGCCGGCGTGCTGGTGCTGCTCGCGATGTGGATCTACTTCGCGCTGAAGCTTTTGCTGCTGATCTAGGCGCTTGCGCACCACTTGAAAGAACGCAAATGACCCCCGCTGCCCGGCTGTCCGCAGCCATCGAACTGATCGACACCATCGAGAGGGACCGCGTGCCCGCGGCGAAGGCGCTGAAGGAGTGGGGCACCGCGCACCGCTTCGCCGGTTCCGGCGACCGCGCGGCGATCGCCGGCATCGTCTGGGATGTGCTGCGCCGCTACGCCTCCAGCGCCTGGCTGATGGATTCCGATACCGCGCGGGCCCGGCTGATCGGCATGCTCCGCCTCGAGCGCAACATGGACACGGCGACCATGGCCGCCTTGTTCGACGGCAGCCGCTTCGCGCCGGCGCCGCTGACCGAGGCCGAGCAGGCTGCGCTCAGCCAGCGGTCCCTCGAAGGCGCGCCGGCCGCCGTCGCCGGCGACTATCCGGAATGGCTCGACCCGCACCTTGCAAAGGTGTTCGGCGGGACCCGCGCCGCGGAGGCCGCCGCGATGGCGAGCCGGGCACCGCTGGACTTGCGCGTCAACACGCTAAAATCCAATCGCGACAAGGTGCTGAAGGCGCTTTCTCATCTTCATGCGAAACCGACGCCCTGGTCCGCAACCGGCCTGCGCATCGAGCTTTCGGCCGATGCGCGCAACCCCGGCATCCAGGCGGAGGAGGATTTCATCAAGGGCGCCATTGAAGTGCAGGATGAGGGATCCCAGCTTGCGGCCCAGTTCACCGCGGCAAAACCCGGCGAGCAGGTGATCGATCTCTGCGCCGGGGCCGGCGGCAAGACGCTGGCGCTCGCCGCGCTGATGCAGGGCAAGGGCCGGCTGATCGCGACCGACCGCGACAAGCGCCAGCTCGCGCCGATCCATGAGCGGCTGTCGCGCGCCGGCGTCCACAACGCCGACGTCCGCACGCCCAAGGGCGAGGCCGATCCGCTTGCCGACATCCGCGGCTCGGCCGACCTCGTCGTGATCGACGCGCCCTGCACGGGAACCGGCACCTGGCGCCGCAACCCCGATGCCAAATGGCGGATGCGCCCCGGCGCGCTGGAGATCCGCCTGCGCGACCAGGCCGAGGTGCTGGAGCGCGCGGTTCCGCTGGTCAAGCCGGGCGGCCGCATCGCCTACATCACCTGCTCGGTGCTGGCGGAGGAGAACGGCGAGCAGGTGAGGGAGTTCGTCGGCCGTCATGCCGAGTTCACGGTCGTCCCGCCCGAGCAGACCGCGAGCGTGCTCTGGGACAAGGCGGAGGCTTTTGGCGCGGCCGCGCTGCAGTCGGCGGAAGGCTGGCTGATGACGCCGCGCCGGACCGGGACGGATGGGTTTTTCGTCTCGCTGTTGAAGAAGACCGGCTGAATCGCTATCCGCAGTCATTCCGGGGCTCGCGAAGCGAGAACCCGGAATCCATCGGGCCGCGCAACTTGCCGTCCGATGGATTCCGGGTTCGCCCTGCGGGCGCCCCGGAATGACATCAAAACAAAAGCCCCGCAGACCGATCCCGGTCGCGGGGCTTTCGAGTTCCAACGTTCTGCCGGTACGTCCGCGGTCAGAACGGTGCGAGGGCGTTAGCCGACGCGGAGATTGTCAGCCGAGGACTTGCCGCTGCGGCGATCGGCGACGATGTCGAACGAGACCTTCTGGCCCTCATTGAGGGTGGAGAGGCCGGCGCGCTCGACGGCGCTGATGTGCACGAATACGTCCTTCTGGCCGTCGTCCGGCTGGATGAAACCATAACCCTTTTGGGTGTTGAACCACTTCACTGTGCCCATAGCCATGGGAATTTCCTTTGTTAGAGATGGTACGCACGCGGACCGGTACGCGTCGCTGCGCCCATGATCCTGTTCAGTCGATGTTTGGAGAAGTCATCTGAAGCGTGCGCGCCCGTCGTAACGAAGCGAAGCGGCCCAGTCGTTCGGCCCAAGTATCGATGATCACAATATAGCGAGAATTTGGGGCTACTTCAAGGCACCACCCGTTGCTCGGGATGTCGCGCGCATTTGCTATTTTGCGGTGCATATGAACCGCTGGCGTCAGTCCACGATGAAGAGCGTGGCGCCGGTCGTCGTCGAGGACCGGTGCGCGGCGTCGCCGAAATCCGAGACCTGGTAGCTCATCCCCGCCGTCAGCTTGAATTTGCGCCCGTCGCGCAGCTCGCTATCGAGCTCGCCCTCCAGCACGTAGAGCACGTGGCCGCGATCGCACCAATGATCGGCCAGATAGCCCGGCGAATAGTCCACCATCCGCACGCGGAGATCGCCGATGTTGAGCGTGCGCCACTTGGCCTCACCGGTTTCGCCGGGATGTGTGGTCGCCTCGACCTTGCTCCAGTCGGTGACGGTGAAGGGGGAGGTGGGGAGTTTCATGGGGTGATCCTGTTTCGGAACCGGCGGGCGCAGTGTTAGCGCACGCGGTCGTCCCAGTCTCGGTCATTGCGAGCGCTCGCGCCGCATTCTCACTGTCATCGTCCGGCTTGACCGGACGATCCAGTATCCCAGAGGCGGCTCTTGATGCGGAGAAGCCGCGGCGTACTGGAGTCCCCGCTTTCGCGGGGAATGACAGCGGTGGGTGGGGCGGCAGCGTCCACGCACTCCGATGGCTCATCAAGAGGCGGCACTCAATGCGCCAAATGGTTCGCCGAGCCCTGCACGATCAGCCCCGCCTCATTCACCCGCAGATATTCGCAGATCTTCTTGCCCCGCTCGTTCTCGTAGAACACCACCAGGCTATCCGGGCTGACGAACAGGTCGATCAGCGAGAAATGCAGGTTGGGCAGCAGGGGGAGCGCCTTGCCCCAATAGGCGCGCAAGGCATCCTTGCCGCGGACCGTGCCGCTTGGGTCGAATCCCAGCATGGGAATGCGGTCCGAGGTCATCACGGCCGTCTCGTCGTAGAGCGTGAGCACGCGCTCGAGGTCGCGCGCGTTCCAGGCCTCGACCCAGGTCCGGCCGAGCGCGGCAAGCGTTGATGGCTGATGGTGCTGTGACATAGCGTTCTCCCTGATCGTCCCCTTTTCGGAAGTGGGGTACAATAGGTCAATACTGCTTACCTATATTCGTTTGTCCATGCCCAAAGAAGCATGTGGGCGCATTGCTGCCGCGGTTGCGGCCCGCGCGCGGCCAGCGTATTGGCTGGCCATGACAGCAGCACAGAACGACCGCTCCGCGTCGACGCCCTCGGTGGCCTCGGCGCACGACAAGATTCTCATCGTCGACTTCGGCAGCCAGGTGACGCAGCTGATCGCGCGTCGCGTGCGCGAGGACGGCGTCTATTGCGAGATCGTCCCGTTCAACAAGGCCGAACAGGCCTTCGAGGAGATGAAGCCGAAGGCGGTGATCCTCTCCGGCGGCCCCGAGTCGGTGCACGAGGCCGGCTCGCCCCGCGCCCCGCAATTGATCTTCGATTCCGGCGTGCCAGTGATGGGCATCTGCTACGGCCAGATGACCATGGCCGCCCAGCTCGGCGGTGAGGTCGAGGGCGGCCATCACCGCGAGTTCGGCCGCGCCGACGTCGAGGTCAAGGCCGAGAGCCAGCTGTTCGCGGACGTCTGGACCTCAGGCAGCAAGAACCAGGTCTGGATGAGCCATGGCGATCGCATCACCAGGATGCCGCCGGGCTTCTCCGTCGCCGGCACCTCGCCGAACGCGCCGTTCGCGATCATCCAGGACGAGAAGCGCAAATATTACGGCCTGATGTTCCACCCCGAAGTGGTGCACACGCCCGACGGCGCAAAGCTCATCCGCAACTTCGTGCGCAAGATCGCCGGCCTCACCGGCGACTGGACGATGCGCGCCTTCCGCGAGGAGGAGATCGCAAAGATCCGCGCGCAGGTCGGCAAGGGCAGGGTGATCTGCGGCCTCTCCGGCGGCGTCGATTCGGCGGTTGCGGCCGTCCTGATCCACGAGGCCATCGGCGACCAGCTCACCTGCGTCTTCGTCGATCACGGCTTGATGCGCCTCAATGAGGCCGAGCAGGTCGTCGACCTGTTCCGCCACCACTACAACATCCCGCTCGTGCACGTGGACGCCTCCAAGCAATTCCTCGGCGAGCTCGCAGGCGTCACCGACCCCGAAGCCAAGCGCAAGACCATCGGCCGCCTCTTCATCGAGGTGTTCGAGCAAGAGGCCAAGAAGATCGGCGGCGCCGATTTCCTGGCGCAAGGCACGCTCTACCCCGATGTGATCGAGAGCGTCTCCTTCACCGGTGGCCCTTCGGTCACGATCAAGTCGCACCACAACGTTGGCGGCCTGCCCGAGCGCATGAACATGAAGCTCGTCGAGCCCCTGCGCGAGCTGTTCAAGGACGAGGTGCGCAAGTTAGGGCGCGAGCTCGGCCTGCCCGAAATCTTCGTCGGCCGCCACCCCTTCCCGGGCCCGGGCCTTGCCATCCGCTGCCCCGGCGAGATCACGAAAGACAAGCTCGACATTCTGCGCAAGGCGGACGCCGTCTACATCGACCAGATCAGGAAGCACGGCCTCTATGACGAGATCTGGCAGGCTTTTGCCGTGCTGCTCCCGGTGAAAACCGTCGGCGTCATGGGCGACGGCCGCACCTACGACTACGTGGTCGGCCTGCGCGCCGTCACTTCGACCGACGGCATGACCGCGGACTTCTACCAGTTCGACATGAAGTTTCTCGGTGAGACGGCTACGCGCATCATCAACGAGGTGAAGGGCGTGAATCGGGTGGTGTACGATGTGACCAGCAAGCCGCCTGGGACGATTGAGTGGGAGTAGGGGGTGCTTTTCCCCTTCCAACGACGGCCCCTGGAGCAGCTGGCTCCTCCCTGGAATGCATCAAAGCCCGCGGTGCTTTCGCAAATCGAGGCGGCTCTTCGCGCCGATCCCGCCGGCGAGGTTCATCTACCTGACGATAGGGATCCCGAAGAGATCCGTTGGGCCCCGGGCGCGTTGGACGCACTGTTCGGTCGACCGAGCTCGACTCAGTCAATCAGCGCGCGCACTATCGTCACTGCACTGAGTGCCCTCGTCCGAAGGCCGAGTGACGCCGCGTACCGCCATTTCTACGGCATCATACAGCGGGACGACGCGATTTCGATCGTCGACGAGATGCTGAGCGTCTTGTCGACGCAGACGATGCCGAGGGACAAGGTTGCTGCCATCGCGCGCGAAGTCGCTCGCAAATCGCCAGACGTCAGCGCCGTCAAACTCGTGCTGGCACTTCTAGGCCTGGCGGGGGCGGCCGAAGACCGCAATCTCATCCTGACTCTTGGCCGTTTCGACGAGCTGACGATATTTGCTGCAGTCGCCCTGCGCAATCTGCTCGAGAACGCGGAGGATGAAGTCTGGACTCTGGCAAAAAACGTACGCGGCTGGGGCCGCATACGTGCGATCTTCCAGCTTGCGGGCACCACGCGTGCGGATATTAAGGCGTGGCTACTTCGCGAGGGCTGGGACAACAGCATCATGATCGAGGAGTCGGCATATTTCTGCGCCACCCAAGGTGACCTGTTGACCGCGTTGCGGGCCGATGATCCCGATCAGCCGTTGTTGGATGGAGCGGGCGAGATTCTCCACGCGCTTGTCAATGGCGGTCCCGCTGAGGATATGGGGCACTATCCGGACGGCGCCGAAGCATCCCGGTTGTATGTTCGGCACGTCGCCGCCACACCTTCGCTTCTGCGGCGATATCGACACGTCAAGGCGATATTCGATTTTGCGCAAGGCGAACCGCCTTCGCAATGGTCCGCAGAGACACGTTGGGACATTCGCACCAATGCCTCGCTTTATCTCGGCAGAGTGGAGTGGTCCGAGCTTGTAAAGCAAAGTTTGCGCTCCAGCGACCAGCAAGCGTTCTGGCTGGCGTGCGAGGTGGGACAGATGATCGGCGTGGATGTTTGGCCAGCGCGATTTGAACGCCAAAGGGCAGGCGTTTCTGACGAGTGGTATTTCCTCATGCAGTCTCAGAACGTCGACTGCATCGAGCAGGTCCTGGCGCTTGCGCGCGACAGGCTCGATTTGGCAAAGGTGGGCTCCGGGCCTGACACGTCCACCGGCCTGGGACCGATTTTCAAGGACGACAGCGCTGTCGACTTTATCGTGCAGGACCTCAAGCGGTTTCCTGGCGTGGGATGGGATGTGGTCAAGGTCGCAATGCGCGGCAGAACCGTCCGTTGTCGAAACATGGCGCTCAATGCCCTGGTGGCTTGGGGACGCGATGCATGGCCTGCCGACGCGGAAGATGTCCTGACACGTGCCTTGGAGGCTGAACCTGACGACAAGGTGCGAAGCAGAATACGTGCGGTCTTGACGGGGAAAGAAGCGAGTTGAGCTCGTACAGGCGGCAGCCCGTAGGATGGGTAGAGCGCAGCGAAACCCATCGCGTCTGCAAGGCGGACTTAGGGTATCGCTTCGCTCCACCCATCCTACGATCTACATTCTCAGCAGAGATGTAATCTGTGAGGGCTTGGTGAATCCCAGTCGACGGCCCAGTTCGACTCCCAACGGCACAACCCAAAACGCGGAGTCTGCATCAAAGGGCGCGGGAGAATGACTGAGATTGTACAGTGTCTTTGCGCAGATCTCTTCGAAGGCATATTGCGCGAGAGCCAGCTCATCTCTGCACTTTTCCGCTTTCAGAGTCTTTTGCCGAATCTCCTGGAAGAGCGCATGACCCTCTCGCCATGCGCTGCGATTTGACGCCATCGCGGAAAGCCGGCGCAGCGTGTCGCCATCCTCGCAGGTATTCTCGAAGACGGCCAGCATCTCAAGCATCGCAGAGATGATATCGGTCGGATGATTGCGCATCGGCTTTCTCAGCTGGGAATGCAAGAATGATATTTTCGTCGGCCTTTGGCTGTAAGTCGAGGCGTGGTGACGGAGTATCCACCCGGCGGAAACGCCGGGTGTGCAGCATGCTATCCGGTGATACGACTCCGGTTCGTCCCTCCGGAGCCCGCTTTCATGTCCGTTGCCACCGCCACTCAGCCGTCCGCAACCGCTGCCACCACCACCGATCCCGAAACCCTCGGCTATATGCGTGGCTTCCCGCCATCCCCCGACCGCACCATCACCTTCCAGGACGGCTCGTTCCGCAGCTTCCCCGAACTGCGCTGGGCCTGGAGCAACATCCGCCAGCTGGTGCCGACCGTGAACGTCTGGCGCGGTGTGGGGCCTACGTCGGTGCTGCCCCGGGAGGATCACGACATCGGCGGGGTCGCCTCGACCACGATGGACGGCCGGCCCATGACGTTCGACAAGATGCTGGAGGAAACCTACACCGACGGCATCGCGGTGCTGCATCGGGGCAGGCTGATCTATGAGCGCTATTTCGGCGCGTTGAAGCCGCACAAGCCGCATATCGGCATGTCCGTGACGAAGTCGTTCACCGGCGTGCTCGCAGGGATGCTGGTCGCCGAGGGCAGGATCGATCCGCAGGCGCCCGTCGTGGACTACGTGCCGGAGCTGAAGGAAAGCGCGTTTGGCGATGCGCGCGTGCACGAGGTCATGGATATGACCACGGGGCTGCTCTACACCGAGGTCTACACCGACAAGAATTCGGATGTGTGGGGCCTGCGGCGCGCCAACGGCATGGCGCCGATCCCGCCGGGCTATGACGGCCCGACCACCATCTTCGATTTCCTCATCGCGCAGAAGAAGCAGGGCGAGCACGGCAAGGCCTTTGCCTACAAGACCGTCAACACCGACGTGCTCGCGTGGATCTGCCGCCGCGCCAGCGGCATGACCTTGTCCGATCTTCTGTCGGAGCGGATCTGGCAGCCGATGGGCGCTGAGGAGGATGCGCACTATCACGTCGACCGGATCGGCACCGAGAGCGGCGGTGGCGGCCTCTCGACGACGTTGCGTGATCTCGCCCGCTTCGGCGAGACCATGCGCAATCACGGCCGCTTCAACGGCCGCCAGATCGTGCCGTCGCAGGTGGTCGAGGACATCGCGCGCGGCGGCGACCCCGAAAAATTCAAGCCGGCCGGCTATACGACGCTGCCGGGCGCGTCCTATCGCAATCAATGGTGGGTCACGCACAACGAGCACGGCGCCTACATGGCGCGCGGCGTCTACGGCCAGGGCATCTACATCGATCCCAAGGCCGAGATGGTGATCGCCCGCTACGCCTCGCATCCCACGGCGGGCAACGCCGCCAACGATCCCGTGACGCTGCCGGCCTACATGGCGCTGGCGAAAGTGCTGATGGCGGGCGGGTAGGGAGCGATCCAGGCTCTTCGTAGCCCGGATGGAGCGTAGCGCAATCCGGGTTTCGTTCCGCACAGGCAATTGCGCGATGCGGCTGCTCTGTCCCGGATTACGCTTTCGCTCCATCCGGGCTACAGACCCATGCCAAAACCGCAAGATCGGTCGAGCGCGCCGCACCCCTCAGCCGCTAACTGGACCCGCCACGGAGGATGGACGATGAAGGCGGCGCTGCAGAACTATCGGGAGCGGATGCGGCGGGTGCTGGAGCATATCGACCGGCATCTCGATGATGATCTCGACCTCGACACATTGAGCGGCATTGCGGCCTTCTCGAAATTCCATTTTCACCGACAGTTCACGGCGATCTTCGGTCTATCCGTGCATCGCTATGTTCAGCTGGCCCGCCTGAAGCGCGCGTCGCATCAGCTCGCCTACACCGACGCGCCAAGCGTCACGGACATTGCGATGGAGGCCGGTACGAGGCGCCGGACGCCTTTGCCCGCGCCTTTCGCCAACGGCTCGGGCAATCGCCCTCGTCTTTCCGGAATTCTCCCGATTGGGAGCCGTGGCTTGCGGCCTTCAGGCCTCTCGATGTCGCAAGGAGCAAGCTCATGCAGAGAACTTTTACCACCGACGACGTGACCATCCGCGACGTGCCCACCACCAGGGTGGCGATCATGGAGCATCGGGGCGACCCGGCGACGCTCCCCGCCACCATCCAGCGCTTCATTGCCTGGCGCAAGGCAGCCGGCCTGCACCCCAGCACGAACCCGACCTTCAATGTCTGGCGATCCGAGCGACGTCCTGCGCGCCCCGCCGATTACAGCGTAGACCTTTGCGTCGGCATGGACCGGCCGATCGCGGCGAACGGCGAGGGTATCAAAGCCGGCGAGATCCCCGGCGGACGCTGCGCCGTGCTGCGCGTCATCGGCTACACCGACAATCTGGAGCCCGCCGCGCTCTACCTCTACCGCGACTGGCTTCCGGCCAGCGGCGAGGAAGCACGCGACTTCCCGATCTATTGCCGGCGGCTGAGCTTCTTCCCGGAGGTTCCGGAGAACGAGACTGTCGCGGAGATCTTCCTGCCGCTGAAATAGCGCATCAAGGCTGTCGATGCGGCGCTCCGACCATCCCACGTTCCGAGCCGTAAGCTTCAACCGACGAAAAAAACGGCGCCCAGCGGAAGTCCGGTGATGCAGGCCAGCAGCGCGAGGTAGAGCAGCTCCGCCATCGGACGGCCGGCCTCACGCGCCCGGCTCGGTTTTGCCGGATCGTAGTCGACCTCGACCTGCGCGCCGATCCGGCGCGTGGTGTCGTTGCAGGCCAGCACCGAGGTAAACGTGAACTCCCGGCCGGACACATCCTTGAAGCGGATGATCGGCCGATCGGGAGAGTCGTCGCCGAGATCGATGCCGACGACCGTGCCGGCCGTACGCCGGCCCCTGCGCAGAAGAACGAGATCCCCATAGAGATGGCTGAACAGCAGGACCGCAAAGCCCGTGCCGACGAGGAAGAGGTAAGTCTGCGGGACTGATGGATTGAGCCCGACCAGTCGCGCTAAAGCCTGAAACGGCATCAGCGCTGCCTCAAACAGGGCGGACACATTCGTCCAGAAATGATTCCAGATCTGCTGCAAGGTGATCTTCAACCCTTGGAGTGGAACGGCCTTCGGTCGCCCTAGATCAGCTGCGGGCTCCAAGCCAATTCTATTGCCCCGATCGGTTAAGGACAGGTGAGGGCGAGGGCGCTGATGCAGCGATGGCCGGCAATCATTTGTCAGCGTGCCGAGGTTGCGCGGCGCCTTGATCGAAATATAAGGGTTGACTTATATTAGTGTAGGTCGATATTCGTCGCTGCGCTCAACGACAAGAGGGAGAATCGCAATGCAGATCGATGTCGCCAGGGTCTTGGGGCTTGTGACGCGCTCGGTGAGGAGCTTCGAGAAAGACGGAAAACCGGCGAGCGTGGTGACCCTCACGCGGCTCTACGACACCAGCGTCGACGATCTCTGGGACGCCGTGACCAGCAGGGAGCGTATCCCGCGCTGGTTTGCGCCGGTTGAGGGAGACCTCCGGCTCGGCGGACGCTACCAGGTCAAGGGCAATGCGGGCGGCACCATCACGTCCTGTACGCCGCCGAGCCATTTCGGCGCCACCTGGGAATTCGGCGGCGCGACGAGCTGGATCGACGTCAGCCTGACAGCCGAGCGAAGCCAGGCGCGCTTGACGCTTGAGCACACCGCGATCATCGAGGATCATTGGAATCAGTTCGGTCCGGGTGCGGTCGGTATCGGTTGGGACCTCGCGCTTGCGGGACTGGAGCGATATCTTGCGACCGGGGCCTCGGTCGATCATGAAACGGCGGAGGCCTGGATGGTCTCGCCAGAGGGCAAGGAATTCATGACGACGAGCGGCGAGTCCTGGCGTGCGGCGCATGTCGCGAGCGGGGTCGATCCAGCCGCGGCGAAAGAGCGCTCGGACCGCACCATCGCGTTCTACCGCGGCGAGACACCACCCGACATCGTTCATCCCGGCACCGGAAGCTGATGCACGCCTTCGAAGTCCTCGCCGATCCCGTGCGCCGCCGCATCCTCGAGCTGCTTGGCCTCAAGGAGATGGCATCCGGCGAGGTCGTCGAAGTCATCGGGGCCGAGTTCGGCATCACTCAGGCAGCGGTCTCACAGCACCTCAAGGTGCTGCGAGAAAGTGGCTTTGCGAGCGTCCGGGCGGAGGCGCAAAGGCGCCTCTATTCGGTCGACGCCGCCGGGCTGCAAGCGGTCGATGCCTGGGTCGGCCAGTTCAGGACTTTCTGGGAGCCGAAGCTGGACGCGCTCGCCACCGAGATCGCGCGCGGCAAGCGCGAGCGTCGCAAGGCTCCAATCGTAAAGCGGAGCGGCAAGAGGGCGTGAGTGCGTTTCCGTAGCCCGGATGGAGCGAAGCGAAATCCGGGACTCACATAGGCAGTTGTGCGAAGCCGCTGGTCCGTCCCGGATTACGCTGCGCTCCATCCGGGCTACAGATGCTCAAATTGGTGGATTACGCTTCGCTAATCCACCCTACAAATTCCGCGACATCTTCTCATATTTCTTCACCAGCCGCTCCCGTTTCAGCCGCGACAATCGCTGGATCCAGAACATGCCGTCGAGCTGGTCGATCTCGTGCTGATGGCACACGGCGCGCAAGGCATCCGTTTCCTCGGTGTGCATGTTGCCGTCGAGGTCCTGATAGCTGATCCGCACGCGCGCGTGTCGCTGCACCTCGTCATTGACCCCCGGCATCGAGACGCTGCCTTCGCGATGCATGATCATCTCCGGCGAGGCCCATGTGATCTCCGGATTGACGTAGATCCGTGCGCCGTCCTTCGCTTCGAGCTCCAGCACCACGACACGCAGGGGCACGCCGATATGCGGTGCGGTGATGCCGATACCGGGCGCGGCGCGCATCGTGTCGAGCAGATCCTGCGCGAGCTCGCGCAAGCCGTCGTCGAACGCCGTGACGGGGCGAGCCGGCAGCGCCAGCCGGCGGTCGGGATAGCGAATGATCGGGCGGATGGTCATGCAGGCTCCTACCACTCACTCACGGATCATTGAAGCATCGCCGCTTGACAAGCCTACCTACTGGAAGGTAGCTTAGCGCATGAGCACTGTTTCCTCGACCGCCGACGACATTCTTGCCTGCGCCCGCACGCTGATCATCGCCGGCGGCTACAATGGCTTCAGTTACGCCGACATCGCCGATGTCGTCGGAATCCGCAAGCCGAGCATCCACCACCACTTCGCCAGCAAGATCGATTTGGTCCGCACCCTCGTGGCGCGCTATCGCGAGGAGGCCCAGGCTGGACTGTCGGCGCTCGAACGCAATGTCGCTGACCCCGCCGAGCAGCTCAAAAGCTACGTCGCCTATTGGGAGGCGTGCATCAAGGACGCGACGGCTCCGTTCTGCGTCTGCGCGCTCCTCGCCAGCGAGCTTCCTATCCTGCCCGAGGAGGTGGCGCTCGAAGTCCGCGCGCATTTTCGATCCCTCTCGTCCTGGCTGGCTTCAGTGATGGAGCGCGGCAAGCGGCAAGGCCGGCTCCATCTGTCCGGCACGGCGCGGATCGAGGCGGAGGGATTCATGGCCACGGTTCACGGCGCGATGCTGTCGGCGCGGGCCTATGGCGATCCAAAGATGTTCGGGACCATCACTCGGCCGCTGCTGGACCGGCTTTCCACCAGGCACTGACGAGGTCGGCATAGGCCGGGCAGGGCGGCGCTTTCCGCGTCTTACGTAAACTACCAACTAGTAGGTAAGGAGAATGCAATGACAAATCGCGACATGGCTGCGGACACGGCCGACCAGGCGCAATGGCTGAAGCAGTACTATTTCCTGCGTGCCGCGTTTTCCGTCGCCTGGGTCATTGCGGCCTTTGCAATCGCGCCGTCGTCGGCGGCGATCGCAGCAACTTTGCTCGTCGTCTATCCGGCCTGGGACGCCGCTGCCAATTATCTCGACGCGCTCTGGAGCGGCGGGTTGAACCACAACCGCACGCAAGGCTTCAACGTGCTGGTCAGCCTGGCGACGACCATTGCAGTCATCCTGACCTTGCAGGTCAACATGAACTGGGTGCTCGCAATCTTCGGGGCCTGGGCGATGCTGTCCGGATTGCTCCAGCTCGGCACGGCCGTGCGGCGCTGGAAGCATTTCGGCGCGCAATGGGCCATGGTGCTCAGCGGTGGCCAGTCGGCCCTGGCGGGCGGCTTCTTCATCTTCCAGGCCGCGATGCTTGCGGTGCCGTCGATTGCGAATGTCGCCGGTTATGCCGCGGTCGGCGCGCTCTACTTCCTGGTCTCGGCGCTATGGCTTACGGTCGGCACCTGGCGCCGCAGCGCGGCCCTGTGAGCGGCGGATAAGGCCTGCCATCCTTGTGCAGGAAGCGGCCGTCCGATGCCGGGCTCATCATGTCGGTATCGGAGCAGGTGATCAGGTCGGCCTGCGAGCGCGAGCCGATCTCGAGGGGGCGGCGGCGGTATCCGTGCGGACTTGCGGTCTGTTACATAAGGGCGTATGTAATCACCATCATGGCCCATATCAGCATCCGCGATCTACAGAAGATTTCCGGTGAAGCCATTGGTGCATTGCCTGGCCCGACGGCGGTGAAATCGGGCGAGCGAACGGTCGGGCTGCTCATCCCGCTCAAGGCAACCGATCCGGAGCGCTTGGCTGCCGTGCTGGCGCGCGCGGAGCGGCTGGCCAAGGGGCGCGACGCGGCCGCGGACGATGCCGCATTGGCCGAATTCGGCGAGGTCGATCCGGTCGATTGGTCGATTGCTGCGGTGAAGGCCCTGACGCGCAAGCGGAAGACGTGAGACCACCGTCGGCAGCAATCGTCATCGATGCGGCCATTCTGGTCGCGGCCGTTCGCGGTCGAAGTTCCGGGGCGCTTTTGGCTGCCGCGGAGAAGGTGGTCTTCGTGACGACGGACCGTGTCGTCCAGGAGGCACGCCGGCGCATCGCACTCGGCATGCAGCGTCCCGAACTGCTCGATGTGCTCGATGAGCTCGCCGAGCTTGTGACGATCGTTCCCGTCGCGTCGTTGGATCCGATCATCGCCCGGTGCGAGGAGACCCTTCGCGATGCCGTGCCGAGCCGCAACGGATCGGTGCGCGATGCCCACGTGCTCGCGCTCGCATGGAGCGTCGATGGCGATGTTTGGACCCCCGACCGCGACTTCGCCGGAACCGGCGTGGCAACATGGTCGACGCCCAATCTCGTGCGAGGTCTTGGCGAGATCTGAGCATTGAACCGCACAGCATGCGTGGCCCAGCGATGCTCTCGAATGGGGATAATGCCATCATGCTGGTGTTTTGCCCGACGGGTCAAATCGAGCCCCAACCTCGCAAATGATCGTCCTCGTAAGTCATTGATCCCGCTAGCGCCGGCTACTGTGCATGGGGTTGTTTTTCGAGTTTTGTTGCCGGGTCACGAAAGCGTGCGGCAAAAATGACGTCAGCCTGTCGGCCGCCGCAGTTCCCATTCGTCTTCCACGCGAGACAGACCTGACGGGAGACTGAAATGACTTCTTCCAACTATCGCTGGGTGATCGTTGCCGCCGGCGGCCTGCTTGGCTGCGTCGCGATCGGCGGCATGTTTTCGCTGCCGGTGTTCCTGCAGCCGATCGCCAAGGACACCGGCTGGTCGGTGACCGGCATCTCCAGCGCGATGACGATCGGCTTTCTGGCGATGGCCTTCACCAGCATGGCCTGGGGCACGCTGACGGACCGGTTCGGGCCGCTGCCGGTGGTGCTGACCGGATCGACCGTGCTGGCGCTCAGCCTGTTCGCCGCGAGCCACGCCACCTCACTGATCGTGTTCCAGATCGTGTTCGGCCTCCTAGTCGGCGCCGCCTGCGCGGCGATCTTCGCGCCGATGATGGCGACCGTCACCGGCTGGTTCGACACCAATCGCGGCCTTGCGGTGTCGCTGGTCTCCGCCGGCATGGGCATGGCGCCGATGACGATGTCGCCGCTGGCGGCCTGGCTCGTCTCCGGCCACGACTGGCGCACCTCGATGCAGATCATCGCGCTCGTGGTCGGTGCCATCATGATCCCGGTCTCGTTCCTGGTGCGCCGTCCGCCGGCGCTCGCGCAAGGCCCGGCCGCGCCCGCCAGAGAAGCCGCCGGCCAAAACGAGATGTCGATGGGTGAGGCGCTGCGCTCGCCGCAATTCCTGATCCTGCTCGCCACCAACTTCTTCTGCTGCGCGACGCATTCCGGTCCGATCATCCACACCGTCAGCTATGCCGTGAGCTGCGGCATCCCGCTGGTCGCGGCGGTGACGATCTACAGCATCGAGGGATTTGCCGGCCTCGGCGGGCGCATCGCCTTCGGCCTGATGGGCGACCGCTTCGGCGCCAAGCGCGTGCTGGTCTCGGGCCTGCTGCTGCAGGCCTTCGGCGCGCTCGCCTACGTCTTCGCGCATCAGCTCACGACGTTCTATGCCGTCGGCGCCATCTTCGGCTTCATCTATGCCGGCACCATGCCGCTCTACGCCGTCCTGATCCGTGAGAACTTCCCGCTCAAGATGTTGGGCACGGTGATCGGCGGCACGGCGATGGCCGGCAGCCTCGGCATGGCGACCGGGCCGCTCGCCGGCGGCCTGATCTACGATGCCTTCTCCAGCTATGCCTGGCTCTACATCGCCTCCTGGGCGATGGGATTGGGTGCCTTCCTGATGGCGATGACGTTCCGCCCCTTCGCGAAGCCGCAGGGCGAGGTGGCGCCGGCGGCGGCGTGAGCTCGAGATCGAGGCGCGGCGTCAGAGCTGCGCCTCGATCGCGGCCTTGTCGATCACCGACCAGACCTGCCGGATCTTGCCGTCGCGGAATTCGTAGAACACGTTCTCGCAGAAGGACACGCGCCGCCCGTCGACGGCAAGACCGAGGAATCTCCCGACTGGCGTGCAGTCGAACTTCAATCGGGCGGCAATGCGGGGAGGATCGGAGATCAGCATCTCGATGTGGAATTTAAGATCGGGGATCTCAAGAACATCCTGTTCCAGCATCGCGCGGTAACCCTCAAGCCCAAGGGGGCGCGCGTTATGGGCGGCCTCGTCATGCACGAATTGGCCGAGCGCCGGCCAATCCCGCCGGTTCAGGCAGGCGATGTAGGCGCGGTAGATGTCGGCGAGGTCGTCTTTCGTCATATCGAAGCTCCCAAGGCCTCGACTAACACGGCTTCGACTAACGCGCGAGGACCGCGAACCGGTCCAGCATCAGAGGCGCTTTTCGAAGAAGAGGTCCGGATAGGGATCGTCGTTGAAGCGCGAGATTTCGCGCCAGCCCGTGCTGCGATAGAGCTGACCGGCTTCGGGCAATGCGCTGTTGGTGTCGAGCCGCAGCAGCGTGATGCCGAGCTCGCGCGCGGCGTTCTCGGCCGCATCCATCAGGCGGCGGCCGAGCCGCAGCCCGCGCGCGGCGGGAGCGACCCAGAGCCGCTTGATCTCGGCATAGCCGTGATCGGTCCCCTTCAAGCCCACGCACCCGATCGGCAGCGTGTCCGACATCGCGACGACGAAGGTGCCGCGCGGCCGGCGCATGTCCTTGGCGTCGGGATCGCGTGACAGCGAGACGTCAAAGCCTTGTTTGAAGCGGCGCCCGAGCTCGGCATAGTATTCGCCGAGACAATAGCGCGCTTGCTCGCAGCGCGGATCCATCTCCTCGAGCGTGACGCGCTCGCGCGTCAGCGCGGAGGCGATCAGGTCCATCGCCGCCAGCAACGCATCACGTTGCGTATGTTGCGCGAGGAGGCCTTCGGCCTGCGCGTTGGACAGCGCCTCGTAGGCTGTGAACTCGCGCCGCCCCGCCCGTGTGAGCATCGCCATCCGCCGCCGTGCATCGTCCTCGCGTGCGGCGGTCTCGATCAGCCCTTCGTCCTCGAGGCTGCGGAGCAGCCGGCTCATCAGCCCGGAATCGAGCCCGAGATAGTCCCGGATCTCCGCCACGTCCGAGCGCCCGTGCCCGATCGCATTGAGGACGCGCGCCGCGCCGAGGGGCCGACCGCGCCCGAGAAACGACGTATCGAGTGCTCCGACGGCAGAGGTAACGGCGCGGTTGAAGCGGCGAACGCGCGAGAGGGGATCGAGCATGATGTCTGACTTTAGTCAGATATCATTCGCAGGTCAATCGGGGAACGATCGTGGCGCTGGAGGTCGGTGCGCGTGACGCCGGCCTGCGCCGCCGCAGCCGGCAGTGTGGAAAGGTTTGCCGCGAGCAGGACCGCGCTCGACAGCACGCGGAGGGTTCGCAGATGACGACGGCTCATGGTCGGCTCCTTGTGGTCACGAGATTGTCCGCGCTGCGCGGGCCCGGCCGGTGCCGGCCGGTCCGCGTCGCGGCGCTTCAGACGAGTGTGGTGGTCACCTCGATATTGCCGTGCACCGCTTTGGAGTAGGGGCAGATGCCGTGAGCGGCCTCGACCAGTTCCTGCGCGACCGCGCGATCGACGCCGGGAACGCTGACGTCGAGACGGGCCCGCAGGAAGAAGGCGCCGCCAGCGTTGTTCAGGTCGATCGCAGTGTCGACCGACGGCTCGCTCGGCAGCTTGACCTTGCGCTGCGCAGCGGCGAGCCCGAGAGCGCCGAGATAGCAGGCCGACCAGGCGGCGGCGAACAGGTTTTCGGCGGCCGGATGCGGCTGGGCCAGTTTGATGTTGAGGAAGCCGTCACTGGACTGCGCGGCGCCATCGGCGCCCGAGGTGACGTGTGTCTTGCCCGTGAAGAGAACCTTTGCAGCGGATGTCATTATCATATCCTCCGGTTGGAAGTTAAATCGCATCCGATCTAATCGGATGCGCGTTGAAATATGCCGGCCACGGCGGCCGGTCAAGCCCTTCCGATTTAATCGGATGCGATTTATATCGGTCTGCAGATCACGAATTGCGGAGGTTCCCGTGGCCCGTTCTCCCAAAGCTGCCGCCAAAGGCCGAAAACTCTCGAATTTCCTGTGCTTTGCCGTCTATTCGGCCAATCTCGCCTTCGGCCGGGCCTACAAGCCCGTGCTGGACAAGGTTGGGCTCACCTATACCCAGTACATCGTCCTGGTGGCGCTGTCGGACGAGGACGAGCAGACCGTCAGCACGCTCGGCGAGAAGCTGTTCCTGGAATCCAACACGCTGACGCCGATCCTGAAGAAGCTTGAGCAGATGGGGCTGATCAAGCGCCACCGCGATCCCGCCGACGAGCGGCAGGTGCGCCTGAGCCTGACGCCTGCCGGGCGCAAGCTGATCGAGCAGGATCTCAGCGCGCCCCTGATCGAAGCGACAGGTCTTGGCGACGAGTTTCCGGTGGTGCAGAAGACCGTGAGCAGATTGCGAGACAATCTGCTGCATGCGACTAAGTCCGATGACTAGCGCATCATCGGGAGTCTCCGCCGCGGCTGCTGTCGACTTCTGAGGCACGAGGCTTGCTTCGCTTCGGCAAGGCGCGACGCGCTTTCCGCATCATGCTCAGCTTTGGGGACGGATCAGCTTGATGTCCTGGTCGGCAGCCCACGCGGAGACGTCCTCGCGCTTCAGCGCGGTTGCCATCAGATCCGGAAACTGATCCGGCGTGCAGGCGAACACGGGGATGCCGAGACTTGCGACCTTAGCCGACAACGCGGGATCATAGGAGGGATGGCCGGTGTCGGTCAGTGCCAGCAGCACGATCACGCTGATGCCGCGCGTTGTAAGCCGCGCCAACCGGTCGACCAACTCGTTTGCATTGCCGCCCTCATAGAGGTCGGTGATCAGGATCAGATGTGCTTTCGCCGGCCGTTCGATGCGCTCCTCGCAATAGGCGACGGCGCGGTTGATGTCAGTGCCGCCGCCGAGCTGGACGCCGAACAGCACCTCGACGGGATCGGCGAGCTCCCCCGTCAGGTCGACGATCGCGGTGTCGAAACAGACGAGCTTGGTCGCGACCACCGGAAGCGAAGCCATCACCGCCGCGAAGATCGAGGCATAGACGACGGAGGTTGCCATCGATCCCGACTGGTCGACACACAGGATCACCTCGTCGAGATCGACGAGGCGCCGCTGCTGGCGCAAGAAACCGATCAGCCGTTCGGGCAACACGGTGCGGTGCTCGGCCTGGTAATGACGGAGATTGGCCTTGATGGTCCGCGGCCAGTCGATGTCGGCAAAACGCGGGCGGTGGGTGCGCAGGGAACGGTTCAGGGCGCCGCGGATTGCATCGGCCGTGCGCCGCTCGAGCCGCTCCATCAGCTCGCCGACGACCTTGGCGATGACGATGCGCGCTGTATCCTTGGTCTTTTCCGGCATCACGCCGCGCAGCGCGACGAGATCGGCGATCAGGCTCACATCGGCCTCGACCGTCGCGAGAAATTCGGGCTCGAGCAGCATCTGGCGCAGGCCCTTGCGCTCGAAGGCATCTTTCTGGATGACTTGCACGACGGGTGCGGGGAAGAACTCCCTGATGTCGCCGAGCCATTTTGCGACGCGCGGCGCCGAGCCGCCGAGCCCCCCGCGTCCTTTCTTTGGCGCGTCGTCGCCGTCGCCATAGAGCGCCGTCAGCGCCTCGGACATGCGGCGGTCGCTGGCGGACAGGGCAGGGCCGTTCTCTGTGCCTTCGGCATCCACGCCGAGGGCGAGCGTCCAGCGCCGGCTGCGTTCATCGCTCACGGTCATCGCGCAGCTCCCGATGTGAGGAGTTCGAGTACGCGGGCCTGATGCGCCGGCCAGATCTCGTTCGCGCCGGCGGTCAGCCCATAGCCTTTGGCAGCACCGGTGCTTCGCGCGGAGAGCGCATCCATCAGGCGCCGGCGCTCAGTTCGGTCCAGGGCCGAAAAGACGCGCCGGAACAAGGGCAGGCTGGCGGTGAAGGCCTCCTCGTCCAGCGTCATCAACCAGGCATCGACCGCGGCGCGCAGCGCCGCATCGTGGATCAGCCGCTGGCCGGCGCCCTCGAAGAAGCCTTCAAAGAATCCCGCCGCTTCCGCGACCGGCGTGCCGGGCGAGAGCACCCGGGTCAGCAGGTCAGCGGCATGATCGGCGGTCAAGAACTCGGCCTCGTAGAGCAGCCGTGCCGCCGTACCGGCGATCAGCCGGGTTGCCTGGTCGTCGTTCAGCAGCGCGCCTAGCGCGTCGCGCCAGCCGGCGACGATGTCGGCCTCGATCTTCGCGAGCTGGATCGCGGCGTCGGCGGCGAGAAGCGCGCTGCGCAGCTTGGCAGCCGCGGGACCGTCCAGATTGCGCGCAGCATAGGGCAAGGCGAGGGCCGCCTGCACCACGATCCGCGGCATCAGCACCGCCAGATGCTCGACCGTGCCGGTGCGCGCCTCGCCATAGCGCAAGATATCGGCCATCGGCGGCAATGCGGCGAGGAGTGACGGGCCGTCGCTCGTCAGTGCCGCCTTCATCTCCAGCGCGGCGATGCCGAACTCGGTGGCGCGCGCCAGGTCGGCGATCATGGCATTGCGCACCAGGCTTGCGAGCGGACCAAGCTCGGCTTCCTTGCCCATCGTCTCAATCAGGCGCCCGCTGGCGGCTTCCGCAATGGTCGACCCGTAAAGGAGATTCTCCACGAGCCGCACCGCGAATTCCGGCTCCCAGCGCAATTGCCAGTTCTCGCGGAACGTCCCGCGGCTGCGCCCCACATCCGTCAACCGTCCCCAGGGCACGTCGAGCGCGTTCAGCCGGTGCAGCAGCGTCGAGCGCATCAAGCCGCTTTCGCTGCGCAGATCGAGCGTCAGCGCCCGGTCCAGCGCTTCCGGCTTGAGCCGCGTCGCCTTCTGCTGCCGCTGGAGGTCGTCGAGCAGCGGCGCGAGCGGAGTCGATGCTGGAATTGCGCCGACGCCCGCGCCGATCAGGAGTTCGGCCGAAATGTCGTCCCACACGGCGCGCTCGCCGTTGCAGAGGCAGGCGATCGCCGCCTCGCGCAGCTCTGCAAACCCCGGGGCGGGCCGGTCGCGCAGCGCCGCGAGTGCCGTTCCAAGCCGCCGGGCCTCGATCACCGAGGCGGTGGATACGAAATGGCCGCGATCGCGCAGCACGCGCGTCACCTTGGCAAGCCACTCGGCAGCGCGGTTGCCGTCGCGCGTGTCCCAGACATGTGCGCACCATCCTGGCGCCACCACGCCCGCTCCATAGCCGCTGGCGCGTGCCAGCCGCGGCGCGGTCCATGGCGCCCAGGTCGCCTTGATCTTGGTCTTGGGCCGACCCTTGAGCAATTCGCGATCCGCAGCAAGGCTGCGGCGCTCGGCAAGCGCCGGCACGTGCCAGGCGCCGCAGACGACCGCAACGGCGCCGTCGCATTCCTTGGCCGTTTTCGCGATCTCGATCCGCATGTGCGCCTCGCGTGCGGCCTCGCGCGCCGACAACGATTTTTCGTCGGCGCGCAGCGCCGTCATCGCATCGGCAACGGCCGTGAAGATCGGGCCCGTTGCGGGATTCTCCTCGATGACGTCCGACCACCAGGACTCGCCGTCGTCATAGCCTGCGGCAGTCGCGAGCGCGCCGATCGGATCGTGACTGACCGGATCGGCCTCGGCCCTTGCTGCGATCTCCTCCGCGATATCGCCGGCGGTCGCACCCAGTCGGTCCGATGCCGGCAGGTCGATGAAGCGCAAGGTCGCGCCGTGACGCACCGCCCAGCGCGCGGCCTGGTATTCCGGCGAATAATCGGCAAAGGGAAAGAAGCTGGCATTCGCCGGGTTGTCCTCGGCGTAGGTGAGGAGGGCCACCGGGGTCGTCATGTCGGGATCGGCGAGCATGGGCAGCAGCTCGGATGCATCCGCCGGGCCCTCGATCAGCACCGCCACCGGTTTTAGCGCATCGAGCGCCTCCACCAGCCGCCGCGCAGAGCCGGGGCCGTGATGCCGGATGCCGAAGAGAGAGACCTGGCCCGCCATCGCTCGCGCCGCTCGGTCAGATCAAGTCGGTCAGCGACGCGTAATAGCCTTCGAAGCCGCGTCGCTTCTTCAGCACGGTCTCGAGATATTCGCCGAGCACGGCCGTGTCCTGCACGGGATCCTTCACCACCGCGCCGATCATGTTGCTGGCGAGCGTTTCCGGCGTCAGCTTGCCGTCGTTGAAGAAGGTTGCCTGGCTGATCCCGCCGATCATCACCGCGATCGCCTCGGCCGTCGACAAGCCGCCCGAGGGCGACTTCAGCGCGACCTTGCCGTCCTCGGTCGAGCCCGAGCGCAGCTCGCGGAAGATAGAGACCACCCGCGCCACCTCGTCGGCGACGTTCTTCGGCGCCGGCAGGTCGAGAGTCTGCGCCATCTCGCCGACGCGCTTGACGATGATCGCCACTTCCTCCTCGGTGCTGTCGGGCAGGGGCAGCACGACGACGTTAAAGCGGCGCTTGAGCGCCGAGGACAGTTCGTTCACGCCCTTGTCGCGGTTGTTGGCGGTGGCGATGATGTTGAAGCCGCGCTGGGCGTAGACGGCAGTGTTGAGCTCGGGGATCGGCATCATCTTTTCCGACAGCACCGTGATCAGCGTGTCCTGCACGTCGCTGCCCATTCGCGTCAGCTCTTCGAAACGGCACAGCTTGCCGCTCTCCATCGCGCGCATCAGCGGGGTCGGGACCAGCGCCTCGCGGCTCGGCCCATGTGCGAGCAATTGGGCATAGTTCCAACCGTAGCGGATCTGGTTTTCATCGGTCCCGGCGGTGCATTGGATGACCAATGTCGAGTCACCGGTGATCGCCGCAGCGAGGTGCTCGGAGACCCAGGACTTGGCGGTGCCGGGCACACCGAGCAGTAGGAGCGCGCGATCTGTTGCCAGCGTCGCGACGGCGGTCTCGATCAGGCGCTTGTCGCCCACATATTTGGGCGTGATCGGCGTGCCATCGTTCGCCTTGCCGCCCATCAGGTAAGTCACGACCTGCCGCGGTGCGAGCGCCCAGCCCGGCGGGCAATGCTGATCGCCCGTCGCAAGCGCCTTCAGCTCCGCCGCATAGCTCTCCTCTGCGGGCAGGCGCAGTTTCTCGCTCATGGTTTTGCTCCCCTGTCGTCCAACGCGGCGTTGAGCCGCAGCATGTCGAGGCGCGGGTCGCCTTGCAGCAGGCCTGCGCCCGTCAGTTGTTCCAGTGATCGTCGTGCGCCTTCGCGCGAGACGATCAGGCCGAGCGCATGAAGTTCTTCCGCGTGATCGGAGGGCTTTGCATCGTCGCGCTGAAGCGCGGCGAGCAGCGCCTTGCCGGCCGGCATGGACAACGGACCTTCCAGTCGAGCCGACGTTCCCGCGATCAGTTGCGCTAGCTCGAAGCGGATGCCTTGTGCCTTCAAAGCCGCCTCGGCATGCTTTGCGCGCTCAGCTGGTGCTAGTCGCGTCGCCAGCGATATGGCGAGGCCAGTCGCACCGTGTTCGGCGATCGCGTCCGCCGCTTGCGTGACTTGCGCATCCGCTCCGGTCGCCGCGATCAGCTCGATCAGCGCAGCATCGGCCGCTTGGTCCGCGCCCCAGTCCCAGGCGGCGATCAGCTCCTGCGGTGCAAGGCCCAGCGCGCCGGCGAACGATGTCAGATCGGCGCCATCGAACAGCGCCTTTCGGCGCAGCGATTGTGCCGCCGTCTTGACTGGCTCGGCCTGGACCACGCGCGAGCGGCGCAACAGACCCTTGGTCTTGACCGCGAAGAATCCGGCGAGCTCCGCCGTGTCGTCGCCCGCAGCAGGGCCGCGGCCAAGGCGTGCGAGCAGCGAGGTCGCAAGGGCCTTGACCTTGGGGGCACGATCGTTCGCCGCGACGGCTTCGAGGAAGGTGAGATCCTCGTCGGATAGCTGTTCCGACAGCAAAGACAACAGGCGCCACCGCGTGTCGGCCGTCTCACCGGCGAGCTTTGCTTCCAGCACTGCGCGCGCCGCGGACGGGTCGCGCCTCCGGAGCTCGGCCAACGCGACCTTGCGCGCTGCCGGCCAGAAATCGTCCCAATTGTCGGCAGTAAGTCGGTCATCCGTCTGCCGTCGTGCGGCGCTATTGGACGTTGCAATCGCCGCCCAGTCGCGCCACTCGGCATAGAGATCTGGCGCATCATCATCATCGGCTTGGGGCATCCAATCGGCAGGATGCATCGTCCAGCCGCGTGCCGCGAGGAAGTGGACGAGGTCGGTCTTCACCTTGGCCTGCTTCTTCGTGCTCAGGATCCGGCGCACCAGCGGACGCAAGGTCTCGGGCACCGTCGGCAATGCAAGCGCGGGAATGTCCGGCAGAATGCGAAGCGACGAGGAGGGCTCCATCGTCACCGCCGTGCCGAGAAACTGACCCGAAAGTGCAAGCAGCCGCAACTCGGCCTCGACGGGATCGCCGCCGAGTTCGGCATGCCAGAACGAGGCTGCTGGCGCTGCTGCTGATCCCATGGTCCAGCGCGTCAGCACCGCACCCATCGCGTCGTAGATCGTCTCGGCCTTGATCGTGTCACTCATCGTTGCCGATCCGTCCCCAGGAGGTCTGTGCCGCCAGGATCGTGAGCCGGTTGCCCGACCAGATCGCGGCTGTGCGCATCAGCTCTGTTCCGGCCAGCAGGCCCTCCGCGTTGCCGGCGACGGGCAGCGTGGCGGTGCCGTCGGCGGCGCGCCACCAGGCACCCCCCGTCTCGTCGTGCGCGATCCGCCCCTGCGGCAGCAGCAGCGGCATCTCGATCACCCAGGGCTCTGCGAGGAGGGAGCGTGTCAACGCGTCGCCGAGTGCGGTCTCTGAAGCCGGCCATTCCAAGGCAGGTGTCTCTTCGTTCGCATCGCGCCGCACGAGCAGGGCGCGCAGCGGCTGCTGCGACGGATAGAAGACGAGCTCAGCCTGGAATCTGTCGCCGGGCGTGAAGACCGAGCCGCGTCGTCCGGCACTCGCCGGGAAGAAGTCGAGCAGCATCGCAAAGCGCGGACCGTTCGGGGTCAGATTGAGCAGCCAGGTCGTTTGCGACACCAATCCGTCGCGACGCGTCTGCACCTGCTCGGCCAGCACCTCCCAGCGCGCATCGACCCGCAGCGCTTGCGGATCGGCCAGCACCGTCTCGCGCGTTTCCGATGCGGCGACGGCGCGCCTGATCTCGGCGTCGCGCGGCCCGGCACGGAAGGCGCGCGCGAGCAGGACCAGCTTGCCGAGCTCGACCACGGCGGCACGCGGCCGGTCGCCTGCGGCAAGTGCGAGCAGACGGGACGGCAGTTCGTCGATCCGGCCGGCGAGCACCGCGGCCTTGCCGTCGACAAGCCGTGCCGCGATCCGCCGGCATCGCGCGGTGGCATCGTCGATGAAGCCCGACAATCCCATGCGCAGCTGATCGCCGATCCATTGCTCGAGCGCATCCAGCGCGTCGAGAATGGCCCGCTCGGTCTCCTCGCTGCGTCTGGCGGCCTGGGCCTCGCGCCGCGCCACGTCCTTCGGATCGTCGGCGACTTCGGGCTCAGTGGCGCGCGCCGCGCGCAAATCCTTCTCGCCGGCGGGCGGCACATTGCTCCCGGGCCTTGCCGCGGACGTGCCGCGCCGGCGGCCCAGCCAATCGCTGACCCAGGCCGGAGTTTCCGCGGCCACGAACGGCACGATCGCTTCTGCATTCAGCCACAACAGGCCGAGCACGTGCTTGCAGGGGAATTTGCGCGACGGGCAGGTGCACTTATTGCCGAGATCGCGGAGGTCGGCCATCACCCGGTACGGATTGGCACCGGAGCCGGCGCATTCGCCCCAGATCAGGACCCCATCATGGCTTGCGCCGACGCCGGACCATTTGGCAGGCTTGGCGAGGCCCGCCGCCGCCTTGAGCGAGGATTGATCGGTAGCGAGTTGCTCGACCGCTTTCAGATCAATCGCCACGCCGATGTCCCAAATCGAATCCAGGAGCGGCAGTATATCGGGGCAGGATGAAAGCTCAATGTCGTCGCGAGCGATTCAGGCGCTGCACGCAGGGATGGTCGTGCCGCTCGGCTTCCGCCAAGTCGAGCCCAAGCTCGTGGCGGGTTCTTCCGCGAGAGCTTTGCCGCGATCAGCGCATGCGCCTGCACGAGATAGGTGGTGAGCTCGGTGTCCGGCAGGTGCTGTTGCTCGCACTGCGCCGGCGAAGTTTGATGACGTCTGTCGCTCTTTGTGAATTGTGCCGGAGCCGCGGACCGCTACCATGCGCCGGCTCTACTGGAACTCGAGAGCCAGGTACAACGAGCGGAGGCGACATGAGCGGCCAGCAACGCAAAGCGAAGGGATCGCACCTGTTCGTCGCGGCTCTGGAGAATGAGGGTGTCGACCGCATCTTCGGCATTCCCGGCGAAGAGAATCTCGATCTCGTCGAATCGCTGCGCGCGTCCAGGATCGAGCTGATCCTGACGCGGCACGAGCAGGCTGCGGCGTTCATGGCCGCAACCCACGGGCGGCTGACCGGCAAGCCCGGCGTTTGTCTGTCGACGCTCGGCCCCGGTGCTCTCAACCTGTCGACGGGCGCCGCCTATGCGCATCTCGGTGCCATGCCGATGATCCTGATCACCGGCCAAAAGCCGATCATGAGCAGCCGGCAGGCCCGCTTCCAGATCGTGGACGTGGTGGCGACCATGAAGCCGCTGACCAAGCTGTCACGGCAAATCGTCAGCGCCTCCAGCATTCCGACCGTGGTGCGCGACGCCTTTCGCGTCGCGATGGAGGAGCGGCCCGGGCCGGTGCATCTCGAGCTGCCCGAGGACGTCGCGGGTGACGAGGTGTCCGATGTCCCGGTGATCCCGGTTCATCCGATCGAGATCCCGGTCGCTCATCGCGCCGCGCTCGACCGCGCCGCCGAGATGATCATGGGCGCAAGGCGTCCGCTGGTGATGATGGGAGCTGCGACCAGCCGGCCGCGGTCGACACACGGCATCGCAAATTTCGTGCGGCGAACCGGCATTCCGTTCTTCACGACGCAGATGGGCAAGGGCACCGTGCCCGGCGGCACCAATCTCTACATGGGCACTGCCGCCTTGTCCGAGCGCGATTATGTGCACGATGCCATTGATGCGGTCGACCTGATCGTTGCGATTGGCCACGACCCGATCGAGAAGCCGCCTTTCATCATGGGCCCCTCGGGCCCGAAAGTCATTCACGTCAGCTACACGCCGGCGAGCGTCGAGCAGGTCTATTTCCCCGATGCCGAGGTCGTCGGCGACGTCGGCCCGAGCCTGGAGCTGCTGGCGGACCGGCTCGAAGGCAAGCTGCCGCAGGCTGCGGCGCTGCTGTCGCTGCGCGAAGAGATCCTCAATCACATTGCCGACCGGGCCACCGAGGCACGCTGGCCGCCGACGCCGCAGCGCATCGTGCACGACATCCGCCAGGTGATCCCGGAGAACGGCATCGTCGCGCTCGACAACGGCATGTACAAGATCTGGTTCGCGCGCAACTACCGCACGCGCGTCGCCAACACGCTGCTGCTCGACAATGCGCTGGCGACCATGGGCGCCGGCCTGCCGTCGGCGATGATGGCCGCGATGCTCTACCCGGACCGCCGCGTGCTCGCGGTTGCCGGCGATGGCGGCTTCATGATGAACAGCCAGGAGATGGAGACGGCGGTCCGCCTCAAGCTCAACCTGGTCGCGCTGGTGCTGGAGGACAACGCCTACGGCATGATCCGCTGGAAGCAGGCCGTGGATCGCTTTGCCGATTACGGCATGACGTTTGGCAATCCGGATTTTGCACTATACGCCAAGGCTTACGGCGCCAAGGGGCATCGGATCGAAAGCATCGACAGCTTCGGCCCGACGCTCGATGCAGCCTTCAGGGAGGGCGGCGTGCATCTGGTCTCGATCCCGGTCGATTATTCGGAGAACGTCCGGGTGCTCGTGGACGAGCTGCGGGCGCATGAGAAGGCGAAGGCGTGAAAGCGATAGTCTCGTGCCCCGGACGCCGCGCAGCGCCCCTTGGCGGTGCGCTGCAGAGCCGGGGCCCATCCATCAGCTTCCGGGGTCCCGGCTCTGCGCAGCAACGCCGAAAGCGTTGCGGCGCGTCCGGGACACGCGAGGGGCGATCGCACTTGTGCCGCACTCGCTGAGCGCAGACACTTTCAATCACTCAACCAACCACAGGAATCTGAAATGACCCGCGTTCGTTGTGTCACCGAGATGGGCATGGGTGTCGACGTCCACGGCAGGGACGCCACCAAGGCGGCCAAGCGCGCGGTGTCGGATGCCATCAGGCATTCGAGCCTCGGCTTCTTCCGGATGATCGGCAAGACCGCGAACGACATGTTCGTGGACGTCACGATCGGCGTGCCCAACCCCGAGGCGGTGGACAAGGAAGCCGTCGCCAAGGAGCTGCCTTACGGCACCGTGACCGTCACCGCCGTCAAGGGCGGGCTGGAGATCCCCTCGGCCACGGAAGTGGCCAACGATCCCATCCTGATTGCCAATGCCGCCGTCATCGTCAGCTTCGACAAGGACTAGGCCGATGTCGGGAAGCGATGAGGCGCTGCTGGATCATCCGATCTGGAGCGCGTTGACGACGAGCCAGAAGCATCTGGCCGAGGGCGGCCCGCAGGCTCTGCGCTATCCCGTGGACATGACGCCGTTTGCCGATATGGCGGACATGTCCGCGGCGAGTTTTGCGGCGCTCGGCGAGCTCATGTCGGGCCCGCAAGTTGCGGTGCTGTTCACGCCCGAGCCGGTCGAAATTCCCGCCGGGTTCAAGGTGCTGCTCGCCGAGACCGGCGAGCAGATGATCGGCTCGCCCGCCGACGCCTCGCTGCCCGATGCCGAGATCGTCCGCCTCGGCGCAGCCGATGTTCCCACCATGATGGCGCTGACCGAGCTGACCAAGCCCGGGCCATTCGCGGCGCGAACGCACGAGCTCGGCACCTTCCTCGGCATCCGCGCCCGCGGCGAGCTGGTCGCCATGGCCGGCGAGCGGATGAAGCCGGGCAATTTCACCGAGATGACGGCGGTCTGCGTGCATCCGCATCATCGCGGCCGCGGTTACGCACAGGCGTTGCTCGCCGCCATCGCGCGCCAGATCGAGGCGCGCGGGGAAATTCCGTTCCTGCACGTGTTCTCGAACAATACCTCTGCCATTGCGCTGTACCAGCGGCAAGGCATGCGGATTCGGCGTCGCCTGCAGGTCACCGTGCTGATGAAGCAGGGATGAGCTGCAGGTCGGGCTTCATATCGCGGCAAATCGCGCTATATCGATTCCAACCACATTTGGGGGAGCATATGCACGCCAGAACGCCCGATTTTTCCGCCGCACGGACGGCGATGCAACGCTACGTCGATCAGGAGATCATTGCCGGCGTGTCCTGGGCGGTGCTGCGCGGCCGCGAGGTGGTCGATCAGCAATGCGTCGGCTTTGCCGATCGCGAGGCCAACATTGCGCTGCGGCCCGACCATATCTTCCGCGCGTTTTCCAACACCAAGATCTTCGTCACCTGCGCGATCATGCTGCTGGTCGAGCAAGGTCGCATCGGGCTCGTTGACCCAGTCGAAAAATTCCTGCCGCAGCTCGGCAATCGCAAGGTCCTGAAGCAGGGAGCATCCAGCCTTGCCGATGTCGAGCCGGCGAAGAGTCCGATCACGATCCGCCAGCTCCTGACCCACACCTCGGGTCTCAGCTATGGCATCTTCGATCCCGGCACGGTGCTGTTCAAGGGTTACAACGAGGCAGGCGTGCTCAATCCGTTGACCCCGCTCTCCGACATGATCGGCAAGCTCGCCGATCTGCCGCTGTCGTATCACCCTGGTACGGCCTGGGAATATTCCGTGGCGACCGACGTGCTCGGCCGTGTGGTCGAGGTCGTCTCCGGCCAGCCGCTCGATCTCTTCCTGAAGGCGCGCATCTTCGATTCGCTCGGCATGACCGACACCGGCTTTTATGTCCCCGAGGCACAGCAAGGCAGGCTGGTCGCGCTCTACAACGGCGCCGACGTGCTCGACCCCATGAAGCCCGGCCTCACGCGCGCCGACCATCTGCCTTACCCGCAAGCCTATCGGCGGCCGCTGCCGCGGCTCTCGGGCGGCGGCGGTCTGGTTTCGACCTTGCCGGACATGCTCGCACTGGTGCGTGCGCTGCTTCCCGGGTCGGATGCGTTGCTGGAGCCGGAGACGCTGCGGCAGATGATGACGAACCAGTTGCCCGCAGGCCAGACCATCCGCTTCGCCAACCTCGGCCCGATCCCCGGCAAGGGCTTTGGCCTCGGCGGCGCCGTCACCTTCGCGCCGACTCCGTTCGATCCGCCGAACTCGACCGGCGAATTCCAATGGGGCGGCCTTGCGGGCACCCATTGGTGGATCTGTCCGGAAGCCAATACGGCAGGCGTCGTGATGGCCCAGCGCTACATGGGTTTCTGGAATCCGTTCTTCTTCGAGTTCAAGCGCCTGGCCTATCGGGCTGTCGGAGGCTGATCGCAAAGAATCCTCCGTCAGCGCGAATCCCTCTTGGCCGTCGCGTCCTCTTGTTGGTCGAGGCAATCGGTCTCGGCCCATATCGGAGGATGTGATGGGATTCTATAGAAAGAATATCGGCGGACTGCATCAGGCGGTGCGGGTCGTCCTGGGTATTGCGGTGGCGGCTGCGGCGTTCGTCTATCTTGCCGGCGCAACGGCATGGCTGGTTGCGCTCGGTGGCGCCGGTTTCGCACTGACCGGTCTCGTCGGTTATTGCCCGATGTGCGCGATGGCGGGCATCGGCAAGGGAGGGATGTCGTGAGCGCGGCGGCGATCTCGCCAAATCTTTTCGAGGCCGCGCGGCTCGGCGATGCCGGGGCGATTGCGCGCCTGCTCGAGACGGCGCAGCCGGACATACGTCGCTATGCGCGCGCGACCTGCCGCAGTTCGGCGGACGCCGAGGATGCGACGCAGGAGGCGTTGTGGATCCTGTTCCGTCACGTCGGCACGATCCGTTCGCTGCTGGCATTTTCGGCCTGGCTGTTCAGCGTGGTCCGGCGCGAATGCCTGCGGCTCGCGCGCCGGGCCGGCGTCGTGCCGGCTGTCGATGAGGGCGAGGCGGAGGCCGCACTGCTATTGCGCCCTGAGGCCGATCTGCGGCTCGACATCGCCGCGGCCTTCGAGGCCCTGCCGCCGCACTATCGGGATGTCGCGCTGATGCGGGACGTCAAGGAGATGACGATCGATGAGATCGCCGCCGCGCTCGGCACGACGAGGCAGACGGTAAAGGCGCGGCTGCATCGCGCCCGCGCATTGATGCGCGAATATCTGACGAGATGAGAGACGATCGAATTCAAGGGAAACCAATGGAGTGACGTGGGCGGGAGACATCGCCTCCCGCCCACCGTCTTCGCTTTAATCCTTCCACGGATCGAACTCGCCTTCGCCGGCCATGGCGACGGCGAACGGCCGCAGCGTGTGCAGCACCTTCACGGTGCCGGCGTGCTGGGCCAGCACGTCCGGCAGGCGGCGATAGGCCATCGGGCTCTCGTCGAGGTCGGCACCGATCAAGGTGACGCCGCGCTCGTTCAGCCAGCGGTCCATCTCGTCGCGCGAGAAGCGTCGCTTCGCCTCACGTCGTCCGAACAGGCGGCCGGCGCCGTGCACGGTCGAGTAGAGCGAGGCCTTCGCTTCCGGGCTGTCGACGCCCTCGAGGATGACGGCGTCGTCGCCCATCGAGCCGCCGACGAATCCCTTCTGGCCGGGAAACGCCGGTGTCGCGCCCTTGCGCACCACCCACAAATCCTTGCCGTCGTGGGTCTCACGCCAGGCATAATTGTGGTGGTTGTGCACGGTCTCGGTCACGCTGCCGCCGATGATCTGGCGGACGCGCTCGACCACCCATTCGCGGCCCGCATAGGCATAGCGCCCGGCGAGCTGCATCGCCGCGATGTAGCGGCGGCCGAGCTCGCTGTCCTCGTCGACCACGGCGGGCGGGACGTTCATGCCGTCCTTGCCGCCTGCGGCCTTGAGGTACCGCGTCGCGGAGGTGTGTCCGAGGCCGCGGCTTCCGAAGTGGACGCCGATCCAGACGAAGCCTTCCTCGTCGCGCATGAGGTCGACATAGTGGTTGCCCGATCCGACCGTGCCGAGCTGCTTCACCGCCTTCTGACGGTAGTCCTCCATGTCGCTTTCGCGCCAGGCGTCGCCGTCGTCGAACAGGTCGTGCTCGGCCCGTTCCGCGTTGGCACGGCCGACGCCGAACGAGATCACCTTGGCGACGTCGCGGATGATCGTGGGCGCGATCTCTGCAATGTCGTCGAAGCGCGTGTCGAGCCGGGCCGCCATGTTGCCGCAGCCGATGTCGAAGCCGACGCCGGAGATGCTGATTTGCTTCTCATAGGCGATGACCCCGCCGACCGGCTGGGCGTAACCGAGATGCCCGTCGGCGCAGATCACGCCGGAGACGACGTTGCCGATTGCCATGCAATTGCGCATCTGCGCGATCGTGGCGTCCTCGTGCGGGCCGAACACCTTCAGCGGCGCATTCTGGAAGCGGGCATCCTGTGTCCGGAACTCGGCGATCGAGCTCGCGGTCGCATTGGCCTCGCGGGCAAGATGCTCCTTGCGCGCGGCGTCCTTGTATAGGCACCAGGCCGGCTGGCCGCGTCCTTCGCCGACGCGCGAATCGGGATCGATACCGGCGGCGAGGCAGAGCTCGCGGGCGCGTTCCATGTAGGGATCGGGTCGTCGCATGGTCGCAGGTCCTTGTCATTCCGCGCGCATCATAACGGGGCGGGCGGATCATTTCAGAGATTTCGCTGGCCCCGGGCGCATCTCGCGTCCGGGGCCGTTGTCGTTGCGCATCAGTTCAACGCCGTCTCCGACGCTGCGATCCACGCGACCACGGCCTCGGAGAAGCCGTTGACGCGGGTCCAGGCGCCGTGACCGACACCGTGCTGATATGAGGCCACGTTGACCATGGTGCCGCGCGCCCTCGGCTCGGGCACCTGGTCGTGGCTCTGCTCGTCGGTGAAGACGATGAGGCGATCGCCCTTGCGGTCGATCTCCGTCACCGCCTTGCCGAGATAGGTTCCGCCATGCGGCTGCGAGTTGATGATCGCGTCTCGAAGCGCGAAGCCGCGGCGGGGCGGAACCTTCACGACCTCATTGCTGAAGGTGAAGATCTCGACCTCGTCGCAGATCTCGCGCGCGAGGATGGCAAGGCCGCACGCCGCCTCCGCACGGGTCATTTCCGACTGCGCGGAGAGGGTCGTGAACATCGAGCCGGACACGTCGATCAGGAGCCGGGTGTGGCCCGGAAGCCGCACATGGTCCTTGATCGACTTGAGCATCGCAGCCTCGAGCTCGGGCTCGAAGTCCGGCGCATAGCGCGCCGCCGTGATGAAGCGATAGGGCAGGATACGATCCGTCCGCATCGCCTCGATCGCGCCTGCGATGGTCTCGCGCGGGACCTGCGCAGTCTGCATCAGGCGCAGATTGCGCAGCAGCGCGAGGCCGCCGAGCTTTCGCTCGGCGATCAGCCGCTCGAAGGTCTCGCGCTTGTTCTTGCCGGCCGACAGCGAAACCTCCCACGTGTCGGGGGAGGCGAGCTCGCCGTCGACGAGCTGCTTCCACACCTTCGCCTGCTCGGCGTCCTTAGGCTTGGCGTGGACCAGGAACAGCACGTCCCTGATCCGCACCGCGCCGTCGCGATCCCACTTGGCGAGCTGATAGGCGTCGAACTTGGTCAGCGCGCGGGCAAGGCCCTTCTTGACCTGCGCCGAGACCGGCTGGTGCTTGCGCTGCTGCATCGGCCCCAGCGCATCCGCCCAGTAGATCGCGAGCAGCTCCGTCATTTCGTCGGGGCGCTGGATCACTTGGGCGAGCGTGTCGGCAACGAGGGCGCGGTGCTTCTCGTTCCGCGCCATCTCGCGGATGACGAGGAGCGGTGCGTGCCGCAGCTTCATCACCTCGCGGGCCTCGATCGCGAGCTGCGCAACGCGCTCCGGCACGACCTTGGGCACGAGGGCCTTGATGCGGTCGGCGATCGCAACGCCGTCCTCGTAGAACTGGTCCTCCCACAGAAGGCAGTTCATCAGTGCCCGCTTCAGCTCCATCTCGGGCGTGAAGGGTCTTGCACGCGCGCCCTCACGCGTGAAGGCGCGAGCGATCTTGTTGAGCCTGACCATGACGGCCTCCTCTCGGGTTGATGGGCGAATGGAATGGGTGCCGGGGAACAAGCGAGGCTGTCCTGCCCACGAGGGCTCCACATGCTCTACCGCTGAGCTACGGACTTTCGTCCGGAAGGAGTCGAACCTTCGACCTTGTGATTCACGAAGTAACAGCGCTCTTCACCACCGGCGGTGGCTAAGGGGACACGATCCGGGAACAGGCGATTGCTGTGACCCGACGAGCCGAAGCTCGCCGGAAAGCGCTCTATCCACTGAGCTACCGGTGCATGTGACACCGGGCGGGATTCGAACCCGCGACCTCTCGCGTTGCAGGCGAAGTAACAGAAATCTTCACCACGGACCGTGATGGGTACGCTGGGGAACGGGCGATATCGGCTTTTTGGGATGGCAACCGAGTCTCCTTCTACCAGTGACAACAGCGCAGAGCGCCTAGGTCAAAGGCGGAATTCGATCCCGCTCTTCCATCGTGCGAAGTATTCGATATCCTCACCACCAGCGTCGGTTGAGCCGCGGTCATCGCGGCAAACCGAGATACAAAAAATCTATCGCGGCGCTGTCGACGCGCCGCACTTTGCGAACCCTTTTGGGTTCGCTCTGCCATCGGTATCCGGCTCATCGCCTCGTTCCCTCCGACAGGCCCCGCGCGCTTGGGCACGCGCCTTCTCAGCGCGAGCCCCGGGATCCGGGTCTCCCGTTCCGGCCATCGCCGGGTTGTTCGGTTGGGCCGCGCGGCGGGCAACAAAAAACCCTCCGGAGCGGCAGGCTCGGGAGGGTCCGTGAGAAGCGGACTGTCGATCTTGCGGTCAGGCAAGATCGCTCCCATGAGCCGGGCGTGCGCAATCGAATAGCTTGGGGCTATTCGGCGTGCGGACAATTCTTTCGTAGCGGTACGACATCGCTCGGTTCATGGTGTCTGTCGCAAACGGAAGTGCTTGCGAGGGCGCGGGACATACGCCCGCAACTTGCGGATGTCAAGCGAGACGCGCGCGGAAACTGAAATTGACGGACGCATGACTTGCCAAAACTATTTGGGGCTCGACGGATTTCGCTTCGGCTGGGTCGCAGCGTGGATCGACGAGCGCGGCCATCACGGCTTCGATTATTCGCCCGGCCTGACGCGCCTGCTCGCAATGCCACACGCCCGCGCCATGATCGATATGCCGATCGGACTGAACGTGAGCGGCTACCGCGCCTGCGATTTGCGCGCACGTGAGCTGATTGGCCCTGCCGTGTTTCTAGGCGCGCGCCGCGACCTCTGGATATTTCCTGATATGGCAGGAGCCAATCGCCACTATTGGAAGCGCGAAGGCAAGGGCAGGGGCGTGTCGGCGCAACTGTGGAATATCAGGCACAAGTTGAGGGAGGTCGATGAGGCCATGACGCCGGCGCGGCGGGCGACGATCGGCGAAGCGCATCCGGAATTGATCTTCTGGAATCTGGCAGGGCGCGTGCGGCTCGAACCGAAGACCTCGCCGCGTGGCCGCGAGCAGCGCATCGCGCTGCTGAGAGACCGCGGCTTCACCGAGGTCGAGCGATGGCTCACGCTTCGCCACGGCACCGGCATCGGCCGCGACGATCTCATTGACGCCTGCGCCTGCGCCGTCGCAGCACGCGACAGCGCGCAATTCGTCGGTGATGGCGAGACCGATCCACGCGGATTGCGGATGGAGATCAACTTCTAAAAGGCGATCAGTCCTCCCGATCGCCTTTGCCTTCGGGGTGCATGCGGCTGTTGTGGCCTGGATGCGAGCTGCCGCTCCTGTCGTCCAGTCTTGTTGCTCTCGCTTCGTACTCGTCGGCCATCGCCCGCAACCGCTGCGCGGCTTTGCCGTGCGTGAGATCGTTCGCGACGCGGCGACAGCGTTCAGCGTGGTCGAGCAGGGCGCGTTTCTCGATGTTCATCGAGCAACAACGCGCGAGGGGGCCATTGGTCTCTGTGGGAGCCGCAGGAACAGGGCGATGCCTTCACGGCGGAGTCGGGAAAAAATAGCAATATTTTGTTGCCGCTTTGGAACGTGGCGCTTGAGCCGACGTTCTACGCCAGAGGTTGTCGAGGGACATAATACCATGTACGACGTGTGCCAATTGGCGACCGCGATGCTCGCGATCGCCTTTACGGCCCTGCTGTTGATCACAGGTCAACAGTTCATCGAGTCTCGGCTGCAGCATGAAGCAAAGCCTCCGATCGCAGCGATGGCGACGCTGCCGCCTTAAGCACAGCCGGAAGTGACTTGCGCGGTGCGGTATCTTGCCTAGATTGAGCACGCCTCAGTCTATGCAGCCAAGGTCCCGATGTCCGATCTGTCCGTCTTCCCCATCACCAGGCGTTGGCCCGCCAAGCATCCCGAACTGCTCCAGCTCTATTCGTTGCCGACGCCGAACGGCGTCAAGGTCTCGATCATGCTGGAGGAGATCGGGCTTCCTTACGAAGTCCACCTCGTTGATTTCAGCAAGGACGATCAGAAGACGGCCGAATTCCTCTCGCTCAATCCGAACGGCAAGATCCCGGCGATCCTCGATCCGAACGGCCCCGGCGGCAGGCCGCTGCTGCTGTTCGAGTCCGGGGCGATCCTGCAATATCTCGCGGAGAAGACGGGCAAGCTGCTGCCGCAGGAGGCCGCGCGGCGCTATCAAACGCTGCAATGGCTGCACTTCCAGATGGGCGGCGTCGGGCCGATGTTCGGCCAGGTCGGCTTCTTCCACAAATTTGCCGGCAAGGATTACGAGGACAAGCGGCCGCTGCAACGCTACGTCAACGAGTCCAAGCGCCTGCTCGGCGTGATGGACGCGCATCTCGCCGGCCGGCAATGGTTCATGGACGATGACTACACCATCGCCGACATCTCCATGCTCGGCTGGGTGCGCAATCTCATCGGCTTTTATGGCGCCGGTGATCTCGTCGAGTTCAGCCAGTTCAGCGCGGTCGGTGCCTGGCTCGAGCGCGGGCTTGCGCGCCCCGCGGTGCAGCGCGGGTTGAACATTCCGCAGCGGCCCGGCTAACTCAGCGCCTTGGAGGTCATGTAGAGCGCCATCAGCGAGATCAGGGCGATCATGCTCCAGCGCAGCACTGATCTGCTGACGCCATTGGCCATGCGCGCGCCGAGGTCGGTCCCGATCCACAGCCCGGCAAGGATGCCGATGATGGCGGGCCAGCTGACCATGAGCCCCTTGCTCCAGTAGATCCAGGCGGCCGGAACGCTGCTTGGGATGACCGAGAAGACGAGGCTGACGAGCTGCGCCTGATGCTGCGGCACGCGGAGGCCTGCGGCAAGGCCGACAGTGACCGCAAGGCCGCCGCCGATACCCATGAAGCCAGACGAGAACCCGGCAAGCAGGCCGATGAGGAGCAGGGGCAGCCGGGGCAATTCCGCTGAAGCGCCTGCCTTGCTGTGGCCATTGCTGCGATCGCTGCGCAGCGCCAGCATTGCGATCAGCGCAACGAGATAGACCACGTAGGTCCATTGCAGCACCGAATCGGAGACGGCTGCCGCGGCATAGCCGCCGCCCGGGCCGCCGATGAGAAACCCGAGGCCGATCCAGACGATCCATGGCAGCGGGCTGCGATTGCCGCTCTGCCAATAGCGGCGGGCGCCGGCGAGACCCGTCGGAGGGACTTGTGTGATAAGCGACGTGCCCTGGGCAACGTGCTGCTCGGCACCGAGCAATAGCACGGAGAAGATCACGAGCCCGCCGCCCGGGCTGGTGCCCGTGAAGCCCGATGCCAGTCCGGCCACCAGACCGACACCGCTGCCGGCGAGGATGTCATGGAGCCAGGACATCGTTCATGTCCTGGTCCGTCGCTTGACGCCCTGTTTCGGTGTGCGCAAGCGGTCGATCACGCCGTCGACGGCCACCATGCAGGCCTCGACATCAACTTCCTCGCCCCAGCATTGCTGCAGGACGAATCCCTGGAAGATCGCGATCAGCATGCGCGCGATCGCATCCGCGCGGAGGTCGCGCGTGATGAGCCCCTCATGCTGGCCGCGCTCGACCAGCGCCACGATCAGCGCGCGCGGCATCGCGATGCCTTCGACGACGCTGTTGCGGACGCGGCGGTTGCGCAGCGCTTCGGCCCAGCCGTGGATGCCGACGCGCCGCCGCGCTTCGCCGGCGGGATCGGTGAGCCATTGCGTGTAGACGCGCACCAGCGCGTGCAGACCTTCGATCGGATCGCCGGATCCTTGCGCAACCGAGTTGAGCACGGCCTCACGGCGATGCCGGTCGTCCGCGAGCGCTTCGATCAGATCGTCCTTGCTTTGGAAGTAGAGATAGACCGCGCCGTGGCTCAGGCCCGAGCGCTTGACGATATCGGCCATGCCGGTCTGGTGAAAACCGTTCTCGGCAAAGCAGGCGAGGGCCGCTTCGAGGATCTGTTGCCGCCGGCCTTCGCGCTGCTTGTCGCTGATCTTGGGCATCAGGGCGATCCCCTCAATAACTGACAGATCGATCGTTTTTGAAAAGCTAGGTTACGCTCGCCTAGCCCAAATGGCTATAATAAAAAACGATCGATCAGTCAGTTTTAGGCACGGAAAGCGTTTGCGTCAAGTCCACCCGGCGGCGAGCCTAGAGAAAGCCGCTGAACGACCGACACGCTGCTGCAAGAGCGGCCGGTCGTTCTTGCCTTGTGACCCGCTAGAACAGCCGTCCGCCGTTCGGCACGGGCTTGCTCGGCTGCACCAGCACGACCTTGCCGTTGGCATCGGGAAAGCCGAGCGTCAGCACCTCGGAGACGACGGGGCCGATCTGGCGCGGCGGGAAATTGATGACGGCCGCGACCTGTTGCCCCACGAGGGTTTCGAGCGGGTGGTTTTCGGTGATCTGGGCCGAGCTCTTGCGCACCCGATGGCGGGGCCGAAATCGATCCACAGCCGCCAGGCCGGCTTGCGCGCTTCCGGAAACGGTTTTGCGTCGACGATGGTGCCGACACGGACATCGACCGCGAGGAAAGTGTCGAAGTCGATGGTCGGTGCGGCGGCCGCTGCGGGATCGTGGGTGACGTGCATGGTGATGTCCGTTCGGAGGGTTGGCGCGTGTCCCAATATTGTCGCGCGAGGCGGAGTTTCGTACAACGCCACGCACATTATCGATACGCCATGCGCGAGGACCGTCTTGCCCACCATCATCTACGGCATCAAGAACTGCGACACCATGAAGAAGGCCCGCGCCTGGCTCGATGGCCATGGCGTGGCTTACGCGTTCCACGACTACAAGGCGGCCGGTGTGCAGAAGGACAGGCTGAAGCAGTGGAGCGACAAGGTCGGTTGGGAGACCCTGCTCAATCGCGCCGGGACGACTTTCAAGAAGCTCCCCGATTCCGACAAGGAAGGCCTCACCGAGAAGAAGGCGCTGGCCTTGATGCTAGCGCAACCATCGATGATCAAGCGGCCGGTGCTCGAAATCGGCGGCAAGCTGTTGGTCGGCTTCAAGCCGGATATTTACGCCAAGGAGGTCGGCGGCAAGGCGCGCTGACGGCTAGTTCAGCTCGATGGTCTCGGTGGTGATCGCCGAGCCTGGCTGTTCCGAGAACTCGACCGGATCAGCGGGTGCGATGCGGCCGGGGGCGCGATGAAACAGCTCGCGATCGATCGCGGCCCGCAGCTTCGGGCGCGGCAGCGCGTCATTTCCGCGCATCAGATTCCTGATCTCGAAGCCGCCGTCCTCGCAGAAGGTCTTTACTGACGCAATGACGTGGCTGACCCTGCCGTCGGTCAGGAACGGCAGCAGCAGCCGCTCATACGCGACGATGCGGCCATAGATGTCCTCCACGTCGGCAACGCTGTAGACCGGAAGGGCGCGCGTGACGCATTCATGATAGATCGGCACCACGTAGGGCGCGAGGCGAGGTCCGACGTAATCATCGAGCGAAACGCCCTTGCCGGTATGCCCATAGGCGCGCGAGATGCGCGTGCCTTCGCTCGGGATGACGAGACGCGGCGTCGGCGTCGAAAGCTCCACGGTAAAATAGATCAGATCCAACAGCTCCTCCTCGAGCCGTGCGGGCTGATACTCCCAGATCGCCGGAGCGATCTGCTGGCGCGCATAAAGTCGCAGCCACGTGTTCAGGAGATCACGCTGGCGGATCGACTTGACGACGGAGGGAGCCGCGCTTGTAAAATCCAAAGCAATATTCTCCGCACATGAAAACCCTGGGATGATCGGGCTTGCGGGAAAATTTTCGATGAAGGCTGGCGCGGGACACGAAAGACCGTTAACGACGGCTTGATGGCCCGTGCCTTGCGAACCGGGAAGGCCGGGCAGGCACGACATCGACCTCTGCGACTAAGGGAGCATTTGTATCCCAGCCGAAGGCCTGACCTGCTCAGCTTTCCGCCTTGCCTAACCCCCGTCACCTCCGGCATATTCCGCGCCCGGAGGCGGCGCCCCGGGTGGGCTGCAAGTCCTCCGGACAGCCGAAGCAACAAGGACAGCCACGCGCCGCGCGCGGGCAGGGGGAAAACTGTTTGGCCGATGAGTTCATTCTCGAAACGGAAGGCTTGACCAAGGAGTTCGCGGGCTTCTTCGCCGTCCGCGACGTTGCGCTCAAGGTTCGCCGTGGGAGCATTCATGCGTTGATCGGCCCGAACGGGGCCGGCAAGACGACCTGCTTCAATCTCTTGACCAAGTTCCTCAAACCGTCGGCCGGGAAAATCCTGTACAAGGGGCAGGACATCACCGCGATGGCGCCGGCGGATGTGGCCCGCATGGGTCTGGTGCGTTCGTTCCAGATTTCGGCGGTGTTTCCCCATCTCACCGCGCTCGAGAACGTCCGTGTCGCGCTGCAGCGCCAGCATGGCTCCTCGTTCGACTTCTGGCGCTCCAAGACCGTGCTCAACCGCTTCAACGATCGCGCCCGCGAGCTTTTGAACGACGTCGGCCTCAGCGAGTTCGCCAACACGCCCGCGGTCGAGATGCCCTATGGGCGCAAGCGCGCGCTCGAGATCGCAACCACGCTGGCGCTCGACCCGGAGATGATGCTGCTCGATGAGCCGATGGCCGGCATGGGCCACGAGGACATCGACAAGATCGCGGCGCTGATCAAGCGCATCTCCGCGAAATACACCATCCTGATGGTCGAGCATAATCTGAGCGTCGTGGCCAACCTGTCCGACATCATCACCGTGCTGACGCGCGGGCAGGTGCTCGCGCAGGGCCATTACTCCGAGCTCACCAAGGACGAGCGCGTCAAGGAAGCTTACCTGGGAGCCGGTCATGCCTGACACTGCGATCGCCGAGGCTCCGGCCAGGGCTGCGACCGGCGGGAACATCCTGCAAGTCCGCAACCTCGAAGCCTGGTACGGCGAGTCTCACATCCTGCACGGGATCAACTTCGACGTGAACGCGGGCGAGGTCGTCACCCTGCTCGGGCGCAACGGCGCCGGCAAGACGACCACGCTGAAGTCGATCATGGGCATCATCGGAAAGCGCACCGGCTCGGTGAGGTTCAACAACCAGGAGATCATCCGCGCGACCTCCGACAGAATCGCGCGCATGGGCGTCGCCTTCTGCCCGGAAGAGCGGGGCATCTTCTCCAGCCTCGACGTCCGCGAGAATCTGATGCTGCCGCCGGTGGTCCGTGCGGGCGGTTTGCCGCTCGACCAGATCTTCGAGCTGTTTCCGAACCTGAAGGAGCGGCTGAGCAGCCAGGGCACCAAGCTGTCGGGCGGCGAGCAGCAGATGCTCGCGATCGCGCGTATCCTGCGTACCGGCGCGAGCTTCCTGATGCTGGACGAGCCGACCGAGGGCCTTGCACCCGTCATCATCCAGCAGATCGGCCACACCATTGCGCGGCTCAAGAAGGAGGGCTTCACCATCCTCCTGGTCGAGCAGAATTTCCGCTTCGCCTCCACCGTCGCCGACCGCTACTACGTGGTCGAGCACGGCAAGATCATTGACGGATTTTCCAATTCGGAGCTTGCCGCCAACATGGACAAGCTCCACACCTATCTCGGCGTCTGAGCGCCGGGGGCGGCGAATTTTGCTGATGAGGCATTGAAAGAGAGTATTGGGAGCGACCATGAGACGGATCATTTCGACGATGTTGCTCGGCACCGCCATCGCACTCGCGGGTGCGAGCGTGGCGATGGCGCAGGACAAGACCATCAAGATCGGCGTGCTCACCGACAATTCCGGCCTCTATGCCGATCTCGGCGGGCCGGGCTCGACATTGGCGGCGCAGATGGCCATCGAAGATGCCGGCCTGACCGCGAAGGGCTGGAAGATCGACCTGATTTCGGCCGATCACCAGAACAAGCCGGACATCGGGACTGCGATTGCACGGCAATGGATCGATGTCGAGAAGGTCGACGTTTTCATGGACGTGCTGAACTCGGGCGTGGCGCTCGCGGTCAACAATGTCGTCAAGGAGAAGAACTCGATTCTGATCGACACGGGCGCGGCGACGTCCGACCTGACCAATGCGCAGTGTTCGCCGAACACGATCCACTGGGTCTACGACACGTACATGCTGGCCAACAGCACGGGACAGGCGCTGGTGAAGGCCGGCGGCGACACCTGGTACTTCCTGACCGCGGACTACGCCTTTGGCCACGCGCTCGAGCGTGACACCACCGCCGTGGTCCTGAAATCGGGCGGCAAGGTGATCGGCACGGTCAAGCATCCGCTCAACACGGCGGATTTCTCCTCCTTCCTGCTCCAGGCGCAAGCGTCCAAGGCCAAGATCGTGGGTATGGCGAATGCCGGTGGCGACACCACCAATACGATCAAGCAGGCGGCGGAGTTCGGCATCGTCTCGGGCGGCCAGAAGCTCGCGGGGCTCCTGCTGTTCATCACCGACGTGCATGCGCTCGGATTGAAGGTCGCCCAGGGACTGAACTTCACCGAGACTTTCTACTGGGACCTGAATGACGGCACCCGTGCCTTCTCCAAGCGCTTTTCCGAGCGCATGAAGAACAAGGCGATGCCTTCGATGGTGCAGGCCGGCGTCTATTCGGGCCTGCTGCACTATTTCAAGGCGCTGGAGGCGATGGGCGGCAACCCGCATGACGGGGCCAAGGTGGTCGCCAAGATGAAGGAGATGCCGACGGACGATCAGCTGTTCGGCAAGGGAACGATCCGTGCGGACGGTCGCAAGCTGCATCCGGCCTATCTGTTCGAGGTCAAGAAGCCCGAGGAATCCAAGGGGCCTTGGGACTATTACAAGCTGATCGGTACGACGGCTGCGGATCAGGCGTTCCGGCCGCTGTCCGAGAGCGTCTGTCCGCTCGTGAAGAAGTAAGTGTGACGATGCGAGCCGGCGCAACGGCGCCGGCTCGCTTTGGGGGAACGACGAGAAGGGACCGGGTGCGGGATCGATGCAGGCTCTTTACGCTCAGCTATTGGTGGGACTGATCAACGGCTCGTTCTACGCGCTGCTCAGTCTCGGGCTTGCCGTCATCTTCGGCATGCTCAACATCATCAATTTCGCCCATGGCGCGCTCTACATGATGGGCGCCTTCGTCGCCTATTTCCTGTTGAACCTCGGCGGCATCAACTATTGGTGGGCGCTGCTGCTGGCGCCGATCATCGTCGGCATCTTCGGCATGATCCTGGAACGGACCATGCTGCAATGGCTGACCGGGCTCGATCATCTCTACGGCCTGCTCCTGACCTTCGGCATCGCGCTGATCGTGCAGGGCGTGTTCCAGAACTATTTCGGCTCCTCGGGCCTGCCTTACGCCATTCCCGACCAGCTCAGGGGCGGCATGAATCTCGGCTTCATGTTCTTACCCGTCTACCGCGGCTGGGTCGTGGTGTTCTCGCTGGCGGTCTGCCTTGCGACCTGGTTCCTGATCGAGAAGACGCAGCTCGGCGCCTACCTGCGCGCCGCCACCGAAAATCCGACCCTGGTGCGCGCCTTCGGCATCAACGTGCCGCGCATGATCACGCTCACTTACGGTCTCGGCGTCGGCCTTGCCGCGCTCGCCGGCGTGCTTTCGGCGCCGATCAACCAGGTACGGCCCCTGATGGGCGCCGACCTCATCATCGTGGTGTTCGCGGTGGTGGTGATCGGCGGCATGGGATCGATCATGGGCTCCATCATCACCGGCTTCGCGCTCGGCGTGATCGAGGGCCTGACCAAGTATTTCTACCCCGAGGCGTCCAACACCGTCGTGTTCGTGCTGATGGTGCTGGTGCTCCTGGTGAAGCCAACGGGATTGACGGGAAGGGCGGCCTAAAGATGACAACCCTGACGGACGACACGCTCCCTGCGACCCCGCGTGCGATGCGCGACGAGATGATCGTGTTCGTGGTGATGGCGCTGCTCTTGGCGTCGGTCCCGTTCACGGGAGTCTATCCGTTCTTCGTCATGCAGGCGCTGTGCTTTGCGCTGCTCGCCTGCGCCTTCAATCTGCTGGTCGGCTATGGCGGCTTGCTGTCGTTCGGCCACGCGATGTTTCTGGGGACGGCGGGCTATTGCAGCGCGCATGCGCTGAAAGTCTGGGCGCTGCCGCCGGAGCTCGGCATTCTCGTCGGCGTCGCCGCGGCGTTCGTGCTGTCGATCGTGACCGGCTACATCTCGATCCGCCGCCAGGGCATCTATTTCTCGATGATCACGCTGGCGCTGTCGCAGCTGTTGTACTTCATCTATCTCCAGGCCCCGTTCACCCATGGTGAGGACGGCATCCAGGGCATCCCGCAGGGACGCATGTTCGGCGTGCTCGATCTGTCCAAGCCGACGGTGCTGTACTATGTCGTGCTGGTTGGCTTCCTCGCCGGCTTCCTGCTGATCGTCCGCATCATCAACTCGCCGTTCGGCGAGGTGCTGAAGTCGATCCGCGAGAACGAGCAGCGCGCGATCTCGCTCGGCTACCGCACCGACCAGTACAAGTTCCTCGCTTTCGTCCTTTCGGGGACGCTCGCCGGCTTTGCCGGTGCCCTGAAGGTGTTCGTGGCGCAGAACGCCTCGCTCACCGACGTGCACTGGACGATGTCGGGCGAAGTCGTGCTGATGACACTGGTCGGTGGGCTCGGCACCATTTTCGGTCCTGTGGTCGGCGCCTTCGTGATCATCGCCATGCAGCAATATCTGGCGGGCTTCGGCCAGTGGGTGACGGTGATCCAGGGCGCGATCTTCGTGGTCTGCGTGCTCACCTTCCGCCGCGGCGTCATCGGCGAAATCGCGCATTACTTCCGGCGCTCGCTCTAAATAACTGATATTGCATCAACTTCTTTGATGCACGAAAGCGGTGGATGACCCGGCTCCGCGGGCGTGAGACGGCACGCGCCCGGATCGAAAATGGTCTATGACAGTTTTATGACAGACCCTCGCGGGCCTGACCATTTTCCAACCGGTAGCCTATCCCATGATGCGATGGTTTCGTGCGTTCCTGCCCAGGGAAGAGCGGTTCTTCGACCTGTTCGACCGCCATGCCCAGACCGTGATTCAGGGCGCAGTCGCGCTGCAGGGCATGCTCAACGGGGGCGAGGAGACGCCGGTCTATTGCCAGCGCGTCAACCAGTTCGAGAACGACGCGGACAACATCACCCGCGAGGTGCTGACGGCGGTGCGCCGCACCTTCATCACCCCGTTCGACCGCGGCGACATCAAGAACCTGATCACGTCGCTGGACGATGCCATCGACCAGATGCAGCAGACGGCCAAGGCGGTCATGCTGTTCGAGGTGCGCAGCTTCGAGCCGCCGATGCGCGAGATCGGCGGACTCTTGATCGAATGCGCCAATCTGGTCGGCCGCGCACTGCCGCTGATGCAGGAGATCGGCAAGAACGTCGCCATGCTGACCGCAATCACCGAGGAACTCGGCAAGCTCGAGGGCCGGGTCGACGATCTCCACGACATCGGCCTGAAGGAGCTGTTCCTCAAGCATCGGGACGGCAATGCGATGGATTTCATCGTCGGCGTCGAGATCTACGACCATCTCGAGAAGGTGGCCGACCGCTTCGATGACGTTGCGAACGAAATCAACAGCATCGTTATCGAGCAGGTGTAGGGCCTCGTCGTGGATGCCGCGTTGGGTCTTCCCGTCCTGGTCGGATTGATCGCCGTCGCGCTGTTGTTCGATTTCCTGAACGGCCTGCACGACGCCGCCAATTCCATCGCGACCATCGTCTCGACCCGCGTGTTGCGGCCGCAATTGGCGGTGTTCTGGGCCGCGTTCTTCAATTTCATCGCCTTCCTGGTGTTCGGGCTGCACGTCGCCCAGACCATCGGCACCGGCATCATCGATCCCGCGGTCGTCGACGCCCAGGTGATCTTCGCAGCACTCGTCGGCGCCATCGTCTGGAACCTCGTGACCTGGGCGCTCGGCATCCCATCGTCGTCGTCGCATGCGCTGATCGGCGGGCTCGTCGGCGGCGGCTTGGCCAAGGCGGGGATCTCGGCCGCGGTGTGGAGCGGCCTTTCCAAGACCGTGCTGGCGATCGTGCTGTCACCGCTGGTCGGCTTCCTGCTCGCAATGGCGCTGGTCGCGATCGTGTCCTGGGCCTCGGTGCGCTCGACGCCGTTCGCGGTCGACCGCGCCTTCCGCATCCTGCAATTCGCCTCCGCCTCGCTCTATTCGCTCGGCCATGGCGGCAACGACGCGCAGAAGACCATGGGCATCATCGCGGTGCTGCTTTATTCGCAGGGCCATCTCGGCAGCGAGTTCTCGGTGCCGTTCTGGGTGGTGTTGTCGTGCCAGGCCGCGATGGCGCTGGGCACGCTGATGGGCGGCTGGCGCATCGTCCGCACCATGGGCCTGCGCATCACGAAATTGACGCCGATGCAGGGCTTTTGCGCCGAGACCGGAGGCGCGGCGACCCTGTTCATGGCGACCTATCTCGGGGTTCCCGTCTCGACCACCCACACCATCACCGGGGCCATCGTCGGCGTCGGCGCCGCGCGCCGCGTCTCGGCCGTGCGCTGGAACGTTGCCAGCTCGATCGTCTATGCCTGGGTGATCACGATCCCGGCCTCGGCCATCGTGGCCGCGCTGACCTGGTGGTTGGTCCAGCTCGTCAAGTGACGAGCTTCAGTCCGATGATGCCGGCGACGATCAGGCCGATGCTGACGAGGCGGAAGGCCGCAGCCGGCTCGCCGAAGAGGACGATGCCGAGCGTTGCGGTGCCGACCGCGCCGATGCCGGTCCAGACTGCATAGGCGGTTCCGACGGGCAGGGATTTGAGCGCAAGCCCGAGCAGGATGACGCTGCCGGCCATGGCCGCCAGCGTGACCGCGGACGGAACAAGTTTGCTAAAGCCTTCGGTGTATTTCAGGCCGATCGCCCAGGTGATCTCGAGAAGACCGGCGACGAACAGGATGCTCCAGGCCATGACAACCCTCCATTCAAGGCAGGGTCGTCCCCGCGGCTGAGGTGCTGATGGGCAGGGGAGGCCGTCCTCCCCCAAGGCTGATATATCCAAGCGCCGATATGGGGCTGGCCGGAGGGCTCTGCAATCACCAAATGAGGCTTGATCAGGCCCGGTTTCCCTGCCACACGCTCCCGCCATGTCCGACATCGCCACCACCACAGCCGAATCGCCGGCCCGTTCCCCGCTTGCCGCTGAGGTGGCGCGGCGGCGGACCTTTGCGATCATCTCCCACCCCGACGCCGGCAAGACCACGCTGACCGAAAAACTGCTGCTGTTCGGCGGCGCCATCAACCTCGCCGGCCAGGTCAAGGCCAAGGGTGAGCGGCGCAACACGCGATCGGACTGGATGAAGATCGAGCGCGAGCGCGGCATCTCGGTCGTGACCTCGGTGATGACCTTCGAGTTCGAAGGCCTCGTCTTCAACCTGCTGGACACGCCGGGCCACGAGGACTTTTCGGAAGACACCTATCGCACGCTGACGGCGGTCGATTCCGCCGTGATGGTGATCGACGCCGCCAAGGGCATCGAGGCGCGCACCCGAAAACTGTTCGAGGTTTGCCGTCTGCGCGACATCCCGATCATTACCTTCATCAACAAGATGGACCGCGAGAGCCGCGACGTGTTCGAGCTGCTCGACGAAATCGAGAAGACGCTGGCGCTCGACACCACGCCGATGACTTGGCCGGTCGGCCGCGGCCGCGACTTCCTCGGCACCTATGACGTCGTCAATGGCGGCGTGCGCCTGCTCGAAGGCGGCGGCGCCAAGACCGGCGCGGCGCAACAGATCGCGATCAAGGAACTGGCCAAGCTCAACGCCAATCTCGACGTCTCCGCCGTGAAGGACGAGCTCGAGCTCGTCACCGCGGCGTCGAAGCCGTTCGAGCTGGCTGCGTTCCGCGAAGGCCATCTGACGCCGGTTTATTTCGGCAGCGCGCTGCGCAATTTCGGCGTCGGCGACCTCCTGGAGGGCCTCGGCAAGTTCGCGCCCGAGCCGCGCGCGCAGGACAGCGACCAGCGCAAGGTCGAGGCCACCGATCCGCGCATGAGCGCGTTCGTGTTCAAGATCCAGGCCAACATGGATCCCAACCACCGCGACCGCATCGCGTTTGCACGCCTGTGCTCGGGCAAGCTCAGCCGCGGCATGAAGGCCAAGCTCGTGCGGACCGGCAAGAGCATGCCGCTGTCGAGCCCGCAATTCTTCTTCGCGCAGGACCGCTCGGTCGCGGACGAAGCCTTTGCCGGCGACGTCGTCGGCATTCCCAACCACGGCACGTTGCGCATCGGCGATACGCTGACCGATGGCGAGGATTTCAACTTCGTCGGCGTGCCGAGCTTTGCGCCGGAAATCGTTCGCCGCGTCCGTCTCACCGACGCGATGAAGGCGAAGAAGCTGAAGGAAGCGCTGCAGCAGATGTCGGAGGAGGGCGTGGTGCAGGTGTTCCGCCCGCGCGATGGCGCCCCGGCACTGGTCGGCGTGGTCGGCGCGCTGCAGCTCGACGTGCTCAAGGCGCGGCTCGAGGCGGAATATTCGCTGCCGGTCGAGTTCGAGGTCAGCGAGTTCCAGCTGGCGCGCTGGATCTCCTCGGAGGACCGCAGGAAGCTCGACAGCTTTATCGCCGCCAATAATTCGAGCATCGCCGACGACGTCGACGGCGATCCCGTCTATCTCGCCCGCAACGAGTTCTACCTCGGCTACACCAGGGAGCGCGCCGAGGGCATCGAGTTCAGCAACGTCAAGGACGTCAAGAAGAAGGGGTAGGGTGCGCGCTGGCCGCTCTCTAGCCAAAACCTCGGCTGTCATGCCCCGGCTTGCCGCCTTCGCCAAGGCTTCGGCGGCCGAGCACCCTTGTGGCCCCGGCGTAGCCTTGGCGGAGCCGGGACCGGGGCATCCAGTACGCTGCGGCCCATCTACTCAGTCACTGACGTCTCGGCGTACTGGGCCGCCCGGTCAAGCCGGGCGACGACAGTGTGCGTGAACGCGAGCACGTGAACAGCCGCGGGCTTGACGTTGTTGGAGGTAATGCCACCTTCGACTCATGTGACCTTGCGAGCTCACTCCATGTGGCGCGGCATTCTCGTTATCATCCTGCTGGCAATCTCGGTCGTCACCGTCGACGCGCGGCCGCGCCAGATCAATCCGATTCCGTTCGCGCACGAGCCTTGCAGCGTCCTCGACGATCGACCCTGCACGCCGTCCTATTGCAGCCCACTCGAGCCCGGCCCTTGCATTCCCGAGATCGATTACCCTTACGGCCAGAACCTCCAGCTCACGATCGAGAGCGTGCCCGCTGAGGCCGACCGCGCCAAATACCAGAAGCCCGATCACGATCTCGACACGATCGGCGATCTCTTCGCAGCGCTGCGCAGCTGCTGGTCGCCGCCATCGGACCATGCGCGCGCAGGCATGCAGATGTCGGTGCGGTTCAGCTTCAACAGGGACGGCGACCTGATCGGTCCGCCGCGTCTGACCTTCGCGACTGCGAGTGTGCCGGCGGATATCAGGACGACCTATCTGAATGCCATCAATGCATCGCTGAAGGCCTGTCTGCCGTTGAAATTTACCAGCGGTCTCAGCGGCGCCCTGGCCGGGCGTCCGATCGCGATCCGCTATGTCGATAATCGGCCGATCGGCCAGTAGCGCATCAGTTGCGAGCGGCCGCCGATCGATGATACCTCAGTGGCGGGGGCTGCTTTGCGGGGAGGATGTCGTGGGTCTGCTGGTCATGATCCTGGGGCTGGTGCTGTTCTTCGCCACCCACATTTTTACGACGAAACGAAAGGCACGCGCGCAGGCGATCGCGAGGCTGGGCGAGGGGACCTACAAGCTTCTCTACACGCTGGTCTCGCTCGCGGGGCTCGCGCTGATCATCTGGGGCTTTGCCCATTACCGCAGCTCCGGCTGGATCGACGTCTGGTATCCGCCGAAGGCGATGAAGCACATCGCGCTCGCGCTGATGCTGCCCGCGGTGATCCTGGTGGTCGCCTCGTATTTGCGGGGCCGCATCTACGCGACGCTGAAGCATCCGATGCTGGCCGGCGTCAAGCTGTGGGCGGCCGCGCATCTGCTGGCCAACGGCGATCTCGGCTCCATCATCCTGTTCGGGTCGTTCCTCGCCTGGGCGGTCTATGACCGCATCTCGCTTAAAGCTCGCACCGACCCCGGCGGCCCGCTGATTCCGGTCGGCGGCGTCACCAACGATCTGATCGCGGTCGCGGTCGGCGTGGTCGCCTATCTGGCCCTGGCCTTCGCGTTCCATCCAGTCGTGATCGGTGTTCCCGTGATCGGGGTCTAGCCGGTCAGCACAAGACGAAACCCGGATGTCCATGCGGGGAAGATAACAAGAGCAACAAGCCGAGGGCATTCCGATGGACTGGTCGCAATCTCAGATCCCGCCGATGCGGCTCGAAGCTCGGTTCGGCGATCGGGTGGTGCCTGCATTTTGCGATCGGCCATCGAGCCTGTGGGCGATGATCGCGGACGCCTGCGCCCGCAATGCCGATGGCGAAGCGTTGATCTGCGGCAACGTCCGCCTGAGCTGGCGCCAAGCGTTGGAGCAGGCGGCGCGGATCGCGGCGGGCTTGCGCAAGCTCGGCCTGCAGCGCGGCGATCGCGTCGCCATCCTGCTCGGCAATCGCATCGAATTTCCGCTACTGCTGTTCGCCGCCGCGCATGAGGGGCTGGTCACCGTGCTGCTCAGTACGCGCCAGCAGAAGCCGGAGATCGCCTATGTGCTCGCCGATTGCGGCGCGAAGATCCTGATTCACGAGGCCTCGCTCGCCGAGCGGCTGCCGGACGCAAAGGAAGTACCCGAGGTGATCCATCGCATTGCCATCGATGACGATCCCGCCCTGTCGCGTTTCGCAGTGCTCGCCGAAAACGCTCCGGCATCGGCGCCGATCGAGGTGAGCGAAGAGGACACCGCGATGATCCTCTACACCTCCGGTACCACGGGCAAGCCGAAGGGCGCGATGCTGGCCCATTGCAACATCGTGCATTCCTCGATGGTGTTCGTGTCCTGCCTGCATTTGACGCAGGTCGATCGCTCGATCGCCGCGGTGCCGCTCGGCCATGTCACGGGGGTCGTCGCCAACATCACCACCATGATCCGCTGTGGCGGCGCGCTGATCATCATGCCCGAGTTCAAGGCCGCCGATTACCTCAAGCTCGCCGCGCGCGAGCGCGTGACCTACACGGTGATGGTGCCGGCGATGTACAATCTCTGCCTGCTCCAGCCCGATTTCGACGTCTACGACCTGTCGAGCTGGCGCATCGGCGGCTTCGGCGGCGCGCCGATGCCGGTCGCCACCATCGAGAGGCTCAAGGCGAAGATTCCCGGCCTGAAGCTGATGAACTGCTACGGCGCGACCGAGACGACGTCGCCCTCGACCATCATGCCGGGCGAACTGACCGCGACCCACATCGACAGCGTCGGCCTGCCATGTCCCGGCGCGCGCATCGTCGCGATGGGGACGGACGGGCGCGAGCTGCCTCCCGGCGAGATCGGCGAGCTCTGGATCCAGAGCGCCTCCGTCATCAAGGGCTACTGGAATAATGCGAAGGCCACCGCCGAAAGCTTCACGGGCGGCTTCTGGCACTCCGGCGATCTCGGCTCGGTCGATGGGCAAGGCTTCGTCCGCGTGTTCGACCGGCAGAAGGACATGATCAATCGCGGCGGCCTGAAGATCTATTCGGCCGAGGTCGAATCCGTGCTGGCCGGCCATCCGGCGGTGGTCGAGAGCGCGATCATCGCCAAGGCCTGCCCGGTGCTGGGCGAGCGCGTCCATGCCGTGGTGGTGACGCGACAGCCGGTGACCGATACGGACCTGCGCGCCTGGTGCGCCGAGCGCCTGTCCGACTACAAGGTTCCCGAGACCATGGCGATCACATCGGAGCCGCTGCCGCGCAATGCCAACGGCAAGGTGTTGAAGCGGCAGCTGCGGGAGCGCCTCGGAACCTGAGCCGGCGAGCCTTTCACGGGCTTCTGCGGGGTGGTTAACGCCTTGATCGGGCTCGCTTTGCCTTGCCACCGCCATATCGTTAGGCTACCTCGCCGCCACACGGGGACGGGATTCCTGACGCGAACGCCTTGGCGCGCGCACCCGGACGGGCATGGGATTAGCATAAGTGTCTGAATTATTTGACGAAGTCGACGAGGAAGTACGTCGCGAACAGCTCAAGAAGCTGTGGGACAAGTATTCGATCTACTTCATCGCCCTGATGGTGCTGATCGTCGCCGCCGTTGGCGGCTGGCGCGCCTACCAATATTTCGAGGCCAAGAAGGCCGCCGAGGCTGGCGCCGTCTTCGAGAAGGCCGTCGAGCTGTCCGAGCAGGGCAAGCACGAGGACGCCGAGAAGGCCTTCACCGAGCTCGCCGCCAAGGCGCCGTCCGGCTATCGCACCCTGGCGCGGCTGCGTGCTGCGGCCGAGGCAGCGAGCCGCGATCCCAAGGCCGCCGCGAAGATGTATGACGACATTGCCGCCGACCGCAGCATTGGCGGCGAGTGGCAGGATCTGGCCAAGATCCGCGCCGCGGGCCTCCTGCTCGACAGCGCCGGCTACGCCGAAATCCAGCAGCGGCTGGAAGCGTCCGCCGCGCCAAAATCGACCTTCCGCCACAGCGCCCGCGAGATGCTGGCGCTCTCGGCCTGGCGCAACAACGACATGACTGCAGCCCGCAAATGGCTCGAGGCGATTGACGGAGACGGCGAAACGCCGCCCGGCCTGCGCTCGCGCGCCGAGGCGCTGCAGGCTTTGTTGCCACCCGTCGCCAAAAGCTGACGACGGTTCTCCGACGTAACGAGACACCAAGATGCGCCGCACGCCACGCTTGATCGCAGCCGCCGTCCTGATCGCCTTCACCGGCGCCCTGGGCGGCTGCTCCAGCTTCGATCCGAGCGACCTGCTCGACTTCCTCGATACCAAGAAGAAGCTGCCCGGCGACCGCAAGCCGGTCTTCCCCGAGGGCGTGCCGGGACTCGAGCAGGGCGTGCCGAAGGACCTGTACAAAGGCGCGCAGCAGCAGCCCGACCCTAACGCACCTGCCGTCGCGGCGCTGCCTGCGGAGCCGGAGCCGGTCAAGCCTGCGAAGGGGGCCAAGGCAAAGCATACCAAGCAGCCCGCCACGGCGGCCGCGCCGGCCGAAGCACCCGCCGGCGAGGTCGACGGCGAGGCGCAGCCGGAGGCCGCACCGGCGACATCCGCTCCGCCGCCCAAGCACAAGATCGTCCGCAAGCGCACCACCGCTCCGCCGCCGGATCAGCCGGCCCAACAGGCGCAACCGACCCAGCCGGCCCAGGCTCCGCAGCAGCAATCGCAAAGCGCCTTCCCGGCGCCGCTGCCGAGCGGCAGCTTCTCGCGCTGATATTTTCCGTTGCATTGACAGGCGCAGCCCCGGCAGCGCACGAATGACCGATGTCCTTCACGATCGCCATCATCGGCCGGCCCAATGTCGGCAAGTCGACGCTGTTCAACCGCCTGGTTGGGCAGAAGCTCGCGCTGGTCGATGACCTGCCGGGCGTCACCCGCGACCGCCGCGAAGGTGAGGCCAGGCTCGGCGATCTCCGCTTCACCATCATCGACACCGCCGGGCTCGACGAGGGCGCCAGGGGCTCGCTGACCGCGCGCATGCAGGAGCAGACCGAGACCGCGATCGCGCAGGCTGACGCGCTGTTCTTCGTCATCGACGCCCGCATCGGCCTCACGCCGACCGATCGCGCCTTCGCCGATTTCGCCCGCAAGGCCAACAAGCCGGTGCTGCTGGTCGCCAACAAGAGCGAGGGCAAGCATGTTGATGCCGGCGCGATGGAAGCGTTCGCGCTCGGCCTCGGCGATCCCATCCAGATCTCGGCCGAGCACGGCGAGGGCATGGGCGAGCTCTACGACGCGCTCGCGACGCTCATGCCCGAGCCCGACGACGAGGATGAGGACGAGGACGACGCGGAGCTTTCCGAGGAAGAGGCGGCGAGGCGCCCGATCCGCGTCGCGATCGTCGGGCGGCCCAATGCCGGCAAGTCGACGCTGATCAACCATCTGCTCGGCGAGGAGCGCCTGCTGACCAGCCCCGAGGCCGGCACCACGCGCGATTCCATCGCGGTCGAGATCAACTGGAAGGGCCGCGAATTCCGCGTGTTCGACACCGCAGGCCTGCGCCGGCGCTCGCGCATCGAGGAGAAGCTGGAAAAGCTCTCGGTTGCGGACGCACTGCGCGCGGTGCGCTTTGCCGAAGTCGTCGTGCTGATGATGGATTCGCAGAACCGTTTCGAGGAGCAGGACCTGCGCATCGCCGACCTGATCGAGCGCGAGGGACGGGCGGTCGTCCTCGCCGTCAACAAATGGGACCTGATGGAGACCAAGGGCGGCGGCGCGATCTCTGGCCTGCGCCGCGATGCCGATCATTGGCTGCCGCAGCTCAAGGGCGTGCCCATCGTCGCCGTCTCGGGCCTGATGGGCGAGGGCATCGATCGCCTGATGCAGGCGATCCAGGATGCCTATGCGATCTGGAACCGGCGGGTGCCGACGTCGGCGCTCAATCGCTGGTTCGAGCAGGCGATCCAGGCCAACCCGCCGCCCGCGGTCTCCGGCCGCAGGCTGAAGCTGAACTATATCACCCAGACCAAGGCGCGGCCGCCGAGCTTCGTGCTGTTCTGCTCGCGCGCCGACGCGGTGCCGCAGTCTTACTTGCGCTATCTCACCAATTCCATGCGCGAGACCTTCGAGCTGCCGGGCACGCCGGTGCGAATCACACTGCGCGAGAAGGCCAATCCCTTCGCGCACAAGCGCAAGCGGCCGTCGTGAGCGACGGTGCCGGCGAGGCGGTGGTGCAGGGCGCAGCGCCGGCGAGGGGCGGCGCGGTTGCCTTCATCTTCGTCACCATCCTGCTCGACATGGTCGCGCTCGGCGTGATCATGCCGGTCCTGCCGAAGCTGATCGAAAGCTTCGTCGACAACGACACCGCACATGCGGCGCGCATTTTCGGCCTGTTCGGCACCGCCTGGGCCTTGATGCAGTTCGTGTTCTCGCCGGTGCTTGGCGCGCTGTCGGATCGCTTCGGACGGCGGCCGGTGGTGCTGCTGTCGAATTTCGGGCTCGCAGCCGATTACGTCTTGATGGCGCTGGCGCCGTCGCTTGCGTGGCTGTTCATCGGCCGCGTGATCTCCGGCATCACCTCGGCGAGCATCTCAACCGCCTTCGCCTATATCGCCGACATCACGCCGCCGGAACGGCGTGCGGCGGTCTTCGGCCGCATCGGTGCCGCCTTCGGTGCCGGCTTCATCTTAGGGCCGGCGCTCGGCGGCCTCCTCGGCGATATCGATCCGCGCCTGCCGTTCTGGGCTTCGGCGGCGCTGAGCTTCGCCAACGCGCTTTATGGACTGTTCGTGCTGCCGGAATCGCTTGCGCCCGACAAGCGCGCCCCGTTCCGCTGGCGCAGCGCCAATCCGCTCGGGGCGCTGCATCTGCTGCGCTCCAACGCGGCGCTGGCGGCGTTGTCGACCGTCAACTTCATCGCGCAGGTCGCCCACGTCGTGCTGCCCTCGACCTTCGTGCTCTACGCGACCTATCGTTACGGCTGGGACTCCAAGACGGTCGGCCTGACGCTCGCCATGGTCGGCATCTGCGCCATGGTGGCGCAGGGCTTTGCGATCGGCCCGATCGTGCGCGCGCTCGGCGAGCGCAACGCGCTGCTGCTCGGCCTCTGCTGTGGCGCGGTCGGCTTCGTGGTCCTCGGCGCCGCGCCGACCGGACCGCTGTCGTGGCTCGGGATTCCCATTCTGGCGCTGTGGGGCATCTCCGGTGCCGCCTCGCAAGCGCTGATGACGCGGCTCGTCGCGCCCGATCAGCAGGGCCAGCTGCAGGGCGCGACCGCGAGCGTGCAGAGCGTGTCGCAGCTCGTCGGCCCGTTCCTGTTCACGCTGACATTTTCCTATTTCATCGGCGCCAGCGCGCCCTTGCATCTGCCCGGCGCACCGTTCCTGCTCGCAGCGGTGCTGATGGTGGTGTGCGTGGCGATCGCGATGCGGTCGCTGGGTGGGACGAGGAATACCTGATTGTTCGTCATGGCCGGGTTTGTCCCGGCCATCCACGTTCTTTCTCGTTGGGCCAAACGTGGATGCCCGGGACAAGCCCGGGCATGACGTCGTCAACACTATTTGTACGACCGCTACGCGGTCACTTCTTCACCAGCGGGCAGTCGCTGTCCTTGAGCGGCTTGGCCGCATCTTCCGGCGCGATGGTGGCGACCAGCTTGTAATAGTCCCACGGTCCCTTCGACTCCTCGGGCTTCTTCACCTCGAACAGATAGGCGGGGATGAGGCGGCGTCCGTCCTGTCGCAGTGGGCCCTTGCCGAACAGCGGATCGTCGGTCGGCAGCTCCTTCATCTTGGCGACGACCTTGGCGCCGTCATGCGGATTGCCGCCGAGCGCTTCCATCGCCTTCAGGTAATGCAGGATCTCGGCATAGAGGCCCGCAACCGTCATCGAGGGCATCGAGCCCTTGGGCGAGACCTTCTGGAAGCGCTTCGACCATTCGCGGGTCTGGTCGTTGAGGTCCCAGTAGAAGGACTCGGTGAAGGTCAGGCCCTGGGCGGTCTTCAGGCCGAGCGAATGCACGTCGTTGATGAACAGCAAGAGCGCGGCGAGCTTCTGGCCGCCGGAGACGATGCCGAACTCGGCGGCCTGCTTGATCGCGTTGGTGGTGTCGCCGCCTGCATTGGCAAGTCCGATGATCTTGGCCTTGGAGGACTGCGCCTGCAACAGGAAGGAGGAGAAGTCGGCCGTGTTCAGCGGATGCTTGACGCCGCCGAGCACCTTGCCGCCGGTAGCGGTGACGACGGCGCTGGTGTCGCGCTCCAGCGCATGGCCGAACGCGTAATCCGCGGTGAGGAAGAACCAGCTGTCGCCGCCCGCCTTGGTCAACGCCTTGCCGGTGCCGTTGGCGAGCATGTAGGTGTCGTAGGTGAAGGACACGGTGTTGGGCGTGCAGGCCTTGCCGGTGAGGTCGGCGGTGGCCGCACCCGAATTGAGCAGCACCGAGTTCTTTTCCTTGACGAGGTTGCTCACCGCGAGCGCAACGCCGGAGCTCGGCGTGTCGGCGATGGCATCGACCTTGTCGGCGTCGATCCATTGCCGGGCGATGTTGACGCCGATGTCGGGCTTGTTCTGGTGATCGCCGGAGAGCACCTCGATGGTCCAGCCCTTGGCCTTGAGGCCGGAATCCTCGACCGCCATCTTCACCGCCGCGACCGAGTTCGGGCCGCCGATGTCGGCATAGAGGCTCGACATGTCGTTGAGCACGCCGATCTTGATGGACTTGTCCTGCGCGAAGGCGGATGAGGCAAAGCCGAAAGCGGCACAGGCCAGAAGAGCCGCGGTGCGGCGTGCGGGCATCGTCATAATAGGCTTCCTCCATTGTCAAATATGCGGACGGCTCTCTTCGGGAGCCTTGTTCCAATTGATCGCTCTACCGTGTCCCACGGCCGGCGGCAATGCACCTAAAGCCGGATGACGCTGCGTCGTAGCGTCATCCATCGGTTAACTTTTGGACAAAATGCGTTGAGACGCTATTTCAGCGCGTCCGATGTCAGCTTGGATATCTGAATGCGATTTCCGCCTTCGAGCTCGGCGGTATGACCGGTGCCCTCGCATGGCATCCGAGGGCAATCAGGCCGGCGCGCGGAAGCTCATCAGGGTGCGGGTCTTGTAGTCGTAGAACTTGCCGGTCTCGGTCCAGTCGGGCGCGCACAGCGGCACGATGAAGTCCGCGACCTGCTCGGGCGTGTCGAGCGTCGCCGGATCCTCGCCGGGCATCAGGGTGGCGCGCATGCGGGTGCGCACCGGGCCGGGATTGAACAGATTGACGCGCAGCTTCGTGTTTGCGGTTTCCTGGGCCCAGGCGCGTGCCAGCGTCTCCAGTGCGGCCTTGGACGCCGCGTAGGGGCTGACATAGGCGGTCGCCTTGTTGGCGGCACCCGAGGTGATGAACACGGCGCGGCCGGCATCGGACTGCTTGAGCAGCGGTTCCATGCAGCGGATCAGCTGGAAGTTCGCGGAGACGTTCACCGCCATCACGTCGTTGAAGGTCTTCAGCTCGATGTGGCCGATCGGGGAGGAGGGGCCGAGCACGCCGGCATTGCCGACGAGGATGTCGAGCTTGCCGTAGCGCTCGTGCAGGCCGGCGCCGAGACGCGCGATGCCGTCGGAATCGGTGAGGTTGAGCGGCACCAGGGTAGCGCTGCCACCAATTTTCCGGATCTCGTCGTCGAGCTCTTCCAGCCCGCCCTGCGTCCGCGCGGTGGCAACGATATGCGCGCCGGCTTTGGCCAGCGCGATTGCGGTGGCATAGCCGATGCCGCGCGAGGCGCCGGTGACGAGTGCGATACGGTCAGTGAGGGGTTTGGTCATGGCGGGGTTTTACAGGCGTGGACGGCCGGGACAAGCCCCCCACACACGCCGTCATTCCGGGGCGATGCGAAGCATCGAACTATGGTGCGCAATTGCGCACCTGAGAATCTCGAGATCCCGGGTTCGGTCCTCTGGACCGCCCCGGGATGACGGCTACGCCCTCAGCTCGCCTCCGCCAGCAGCGACAGCTGCCGCGGCTGCGGCTCGGTCTGGGTCTGGTCGGTAAGGTGGGTCGGATAGACGCCGGTGAAGCAGTGATCCGCGAACTTTGGATTGGCGGGGTCGCGGCCGGGCTCGCCCATGGCGCGGTACATGCCGTCGATCGACAGGAAGGCGAGCGAGTCGGCGCCGATGAGCTCGCGCATCTCCTCCAGCGAATGCGTCGCAGCCAGCAGGCCGCCGCGGTCGGGCAGGTCGATGCCGTAATAGTCAGGGTAGAGAATCGGGGGCGAGGCGAGGCGGAAATGCACCTCCTTGGCGCCGGCATCGCGCATCATGCGCACGATCTTCTTCGAGGTGGTGCCGCGCACCAGGGAGTCGTCGATCAGGATGATGCGCTTGCCTTCGATCGCGGCACGGTTGGCCGAGTGCTTCATGCGCACGCCGGATTCGCGGATCGCCTGCGTCGGCTGGATGAAGGTGCGGCCGACATAATGGTTGCGGATGATGCCGAGCTCGAACGGCACGCCGGAATACTGGCTATAGCCGACCGCCGCGGGCACGCCGGAATCCGGCACCGGCACGACGACGTCGATCGGGACGTGGCTCTCGCGCGCGAGCTGCGCGCCGAAATTCTTGCGCACCTCGTAGACCGAGCGGCCGTGCACGATGGAATCCGGACGCGAGAAGTAGATGTATTCGAAGATGCAGGGGCGCGGCGCCATCGGCGGGAACGGCTTGTGGATGTCCTGGCCGTTCTCATCGAACACGATGACCTCGCCGGGCTCGATGTCGCGCACGAAGCGCGCACCGATGATGTCCAGCGCGCAGGTCTCCGAGGTCAGGATCGGGCAGCCATCGAGCTCGCCGAGCACCAGCGGCCGGATGCCGCGCGGATCGCGCGCGCCGACCAGCTTCTTGTTGGTGAGCGAGACCAGCGCATAGGCGCCCTCGATCTCGCGCAGCGCGTCGATATAGCGCTCGATGAAGCGGCTGCGCCTGGAGCGCGCCACCAAGTGCAGGATCACCTCGGTGTCGGAGGTCGACTGCATCATGGCGCCGCTTCTGACGAGTTCGCGGCGCAGCGTCAGGCCGTTGGAGAGATTGCCGTTGTGGGCGACCGCAAGGCCACCGGCATTGAGCTCGGCGAACAGCGGCTGCACGTTGCGCAGGATGGTGGCGCCGGTCGTGGCGTAGCGGACATGGCCGACCGCGACACTGCCGGGCAGCCGGTCGATCACCTCGCGGCGGGAGAAGGTGTCGCCGACCAGGCCGAGGCGGCGTTCGGAGTGGAAGCGGCTGCCGTCGTAGGAGACGATGCCGGCGGCCTCCTGGCCGCGGTGCTGGAGGGCGTGAAGGCCGAGCGCGGTGATGGCGGCCGCATCAGGGTGGCCGTAGATGCCGAAGACGCCGCATTCCTCGCGCAGCGTATCGCCTTCCAGATCGTCCTGAAGCTCGAGCGCGGCCGGGCCTGGACCGGCGTTTGGATCGAGATCAAGCAGGGCGTCCTGGTCAGGGTGTCGCATCTCGTTCTCGCCTCTCTTTAGGGCTCTATCAACGCGCCGCAGGTTTCTCGATCAGCTTTTTCATGCCGTCACGAGCCGATTTACTGTACCCGTCGCCACTGCCCGAAGGCTGCTGCTCGGATTCAGCTTGATCATCATCTGGTTTGTTTTTCTTGAATCTCTTCAAGATGGTGTTCTCGGGGTCGTCAGGCAAGAGGGCCATCAGCCAATCGCCGGTTCCCTGGAGCACGACGCGGGACTTGGCCCCGGTGACCCAGTCGGGGCGCTGCTTGTCCGGCACGAGCCACGTGAAGAACAGGAACGCGACCACGACGATCAAAAGCCCGCGAGCCAGCCCAAACAGGAAGCCGAGGGTACGATCCAGCGCGCCGATCCGCGAATCCAGGATCATGTCGGAGATCCGGACCGTGATGACGGAGACGACGACCAGGGTGCCGACGAACACGCCCGCGACCACGACGACGCTCGCGACCGTGTCGTTGTTGAAATAGGTCTTGGCGGTCGGCAGCAGCTTCGAAAAGGAATACAGCGTCACGATCGCCGCCGCGCCCCAGGCCGCGATCGACAGGATTTCGCGCATGAAGCCGCGAACCATGGCGAGCAGGCCCGAGATCAGCATCACACCGAGCAGGATCAGGTCGAGGATTGTTACTGGCATCGGCTGGTCTGGTCCGCTCGTACTTCAAAGGTGCTCTAGCGAATCGGTGCTTGGCCGCCGCCCTAAAAGAAGGGCAGACGGCGTTCCCGGCAAGGCCGCAACCACGCAATCCCATGCTGCTTTTGTGACGGCTGTATAGCGGCGAGGGCCCCCGGCGTCACCTCCACCTAACCCTCTCCACGGCGGAATCTTGCCGGTGTGGCATTTTTTTCGGCCGGTGCGCTGGATTCGCCCCGGCGGGAGCCCCGGGCTGCGATCTCGGCCACCAATGTCGTCAGGCTGTTCACCGCGTTCAGGGACAGTCCGGCGTCGCCGCCCGCATCGCCCCGTGCCGATTCGGGCAGCACGGCGCGCTGGAAGCCGAGCTTTGCCGCCTCCTTCAGCCGGGCCGGGGTCTGCGCCACCGGGCGCACCACGCCCGACAGCGAGATTTCGCCGAAATAGACGGCATCGGTGGGTAACTGCGCATTAACCAGTGACGACACCAGGGCCGCCGCAGCGGCGAGATCGGCCGCCGGCTCGTTGATGCGCAGGCCGCCCGCGACGTTCAGGTAGACGTCATGGCCGGACAGCTTGACCCCGCAATGGGCCTCCAGCACCGCCAGCACCATCGAGAGCCGGCTCGGATCCCAGCCGACCACGGCCCGGCGCGGGGTGCCGAGCGAGGTCGGGGCGACCAGTGCCTGCAATTCGACCAGCACGGGCCTCGTGCCCTCGATGCCCGCAAAGACCGCGGTGCCGGGCGTGCCGAGATCGCGCTCGGACAGGAACAGCTCGGAGGGATTGGTGACCTCGCGCAGGCCGAGGCCCGTCATCTCGAACACGCCGATCTCGTCGGTCGGGCCGAAGCGGTTCTTCACCGCGCGCAGGATGCGGAATTGCTGCGAGCCTTCGCCCTCGAACGACATCACCGCATCGACCATATGCTCGACCACGCGGGGGCCGGCGATCTGGCCGTCCTTGGTGACGTGGCCGACCAGGATGATGGCGGCGCCGGTCTTCTTGGCGAAGCGGATCAGCGCCTGTGCCGAGGCGCGCACCTGCGTCACCGTGCCGGGCGCCGATTCCACCGTGTCGGTCCACATGGTCTGGATCGAGTCGATCACGATCAGCCGGGGCACTGCGCCCTCCGACAGCGTCGAGACGATGTCCTCGACCGAGGTCTCGGCGGCAAGCTGCACCGGCGCATCCGACAGGCCAAGCCGCTCGGCGCGCAGGCGCACCTGGGCGACCGCCTCTTCGCCGGAGATGTAGACGACGCGGTGGCCGGCGCGCGCGAGCAGGCTGGTCGCCTGCGTCAGCAGCGTCGACTTGCCGATACCGGGATCGCCGCCGACCAGCAGCACCGAGCCGCGCACGAAGCCGCCGCCGGTGACGCGGTCGAGCTCGGTCATCCCTGACGACAGCCGCGGCGCATCCGGGCTCTTGCCCGCAAGACTCTCCAGCGCAAACGTCCGGCCCTTGCGTTTTGAACGGATCGAGACCGGCACGCTGCCACTGGCGTCTTCCTCCGCGAGCGTATTCCACTCGCCGCAGGACTCGCACTTGCCCTGCCAGCGGTTATAGGCCGCGCCGCAATTCTGGCAGACGAAAGAAAGAGTGGATTTGGCCATGGGGACAGCGAGTCGCGGGTTTTGGATGTGCTGATAGCACGGAATGGCAGGCTGATCGCCGGCGCTTCGAATATCTCAATTCGGCACGGGAGATATACCTTTCGTTAGCCCTGCGCCGCGGTGCCCGGTGCGATTTTGCCAATTCTTAGCGGACGTGGGTTCAATCTCGGAACCAATGGGGGCGGCGAAATTGACGAAATTCCTGCGAATGTTGCTCGCGGCGGGCATGGTCTGCGGCGTTTTTGGGTCCGTTGGCCGTAGCATCGCCAAGCCCCTCGACATCGTCTTCGTCAATCCCGGCAAGACCGGCGAGGTCTATTGGGACATGGTCGCGCAGACCATGCAGGCCGCCGGACGCAAGCTCGACGCGCATGTTGAGGTGCTGACCAGCGAGCGGAACTACCGCACCATGCAGGAGCTCGGCTTCGGCGTGGTGGCCCGTCCCGACAAGCCCGACTTCCTCATCCTGTCGAACGAGGAATCCGCCGCCGTTCCCATCCTGGAGGCGGCCGAAGCCGCGGGCGTCAAGACACTGCTGCTCTCCAACACGCTGATCGGCGAGGACGCGGTGCGTCTTGGACCGCCGAGGCAAAAGCTCAAGACCTGGCTCGGCGACATCACGACCGATCTTCAGACCGCGGGCGCGCGGATGGCCAATGCGCTGATCACCGCGGCGCGCGCCGGGAAATGGCAGAGCGCAGACGGCAAGATCCACATTCTCGGCATCGGTGGCGACGAGACCACGCCCGCCTCGATCGCTCGTAACGCCGGTCTCAAGCTCGCGGTGGATGCTGCGTCCGATGTCGTGGTGGACCGCATGCTGTTCGCCAACTGGACGCAGTCCGAGGCCGAGCGGGTCACGGCAAACTACCTGAGCTGGGCCGCACGCAAGCAGATCCGGCCTGCCGGGATCTGGGCCGGAAACGATCCGATGGCGCTCGGCGCGCTGCGCGCGGCGATCGCCGCTGGCCTCGTCCCCGGCGAGAACATCCAGGTGGTCGGCCTCAACTGGTCGGAGGATGCGCTGCGCGAGATCAAGGCGGACCGTCTGCTCCTGACCGATGGCGGGCATTTCCTGCTCGGCGGCTGGTCCGTCGTTCTCCTGCGCGATTATGCCGATGGCTGCGATTTTGCAGCCGTTTCGCCCCGCGTGGAGGTCAAGACGTCCGCGATCACGCGCGACAATCTCGCTTCGGTCGGCGACCTCATCAAGACCCGTGCGTTCGACCGGATCGACTTCACGCGGTTCCGGGCGAAGGCCGGGCGCTGCGGCCAATATGACTTCTCCCTCGATGCGCTCATCTCGTCGCTGCCGGTTGCTGAAGGCGTTGCTGACTGATGCGCAAGGATGAGGCGATGACCGATCCGGATCGCAACGAGCAGGCGGCGCTACCGCGCTTGCGCTCGGTCGTCCACGCGATGATCTGGGCCACCGTGCCCGTTCTGCTGCTGGTGCAATTGCTCGCCTCCGCCGGCGTCGAGGCATCGAGCTTCTGGTCGCAGCTCAGGCAGCTCGACGCCCGCATGGCCCGCGTCGCCGAGAGCCGGGCCGAGCTGATCGCCGAGCCGCTCTGGAAGATGCGCTACGACCAGGTCACGGGCGTGCTCAAGGAGGTCATGCACGACGAGACCATTGCGGCGGCGGCCGTCTATGACGATACCGGTGCCGCGATCGCCCGCGTGGTCGCGCGCCCCGGAGGCCAGTCGGCCGCCGAGGTTTCGCACCCGATCCGCTACAGCAACGGCAATATGGCCGTTCAGGCCGGCCGCATCGCCATCGCCTATTCGCGTGCGACGCTGTACGCGGATGCGGGCAGCCGCCTGATGCTGCTGCTGGTCGTCGGGCTGCTCGCAACGTTCGCGACCCTGATCGCCATGCGGATCTCCGCCAACATCTTCATCGGCAGGCCGCTCGCGGCCATGATGTCGGCGATCCAGCGCAGCAAGCAGGACGGCCGGGCCTACCCGGCCGACGTCACGTCCTCGAACGAATTCGGCCAGCTCGCACGCGCTTTCAACGCCATGCAGCATACGACGTCGGGCGCGCTGGACCGGCTCGGGCACATGGCGACACACGATCCGCTGACCGGGCTGCCGAACCGGCGCGCCCTGACCGAGCGCCTCGCCGTGACGAGCCAGACTGGAGGCGCGCCGGATACGCTGGTCGCGTTCTGCTTCATCGATCTCGACGACTTCAAGGGCATCAACGACACCTTCGGTCACGAGGCCGGCGATGCGTTCCTGGTCCAGATTTCGCAGCGTCTTCGTCGCGCCGTCGATGCCGAGGACTGGGTCGCCCGGCTCGGCGGCGACGAGTTCGTCGTCATTCGCCCCGAGGTGAGCGACGAACAGGCCGCGCACGCATTCGCTCAACGCGTGCTCGATGCCATTTCCGAGCCGATCCGCCTCCACGATAAGCAGGTGGTGCCGCGCGCCAGCATCGGCCTTGCCGTGCGCCACGCCGACGATCCGGAGCTGTCGCATCTGCCGACGCTCGCCGACATCGCGCTCTATCATGCCAAGAGCAAGGCGCCCGGCACGGTCGCCGTGCTGGACGAAGCGCTCCAGCGCGACTATCGCCGCCGCAGGGATATCGAGCTCGCCATTCCCACCGGTTTCGCCGAGGGGCAGTTCGAGGTCTGGTATCAGAGCCAGGTCGATCTCGACAGCTATGAGGTCGTTGGTCTGGAAGCGCTGATCCGCTGGCGCCATCCCGAGCACGGCGTGATCGGCCCCGGCGAATTCCTGCCGCTGATCGAGCGCAGCGGCAACAACGCGCGACTGACCCGTTACGTGCTGACCGATGCCTGCCGGGCCTTGCAGCAACTGGCCGCCGCGGGCAGGCCGCAGATCCGGATCGCGATCAATCTGCCGCCGTCCGAGCTTGCCGACCATTCGCTCGCCGCCGAGCTGCGCGCGACCTGCGCGCGCTTCGGTGTCGCGGCATCGATGATCGAGCTCGAGATCACCGAAGGATCGCTGATCAACAACATCGCCAGCGCCTCCGAAACGTTGCATCGCCTGCGGCGCTTGGGAGCCACGATCGCGCTCGACGATTTCGGCACCGGCTACTCTTCGCTCGCCCATCTGCGCCGATTTCCGCTCGACAAGGTGAAGATCGACAAGGCGTTCATCAGCGAGATCACCGACAGCGCCGAGGACAAGGCCATCGTCGGCGTCATCGCATCGCTCGCCGCCACGCTGGGGCTGACCCTGATCGCCGAAGGCATGGAACGCGCCGAGCAGGCTGAGGCCATGCGGGAGATGGGCGTGCGGCTCGGGCAGGGTTTCCTCTATCAGCGGCCGCAGCCGCTCGAGGCCGTGCTGCAATGGCTTGACCGGCAGCCGGCCGTGGCGAGCCGCGTCGTCGCCGACAGCCCATCGATCACCCCGGAATTCGCCGCCTGAGCCGCGGCCGGCTTACGGCTGTGCTGCGGTCCACAGCATCGAGAGCCCGGCCGCGATCATGATCGCGTCCATCAAGAGGCGGAAAACATCAGGCCTCAGATGCAGCACGAAGCGTTTGGCGATGAAGGCGCCAAGCATCAGCGATGAGCCCGCGATAAGGCCCTTGATGAAGACCTCCCCGGTCAGCGCGCCGAAACGCTCGAAGGTCACCGACTTCGCAAAATAGAGGCCGAGCGAGGAGGCCGCTTCGGTGGCGAGGAACGCGCCCTTGGACAGGCCGTAGAACAGGAACAGCGGCACGCTGAGCGGGCCGGTCGAGACCACGATGCCGGTGAGATAGCCGATCACCGCGCCGCCGATCGCAAGATGCCAGAGATTGGCCTTGAGCTCGTGCCGCGCCAGAAAGTGCCGCACCGGCACCATCGCGATCAGGAAGGTGCCGATGGCAAGATCCACGGCATGCGAGGGCAGCGCCAGCAGCGTCCGCGCGCCGAGCGCCGCCGCCGGAATGCCCGTCACCGAATAGGCCGCGCAGGCCCGCCAATCGACCTCGCGCCACCACGCCATGATCCGGGAGAAATTCGCCATCACGGAGGCCACCGCCATGATCGGCACGGCCTCCTTCGGTCCATAGGCTGAGATGAGCACCGGCATCAGCATGATCGACGAACCGGTGCCGACAATGCCTGAGATGGTGCCGGCAACGAGGCCGACGGTGAGGACGAACAGGAAGGCCAAGAGGAGCGCTCCGGGAATCGGGGCAGTGTAGCCGGAGCGCGCGGAGAGGGCGAATGCCGGCCGCGCTTCAGCGTCTTCCCAACGATTGGAACCCGTCCTTCGCCAACAATAGACTGCACGTTGGCCAGAGTTTGGCTTCGCGCGCCGCTCAGAACGCCACCCGCAGGCCGCCGCGCGCGCTGACGACGGTGCCCGAATCCGACATGCCAATCGCCTCGCCGGCGCCGAAGAACGAAACGCCTTTGCGCGTGCGCCACTCGAATCCGCCGCCGCCCAGGACGCCTGCCACGTTGTTCTTCCCCGGCGTGACGAACGGCAGGTTCGCGCCGAGCAGCACCGTATTGACCGTGGTGTCGCCAAGCCGTTCGATGCCGAGCGCGCCCACATAGACATTGGTGAGCAGGAGATCAGGTCCGACCGGAGTCGCGCGCGTGAGCTTCACTTCTCCGCGCTGCTCGATGTTCTGGATGGTACGGGCCGCGACCGTCAGCGGCGCGGTCGCGCCGGTCTCGGTGTATCCGTCGAAAAAGCCTGCCACGTAGCGCAGCCCGAACGACGGCGTCAGCGTGTATTGCGACCACAACGGAACATTGACCGAGTATTTCGCCTCCGGGCTCACATACGAACTGTTGTAACTGGCGGTCGCGACCTCGACGCCGAGATTGCTGTTGACCGTGCGCGAGACTGCGCTGGTGCCTGAGCCGCCGTGCAGTGCGACCTCGAGCGTCGAGGGCGCGCCGAAGGACGTGAACGCGTAGCGGCCATAAAGGCCGCCGAACCCCGTGTCGGTCCTGGTATTGCCGGCGTCCACGTCGAGCGAGAGGACGCTCTGCCCGCCGCCCACGAAAGCCCCGAGCCGCAAGTCGGGCTGCGCCAGCAAGTCGAAGCCGACCGCGCCGCCCGCGAACGTCGTGGTCGAGTGCAGCAGCGCGCCGTCCGCCTGCTGCGTGTGCTCACCGGCGAAGCCTCGTGCCCACACGCTGCGGCCGTCGGCTGTCACCACGGTCGGGCTCTTGAACAGAATGGCGTCGCCCGCATAGGCCAGCGCCGGGATAGAAGCGAAGGCGTCGACGCGCTGGGCGATCGAATCGTCAGGCGCGAAGGCCGAGGCGAGCGGCCCGTTTTGTGCCGCGCCGGTGCCGCCGAGCGAACCGAGAATGCCGGAAATGCTGCGGGTGAAATCCATCAGCGTGCGATCGGCCATGGCGAAGGGGGTCGGATCGAGCGTGGCGATCTGGTTTCCGCGAATGACGAACGGCGCGTCGCCGAAGCCGTTGATGGTGCCGGTGAAGTTGTTCAAGGTGATCAGCCAAGAGGTGTCGCGGCCGGCGATGAAGTTCACCACGTCCGCGCCGCCGCCCATGTCGATCGCGCCGAGAATGCGCGAGCCCGGCAGCAGCGTCAGCGTGTCGTCATTGCCCGAAAACTGGAGCGCCGTGCCGCCTGTGCCGATGATGGTGCCTGAATTGGAGACATTGGCGATACCTCCACCGAAAAGCGTCGAATCGATGCCGACATTGCCGGTGATGGTGCCTGAGTTGGTTACGGTGGTGGTGGCGGACCGGATGCCGTAGACTCCGCCCGAGACGGTGCCTGTATTCGTCACGTTGGCAGCCAAGATGCCAGCGATGCCAACGCTATCGCCTGCGATGGTGCCGGAATTGCTCACATTGGCGGTGACGGCGCCGACACCGGCGCCCGCCGCAGCCGAGATCGTGCCGGTATTGGTCACGTTGGCGGTGGTGGCAAACACTCCGTAGGTCGAAGCCGAGATGGTGCCGGAATTGACCACGTTGGCGGTCGTGGTGGCGAAGACTCCGGAGGTCGAACCCGAGATGTTGCCTGAATTGGTCACGGTCGCGGTGGTGTTGGCAGCAATACCGTAGTCCCCCGAAATGGTGCCCGAATTGGTCACATTGGCGGTGTCGGCGATGATGCCTCGAAGCGAAGCCGAGATGGTGCCCGCATTCATCACGGTGGCGGTGATGGCGGAGATGCCGTCTTGAGTATCACCGGAGATGGTGCCCGAGTTGGTCACGGTAACGACAGTGGCGGCGATACCGGTGGCCCCCGAGATGGAGCCCGAATTGGTGACGGTGGCGGCGGCGGGGGCGAAAATGCCGAAGTTCGAACCTGCGATGGTGCCGGAATTGGTCACGGTCATGCTCTGCGCGGCGATACCGATGAGCGACCCCGTAACGCTTGCGCCCGAGACCACGCTGGCCGTCAGGTTGGTTTCAAAGCCCGTGCCGTAGCCGATGATATCCGCGCTGGTTCCGGGAGCGCCGCCGCCCTGGTCGACGGTCGTGCCGGTGCAATTGGCGGTCACATCGTTGGCGGCGGCGGGGTCGCAGGCCGCGTGGGCCGCAGGAGAGAATCCGATCAACGCCAGCGCGGTTGCGCTCACGGTCAGCAGCCATCGGGCCCGAGTCGATTCCCGCCCGTTAGAAGTGGAGATCCAGCTTTCCATAGAGAACATCCTGCACGCCGCCTTGCATATTGGCCGACTAAGTTGAGCCGGCGTCGGCGTCGCTAGCAGGCAATTGTTTGGACAATATTTGAGGATCGCAGGACACGCCCTGATCGAGCCCGATCGACCAGATACTGCGGCCTGCTGGCAACAGTTCAGCCCGCGGCGGTCGAACCGATGTTCCTGAGAACAAAGGCAGGAACGGCCTGCACGCCGTGCAGCCTCGTCACATGCGCGATCAGGCCACGCATGACGTTGGCGCGCGCCTGTTCCGAGACGAGGTGGCGCGCCGACGTGAAGTAGAGATATTCGATCGCATTGCTTGCACCGGCCGGGCCAATCGCGGCAAGCGCATCAGCCGATGCCGCCGACAACTTCTGATCGGGCGAAGCGATCATCCAGCCGATTGTCAAGCCGATGTCGCGCGGGCAACGCGGCGCCTCCCTGGCCGCATCAGCGACAGCCGTATCCAGCGACGCGCGGTCGCCGGACGCAAGTACGGAGATGGCCTTCAAGACCCGCATATGGAGATGCAAATCGGAGTCCGGTTCGAACATCTCGATGCCCCGATCAAAGAATCCGGCAGCTTCGTCGAAACGGCCACGCGCGTAGCGCAATTGCCCCATGATGGGCAAGGCTGCGGCAAAGTCCGCGGTCCGGGCGAAGGCTCGCTCGGCAATGTCCTCCGCCAGTTCTAGATGACCCCGGTTGATGAAGTACAGCAGCTTGGCGGCCGCCAACATCAGCAGCGGGTTCGTCTCGACGGCGGGCAGGCACTCCAGCACCGTGGCATCGATCTCGCTTTCGATGCGATAGCGTTCTTCCAGGCTCGTCTCGCCGAACGGACTGGTGTGGACAAGGCGCGCGAACAGGTGCAGACACCATTGCAGGGCGATGTCTGCATTGAGCGGATCCTGCTCGCGATTCCTGCCGAGTTGCTCGCCGTTTGCCAGCCACCACCGATTTGAGGTTGACAGCAGGCTCGCGGCTATGTGGAGGCGCGTCTCAAGCGGTTCGTCCACGGGTGTGCCAAGACCCGTGGAGGCCTCAATGAGGGCCTGCGACAGAGCGTCGATGACGCCATTCGAGACCCGGCTCGCCTCGGCGGTGAACGATGCGGAGTCTGCCATGTCGAGTTGGAGACGAAACGCCTTGACGATGCGCTTTGACGGCATTTCCCGCAAGGTGGCCGCACAATCAAGCTGCTCGTTGCCGGCGAGAAAGCTCATTTGCAGGACATAGCGCAGCTTGTCGGCGGCGGCAGGCCGCCAGTTCTCGGCAACGACGATCTTGTGGCCAACGCCGACGCCAGCGGCGATCAGGTCGCGAAGCCGATCCACCAGCGAAGACGCTTGTTGGCTGAAGGGATGTCCCTGCGGTCCGAACGCCGATCCGATAACGAGCAGCGCCTCGATCGGCGCAACCGGAGATGGCGTAGCGATCCAAACATAGCCCTCGCCATATTGGGTCGCGATATATTTTGGCGCTTTGGCGCTGTCGCCGAGCTTTGCCCGCAGCCTGTTCACCAGAAAATCGATGTTGCGGTCGGATACGTCGGATTCCGAAGCGATCTCGTCGAGCAGGCGGCCGCGGCGCATGAGGCGATTCGGATTGCGCGTGAGGGCGAGCAGCAGCGCGCGCTCGTTTCTGGTGAACTGGATGGTCTGCCCGTTGCGGCTCGCGAAGAGGCACGATGCGTCAATGATCAGATCTCCAAAGCGGAGATCCAGTGCTTTATTCACGCCCATTTCCCGAGAGGCAAATTGACTCAAATTGACTCAAACCCGACCGGCACGGGCAGCCTCTTGATAGCCTCCTGAGCGGCTCCGTCGCAAGCGCTGCTTTGCCTGTTTTGCCCGATGCGCCCACTTGCACCTTCGTGAAATCAGAAAATCGCGTCGCGGCTCAGGCTCGACCAGCGAGGTGGGACGCAGTGAGGCCTCATCCCGATTCCATCGCGCGCTAACCCATTGATTCCGCTATCCCCGGCTACTGTGCATGGGGTTGTTTTTCATGTTTTTGTCGTTGCGGTCCGGAAGCCGCCAATCCCTGCATGCCGAAGCGCGGGTCGAACCATGCTGCTGACAGCATGTTGGCAGCAGGCGCCGGCTACGACCCTCTCCTGACAAACGGGGAGATGCGGATCATGCCGATCGAAGGAAGCTGTCATTGCGGTGAGACGGTGTTCGAGGTGACGGAGGCGCCTTCGAGCGTGACGCGCTGCACCTGCACGCTCTGCACCAAGCGTGGCGCGCTGTGGGCCTATTACTGGCGCGTTCGTCCGCTTGCGGCGACCTGGAAAAGTTGATTTGTTTCCCCCTGGAAAAAGGGGGGAACGCATGATGCGTCTTTTTGCGCGAGTAATGGTCGCAATGTGTCTGGCCGTTGCCGGCTTCAACGCACAGGCGCAGACCAAGCCGAAAGTCACCTCGCTGGGGCCCGACTTTCCCAAGGCGGCGCTGTTCGTCGGCAACAGCTTCTTCTACTACAATAACGGCATGCCCGGACATCTCACCTTCATGGAGCGGGCTGCAGACGCCGCCAACAAGGCGGCGTATCGCAACACCATGGCCACGATCGGCGGCTCCGGCCTCGACTGGCACGACATGGACAATCTGCTGCGGCCGGCTGGCCTCGGCGCGTATTCGTTCGACGAGCAGAACAACGTTGTCTTCAACAAGCCGGGCCGGCAGTACGACGCGGTCGTGATGATGGATTGCAGCCAGTGTCCGATCCATCCGCAATTGAAGGACGCCTTCACAACCTTCGTGAAGAAGGACAGCGAGATCGTCCGCGCCCACGGCATGCGGCCGGTGCTGTTCATGTCCTGGGCCTACGCCGACAAGCCCGAGATGACCGAGGCGTTGGCCGAAGCCTATACGACCGCCGGCAACGCCAATGACGCTTTGGTCATCCCCGCGGGCCTTGCTTTCGCGCGCGTGCGCAAGCTGCAGCCGGAGCTCAATCTCTACGCGCCGGACAAACGCCATCCGAGCCCGGCGGGCACCTATCTTGCGGCATGCGTGACCTATGCCGCGCTGACCGGACGTTCGCCGATCGGCAATTCGTACGTCATGGGGCTGGATGCGGACACGGCGCAGCTGCTGCAGAAGGCGGCGTGGGACACGGCACAGGAATATTACGGGCGCTGAACCTACGCGTGGGGCTATTTCAACACCACCCACGCCGGCGCGTGGTCGCTGGCGCCGTCCTCGCCGCGGATCGTCTTGTCGACGCCGGCCTTGACGAGGCGCGGGGCGAGGGCAGGGCTGAGCAGGAGATGGTCGAGCCGCAGGCCCGCATCGCGCGGCCAGCGGTTCCGCATGTAGTCCCAGAACGTGTAGATGCGCTTGTCCGGATGCAACTCGCGGATCGCGTCGCACCAGCCTTGCTCGACCAGCGCGGCAAAGGCCGCGCGGCTCTTCGGCTGGATCAGCGCATCCTTGTCCCATGAGCGCGTCGGATAGATGTCGATCTCGCCTGGCGCAACATTGTAGTCGCCGGCGAGCACCACCGGCAGGTCCTGCTTGATGAAGCTCCTGGCGTGGCGCCGCAGCCGCGCGAACCAGTCGAGCTTGTAGTCGAATTTCGGTCCCGGCTGCGGATTGCCGTTGGGCAGGTAGATGCTGGTGACGATGATGCCGCGCACGGCGGCCTCGATGTAGCGCGCCTCGAGATCGGCAGGCTTTCCCGGCAAGCGATCTCGCGTCAGTACAGGCTCGGCATTGCGGGCGAGAATGGCGACGCCGTTCCAGCTCTTTTGTCCACGCCACACCGCGCCGTAGCCGGCCCTTTCGATCGCGGCCGCCGGAAATTCGCCATCACTTGCCTTCAACTCCTGAAGCGCGACGACATCGGGCTTCGCCATTCGCAGCCATGCCAAGAGATTGGGCAGGCGGCGGTTGATGTTGTTGATGTTGAATGTCGCGATCTTCATGTAGAGCTACCGGCTCCTGCCTTCCGTCTCCGGAGATACAATGTCCAAGTTGAGCTTTGCCGCTATCGCCTTCGTCGTCGCATTCTCCGGGGCCACGGCACAGTCAGCCGAAACGCGCGGCGCTTGCAAGGCGGACTACGACAAGTTCTGCGCCGGCATCGCGCCGGGCAGCGGCATCGTCGCCTGTCTCAATGCTAAGCGCGACCAGCTCAGCGCCACCTGCAAGACAGCGCTGGACAGCAGAAAGAAGAAGTAGGTCTCGTGTCCCGGACGCGCGCAGCGCGAGCCGGGACCCAGAGGCGACACAGTGCACTGTTGAGATGTGGGCCCCGGCTCTGCAGCGCACTACGCCGCGAAGTGCGGCGCATTGCGCTGCGTCCGGGGCACGAGAGATTGACTAAGACGGCAGCGGCGGCAACGCCGGCGGCTGCCCGGCGTTCGAGGCGGGCTCCGGCTTCGTCAGCGGCTCCTCGACATGGCCGCCCTTGTAGACGCGGGCATAGCGGTGGCCGAGGCTGGTCAGCACCTCATAGCCGATCGTGCCGAAATGGTGCGCGAGCTCGTCGACGGTAATGCCTTCGCCGAGCAGCGTCACCATATGGCCGCGCCGCACCGCGTTCGGCGGCAGATCGGTGATGTCGATCGCGATCAGGTCCATGGAGATGCGGCCCGCGACAGGGCAGCGCTTGCCGGCCACGATGACATCGGCGCCGCGGGTGCCGTCATTGGAGCTGGCGGCGCGGAAATAGCCGTCGGCGTAACCGACCGCGATGATCGCCAGTTTCGTCGGCCGCCGCGCGGTCCAGGTGCCGCCATAGCCGACGGTCTCGCCGCGATCGATGCTGCGGATCTGCACGATGCGGGCCTTGAGGTCGACCACCTGCTGCATCGGATTGTCGGCCTCCGGCGTCGGGTTGACGCCGTAGAGCGCAGCGCCCGGCCGCACCAGGTCGAACTGGAAGGGCGCGCCGAGGAAGATGCCGGAGGAGTTGGCGAGCGCCGCCGGCACGCCTGTGAACTCGCTGGCGATGCTGCGGAAGGCCGCGAGCTGTCTGGCATTGATTGGGCTGTTGAGCTGCTCGGCCGAGACCAGATGGCTCATCACCAGCGTGATGCCGTGATCGCCGGCATTGATCCGGGGGATAATGGCCTGCGCTTCCTGTAGCGTCAGCCCGAGCCGGTTCATGCCGGTGTCGATGTGAACAGCGGCGCCTCCGTTCCACCCCGTGCGGCGGCAGAACACGTCCCATTCGGCGAGCTCGTTGAGGTCGCCGATCACCGGACGGCAATTGATCTTGGCGTAGTGCTCGCCGGTGTTCTGGAAATAGCCGCCGAGCACGTAGATCGTGGGCTCCGGAACGGCGGCGCGCACCTTGCGCGCTTCCTCGATGGTGGCGACGAAGAAGGTCTTGCAGCCGGCTTTGCTCAGGGCGCGCGCGACCTGCTCGGCGCCGCAGCCATAGGCGTCGGCCTTGATCACCGCCGAACATTCGGCCGGCACCGCAGTCTTCTCGAGCTTGCGCCAATTGGCGATGATCGCGTCGAGATCGACGGTCAGCACGCCGCCATAGGCTGCGAGCGCGGCAGCCTGGTTGGCCTCCGCGGAGAGCGGGCCGGATTGCGGGATCGATTTCGGGGCGGACGCCATTGTCATGGCGCCGTTTTACGCAAGAGACCGGCGCCGTTCAACCCGGGGAACAATCTAGTAGTCGCTGCGATCCGGCAGCTGGCCGTCATGCGCGAGGTCGCCGAAGCGCGTGACCGAGGAATCGAAGTGCAGCTCGACGGTGCCGGTCGGACCGTGGCGCTGCTTGCCGATGATGACCTCGGCGCGGCCCACGGTGCGCTCCATGTCGGCCTGCCATTTGGCATGTTCTTCGGTGCCGGGGCGCGGCTCCTTCATGGCGAGGTAATATTCCTCGCGGAACACGAACAGCACGACGTCGGCGTCCTGCTCGATCGAGCCGGATTCGCGCAGGTCAGACAGCTGCGGCCGCTTGTCGTCGCGCGATTCCACCTGGCGCGAGAGCTGCGAGAGTGCGATCACGGGAACGTTGAGCTCCTTGGCCAGCGCCTTCAGGCTGGTCGTGATCTCCGTGATTTCCTGCACGCGGCTGTCGCTGGCGCGCTTGCCCGAGCCCGACAACAGCTGGATGTAGTCGATCACCAGGAGATCGAGACCCTTCTGGCGCTTGAGCCGGCGCGCGCGCGCCATCAGCTGCGCGATCGAGAGGCCGCCGGTGGCGTCGACATAGAAGGGCAGCGACTGCAGCTCGATCGAGACCTGCCGGATCTTCTCGAAATCGGCCTCCGTGATGCCGCCGCGGCGGATGTGGGAGGAGGGAATGCCGGTGCGCTCGGCCACGATACGCGTAGCGAGCTGGTCGGCCGACATTTCGCAGGAGAAGAAGCCGATCACGCCGCCGTTGGCGGCCTTCATGGTGCCGTCGGCCTGAAGCTCCGGCACATAGGCTTGCGCGACGTTGTACGCGATGTTGGTGGCCAGCGACGTCTTGCCCATGCCGGGGCGTCCCGCGACGATGATGAGGTCAGAGGGCTGCAGGCCGCCCATCTTGGTGTCGAGGTCGCGCAGGCCCGTCGAGATGCCCGACAGCTTGCCGTCGCGCTGGAATGCCTTGGCCGCGAGATCGACCGCGACGGTGAGGGCCTGCGAGAATTTCTGGAAGCCGCCGTCATAACGGCCGGACTCGGCGAGCTCGTAAAGACGGCGCTCGGCGTCCTCGATCTGCGCCCGCGGCGCGAAGTCGACCGGCGCGTCATAGGCGACGTTGACCATGTCCTCGCCGATGCCGATCAGGTCGCGGCGCAACGATAGATCGTAGATGGTCCGGCCATAGTCCTGGGCGTTGATGATGGTGGTGGCTTCGGCCGCAAGCCGCGCCAGATATTGGCCGATGGTCATGCCGCCGACGTCGGTATCGGCCGGCAGGAACGTCTTCAGCGTGACCGGGGTGGCGATCTTGCCCATCCGGATCAGGCTGGCGGCGGTCTCGAAGATGGTCTGGTGCAGCGGCTCGAAGAAATGCTTCGCCTCGAGGAAGTCGGAGACGCGGTAGAAGGCGTCGTTGTTGACCAGGATCGCGCCCAGAAGGCTCTGTTCGGCCTCGATATTGTGCGGCGCGCTCCGATAGGCGGGAGTTCCGGCATCGGGCGCGAGTTTGAGAACGTTCGAATCAGTCAGTGCCATGGTCGGACGTGCTTAGCAATTTTCTTGGGCGGATGCGGGGCCGGGATAAAGCGCCGCCTCAGGTCAAAGCGGAAGCAAAAGCTGACCGCTATCAACCGCTCAGTTAAAATGGTGGATGATTAGCAGCCGCAGCATGCGCCGCGCTTGACTGGATTTTGGCGGAAGTCGCTCGGCGCAAACGGGCCGTGGTCGCGCCGCGGAAATATCCTGAAACCCCGTGAACCCCGAGGGCTGACGCGCAGACCTATCGAGAGGCGCGCGAAATGACGCACGCCGGCCGTATTCGGCTCGGCTTCAGACCAGCAGGAGGTAGACCAGCGCGACCAGGGCCGCCCCAACGCCGGTGACGATCAGGGCGTAATCGGTGCGGAGGTCGTCCTGCACGTCGAATGAGGTTGGGGTCTCTTTGCTCATGGCGACGGTCTAAGCCAGGGCCGACCAGACTTATGTGAAGCAGATCACATCTCCCCGGATTCTTTCGGGGTCATGTCGGAACAGGCGAACAGGCAGGGGATTGTCTCATTCCCCGCCGACAGGGATGCGAGGCGCGCGATGCAGCCAGAACGGCAGCACCAGAACTGGCGAAGCGAGGCAGGCAGCCGGCTCTGGCTGACCGGGCTGATCGCCGCCATGAAGCACGCGGAGCGGCCCGAGGTGCGCCGCCAGCCGGTCGCCCCCGAAATCCTGCGGGAATTGCGGGCGCAATTGGCGTTAACGGCGTCTTTCCGGACGTCCGGGGTTTCGACCCTGCGTCACTAGGATCCGGACCTATTCACCAGCCAGTTTGAGTCTCGGCAAGGCCGCGCCCTCGCGCGCCCGCAGCCGGGCTTCCTCCCGCGGGATGTAGTCGCGGGTCATCGGCACCACACCCTGGCGACGGGTAATCTGGATCTGGAAGTTCATCATGGCCTGCTTGCGGAACGTCATCTCGCAGGCCGCCAGGTAGAACTCCCACATCAAGGCGAAGCGCTCGTCGTAGAGCTGCACGGCTTCCTCGCGCCGTGCCATGAACCGATCCCGCCAGGCTTTCAGCGTCTCGGCGTAGTGCAGGCGCAGGATCTCGATGTCGCAGACCAAGAGGCCCGCGCGTTCGATCGCCGGCAGCACCTCCGAGAGGGCGGGGATGTAGCCGCCGGGGAAGATGTACTTGGCGATCCAGGGATTGGTCGAATCCGGGCCCTGCGAACGGCCGATCGAATGCAGCAGCATGACGCCGTCGTCCTTCAGCAGTTCGGCGCAGCGCTGAAAGTAGGTGTCGTAGAATCTTGCCCCGACATGTTCGAACATGCCGACGGAGACGATGCGGTCGAACGTACCCTCGACGTCGCGGTAATCCTGGAGCAGGAATCTGGCCGAGCCCGCCATGCCCTTTTCGGCGGCGCGCGCATTGGCGACCTGCAATTGCTCGGTCGACAGCGTCACGCCGGTGACGTCGGCGCCCGCGATCTCGGCGAGATAGAGCCCAAGGCCGCCCCAGCCGGAGCCGATGTCGAGCACGCGCTGGCCGTCCCTGACGAGAAGCTTCGCGGCGATGTGCCGTTTCTTGGCGAGCTGCGCGTCGTCGAGCGACATCTCGGGCGTCTCGAAATAGGCGCAGCTATATTGCTTATCGGCGTCGAGGAAGAGCGAATAGAGCCGGCCATCGAGATCGTAGTGATGCGCAACGTTTTGACGGGAGCGCGGGCGGGGATTGAACTGCTTGAGGTGCCGCGTCAGGTAGCGCAGGTGCCACCACGGCTTTGCCCATTGCGGCAATTGGTCGGGTTGATCGAGCAGGATCGCGAGGGCATCGGCTATGGTGCCGCGCTCGACCACGAACTCGCCATTCATGTAGGCCTCGCCAAGCCCCAGCTCAGGATTGATGAGGACCTTCCGCTCGGCGTCCACAGTGACGAAGCGGACCGCGACCGGTTCGCCGGATCCGTCGCCGACGGTGAACTTCGACCCGTTCGCGCTGGTCACCGTCAATGACCCGCGGCGGATGAATTGGGATAGGAATCGACGCAACAAACGGTCCATCGGCACTCCTCTCGAGCGAACCCGAAAGATGCGACTACCCGGCCTCTAACACCTGACGCCCAGGCGCCGCAGCGGTTCCTATGCGTTTGCATTCAAATCTAGCGAGCCGGTTCCGGCTGCGCTATTGCGCTGTATTCAAAGTAGATATTCGAAAACCGCTTAGTCACATCCTTGCGCGCGGACCTGCTTCCATTCGCGGCTCAATCGGTTAAAAGGTCACCGCCGCCGCGCCGGATGCCGGCTGCATTCGCAGTCATATTCAACGGAGATCATGGGAATGTCGAGCCGAGCGCTCAGCCTCGCGACGGTGTTGCTTCTGATTGGCTTCGGTGCGGCCGATTCAGTTCTTGCGCAGGCGACGAACCTCGAGGCCGGCAAGACCCCTTCCCAGCTGTTCGCCCAGACCTGCAATGCCTGCCACAAGAGCCCGCGCGGACTGCTGAAGTCCGTGTCGCCCGGCTCGCTGCCGGGATTCCTGCGCCAGCACTACACGACGAGCTCGGACATGGCGGGCGTCCTCTCCGCCTACCTGGTCTCGAACGGTGCCACCGACACTCGGTACCAGGCCAAGGACGCCAAGAAGGACGGCGCTTCGCCGGAGCAGCAGCAGGGCCGACGCTCCCGTGCGCAGGAGGCCGCCAGGCCCGAGGGCGAGGGCGCCACTCCGGCGGCCGAGGGCGGCCGTCAGAAGCGTGCTGCGCGGCCGGCCGAGGACGGCGCCAGGCCGGAGGGACAGGCTGCGCCCGAGGCACGTAAAGGCAAGCGGCGCGCCAAGCCCGGGACGGAGGAAGCCCCGAAGGTCGATGCCGCCGCGCCGGCCGCCGACGACAAGAAGAGCGAGCCGAAGCCGGAGGCCATCAAGTCTGACAGCGCCAAGGCCGAGCCTGACAGCAGCAAAGCATCCGAGAAGCCGGTCGAGGCCAAGCCTGATACTGCGAAGGTCGAGCCGCGTGGTGAAACTCCGGCATCGCGACCCGACCCGGTCCCTCAGGTAACGCCGGCTGCACCTGCTGCCGCGAAGCCTGCCGAGCCGGCGCCGAAGCCCGCGGAAGAGGCTGCTTCCAGGCCGGCCGTGCCCGCAGCCAGCTCCGAGCCGGCGGCCAAGCCGCAGCCGGCCGCGCCCGCAAGTGCTGCAACCCCGCCTGCCGCGCCGGCCGAGTCCTCCGGTCCGCCGGCCCCGCCGATCTCGCGCTAAGTCCCTTACAATCTTGGACCGCATGCGGAGGCCGCCTTGATGGTGGCCTTCGCCTCGTATTGACCAGCTCTAGAGTATTGCTCTAGAGTTGTGCTCCAGGAGGCCGCGATGGCAGCGAGCGTGCGAGACGATCTGTTGGCAGCCGGGCTGATGGTGTTCGACCGCGTCGGCTTCGAAGCCGCGACGGTGGCCGCGATCCGCACCCGTGCGCGCGCCTCCAACGGCAGCTTCTTCCACGTCTTCGGTTCGAAGAAAGAACTTGCGGGTGCGCTGTTTCTGGAGGTCCTGCGGCACTATCACGCCGTGATACTGGCCGCGCTCGATCCCGTCCCCGACGCCGAGCAGGGAATCGATCGCCTGATCCGGGCGCATCTCGACTGGGTCGTCACCAGCCGGCGCGAGGCGCGCTACCTGTTCGAGATCTCGCGCAGCGAATGGGGCGAGGACCTGCGCGAGGCCCAGCGGGCGCAGAATGCGCGGCTTGCCGAAGGCATCGAGCGCTGGCGCGCGCCGCTGGTCGCAAGCGGCGAACTTCTGCCGATGACGCCGGTGATGTTCGTCAGCCAGCTGATCGGTCCGGCGCAGATCTTCTGCCGCGCCTTCCTGTCGGGTCGCGAGCGCACCGATCCGCGCATCGAGGCGGACACGCTGATTGCCTGCGCCAATCGCGCGCTGAGGCCATTCGATCGCATCAACAAGCAATAAGGGGAGACCGCATGCGGGCCGCAGCTGATCCGGACTTTGCGCCGATTGCCGAGCGCATCCACGCCAATGTCGGCCGACAGGGTTTCATGAATCTGGTCGGCGCAAAACTCTCCGAATTGTCGCGTGGCACCTGCACCATCGCCGTGGAGCGCCGGCCGGAGCTGTTGCAGCAGCACGGCTTCTTCCACGGCGGCGTCACCGCCTTCCTGGTCGACAATGCCACGACGATCGCAGCCGCCACCTCGCGCGGCCAGCCGGCGCTGACGGCGGAATACAAGCTCAATCTGTTGTCGCCCGCGGTCGGCGAGAAGCTGATCTGCCGCGCCCGGGTGATCAAGCCCGGCCGCCAGGTCGCGGTGGTCGCGGCCGATGTATTCTGCGTCAGCGACGGCGTCGAGAAGCACACGGCCACCGCATTGGCCTCGATCGCGATGCTGAGCGAGGAGGTCGCTGCGAAAACGAAAAGCCCGGCCGCCTGAGGCAGCCGGGCTTCGTTGTTTCTTCGTCATTGCCGGGCTTGACCCGGCAATCCATCAAGAAGATTCTTTGACGATGGATGCGCGGGTCAAGCCCGCGCATGACGAGTAGCGACTTACTTCTCTTCCGCAGCCGGTGCCGGCACGACGTCCTCGTGCTGGGCTTCCGGATCGAAGAACTCGCCGGCGGCGGCGATCGCCTCGGCGGCCGCGTCGCGATCCTCGTTGCGGGTCGAGATGTCCTCGCCGCGGTTGATGCGCTCGGCCTCGTCCTGGCTGCGGGCGACCGTCACGGTGATCTCGACCTCGACCTCGGGGTGAACGGCAACGGTGACCGTGTGCTTGCCGATGGTCTTGATCGGCGCATCGAGCTGCACCTGCGGCCGGTCGAGATGGACGCCATCGGTCTCGAATGCCATGACGATGTCGCGCACCGTGACCGAGCCGAACAGCTGACCGGCTTCGGAGGCCTGGCGGATCACGATGATGTTCTTGCCCTCGATCTTCTCGGCGACCTTGGACGCTTCGCCCTTGGCCTTGAGGTTGCGCGCTTCGAGCTCGGCCTTCATGCCGTCATACTTGGCCCGGTTGTCGGCGGTGGCACGCAGCGCCTTGCCGCGCTTGAGCAGGAAATTGCGGGCATAGCCGTCGCGAACCTTCACGACTTCGCCCATCTGGCCGAGCTTGTTGACGCGTTCCAGCAAAATGACTTCCATTTCGTTCTCCTTTTGAAGTGCTCTGTTAGGTTTCAGTTTCGGGGTTGAACTCAGGGGGTAGGCAGTGGTGGCGGCTGCCGGCTGCGCAGGTAGCGCGCGCGCAAGCCGAACACAGCATCCGCAAGCCCGAGGATCACAATCGCGACCACGGGCCATCCGAACACGACGACGGCGGCATAGGTCGAGCCAAGCCAGAACGTGCGGCCGTTCAGCGCGAGCGTCAGGGTATGCAATACGGCGAAACCCGCCAGCGCATAGCTCATCATCAGGGCGGCGGTGGCGATCTGCGCCACGATGGCAAGCAGCCCGCCGGTGAAGCAGAAGGCAAGAGAGACGCACAGCACCACCAGCGTCATCTGCGGCAGCTCGGTGGTCTTGAGGTCCGGCCAGGGACGGCGCAGCCGGCCCGACGTCGCGGTCACCTTGGCGCTGAGCCAGAGGTTGAGAGTGAGCGTCATGGTCGCAGCGATGGTGGCGGCGGCCGGTGCGATGCGCACCATCGCGTCGACGAATTGACTGGCTTCGCCCGACGTTTGCGGGTCGGTGGCGCGCAGGAGGCGCATCAGGCCGCGGCGCAACGTGCCGGTGATGGTCTCCGCGTCGGTCCCAAGCGTGAGCAGAGCGGCCATCGTGGTCAGGGTGGCGAAGCCTGCAATCCAGAGCAGGATGCGGCCGACCGGGTACCACTCGATGTCGGGCGCCGCGGAGGTGCCGGTGGCAGGTGCAGCGCTTCCCACCTGACGTCCGAGCAGGACGAGATGGCCGAGCCACCAGGCCGGCAGCGCGACGGTGACGGCGAAGGCGATGCAATAGGGCAGGCCGAACAGGGCGCCAAGGCCGATCGCGGCAGCGATGCCGCCGAGACTGGCGCAAAGCGGGCCCCAGCCGATCGCGGCGACCATCAGAGGGAGCGGAGCGAGATAGAACAGGACGAGCGAGATCAGCGCGCCCGATATGATCGAGGCGAACATCAGGGCCGACGCAGCGCCGGCGATCAGGGCGATCAGTCCAAAGGCCATCATCAGCTGTCCCGCTCCCTTCGAGCGGTTAGAGGCATCGTTTGCCCCAACCATCGGCGACCGGACGACCCGGAAGCCTTATGAGTTCAGAAAAGTCGCGACCGGCGGCGCAAGCGTCCGCCGGTCGAATTGGTCGTATCAGCGAATGACGTAGGGCAACAGGCCCAGGAAGCGCGCGCGCTTGATGGCGCGGGCGAGCTCACGCTGCTTCTTCGCGGACACCGCGGTGATGCGGCTCGGCACGATCTTGCCGCGTTCGGAGACGTAACGCATCAAGAGCTTGGAGTCCTTGTAGTCGATCTTCGGAGCATTGGCGCCCGTGAACGGGCAGCTCTTGCGACGACGGAAAAACGGGCGACGTGCACCAGCTTCAGCCATTGGTCTTACTCCCCATCCGTGGTTTCAGCTTCATCGCGCGGACGGCGCGGACCGCGATCGCCGCGGAAACCGCCCTCGCGGTCGCCACGGAAGCCGCCTTCACGCTCGCCGCGGAAGCCACCGCCGCGATCGTCACGTTCGCGGTCGCGGTCGGCCTTGCGCATCATCGCGGACGGGCCTTCCTCGAGCTCCTCGACGCGGACGCTGAGATAGCGGATCACGTCCTCGCTGATGCGCTCCTGGCGCTCGATCTCGGCGATCGCCGCGGACGGCGCGTCGATGTTGAGCAGCACGAAGTGCGCCTTGCGGTTCTTGTTCATGCGGTAGGTGAGGGAGCGCACGCCCCAATTCTCGGTCTTGGTGACCTTGCCGCCGAGACCCTCGACGATACCGGTCATCTGCGCAGTCAGCTCTTCGACCTGCTGCGGGCTCGCGTCCTGACGCGCGAGAAAAACATGCTCGTAAAGAGGCATGGTCGTCCTTTCCTCATGTTGGCGCATCGCCCGGCGTCAAACCCTTAAGAGGCCTTCGGAAAGGACTCTGGGATCAAGCTCAGAAGGCGGAAACACGGGACGACGGGCCGACTGGCCCTGCCACACCAAAATCACGAATGATTTGCTGAGACCGTCCGTTCAGCTCCCGGCCGGGGTCTGCGGATGGGCGCCTTATACGGATTTTGGCCGGCTTTGCAAGGTTTCATCAGTGGCATCATATTAATTTATTGATTTTGTTGACGAAACAGGATGAGAAGCCTTTACCCTGCCAAGGCGCGGCCCTCGATCAGGCAAAAACGGCCGGCCGGATGGGCGGCGGTGAATTCAAAGCCGGAGCGGGCAAGCAATTCGCGGAATTCGGTGATCGTCCGCTCCTGCCCGCCAGGTCCTCTGAGCATATTGAGATCGCTGAGGGCATGGGCTCTGTCCTCCTCGGTCGCACGCGGCGGATCCGGCATTATCCGTTCAATCAGCAGAATTGTGCCGGTGCCCGGCAGAGCCTTCCGGCAATTGGTCAGGATAACCTCGCTTCGGTTGTCATCCCAGTCGTGGATCACGCTCTTGAGCACAATGGCGTCAGCGACAGCGGGAATTGCGTGAAAGAAATCGCCGCTGATGAAGGTAACGCGATCGTCGATGTGCTGCCCGACGAGATGCGCTCTCGCGCTCGCTTCACATCGCGCCAGGTCAAAGACGAATCCCTGCAGGTTTGGACATGCCTTTGCAATATGTGTCAGGAGTTCACCGGATCCGCCGCCTACGTCCAGCAGTCGGGTGAACCTGCCAAAGTCATATGCGTCGACGATTGACGGTGTGACCGAGCGGGTGAGGTCGACCATGGCGGCGTTGAAGATATCCACATTCTGAGGAGACTGCGCCATCATATCGAAGCTCGACGCAAACCCGCGGAGCTCAGCCGCCGTCTTGCCGCTCTTGATCGTGTCGATCATGCCAGCCCAATTCCTTGCCAACATCTCGACCTCGAAGATCGTCCAGTTTCTAAGGGAGCAGGGGGCATCTGCGTCCAGTGTTGCACCGATCTCGGTGAGTGAATAGCTATCAGGGCCGTCAAGTGACAGAAGATCCAGCGTCACAAGAGCGTTGAGAAAGCGTCTCAGCGCTCCCTTGTCGGCATCCAACGTCCGCGCAAGCTCATCAAGGGCTTTGGGGCCCTGCCGTAGCGACTCGGCGAGTTCGAGCTTCACGGCCACATAGATCAGCGCAGTGATGCGATGAGACTGAATGAGATCGAGGAGTCTGGCGGCGGTGGTTGGCGACGAAGGCATGAGCCACTCCATCTCTATTGAGCGTTGCGGATGTCGACGATCCTGGTGATCTCGGCGAGCCACTGCCGCTGCATCTTGATGCCGGCTCTCAATTGATCAGCGGAGCCGTCCAGGACGTTGTGGCCGCCCGCCTCGAGTTTCTCGCGAACATCCCTCATGGCGCAAACTGCCGCCACGTCCTTCTCGATCTGGGAACGCGTGGTCTCAGGAATTGTGTTACTGCCGAAAATTCCACCAAGGCCGTCGATCTCCAATTCGGGATGGCCGAGTTCGCGCGCGGTCTTCAAGTCCGGCAGCGCGGCGGCTCTTGTCGGATTGAGAACGGCCAGATAACGCGCCTTGCCCATCTGAACGGGAGCTGCCGAGGCGGTAAGCGATGTCACGAGCACCTGAATTCTACCTTCACCGAGATCCGCCTGGGGCTGCGCCGCGTCGCGATATCCAAGGAACGTCATCTGCAAATCGTTGCGCCTGAGAAACGAGGCAAATACGTAGCGAGGCAACGAGGGACCGGAAGTCCATGTAAATTTCCCAGGATTTGCCCGAATGATTGCAATCAGCTCGTCGATACTGTTTGCAGCCAGGGCGTTGCTGACCGCGAGGGTGAGGACGATGGACGTCGTCGACGAGATCGGCTTCAAGTCGTGATCGGGATCGTAGGGCAAATTATCGACCAGCGAGGGCGCGACGGACACAGAATCTGCGACAGTGTAGAGGAGGGTGTGATCGTCGCGCCCGGAAACGACCGATGCGGCTCCTAACGTTCCCTCGGCTCCGGGCTTGTTTTCGACGACGACGGGCTTGCCCCATTTGTTGGACAGGCTCGCTGCAAAGACTCTCGCTGCAGCATCGTTCGCACTGCCAGGCGGGAACGTGACGACGATCTTCACGCTCCGTTCCGGCCAACCAGCGTGTGCAGCGCCGCTGGTGACCTGCTCAAGCAGAACCACACAAAACACCGCCAGCCAGAGATGCCATTTGTTCGAACGCGCAGTTGCTTCACGTGTGCGAGAGTGGGTTGCAGGTCTGACAGGAAGATATGCCGCTAGCATTGCGTGCTCCTCAGTTCCCGAGTTGGCTGGTCTTTCGGTTGGGCGGTCGCCGGCCGTTGCCTGGCTTTGCATAGGCTCCGTTCGACTCCACGACGCGGGTCAGGAGGTCGATGAGCAGCTCTTGCTCCGGCCTGGATAGAGTTTTCAGCAGCCGATCCTGTGCGGAGAGCAGCACCGGACGCAGCCTCTCGCGCAGCTTTCGCGCGCGGCTGGTTGGGTTGACGTGGTGGGCGCGGCGATCTTCGGGAGACGCCGTGCGCACCACAAGTCCCTGTTGCTCCAGAAAATCGATCATCTGTCCGAGGCTGACGGGATCGGTGCCCGTTCGTCGCGCAAAATGACGCTGCGTGCGTCCCGGCTCCTCCAGCACAGCCACGAGCACGCCCCAAAGGAGGGGGGTCAGGTCTTCCCTCGTCAGGATTTCCGATGTCACGCCGAGGCAGATCTGATGAAAGCGCCTCGCCAAATGGGCTGGAACGCGGTGCGACGGCAGGACTGACAACTCATCCATGGTCCACCTAACTAAGTATTCTTATGATTAGAATACTTACCTTTTGTGCTGAGCACAATGGCCTTCTGGCAGCATTGCGGTTGATGCGGTTGCGGCTTGATTTGTTTGTTTGTATATCATACAAATAACTCAAAATGAGGCGTCGATGGTGACCAAATCTGTCCGAACGCCCACAGAGGCAGCGCTCGACGATCCGAAGCATGCTTCACGCGCGACGCGGTCGGCTGGCCGCAGGATGCGCTCGCTGCTGCTGGATGCCGCGAGCCCGCTGTTTCGCGAGCGGGGGCTGTCCGGCACGGCGATCACCGACATCGCGGCTGCGGCGGACGCATTCCCGAGCCAGATCACCTATTACTTCCGCACCAAGGAGGCGCTGTTCGTCGAATGCGCCTGCCGCGATCTGTTGTACCTGGCGCGCGCCACCGAGCAGGCGGCGCTCAAGGCGCGGACGCCCGGGGAATACACCCACGCGCTGGCCGAGACCGTGACGGCGAGCGATTCGGTCGCCTTCTTCGCCGAGGCGCTGACGCTGACGCGGCGTCGCCAGGATCTGGCGCCACTGGTGGAGCGCACCATCGAGCGCCTGCACAGCGAGGGTGCGCGCGCTTATGCGGGGCAGGTCGAGCGGCACGGCTGGCGCTCGCTGCGCGCGCCCGACGAAAGCTCGCGGCGCTTCTGGGCGGTCGCCATCGGCGTCATTCTCGAAGGCTATGCGATGGGCCGCTCGCCCGAGGAGCTTTGCGCCGAGATGCTGCGCGTGCTGGGCGAGCAGGCGAAATCCAGTGGCGACACCGGGCGCCTGCGTCTCGTCGAGGCGCGTGAGGCATCCGACCATTCGAATGGAAAGGGTTAGCCATGACTGCGCTTCGCATGCGTGCCCGCGATTTCCTGACCGATGATCAATTGGCCGAGGTGCGCCAGCGCGCGACGTGGAAAGGCGCCGCGCTGATCGCGCACGCCTGGGCGCTGATCATTGGTGCCATCGCGCTGGTCGCGTGGTGGCCCAATCCGCTCACCTATGTCTTCGCCGTCGCCATCATCGGCTCGCGCCAGCTCGGCCTTGCGATCCTGATGCATGACGGTGCCCATGGCTGCCTGTCCCCCGACGAGAAAACCAATCTGGCGCTGAGCCAGTGGTTCTGTGCCTATCCGCTGTTTGCGGAAACGCGCAGCTACCGCCGCTATCACCTTCAGCACCATGCGCGCACCCAGCAGGAGGACGACCCCGATCTCGTGCTGTCGGCCCCGTTCCCAATCACCAAGTTGAGCTATCGCCGCAAGTTCGTCCGCGACATCACCGGGCAGACCGGCTATCAGCAGCGCAAGGCGCAGCTGCTCAACGCGCTGGGACCAAGAGACTGGCCGTGGCGGCAGCGTGCGGCGCATTTCTGGGAGAAGCTCGGCCCGCAATGTGTGGTCAACGCGATCATGTTCGCCGCGTGTGCGGCGGCCGGCGTGTGGTGGGCCTATCCGTTGCTATGGCTGGTACCGCTGCTGACCTGGATGATGGTCATCACCCGCATCCGCAACATCGCCGAGCACGCCGTCGTCCCCGATAGCAGCGACCCCTTGCGCAACACGCGCACGACGCATGCCAATTTTCTCGAGCGCCTGTTCATCGCGCCGTATTACGTGAACTTTCACCTCGAGCATCATCTGTTGTTCTACGTGCCCTGCTACAATCTGCCGAAGGTGCACCGGCTATTGAGTGCGAGCCGGTACGCGGGCCGCATGGAAGTGCAGCCGAACTACGCTTCGGTGCTGCGGTTGGCGACGGCAAAGCCGGACCGCGAGGATCGGCCGGGACAACTCGTCAGCAGTGCGCGCCGCGCGCGAGCAGGTGCGGTCGTCGATGCCAACCAGACCGCGGGCGGGTTTTGAGGCTTATTCCCCGTTGAATGCGGCTCCAAGTTCCCGTCTTGGCTTGACAGTGCGGCCCCGGACGGTGTCTACGGCCCCCTTTGGAGCATGATCCGGAACCATGGCCCAAGGCCGGGCGTAATCGGCTGTCGGTTCTCGACAGGGATCATGCCTGACAGCAGGGAGCGCCGATGACGGCTGCATTCACATTTCCTGGGCAGGGTTCCCAGGCGGTCGGCATGGGCAAGGCCCTGGCCGACGCCTTTCCGGCGGCGCGCGCCGTGTTCGATGAGGTCGATGCCGCGCTCGGCGAGAAGCTGACGGCCATCATCTGGGACGGTCCGGCCGAAACCCTCCAGCTCACCGAGAACGCCCAGCCGGCGCTGATGGCGGTGTCCATCGCGACCTTGCGCGTGCTCGAGGCCGAGGCTGGTTTTTCCGTGGGACGAGACGCTGCCTTCGTCGCCGGCCACTCGCTCGGGGAATATTCGGCGCTGGCAGCGGCCGGCAGCCTGACGGTTTCGGATACCGCGCGTCTGCTTCGCACCCGCGGTCTTGCAATGCAAAAGGCCGTCCCGGTCGGCGCCGGCGCGATGGCCGCGCTGCTCGGTCTCGACTACGAGGCGGCCATGGAGGTCGCGGGCGAGGCGGCGCAGGGGCAGGTCTGCCAGGCCGCCAACGACAATGGCGGCGGCCAGGTCGTCGTCTCCGGCGACAAGGTCGCGGTCGATCGCGCCGTCGAGATCGCCAAGGCTAAGGGCGCCAAGCGCGCGATGCTGCTGCCGGTGTCCGCGCCGTTCCATTGCAAGCTGATGCAGCCGGCTGCGAATACCATGGCGGAGGCGCTGTCGAAGGTCACGATCAAGGCGCCGGCCGCGCCGCTGGTGTCGAACGTGCTGGCGAGCGCCATCACCGATCCCGACGAGATCCGCCGCCGCCTGGTCGAGCAGGTCACCGGCACGGTGCGCTGGCGCGAGTCGGTTGCTTACATGGCCGGGCAGGGCGTCACCCGCTTCTTCGAGATCGGCGCCGGCAAGGTGCTGACGGGTCTCGTCAAGCGCATCGCGGACGGCGCCGTCGGCATTGCGGTCGGCGGCCCGAACGATATTGCCGCCGCCAAGGATGCATTGGCCGCTGCCAAGCAGGCTTAAAGGAGTCCATCAATGTTCGATCTGACTGGCCGAAAGGCGCTCGTCACCGGCGCGACCGGCGGCATTGGCGGTGCGATCGCGCAGGCGCTGCACGCGCAGGGCGCCACCGTCGCCATATCAGGGACGCGCAAGGAGGTGCTGGACGAGCTTGCCGGCAAGCTTGGCGAACGCGCCTTTGTATTGCCCTGCAATCTCTCCAAGGCCGACGAGGTCGAGGCGCTGGTGCCGGCTGCGGAAGCGGCGATGGGCCAGGTCGACATTCTCATCGCCAATGCCGGCATCACGCGCGACAATCTCTTCGTGCAGCTTCGCGACGAGGACTGGGACGAGGTCATCAACGTCAATCTGACCGCCACCTTCCGCCTGGCCCGCGCCGCGACCAAGCTGATGATGCGCAAGCGCTTCGGCCGCATCATCGCCATCACCTCGGTGGTCGGCGTCACCGGCAATCCCGGGCAGGGCAATTATACGGCGTCGAAGGCCGGCCTGATCGGCATGATCAAGACGTTAGGGGCCGAATACGCCAAGCGTGGCGTGACAGCGAACTGCATCGCGCCGGGCTTCATCAAGACGCCGATGACCGATGCGCTCAACGACAAGCAGCGCGAAACGATTCTGACCAAGGTTCCCGCCGCCCGCCTGGGGACGCCCGAGGACATCGCGGCGGCCGCCGTCTATCTGAGCTCGAACGAAGCATCCTATGTCACCGGGCAGACCATCCACGTCAACGGCGGCATGGCCATGATCTGACGCCGCGTGCCGCGCCGCCTGTCAGGGCGGTGCGGCATGCGGCAAACGGCCGTTTCCGATGCGAAATGAGGCTTGTAGTCAAGGCAATTGAAGTATGATAACCGGACCTTCAACGGATGGGCAAAGAACGCCATTGCAGGTTTTTGAAACCCTGTATATTGGCGATGCGGAGCCTTTGGCCGTCGTTCGCCGGGGCCTGCATCGGTTAGGATGGGTCCAAATCAAAGTTCGTAAGCGAAGGCAGTCAAACGACCACGACGGCTCGTATCGTCCCGGGGGGTCGGGTCTACAGGGAACAACACGAGGTTAAGCAATGAGTGACATTGGCGAGCGGGTTAAGAAGATCGTGGTCGAACACCTTGGTGTTGAACCCGAGAAGGTTGTCGACAACGCGAGCTTCATCGACGACCTCGGCGCCGACAGTCTGGATACCGTCGAGCTGGTGATGGCGTTCGAAGAGGAATTCGGTTGCGAGATTCCGGACGACGCTGCGGAAACGATTCTCACCGTCGGCGACGCTACGAAGTTTCTCGAGAAGAACGCGAAGAGCTAAGGCTCTTCAATTTCGCGGGGACAACATTGAAACCGGACGGGCCGCTTCGCAGCGGCCAGCCGGTTTCTTGTTATTGGCCGTGAATCTGTCGATGCGGAGTTTTCGGATATGAGGCGGGTCGTCGTCACGGGTCTCGGCATGGTCTCGCCACTCGGCTGTGGCGTCGAGCCGACCTGGAAACGCATCCTCAACGGCGAAAGCGGTGCGCGCAGGATCGAGAGCTTCGATGTCTCCGATCTGCAGACCAAGATCGCCTGCACGGTCGTGCGCGGCGACGGGTCGAACGACAGCTTCAATCCCGACAAGTGGATGGAGCCGAAGGACCAGCGCAAGGTCGACGACTTCATCATCTTCGGCATGGCCGCCGCCGGCCAGGCGCTCGACGACGCCAACTGGCATCCCGAGTCCGAAGAGGACAAGTGTGCGACCGGCACCATGATCGGCTCCGGCATCGGCGGCCTCAACGGCATCGCCGACACCGCGATCCTGCTGAAGGAGCGCGGACCGCGCCGGGTCTCGCCGTTCTTCATTCCGGGCCGCCTGATCAATCTCGCCTCCGGTTACGTCTCGATCGCCCACGGGCTGAAGGGACCGAACCATGCGGTGGTCACGGCCTGCTCGACCGGCGCGCATGCGGTCGGCGATGCTGCCCGCCTGATCGCGCTGGGCGATGCCGACGTGATGGTCGCGGGCGGCGCCGAGTCGCCGATCAGCCGGATCGGCATTGCCGGCTTCAACGCCGCGCGCGCGCTCTCGACCGGTTTCAACGAGACGCCCGAGAAGGCCTCGCGTCCCTACGACAAGGACCGCGACGGCTTCGTGATGGGCGAGGGCGCCGGCGTGCTCGTGCTGGAAGAGCTGGAGCACGCCAGGCGCCGCGGCGCGAAGATCTATGCCGAGGTGATCGGCTACGGTCTTTCCGGCGATGCCTATCACATCACCTCGCCCTCGCCCGACGGCGACGGCGGCTTCCGCAGCATGTCGGCCGCGCTGAAGCGCGCCGGGCTGACGCCGTCCGATCTCGACTACATCAACGCGCACGGCACCTCGACGCCGCTCGGCGACGAGATCGAGCTCGGCGCGGTCGAACGTCTGCTCGGCAACGCCGCCTCCAAGGTCGCGATGTCCTCGACCAAGTCGTCGACCGGGCATCTGCTCGGTGCGGCCGGTGCGATCGAAGCGATCTTCGCGATTCTGGCGATTCGCGATAATGTCGTGCCGCCGACGATCAATCTCGACAATCCGTCGGTCGAGACCGCGATCGACCTCGTGCCGCACAAGGCAAAGCAGCGTGAGGTCAACGTCGCGTTGTCGAACTCTTTTGGTTTTGGCGGTACCAATGCGTCGGTGATCGTCCGGCGCCTAGTCAGTTAGTTTGTGTTTGAGACGAATCCACCGTTTTGCCGTATTCGGCGATAGTCATGGACGTGGGCGCGTGCGTTTTTGGCAGGGCAAGCGATTGTCGGGCCGCGATTGAACCGGCAGGATTCAGGTTGTTTCGATGAGTGAAAGGCCGCCCATTTCACCCCGGAGTCCGCGGGCCGCGCTCGAGCCCGAGCAACTCCCGCCGCCGCCCAAGCGGTCGGACCGTGCGCGCAATCCGTTCGTCATCGTCGGCAACGCCATCATCACCCTTCTGCTGATCGCCATGCTCGGCGCCGGCGGCGTCTATTATTACGGCCGCCAGGTGCTCGAGGCGCCCGGACCGCTGAAGGAGGACAAGATCGTCAACATCCCGCAGCGTGCGGGCAAGCGCGACATCGCCGAGACGCTGAACCGGGAAGGCGTGACCGACGTCAATCCCTGGGTGTTCATCGCCAGCGTCGCCGCGTTGAAGGCGAGCTCGGACCTCAAGCCAGGTGAGTATTCGTTCCAGAAGAACGCTTCGCTGCGTGACGTCATCGCGACCATCGTCGAGGGCAAGGTGGTGCAGCACGCGGTCACGATACCGGAAGGCCTGACCTCCGAGCAGATCGTGGCGCGGCTGTCCGACAACGACATCTTCACCGGCAGCGTGCGCGAGTTGCCGCGCGAAGGCACGCTGCTGCCGGAGACCTACAAATTCCCGCGCGGCACGACGCGCGAGCAGGTGGTCCAGCGCATGCAGCAGGCGCACAAGCGCGTGCTGACGGAGATCTGGGAGCGCCGCAATCCGGACATTCCGGTGAAGACGCCGGAGCAGCTGGTCACGCTGGCGTCCATCATCGAGAAGGAAACCGGCAAGGCGGACGAGCGAAGCCGCGTCGCCGCGGTGTTCGTCAACCGGCTGAAGCAGCGGATCAAGCTGCAGTCCGATCCGACCATCATCTACGGCCTCGTCGGCGGCAAGGGCACGCTGGGCCGGCCGATCAAGCGCAGCGAGATCACGCAGCCCTCGCCCTACAACACCTATGTGATCGAGGGCCTGCCGCCGGGCCCGATCTCCAATCCGGGCCGCGCCTCACTGGAGGCCGCCGCCAACCCGGCCCGCACCCGCGATCTCTATTTCGTCGCCGACGGCACCGGCGGGCACGCCTTCACCGAGACCTACGACGCGCACCAGAAGAACGTCGCCAAGCTCCGCGCGATGGAGAAGCAGATCCAGAACGACACGGTCGAGCCGGCCGAGGACGCGCAGCCGCCGGCCGTTGCTGCGCCTGGCGCCGCCGACGCGCCGACCGCGACCACGCCGGCACGGCCCAATCAGCAGAAGAAGCCGCCGTCGGCGCGCCCGGCCGGTCCAGCCAATTCCGCACCGGCCCGGCAGGGCGCAGTGCAGGCCTCGCCGCCGGTAGTCCAGCGCTAGCCTTGCACGCAGACCAGCTGCGGGCATTGCGGATTCCACTTTCCGGCAAAATAGTCTTAAGATTCGCGTGGCTTGATGGCCTCGCGAATCCCGTGTTCCTGGAGAATCTGAACTGATGGCGCTGTCGTCCATGACCGGCTTTGCGAGAAGCCACGGCGCGAGCGGGCCGTACACGTTCGAATGGGAATTGAAGTCGGTCAACGCCAAGGGCTTCGACTTGCGCGTGCGGCTGCCGCAGGGGTTTGACGAGCTCGAGGCCCATGCCAAGAAGCGCGCGGGCGAGCTGCTCTCGCGCGGCACCGTCTACGCCAATCTCAACGTCAAGCGCACCAACGCCACGGCAACGGTGCGCGTCAACGAGGACGTGCTCAACGCGGTGCTGAAGGCCGCCGCGCTGATCTCGGGAAAGGTCGACGCAGTCGCGCCGAGCATCGACGGCCTGCTCGCCATCAAGGGCGTCGTCGAGGTCGCCGAGCCCGATGGCAACGAGGAGGAGGACAAGGCGGCGCGCGCCGCGGCGGCCGAGGCCTTCGACAAGGCGCTCGACGAGCTCGTCGCGATGCGCAAGCGCGAGGGCGCCTCGCTCGGGCAAATCCTGACCCAACGCGTCGACGAGATCGAGCAGCTGGCGAAAAAAGCTGAAGCCGCGCCCGGCCGCAAGCCGGAGGCGATCAAGGCGAAGCTCGCTGAACAGATCGCAGCGCTGCTCGACACCTCCGACCGTTTCGATTCCGACCGCCTGATGCAGGAGGCGATCCTGATCGCGACCAAGTCCGACATCCGCGAGGAGCTCGACCGCATCGCCTCCCACCTCGCGCAGGCACGCGAGCTGATCGGCAAGGGCGGCCCGATCGGGCGCAAGCTCGACTTCCTAGCGCAGGAGTTTCACCGCGAGGTCAACACCTGCTGCTCGAAGTCGAACGACATCGAGCTGACCAACACGGGCCTCGCCATGAAGAACGTGGTCGAGCAGTTCCGCGAGCAGGTGCAGAATCTGGAGTGATCGATGACGACGGGCGGTCACGGAACTGACGGTGTCGAGCGGCGCGGATTGATGTTCGTGCTGTCCTCGCCATCCGGCGCGGGCAAGACGACACTGTCGCGTCTTTTGATCGAGCGGATGCCGGGCCTCAAAATGTCGGTCTCGGCGACCACGCGGCCGATGCGCCCGGGTGAGGTCAATGGCAAGGATTACACGTTCGTCGACAAGACGACGTTCGATGCAATGGTCAAGGCCGACGAACTGCTGGAATGGGCGACGGTGTTCGACAACAGCTACGGCACGCCGCGCGGACCCGTCGAGGCGGCGCTGTCTGCTGGCCAGGACGTGCTTTTCGACATCGACTGGCAGGGGACCCAGCAATTGAAGCAGAAGGCGCGCGCCGATGTCGTCAGCGTCTTCATCCTGCCGCCTTCAGCAGCCGACCTCGAGAAGCGCCTGCATTCGCGCGCGCAGGATTCCGACGAGGTGATCCGCAAGCGCATGAGCCGCGCCAGTGACGAGATGAGTCACTGGGCCGAGTACGACTACATCGTGATCAACCACGCGGTCGACGAGGCCTTCGCCGAGGTGCAGTCGATCCTGAAGGCCGAACGCCTCAAGCGCGAGCGGCGGATTGGCCTCGTAGGCTTCGTGCGAAGTTTGCAAGGTCAGCTTCAAGGTTAGGCCGCGACAGGCGCGGCCCTTGCTTGGCCAGCTGTTCCAGCATCGTCGTGATGCCGTCGACGTCGACGGCATCGGCATCACGACCTGCCGGCGCGTCATTGTTAGCCTTGCCGATCTCGCCGGCGCCGAGCTTGGGCGCTGCGGCGACGGGCTGGAATATCTTCTCGACCATCTCGTTCTCGACCTTGTTGCTTCTGGTCTCGGCGGGCTCTGCGGCCGGAGCGGCGGCACGTTGCCTGCGCGCGTCGATCAGCTCGATCTCGCGGCCGATCGCGGCGAGTTTCGTCGCTTGTCTTGTCGGTTGTGGACGCGCCGCATCGAAGTCGATCGGGCGCGGCGGCTGGGCGGCGGCCGGCGGTGAATCGCGCCAGGGAGCACGGCTTCCGTCCTGGTTCTGCGCTTGCCAATCGTCCCAACGCCCGTGACGGTCCGCCGACCGGAGGCGGACGCGCGCTCCGGCGAAACGGTAGATGAGGCTGGCGAGGATTCCAGCGAGCGCCAGCGCGCCGCCGATCACGAGCAGCAGCGTCTGCAGCGAGCCGGTCGGCTTGTCAGTCGGGCTGTTGTCGGTCGCAGCGAGTGCCACGGGCGAGGAGGATTTCGAAGGCTTTGCGCTCGGCTGCGCGGCCGTCGCGGCAACGGTCGGTGCCGGCGGCGGGGCGGGGGGAGCGGACGTCGTGGAGACATCGGGCCAGGGTGCGGCGCCGGCGGGTTGCTGCGCGTTGCCGTCAGCGGCCTGGTCCGTGGATTGTTGGACCGGTATCGCAGGGGCGGCTTGCGCAGGAGCGTTCGGCGTCTTGGGGGCGGCGCCGCTTCGCTGCGTGAGATATTCGGCACGTGCGTCCTGCACCGGATGCTGCTGCGGGGCCGGTGTATCTGCGGTCGGCGGATCGCTCGTGGTCTGCGCAGCCTGCGCGGTCCTCGCGCCCTCCTTCTCACCGGCGGCGCGCAGATACCAGCACTTCCGCTTCGTCGTGCGATCGAGGCGATAATACCAGTGCTGGCCCTGCGGCGCGGCATCCTTCGGCGAAGCCAGGCAGTCGGGTGCCGCGTTGGCCGTGCTCGATGGTGCAGGCGCGTTCTGCGACACCGCGGCCAATGGCGCGCCGGCAATGATGCTGCCGACCAGCGCGGATACGAACTTTGCGGTGCGGTTGCCCATCCTGGTCTCCCGGTTACGCATGACGCAACTCTTAACCACCCCTTTGTCATCAAAGACTTGGGTGGCAATGAGCCGCAAATCCGGAGAGGATGTGGCTTGAATCGGGCCTGCGCGGCGTTTGTTCCGCCGCCGGACGAGACTCTTCAACGCCAAAATTAGAGTTTCACGCCACGCCCTCAGCCGGTTGACACGATAATTAGTTTATACTAATCATTAGTAGTAACTTATCATAGTTCGGACAGACATGGCGTCGGGCGGTGAGTGGTTATGGCTAAAGACAGCGCACAACTGGCCGCACTCGGCGATCCGACCCGCAGGCGGATCTTCGAGCTTGTCGGTGCACGGCCGCGCACCGTCGCTGAGATCACGCGACAGCTGCCCGTGTCCCAGTCGGCCGTCTCACAGCATCTCAAGGTCTTGCGCGAATCTCGCCTGGTTCGTGCAGAGCCGAAGGGCGCCAGCAACGTCTATCACATCGATCCAGCGGGGCTCGGCCAGATGCGCGCGTGGCTCGACCGGTTCTGGAGCGACACGCTGGCCGCTTACAAATTAGCCGTCGAAAAACCAGCGGAGGGATCCAAATGAACACACGGGTGTCGGTTGCGCCTGTCAAACATTCCATCGTCGTCGAGGCGCCGATCGAGCGCGCGTTCAAGGTCTTCACCGAAGACTTCGGCAGCTTCAAGCCGCGCGAGCACAATCTGCTCGCCGTTCCCATCGCGGAGACCGTATTCGAACTTCGCGTGGGCGGAAGCATCTATGATCGCGGGATCGACGGTAGCGAATGCCGCTGGGCGCGCGTGTTGGCGTTCGAGCCGCCCAATCGGGTCCTCTTGAGCTGGGACATCAGCCCGCGCTGGCAAATCGAAACCGATCCCGCCAAGACGAGTGAATGGGAGGTCCGGTTCATTGCGGAGACACCAAGCCGGACCCGCTTGGAGCTGGAGCACCGTCACCTCGATCGGCATGGCGAGGGCTGGGAAGGTGTCCGCAGCGGCGTCGACAGTGATCAGGGCTGGCCGCTCTATCTGCGGCGGTTTGCCGAGCTGATTGCCGGTATGGGTTGACGCGCTCCTTTCCAACGCCGCGTCGTGATGAGGTGGAGAGGCACTGTCGAGCTTTGCTTCGACAGGGCCTGGAAACTTCTCACCTCCGCAGCCGTTAGTTCGCGGCTGAGGAGACGTCATGCCGGTCAAGGACCAGATCAAGAACTTCGCCAAGAAGCTGGTGGAGGACCAGCCCGATGCAGCGGCGCTGCGGGGCCTGGTGCGGGCCCGCAAGCCCACGGCCATGCACTTTCGCGACGATGGCATCGTGCCGAACAATCCGCGCTTTCCGGCGCTGCTCTATCGCGGGGCGGTGAAGCTGAACGGTCGGCGCTTTCCGCCCGAGGTCGTCATCGATACGCTGTTCGACACGAACGGCTGGGGCCGGTCGTGGCGCGACACCGTGTATGACTTCGTCCACTATCATTCGCAGGTCCATGAAGTGATGGGCGTGGCGCGCGGCACGGCGAGGATCGAGTGCGGCGGGATCAAGGGCCGCATCCTGAATGTAAAAGCCGGCGACGTGCTGGTCCTGCCTGCGGGCACCGGACACCGGCTGATCGACTCCAGCCGGGACTTTCTGGTTGTCGGCGCCTACCCGCAGGACGGCACCTATGACGAGTGCACCGACACGCGTCAGCGTCCCGACGCGGTCAAGCGCATCGCCAAGGTCCGCAAGCCGAAGACGGATCCCGTGCTGGGGAGCGGCGGGCCGCTGCTCGAGGCGTGGCGGACCGCTCAGCCCAGATAATCCGGCGTAAAATCCGCAAGCTGGCGCAGCTCGTCGGGCTGGAGCAGCTCGATCTCACTGCCGTCCCAGGCGATCAACCCGCGATGCCTCAGCTCCTGGATGGTGCGGTTGACGTGGACGATCGACAATCCGCAGGCGTCCGCGACGTGGCGCTGCGTCATCGGCATCTGGAAACTATTGCCTTTGACGAGGCCGACGATCTCCAGCCTCGCGGCGAGCTCGCAGATGAGGTGCGCGACCTTGGGCAGCGCCGCCTGCGCGCCGAGGCGGGCGATCCATTGCCGCGAGACCGCCGCATCGATCAGCGTCTCGCGCCAGAAGGCGCGGGTCAGATGGATGGAGCTGTCGAGCAGCTGGCGGAGCTGGCTGTGCGCGACGGTGCCGACGATGGTCGGGCCGAGCCCGACGAGGTCCGCGTCCATCGGCGAGACCAGCAGCGTGTGCAGGCACGGCATGTCGCCGGGAATATGGAAGGCGAGGGTCTGGCTGCGATCGCCGACGATGCGCGACTGGTAGAGGAAGCCGCTGACGATGAAGACGCAGCGGGTCGCGGCCTCACCCTGGCGCAGCACGATCTCGCCATCCGCGACCTGGCGCAGCGTGGACGGCAAGCCCGCGATCTGCCGGCGCTCGTCCTCGGACAGGCCTTCGATCGCCTGCAGGCGGGCGATGAACTTCGGATGCGGCATGAGCCTCGCGTGCTGTTTTCAGCCGTCCCGCGGCGCGGACGCCTCCGCGAGGCGACGCGACAGTTTCGCGAGCGTCCAGTCGGAAACCGGCGCGGAGCGGAACTCGCGGATGGCACGGGCGAGCTCCTGATCCGACATCGGCCGGACCGGCTCCCTCAGCGTTCCCTTCAGCAAGGCATCGCTGATGCTGTCCAGATGCTCGCCGGCATCTGACGCGAACAGGCGGCGGATGCGCTCCAGGAGAGTGGTACTTTTCATGAGAAGGCCGGCTCGTCCGAAATCGGGGGGAATGGCGTGGCTGCGATCGGTGCGTCGCAAGCCGGTTAGCAACCTGTGCTTCCGATCGGCGTTCTAGTCCGCTGAACACAAGCCGGACGTATCATTTGATAGAACCGGCGCGATTATTGGCGCCCCCATGGAAAAAGCTCACGACGTGCTGATACGGAACCTCGGCGAGCACACGGCGCTCGCAGACGAGGATATGGCCGAGATTCGCGCGCTGACCTTCATGCTGCGCGATTTCGCATCCAATGAGGATTTCATCCGTCAAGGCGACGAACCCGAGCATTCCGCTTTGGTCGTCTCCGGCATGGTTGCCCGTTATCACCTGCTCGGCAGCGGGCGGCGGCAATATCTGGCATTCCATCTCACCGGCGATCTTCCGGACGCGCAGGGGCTGTTCATCGACCAGATGGATCACGGGCTGAGTGCGCTCGGGCCGGCATCGGTCGCGTTCATCCCGCACCGCGAATTGTTCATCGCGTTCCGGCGGCGGCCGACCTTCGGGCTCGCCGTCTGGCGCGAGACGCTGCGCGATGCCGCGATCTTTCGCGAGGCCATCACCAACAACAGCGCCCGACCGATGCAGACGCGCATGGCGCACCTGTTTTGCGAGCTGTTCTACCGCGCCCGCGCCGCGCAGCTGGTGCACGGCAATCGCTGCCGCATGCCGATCAGCCTCGCGCAGCTCGGCGAGACGCTCGGCATGGCAATCGCGACGGTGAACCGGACGCTCGCCGATCTCAGGCGCAGCGGCGCGATGGATCTTCGTGAAGGCGAGCTGGTGGTGCTGAAATGGCGCGAGCTGCAGCGGCTCGGCGATTTCAGTCCGGCCTATCTGCATCTGAAGCGGCAGTCGCCGCGTGGGTGAGACGGAGGCGTCAGCTTTCCGCGGTCGCCGCTCCACCGCGTCATGGGATTCGGCGGGCTCGACCGCAGCGAGGGTCATCAGCCGCAGCGGGCTTCCCGATCCCCCGTCAGTCGGCCCTGAGCCGCAGCCGCGCGGTACGCGTCGATGGCCCTGTTGGCGAGCATCAATGGCCGGCGCTCACCGGTTCGAAGCTGGGCCTCGATGGCGTCGAGCAGGAAGTTCGCGCTCGCGTCGGGGGAGCCGAGCTCGCCGCTCTTCTCGAGGCAGCTCCAAGCGATGAAGAATGCGCTTTCGACGGTGCAACGGATCGACATGCGCAGCCAACGCGGCGCGGCCGCAGGCGTTCCGTGCGGCGGGCTAGACTGGCCTCGGACCCGCCGCGCAGCGATCAGTTCTTCAAGACGATGCGACCGACGACCTTGCCGGCGCGCAATTCGTCGATCCATTTCTGCACGTCGCCCATCGGCTCCTCGCGCATCGGCGTCGGCTTGATCTTGCCGGCGCGGGCGAGCGCCATCAGCTCGTGAGCCTCGGCGAGCGTTCCGACCATGAAACCTTCGATGGTCATGCGCTTGTAGACCCATTGCACCATCGGCAGCGTGAACTGGCCGCCCATCAGGCCGGAGACCACGATCTTGCCGCCGCGCGCGGCAACCGCCACGGCAAAGGCCATCGACTTCTCGTTGCCGGCGAAATCGACGATCTCGTCGAAGCCGCCCTCGGTCTCCTTCAGGATGCGGCGGATCACTTCCGGCTCGGCCGGATCGTAGGCCACAGTCGCGCCGTTCTTGAGCGCGGTCTCGCGCGCGGCCGGCGAGAGGTCGGCGACCGTGATCGGTTGCTTGAACATCGCCTGCGCGAACGACAGGCCCATCATGCCGACGCCGCCGAGGCCGATCAGCAACAAATTGCGCTGGCGCGGACGGTCGACCAGGCGCTTGAGCGCGCCGTAGGCCGTGACGCCGGAGCACATCAAGGTGGCGGCCTGGTTCACGGGCAGGGGATCGTAGTCGAGCAGATATTTGGCGTCGGGGACCAGCACGTGGGTGGCGAAGCCGCCGTCGATGGAGACGCCGAGGAAGCGCTGCTTGACGCAGAGGTTCTCGTCGCCATTAGCGCAGTCGCGGCACTGGCCGCAGCCGATCCACGGAAACACCGCCTTCTTGGCGCCGACGAGGCTTGCTGGAACGTCAGGGCCGACCTCGTCGACGACGCCCGCGATCTCGTGGCCGAGCGTGAAGGGCAGCGTCATGCCGCGCGTGGTGTCGAGCTTCTTGCCGCCGCCGAGATCGGCATAGCCATCCTGGATGTGGAGATCGGAGTGGCAGAGGCCGCAGCGCTCGATGCGGACGAGGACCTCACGGCCTTGCGGCTTGGGCGTCTCGACGATGGTCTCGCACAGCGGCGCATCGAACTTGACCAGGGACTGCCGACGCATCAACGCCATTTTCTTTCCTCCGGAATTCTTGGTTACTCAGCTTCGCTGCGTATATCGGCCAATTCACGGGCCATGGCAACAAAGCCCGACACCGGGATCGTTTCGGCGCGCCGCGTCGCGTCGACGCCGGCGGCTTGTGCAAGCCGTGCCGGATCGACGCTGAGCGACTTCAGGCTTTGCCGCAGCATTTTCCGGCGCTGGCCGAACGCGGCGGCGGCGACCTGCTCGAGCAGCCTGCGATCACACGGCAACGGCTCCGCGCGCGGCTTGAGGCGCACCACGGAGGAGGTGACCTTCGGCGGCGGCACGAAGGCGGACGGCGCAATATCGAACAGGATCTTGGTCTCGCAGCGCCAATTGGCGAGCACGCCGAGCCGGCCATAGGCCTCCTCGTCCTCGCGCGCGACGATGCGCTCGCCGACCTCGCGCTGGAACATCAGCACCATCATCTCGTACCAGGGCGGCCAGGGCTCGGTGGTGAGCCAGTTGATGAGAAGCTGGGTCGCGATGTTGTAGGGCAGGTTGGCGACGATCTTGGCGCGTTCGCCCGCGAGCAGCGGGCGCGGATCGAAGGTCATCGCATCGCCATGCACGATCTCGAGCCTGTCAGGGTAGCGCGCGGAAATATCCTGCAAGGCCGGGATCGCGCGCTCGTCATGCTCGATGGCGATGACACGGCGGGCGCCGAGCGCGAGCAGCGCCCGCGTCAGCCCGCCCGGGCCGGGGCCGATCTCGACGATGGTGGAATCTTCCAGCGGCGCCGCCGCGCGCGCGATGCGCGCCGTGAGATTGAGGTCGAGCAGAAAATTCTGGCCGAGCGATTTGCGCGCCGACAGCGCATGCCGGCGGATAACCTCGCGCAGCGGCGGGAGGTCGTCGATCGCGCTCATCAGCTGTGGGCAGCCGCCATGCGGCGGGCAAGCTGAAGCGCCGCGATCAGGCTCGCCGGATTGGCCTTGCCCGTGCCGGCGATGTCGAAGGCGGTGCCGTGATCGGGCGAGGTGCGGATGAAGGGCAGTCCGAGCGTGACGTTGACGGCGTCGTCGAAGGCGACGGTCTTGATCGGGATCAACGCCTGGTCGTGATACATGCAGACCGCGCAATCATAGGTCCGTCGGGCCGCCTCGTGGAACATGGTGTCGGCGGGCAACGGCCCCCTGGCTTCGATGCCGTCGTGGCGCAGCGCTTTCAGCGCCGGGGCGATGACGGTCTGCTCCTCGTGGCCGAGCGAGCCGTCCTCGCCGGCATGGGGATTGAGACCGGAGACCGCGATGCGCGGCCTTGCGATGCCGAAGCGGGACTTCAGCTCGGCGGCGACGATGCGAACGGTCGAGACGATCAGCTCGCTGGTGAGCTCTTCCAGCGCGTCGCGCAGCGAGACGTGGATGGTCACGGGCACGACGGCGAGCTGGGGCGACCACAGCATCATCACCGGCTGCGGCACGCGGCCGTTCTCCGTCGCGAGCTCGGCGAGGAATTCGGTGTGGCCCGGATGACGGAAGCCGGCGCGGTAAAGCACGCTCTTGGCGATCGGGTTGGTCACGACGGCGCCGGCACGGCCTGCGCGCACGTCGAGGACCGCCTGCCGGATCGAGGCGAGCGCGACCGGCGCGCTCGATGAATCGGGCTTGCCGGGCTCGGCGGTGGCGCGCTCGCCGGTCGCGACCACGGGCAGGGCGTCGGCGAAGGCGGGACCCGCTTCAGCGGGGCTCACCGGCGCGATCCTGATATCGGCGCCGAGCGCTTTGGCGCGGCGCGCGATCAGGGTCTCATCGCCGAGCAGATAGAAGGCGGGCAGGTTCAGCTCGCCCCTCCTGAGCCAGGCTGCGATCGTGATGTCGGGGCCGATGCCGGCGGGCTCTCCCAGGGTGAGGGCAAGGGGCTTGGCCGCGGACTCGGTGGAGGGCTCTGAGAAGGGCTTGGCCATTAGCGGTTGCGATATTCGATCATCGCCGCCTTGCGCAGCTCGTCGAGATAGGCCTTCTGCGTCTTCTCGTACTTCTCCAGATACATCTTCTCGCGGACCTCACGCTTCTTGGGCGTGTCGATCATGGTCGGCTTGCGCGAGCACAGCACCACCATTTCGATGCCGTTCTTGGTCATCTCGGGCGCGGTCATGTGGCCGATCGGGGTGTCGTCGAGCACCTTGCGCAGCGGCTCCGGCAGCTCCGCGGTGGTCTTGGTGACGGCGTCGCGGATGGTCGCGTTCGGGGTCGAGCGGAACAGCGAATTGGCCTCCTCGCAGCTCCCGACGCGGGCCCGATAGGACTCGGCTTCTTTCTTCCGGGTTTCCAGGAACGCCGCCGACGAGCCGCGCGGCACGATCAGCACGATCGGCTGCATCTTATATTCGGTGCCTTCGACCTGGAGCTTGTCGCCGGTCTGCGCCTGCACGGCCTGCGCGACGTCGCGCTCGCCGACCAGCAGCTTCTCCTTGAAGCGGCCGCGCACGAGGCTGCCCCAGACCATCTCGGCCTTCATGCGGCTCTTCAGCGTCTCCGGGCGGATGCCCTTGGATTCGAGCGACTTGGTGAGCTGATCCGGCGTGATGCGCATGCGCTGCGCCGTGCCCTCATAGGACTGGTTGATGTCGGAGACGCCGGGATCGACGCCGTATTTCTTGCCTTCCTTGAGCTTGACCTTGTCGTCGATCAGCTCGTTGATGACCTCCTGCCGGCTCGGCGTCTTCTGCGTCGACAGCTGGTCGAGCTTGGTGCGCTGCTCGATGTCGAAATCGGTGATGGGATCGCCGTTGACCATCACCACGATGTTTTGCGCGCGCGACGGCGAGGGCAGGGCGGTCAACATCAGCCCGGCACCGATGGCGAGAAGGAGGCGGAAGACAGGAAATGGCGTCGTCATGATGTCGCTCGCATGTCGGCCGCGTTGGGATGGGGCAAACGCGGCCGGCACTTCAAACCGTTCACTGGAGGCCGGCGGAACTGCTGGTCGTCGACGAGTTCGCCAGCGTGCGCAGGCCGATTTGGAACATGAACGCGTGGCTCAGCGTGGGCGGCGCGGTGCCCGCGGAATAGCTATACGAAGTTACGTAATTCGCCGCCAGCACGAAGCAATCGTCGACATAGCCGGCACCGAGCACATATTGGTTGATCTTGTTGGCCTCGAGGTCCCAGCGCGCCGAGCCCGACACCACCCAGTTGGCCGCGACCTTCAGCGAGCCCGTGGTCAGGATGCCCTCGCGGCGGGTCAGATAGCCGAGTTCCGGCTGGGCCGCGTAATTGCCGTAGAGCACGCTGACCGACCAGCGATTGAAGTTGGCGCGGCCTTCCGCCTCGAAGCGCTGAACGTTCCAGGTCTCTTCGTCCATGCGGGAGCGGACGCTGAACGTGTAGGTGCTGTTGGGCGAGTAGCTCGCGCTCGCGACGTAATCCGACCGCGGCTTGTCGAGGCCGGAATCGCGGCCGGTATTGATGGCATCCTGGACCGCGAAGGAGTTCAGGCCGAACAGGTGGTAGGACTGGCCGAACAGCACCTTGACGGCACCGCCCCTGTCGAACTGCGTGGTGGACTGCACGCCGACATTGGCGCGGCCGCCGCCCTCGACGCGGTCGTAACCGGAGAACTTGTCGACGCTGAACAGGTTCGAGGCATCGAACACCAGGCTCTGGGCATCCTCGTTCGGCAGCTTGCCGGCATAGGTCTCGTTCGGCCGGATGATGATCTGAGCGATCGGCTCGAGGGTGGTCGAGCCCCAGGGCTGGACGTTGATGAAGGGATAGCGGTACTCCAGGCCCACGGTCGGCATCAGGCGGAGCGCCTGGGTGTCGCCGACGGGCAGGTAGTTCGACACGCCGGGCTGGTTGGAGACCGAGGACTTGATCGCGTCGGCGCGCAGGCTCGCGAACGGGGTCCAGATCTGACCGAACGGGTCAGTGAAGGACTTGCGCCACTGCGCTTCCGCCGAGAGGCGGGTGTAGGTGCCGGGGAAGCCGCGCAGCAGGCACTGCGACGGCATCCGCGCCAGCGGATCGGCCGATGCCGTGGTGCACAGGCCGTTGGTGTTGGCGAGCGTCGTGATCGGGTCGAACACCGCATCGTCGCGCGACAGGTTCACGAAATTGGTCTTGTAGCTGAACTCGCCGCCGAAGACGGGATAGTTGAGCACGTTCGAGTAGTCGATCACCGGATAGACGATCGGCACCTGGCTCTGGTTGCCCGAATAGCTCAGCCAGTACATCGTGCGCGCATCGAAGAAGCTGCGGTTGCCGACGCCGGTCAGATAGAGCTGCGACAGCGCTTCCGTCGGCAGCAGCAGGAACGAGCCGAGCGGATCGCGGTACTGATAGAGCCGGTAGTCCGAGAAGAAGTAGTAGTCGGACATCAGCACGCCGTCCCAGCCCCAGACCCATTTGTCGTTGAGCGCGAACTGACCCTTGGTGTCGATGGCGCCGCGGAAGTTGCGGTCGCCGGGCTGCCCGGCGAATGCTCCGGGATCGAGCTGGTTGATGCCGTAGGCGCGGATCTGGTACGCGCCGTCGATCAGGCGCTGACGGAATTCGCCCTGCAGCAGCACGCCTTGCCGCGACAAGAAGCGGGGGGTGATGGTTGCGTCCATGTCGGGCGCGATCGCCCAGTAATAGGGAACCTCGACGCCGTAGCCCGTCTTGTCCGTGCCGGAAATATAGCCCGGCATCAGGAAGCCGGACTTGCGCTTCACGGTCGGGTCGGGCGTCGAGAAATAGGGCATGTAGGCGAGCGGCACGCCGAAGAACTCGATCTGTGCCGTCTCGAAATACAGCATCTTCTCCTGCTGGTCGTGGATGATGCGGGCACCCTTGACCTGCCACAGCGGCGGCTTCTTCGGATCGTCCCTACACGGCGCGCAGGCCGTGTAGACGCCGTTCTCGAACACCGTGTAATTGCCGCTGGAACGGTCGGCGCGGCTCGCGGCCATGCGGGTCTGGTCGGCCGTGTCCACGCGCAGCGAATCGACGAAACCGTCGCGGTAATCGTCGGAGAGATCCAGGATCTCGGCATAGGTGATCTTGCCGTCGGCATCCGTCATGCGGATGTTGCCTTCGGCATGCAGCCGCTTGGTCTTCTGGTCGTAGATGACCCGGTCGGCCTCGACGCTGGTGCCGTTGTAGAACAGCTGCACGTTACCGACCGCGGAGACGCGCGAATTGTTGTAGTCGTAGTCCACCTCGGTGGCCTGAACCAGCATCTGGTTGTCGTTGGGGGCCCTCGGCGGCTTCGGACGCGGCGGCAGCGGATTATAGGTGAAGCTCTGGGCCTTCGCCGGCGCCACGGCGGCAGCGTCGATCAGGCCGCCAAGCGAGGCAGCCGCGACGACCGCAATCAGGAGCCTGCGGACAGACAAGCCGGTCCCGTTCGCGCGCACCCATGTGCGCCGCGTCAAACGAGACACGAGCCCTCGGCGGACGGCAGTCACTATCCGTCCTCCTGATAGAGCAAGGCCAAAAAGCCGGTGAGGCCGCCCACCACAACGGGCAACCACGCCGCAGCGATCGGATGCATCAACTCAGCCTTGCTCAAGTCCTCAGTTACTTTCGACAGAACGTAGAGCAGAAAGCCTGCGCCCACGCCACTCAAAACCATCTTCTGCACGCCGCCCATCCGGAAGAAGCGCAACGACACGGAGGCCGCGAGCATCACCATGGCTACGAGCAAAAACGGCTGTGCCAGAAGCTTCTGATACTGGAGTCGGTATCCGGCTGTCGCGAAGCCCGAGCTTTCGGAGGAGCGGATGTAGCTCGGTAGTTGCCAAAAGGACACAGTCTCGGGGGTGGAAAAGCTGTTGCGGACCTGCGCTTCGGTCAGCGTGGTCGGAATCTCCAGGGTGGCCTGGTCGATCGGCGGTCCGTCCAGCGAGAAGCGGCGGACGCCCTTGAACAGCCAGCGGCCGGCATCCAGCGTCGCCTCGCGTGCCTCGACCCGCTCCTTGAAGTGCTGGTCCTGGTCGAACCGGAACAGCGTCAGCCCGGTGAGCCGGATGCCTTGCTGCTCGCTGCGCGCCGCATTGATAATGGTCTGCCCGTCGCTGGTCACCTGGTTGAGCCAGAAGCCGGAGGCGTCCTGGATACCACCGCCCGGCGCCGAGCCGAACAGCTCGGCCTCCATGCGCTTGGACAGCTCGCGCAAGTTCGCCGACATCGGATTGTAGGCGATGGTGGCGATCACCCCGATCAGCAGCGCGCTGCCGAGCGCGGGCGAGATGAACTGCCAGGCGGAGATGCCCGCGGCGCGCGCCACCACGAGCTCGAGCCGGCGGGACAGTGCGAGATAGCAGGTCATGGCGCCGATCAGCATGCAGAACGGCGTCAGCTTCTCCAGGAGCTGCGGCACCCGGAACAGCGAGGTCTCGGCCACCATGATCGCGGAGGCGGATGCGAGCCCTGAGGTCTTGCGCACCATCTCGATGTAGTCGACCAGCACCAGCAGCAGGAAAATGCCGCCGAAGACGCCGAGCGCTGCGACCACGAAGCGGCCGGCGAAATAGCGCCCGAGTGTGTTGGTGAGCATGCTCATGCGGTGGCCGGACGTCCGAACAGCCGCGCGATCCGTGCGTTCGACCTGTTGATGGCCTCCATCAGGCCGGGAGGCGGCTCGACCACGACACCGCGGATGATCATCCACAGCCCGACGCCGATCGCGCCGAAAACCATCGCATATTGCGCCAGCACCGGGCCCGGCGACTTCACCGCCATCACCGAGCAGGCGAAGCCTGCCATGCGCAGGCCGAACACCGCGACGATCGAGGAGGCGATCGAGAAGTTGCGGCTCTGGCGGGTGGTGCGCGGCGCTCCGAGGAAGGCAAAGGTCAGCACCGCAAAGGCGAACGGATAGATCGGCGCGAGCAGGCTGTCATGCAAAGCCGCGCGGAACTGCCCTGGAATCTGCTTGTAGACGGGGTCGTTCTCGGATGGCGAGAATAGCTCCCAGAGATAGCGCTCGCGGATGCCGAGGGTGACGTCGCGGCCCTTGGCGAATTTCGACATGTCGAAGCCGTAGCGGCCGAACGCCACAAGCGCCGGATCGCGCTTGCCCGCCTCGAAGCGCTGGAGATTGCCGGTCTCCAGCACCAGGAACGAGCCGGTCTCGTTCTTCACGACCTCGCCGTGCTCGGCGACGATCGAGACGCGCTCGTTCGCATCGCGACGGTCGTCGATGAAGATGCCGGCAAGGATGCCGCCCGGTAGGCGTTCGCGAATCCGGATCGTGAGGTTCTCGTCGAGCCGGGCGAAGCGGCCGGGCTGCAGGATGTTGGTGAGCACGTCCGCGGTGATCTCGGCATCCCATTGCTTGATGCGCCGCATCCCGTCCGGGGCGAGGTAGGCCGCAATGAAGGCGACCAGCACCGCCACCACGCAGGTGGCATAGAAGAACGGAAAGAACAGCCGGAACGGCGAGAAGCCGGCGGCATTCATCACGATGATCTCGGAATCGGTCGCGAGCTTGTTCAGCGTGTGCGAGATCGCGATCATCAGGGCGATCGGCGAGATGATCAGGACCAGGGCCGGGATCACGAGGCTGGTGATGCCGAGGAAGGTGAGGATGGTTTGACCCTGGCTCGTCATCAGGTCGATGCCGCGCAACGCCTGCGTAATCCAGATCACGCCGGTGAGGCTGACCAGGACCAGCGCAAACGACGCCAGCGTCGTGCGGAAGATATACCTATCGATCGACCCCATGCGCTACCGCACGAACCCACCAGTCCCCAATGTCGGCCGGAATTCCGGCTGCCCGACCAATCCCCGATTGAAGGGATCCCCAAGGTCGGCGAACAGCTCTTCCGCCAGCTCATTCTCTCACTACCATCCCTTTGATCTGTCAACAAAATGGCTGCCCCATGGCACCCTCATTATATGGTTAATATTTCGCCCGTTGTGGCCCCGCGGCCACGGCGGCGCTTGGCATCTGCCAGGCGGGTGGCCCATAGTGGGGAAAGCCTCAGTGAATCGCCGTTCAGCTCCAGTTGTGGCTGGAACTCCCGAACGACGAAAAGCCCCATGTTTTGGAGGAGTTATCGATGTCCGATGCCATCAAGGTCGGCTTTGTCCCGTTGTCTGCCGCCCCTAGTGGCATCCTGGTCGTGTTCTGCGACGACGGCCTGAAGCTCGGTCCGGCGACGGCCAAGGCACTGGGCGGCGCTGCCGAGATCGTGAAGCGTGCGGCGGCTGCGGCCGCCTTCAAGGGCAAGAGTGGTGCTGCGCTGGACATTCTGGCGCCGGAGGGGGTGAAGGCGACCCGGCTGATCGTGATCGGCGCCGGCAAGGCGACGGGCCTCAAGGCCAACGATTTCCTCAAGTTCGGCGGGGTGGCGGCCAGCAAGCTGCCCGCCGGCACCAGCGCCATGACCATCATGGCGGAGCTTCCCGGTGGCGCCATGACGAGCGAGCAGGCGGTTGCGGTCGCCTCGGGCCTGCGCCTGCGCGCTTACAAGTTCGATCGCTACAAGACCAGGAAGAAGGACGGTGAGGAGGGCGGCGCGCGCGCCGACGTCGCGCTTGCGGTCGGCGATGCCGGTGCGGCGAAGAAGGCGTTTGCCGCGGCCGGCCATGTCGTCGACGGCGTGATCATCGCACGCGACCTCGTCAACGAGCCGCCGAACGTGCTTTTCCCGGAGGAATTCGCCCGCAGAGCGGGTCAGCTCCGCAGGCTCGGCGTCAAGGTCGAGGTGCTCGACGTCAAGGCAATGCAGAAGCTCGGCATGGGCGCGCTGCTCGGCGTCGGCCAGGGCTCGACGCGGCCGAGCCGCACCGTGATCATGCGCTGGGACGGGGGCAAGAAAGGCGAGCCGCCGGTCGCCTTCGTCGGCAAGGGCGTCTGCTTCGACACCGGCGGCATCTCGATCAAGCCGGCCGGCAGCATGGAGGACATGAAGGGCGATATGGGGGGAGCTGCCTGCGTCGTCGGCCTGATGCACGCGCTCGCCGCGCGTAAAGCGCGGGTCAACGCGGTCGGCGCCATCGGCCTCGTCGAGAACATGCCCGACGGCAACGCGCAGCGGCCGGGCGACATCGTCACCTCGATGTCTGGCCAGACCATCGAGATCATCAACACCGACGCCGAGGGCCGCCTCGTGCTCGCCGACGTGCTCTGGTACGTCGCCAAGAAGGTGAAGCCGAAATTCATGGTGGATCTGGCGACGCTGACCGGCGCCATCATGGTGGCGCTTGGCACCGAGCATGCCGGCATGTTCTCCAACAACGACGAACTGGCCGACCGGCTGCTCACGGCCGGTATCGAGAGCGGGGAGAAGGTCTGGCGCATGCCGCTCGGCCCGGAATACGACAAGCTGATCGATTCCCAGTTTGCCGACATGAAGAACACCGGCGGCCGCCACGGCGGCTCGATCACCGCCGCACAGTTCCTGCAGCGCTTCGTCGACAATGTGCCCTGGGCCCATCTCGACATTGCCGGCACCGCGATGGGTGCGCCGAAGACCGACATCAACCAGAGCTGGGGCAGCGGCTACGGCGTCCGCTTGCTCGACCGCCTGGTCGCCGACCATTACGAGCGCAAATGACCCGACATGACTGAAGTGCTGTTCTACCATCTGCAAAACATGACCGTGGAGAATGTGTTGCCGCCGCTTCTCGAGAAATCGCTCGAGCGCGGCTGGCGCGTCGTGGTGCAGTCGACCTCGGAGGAGCGCACTGATGCGCTCGACTCGCATTTGTGGACCTATCGCGACGATTCATTCCTGCCGCACGCGACATGGCGGGTGAACGATGCTGCCGATCAGCCGATCGTGCTGGCGATCGAGGGCGGCAATCCCAATGGGGCCAATGTCCGCTTCCTGATCGACAACGCCGCGCTGCCGGAGGACGCACAGGGCTACGAGCGCATGGTGCTGTTGTTCGACGGCGACGATCCCGACGCGCTCGCGCTCGCCCGCACGGCCTGGACGGATTGCAAGGCGCGGGGATTTGATGTCACCTATTGGCAGGCCGACGACCGCGGCCGGTGGCAGAAGCGCAACTAGAGCGTTTTCGAGCGAAGTGGACACCGGTTCGCGTGAAGAAAACGCGTCAAAACAAGAATCTAGAGCTTCGGTTCTGATCCAATCAGAACCGAAGCTCTAGCCGCAATTAATCATAATTTGGACTTTTCGGGCGATGCTGGCGTCTGTCACCTTCGTGCCGCAAAGGGATGTTGGGACAATCGCTTAGGGCTGGTCCTTCACGCGGGGAATTCGTTATCGTGCGACATCAAAAGCTTCCCGGATCGCTCCTGATTGCGTTGGCTGCCGTGGCACCGCTGGTCGCGGGCTGTTCGGGCGCGAGCGATTTGCTGTCGAAGGATGCCGAATGGTTCCAGAAACCCGGCCGTCTCTTCATCAAGAACATCTCGATCGAATCGCCGCCGCTGACCCCGGACAAGCCGGTCGGAGCTGAGGATCTCGTCAGCGCCGACGGCGCCTGTCCCGGCATGGCGCCGCCGCCCGGACCGGCCGATGCCAATGCCTCGACGACGCCCGCGCCGATGGGCGGCACGGTCGCGCTCGGCCACACCGAATGCGACGTGGTGCGCGGCATCGGCGCGCCCTCGAGCGTCAACCTCTCCAACGACGCCATCGGCCGCCGCGTCGCCGTCGTCACCTGGACCACCGGTCCGCGCGCCGGCATCTACACGTTCACCGCCGGACGCCTGTCCTCGATCGAAGGCAATCCGGACCCGCAGCCGGTGCCGAGGGCGGCCAAGCCGAAGAAGAAGCACGCGTAAGCCCGCGCGCTTTGTGTGCGCTCACGCGCGACATGTCCAGCATCGAAGGTTGAATTTGGGACGGGAGTAGTAGCCGATTTTGATCGACCTCAAGGGCGGCAGCACGATTCTCGCGAAGCGAGGCTCGTACGCTCGAACTCCGTGGTCATGGCGTGATCGGCGATCCGCTCCACCTCGCTATATCCAGGACGTGCGGAAGGATCGCATCCCCGCACGCGCAAATTGTGATGCGGCGCCATTCAAGCAGTTCGCCCGAACAATCCGCAAAAAATCGCGATCGCGCGCAGCTCATGTGAAGCATCCCACAGCCGAGTGCGGACGAATGGATTACATCCGGCTTGCAAGTTTTTCCCGCACGCAATCTTCGGAAAATATTCATGAAGAATCCATTGCTGATTACGAGTGTTTCGATTCTCCTCGGTGGCGCGAGTGCAGCGGCGGCAGAGCTGCCAAGCTTTGAGCTCAGCGGTTTTCCGATGACGCGGCACCAGGTTGGCGTTCTGGGCGCCACAAATGTCGAGGAGCAACTGCCGGGCGCGATCATGACGGTCGAAGGCATGCCGGCCTCGCCCCATCAGATCGCCGTGCTCCATCGGCGCCCCGAGCGGTTGCCGACCTCCCAGAAACCAGGCGACGCGCAGGCCGGCCTCCCGCGGGTGATGGCGACTGAGCTGTCACGATAGAGCAAGGGGGAAGGAGGCAGCGCGTTCCCCCATGCAATTTGCGCACTCACGCGTGACCCGGTGGTTCGCCACAGACCAAGAGAAATCCCCGCGGCCGGACGCCTGTCCTCGATCGAAGGCAATCGGGACCCGCAGCCGGTGCCGAGGGCGGCCAAGCCGAAGAAGAAGCACGCTTAAGCGCGCTCGATTGGCTTCCGACTGCGCGGACCGTCCGGGTCATCAAACCTCTTTGCGCCCCTTCACTGCAGTCGCCGAGGCATGAACGGTGATCGCACCGCTCGCACTCGCCGGCAACCGTGCCTGAAGCCGGCGCTTGAGCTCCGCGCCCTCGGCTTGCGATAGCTTTCCCACGATGCCGGTCGGGCTGCTCACGACCATGGACAGCCAGTAGTCGTCGAAGTCAGCGAACGTTCGCTCGACCACCAGCTCGCGGGTTTCGATATCGCGCAGGCCGAGCTCCGCCCAGAGTGACTTCAGCGCCTCGAAACGCGAGATCTCTGCACTCGGAGGGCGAGCTGCCGGAATGCCAAGCGCATCCAACTCCTCCCACATCGGCTGTGTGGGAGTGCCGCCGCGCATAATGTCCCAGGTGTAGGACGCGACCAGGCCGCCGGGCTTGGTGACGCGGACCATTTCCGCGGCGCCCTTGCGCGGGTCGGGGACGAAGAACAGCACCAGCGCCATCACCGCGATGTCGAAGCGGTCGGCCTCATAGGGCAGGGCCATTGCGTCGCCGATCGAGAGTTCGACCTGATTTGCCGACAGCTTTTCGCGCGCCGTCGCAATCTGCGCGTCGGAGGGATCGATCGCGCAAACCGACGAGGGGGCCGATCTTGCAAGCAGGAGTTCGGTGAACGCGCCGTTGCCCGCACCGACGTCCACCCAGGCTAGTCCCGGACGGGGCGCCAGCCAGTCGAGAAACAGATTGCCGGCCGATCGGCTCCAGGGCGCCATGAAGCGCTCGTAAGCCGCGCCGTCGGTGAATTTGATCGGTTCGGGTGACGACATCCGGGGCCTCCTTCGAAATTGGCGATTTCAAATCCTTCGGCCGACAAACTCAGGTGGTCCTAGCACGGCGCCGCACGATACGCGACGTGGCGCAGGCAATTCTATTTTGCCGTTTACGGGCGCGGGCATCTATCAAACGCTGCGTTCGAACGGCTACACTGAGGGAATTGGTGGCGCGCTGATGTCATACACGTTCGTCTGGGATTGAACTGGTCAGCGCGCCCGTCGAGTATATCGATCGCATCCTGAAAGGCGCCTCGCCGCGCGATCTGCCGATCCAGGCGCCGCGGCGGTACGAATTGATCTTCAACCTGAAGATCGCCAAGGCGCTCGGCATCGACGTGCCGCCGGGGCTGCTAGCCCGCGCTGATCGCGTTATCGAACAGCGCATGGCTCCGATCGCGGCGCCGCTGCTTTGCCAGGAAGAATCCCGAGCTTCCCGCCGCCGCAAGCATCGGAATGAGCAACAGGAAGCCCCACGGTATGGCGGTCTTCACGATCGCTATGGTCTCGTGCGACGCAAATAGCTCGGTGAGAGCCGTGGAAAGCCAGAAGGTCGCAATGGTCATCAGTGCGGCCGCTCCCGCGACAGGGTGGATGATCCTGGTCATGGGGTCTGCCGTTTTCGAAGCGAGCTACGCGACGCAAATGCCGGGCACCGCGACTTTCTGGAACAGGTGGGGGGAGGCGACCGCGGATGCGGGGTAAGCCGAGATCTTCGACCTGAACTCGGGGTGTGTGAACGCGGTCCGGAAGTCGGCAACGGTCTGCCAAACCGCATAGTTCAGATACGTGGGGCTTTCGCCAATCGCGCGGTGAAGCTGGGTGGAGATGAAGCCCGGCTGCCGCTTCATGAAGGCGGCATCGTCCTGCCAGATCTGGAGAAAGTTCGTCGGCCTCGTCGAGCGTGAACAGATTCACCAGCACCACGGGGCCGGTGTCGATGCCGAGCTAACGCTCGATGGGAAAGTCCGGGTCCAGTGGGCGTAGGCGCGCCATGACGAACTCCGTCGAGATGGTTTTATGATGTCAATATGGTACCATGTGAAATCTAGTAGTTTGACATCATGATGTCAATAACTATCCATGGTGACGGATGCGGAAATCCCAACGAACGCCGGCCGGCGATGCTCTGAAGAACCTCATGCTTGACTTGTTCCGGCTGAACAGCCTGCTCTTGACCGCAGGGGACCGCTTGGTGGCCCGGCTCGGGCTCACCAGCGCCCGCTGGCAGATTCTCGGCGCCATCGTGCAGGCGGAGCGGCCCCAGCCGGTGGCCTGGCTTGCCCGCGATCTGGGCGGCAATCGCCAGAACGTGCAGCGGATCGTCAACGACCTCCATGCGGAAGGCCTGGTTGCTTTCGAGGCCAATCCGCACCACCGCCGGGCGCAGCTCGTCGTCCTGACCGACAAGGGGCGGCGCGCTTTCGATGCCGCCATGGCTTTGCAGATGCCCTGGGTCAACAGCCTTTCCGAAGGGCTTGCGGCCAAGGATCTGCAAACGGTTCATCGTATCGTCGCGGCACTCCGCAAGAAGCTCGAGAGCGAAGCCGAGGCTCAGACTTAAGCTTGGGCGAGTGGCAAAGTCGCGCGCGGTCACACCGAATGCGATGAGGTCGGCATCGGTGCGCCTTCGATCGCTGCAATGTTCGTGACGACGTCGCTTTCGTGATGGCCGCGCGCCCCGGAATGCGCTTTGATGGCGCCAACAATCCGGAGGAAACTATGCGGTTCATTGCCCTCGTATCGGCGCTGCTCTTGTCGTCTGGCGCGGCACTCGCGCAGGACTATCCGACGAGGCCCATCACCATGCTGGTGCCATTTGCCGCGGGCGGGCCGACCGACACCATCGCGCGCCTGACTGCGGCCGGCATGGCGAAATCCCTGGGACAGCAGATCATCGTCGAGAACGCGACCGGCGCCGGCGGCACCATCGGCACGACCCGCGCCGCCCGCGCCCAGCCGGACGGCTACACACTGCTGATCCACCATGTCGGCATCTCGACGGCGGCGACGCTGTATCGCAATCTCAGTTACGACACCAAGACGGCCTTTGCGCCGATCGGGCTCGTGACCAACGCGCCGATGACCATCATCGCGCGTCCCGATTTCCCGGCCGACACGCTCAAGGAGCTGGTCGCCTACGCCCAGCAGCAGGGCGACAAGCTGACTTACGCCAATGCCGGCCTGGGTGCGGCCTCGCATCTGTGCGGCATGCTGTTCATGACCGCGATCCAGAAGCAGCTCACCACGGTGCCCTACAAGGGCAACGGCCCAATCATGAACGATCTGCTCGGCAAGCAGATCGATCTCACCTGCGATCAGGCGACCAACACCACCGGGCCGATCACGGCCAAGCAGGTCAAGGCTTACGCGATCACCACCAGGGAGCGGCTGAAGAGCCTGCCCGATCTGCCGACCGCCGATGAGGCCGGACTCAAGGGCTTCGAGCTCGGTGTCTGGCACGGCATCTATGCGCCCAAGGGCACGCCGCCGGCGGTCGTTCAGAAGCTGACCGCGGCGCTGCAGACCGCGCTCAGGGATCCCGCGCTGATCGCCCGGTTCAACGACATCAACACCGAGCCGGTCCCGCAGGACAAGGCGACGCCGGAGGCGTTGGGTGCGATGCTCGCGAGTGAGATCGACCGCTGGGCGCCGATCATCAAGGCGGCCGGGCAATACGCGGATTGAGCTTTTGCGGCCCACGCGGGCACTGCAACCGAACCGGCAACGAGTAGATAATTCAGAGGCTTGTGCGCCGGTGCTATCATGCCGGTACTGTGCATGGGGTTGTTTTGCACGTTTTTTGTTGGCGCGGCTTCTTTGGTGGAGGCGCTAGCCCGCCGCCTCGTCGAACTGCGCGCTCGCCTCGAGCCACTGCTCCTCCGCGCGCGCCAGCGCGTCGGCGGCATTGGCGCGCGCCTTCGACAATTGCGCCGCCTGCTTGGGATCGCGCGTGAAAATGTCGGGCAAAGCGAGCGCCGTGTCGATCTTGGCGATGATCTCGCTGACGCGGGCGATCTCGGCCTCAGCTTCCGCGATGCGCTTCTTCAGCGAGCCGCGATTGTCCGCTCTTGGACGCTGCGGCTTCTCGGCCGGCGCACTGCGCTCGCGCGGGGCTTCCGCGTTGCGCGTCGACAGCACGAGGCGGCGATACTCGTCGAGATCGCCGTCGTAATTGGTGACGGTGCGATCGGCGACGATCCAGAGCCGATCGGCGCAGGCCTCGATCAGATAGCGGTCGTGCGAGACCATGATCACCGCGCCGGGAAACTCGTTGATGGCTTCGGCCAAAGCGCCGCGGCTGTCGATGTCGAGATGGTTGGTCGGCTCGTCCAGGATGATCATGTTGGGGCCGAAGAAGGTCGCAAGGCCCAGCAGCAGGCGCGCCTTTTCGCCGCCTGACAATTTGCCGGCCTTAGTGTCGGCGGCCTTGCCGGAGAAGCCGATGGCGCCGGCGCGGGCGCGCACCTTGGCTTCGGGCGCATCGCCCATCAGCTTGCGGACGTGGTCGTAGGCGGAGGCGTCCTCGTTGAGCTCGTCGAGCTGGTGCTGCGCGAAATAGGCGATCGACAGCTTGTCCGCGCGCGTCACCTTGCCCGAGAACGGCGCCAGACGTCCGGCGAGCAGCTTCACCAGCGTCGACTTGCCGTTGCCGTTGGCGCCGAGCAGCGCGATGCGGTCGTCGTTGTCGATGCGCAAGGTGACGCGGCCCAGCACCGGGCTCGCCGGATCATAGCCGACCGAAGCGTTGTCGACCGCGATGATCGGCGGCGACAGGATCTTCTCCGGCGCAGGAAAGCTGATCTCGCGCACGTCCTCGGTGACCAGCGCCGTGATCGGCTTCAGCCGCTCCAGCATCTTGACGCGCGACTGTGCCTGCCGGGCTTTCGAGGCCTTGGCCTTGAAGCGATCCACGAAGGCCTGCAGGCGGGCGCGTTCGGCCTCCTGGCGCTTGACCGCCTTGGCATCGAGCAGCTCGCGCGCGGCGCGCTGCTCCTCGAAGGAGGAGTAGCTGCCTTTGTAGAGCGTGAGCTTGCCGCGCTCGAGGTGCAGGATCTGGTCGACCGAGCTTTCCAGGAGGTCGCGGTCGTGGCTGATCACGATCACCGTGCGCGGATAATGCGCAAGGTGATCCTCCAGCCACAGCGTGCCTTCGAGATCGAGATAGTTGGTGGGCTCGTCGAGCAGCAGAAGGTCGGGCGCCGCGAACAGCGTCGCTGCGAGCGCGACGCGCATGCGCCAGCCGCCGGAGAATTCGGCGCAGGGGCGGAGCTGATCGGCGGCGGAGAAGCCGAGGCCGGAGAGAATCGCCGCCGCGCGGCTCGGCGCAGAATGGGCGTCGATGTCGACGAGGCGGGTCTGGATCTCGGCGATGCGGTGCGGATCAGTCGCGTGCTCGGCCTCGGTCAGCAGCGCGTCGCGTTCGAGGTCGGCCTTGAGCACGACCGAGATCAGGCTTTCGGGGCCGTTCGGCGCTTCCTGCGCGAGGCTGCCGATGCGCCAGCGCGGCGGCAAGCTCACCGAGCCGTGCTCGGCCGCAAGCTCGCCGCGGATCACCTTGAACAGCGTCGACTTGCCGGTGCCGTTGCGTCCGACCAGGCCGACGCGCGATCCCGGCGTGATCTGCACGGAACTCTGGTCAATCAAAAGGCGTCCGGCGAGGCGGATGGAGAGGTCGGTGATGGCGAGCATGCGGCCTTGTCACCGCAAGGCGCGTCGAACGCAACTCGTTTTTCGGTCAGTGCCTCTCGCGCTCGCGCCGCCGCAGCTCGTTCAGGAGCTGCTCGAGATGGGTCGGCAGGCGCGGCTCGGGCCGGAGGCTCTGCTGCAGCCGTTCGCCCACAGCATCGCAAATCGCGCGGCTGGTACGCCGGTCAATCTGTTCGCTGTCATTGGCAAATAGCCCAGCCATCGCAAGGTTCCGTGTTCTCGAAGTAAAGACACGGTACCAAGTCATTGCCGGCCAAATGGTTTCGCGGATTGTGGGGAAAGCCGGGCATTCTCGTAAAAATTGTATGAGCGGCGCCTTGTACGCTCAAGGCAAAGCCCCGGCGAGGGGGGCGCCGGGGCTTCTCTTGGAAGGTACCTGGGGGGCTTAGGTAGCCTTCGGAAGGTGCTGACGGATTCAGTAGCAGCGGTTGATCAGCCGCCAGCGGGGTCCCCAGGGGGTCGGGACCAGCCGGCGCACATAGCAGCCGCCGTAACCGTAAGCGACGGGGCCGCCGACATAGAAGCGCGGGCCACCCCAGCCGTAGCCGTGGTGCCAGCCGCCGCCGTGCCAGCCCCAGCCGCCATGCCAGTGAGCGGAGGCCGAGGTCGGGGCCAGAGCGGCACCGAGCGCAACCGCGGCGACAGCGGCAAGCGAAAGTTTCCTCAACATGGTGATCTCCTCAAAACTGCCGGCGCGGGGGCATCCGCGTCGATGGAAAGGCCGCCGAAACGGTCCGCCTGATCATCAGGCTTCGGTTTCGATAGGCCCGACCTTAACCCGGCGAAGCTGAACCGAACCCTGACGGCGGTTTCAGATTGGGTTCATCTGGGTGAAATTGTTGTCATCCAAATCGGACGCCCGGCCACCTGCGGCGAAGCGCCTGTGATGCCGTGTCGGCGGTCGCTTGCCGTCCGGCAAAGGCGCCGATATAAGCCCCGCAACCCGGCAACCACCCGCTTTGTTCCCAAGGACGACATTATGGCCATCGAACGCACTTTCTCGATCATCAAGCCCGACGCGACCGAGCGTAACCTGACCGGCGCGGTCAACGCCGTGATCGAGAAGGCGGGCCTGCGCATCGTCGCGCAGAAGCGCATCCGCATGACCAAGGAACAGGCCGAGACTTTCTATGCCGTCCACAAGGCGCGCCCCTTCTTCGGCGAGCTCGTCGAGTTCATGACCTCCGGCCCGGTCGTGGTTCAGGTCCTGGAAGGCGAGGGCGCGATCGCCAAGTACCGCGAGGTGATGGGCGCGACCGATCCGTCCAAGGCCGCCGAGGGCACCGTGCGCAAGCTCTACGCCAAGTCGATCGGCGAGAACTCGGTGCACGGCTCGGATGCGCCGGAGACTGCCGCGATCGAGATCGCGCAGTTTTTCTCGGGCAACGAGATCGTAGGCTGATCCAGGCGGCAGGTTAAAGGCGACGAAAGGACTCAATTAGTGGACTGGCTCTGGCAGATCTTCGATCCCGCGACGATCGGGGCATTCTTCACCCAGTTCCGCAACGAGATGGCTGCGCCGACCTTCTGGATCGCGGTCGGCAAGATCATCTGGATCAACATCCTGCTCTCCGGCGACAACGCACTGGTGATCGCGCTGGCGTGCCGCGGTCTCTCGCCGCGGCACCGGCTGTGGGGCATGATCCTCGGTGCGGGCGCGGCGGTGATGCTGCGGATCATCTTCACCGGCATCGTCGCGAGCCTGATGGAGCTGCCGTATCTCAAGCTGGTCGGCGGCCTCGCGCTGATTGTGATCGCGGCCAAGCTTCTGGTGCCGGAAAACGAGGACGAGGACGACGTCGAGTCTGCCTCGCATCTTTGGCAGGCCATCCAGATCGTCGTGGTCGCGGACATCGTCATGAGTCTCGACAACGTCATTGCGGTCGCTGCCGCGGCCAATGGCAGCGTGCCGCTCTTGATCCTCGGCCTTGCCATCAGCGTGCCGCTGATCGTTGCCGGCGCCGCGCTGATCATGGCACTGCTCGCAAAGCTACCGGTGCTGGTCTGGGCCGGTGCGGCGCTGCTCGGCTGGATCGCGGGCGAGGTGATCGCGACCGATCCCGGCGTCGCGCCGCGGCTGCATGCGCTGTTCGAGGGGCCGTTCGGTGCCTCGCTCGACGCCGTGCTCGGGGTATTGCGCATCCCGCCGCAATTCGGCCATGGCGGGGCCGGCGGCGAATATTTCTGCGCCGCGCTCGGCGTCGTCGTCGTGCTGGTGGTCGGCACCATCTGGCGCCGGCGCAGCCTGACCCAAGCCGCGCTCGAATCCTCGGAGCGCCACGCCAAGGCTTCGGCGGAGTAGAGTTTTCCGAGAATTGTGCTTCTCGGCTCTCCCGCTGGGAGAGGTGGGCACTCACAGTGCCAAGTTCAGCGCCGCACGATCGATCCCGAGCGGCCGATCAGGCGGGCGAGCTGGCGGAAGCGGCCGCCGACGCGGTCGGCGACGAGGTCGCCGAGCCGATGCTCGAACACCAGCATCAATTTGCGGCCCTGGCTGCGGAAATGCGTGGCGGGCAGCACGCCCGGACGTGCGGCCGAGATCAGATGCCCGACGCGGAACGCAGCGCCCAGCAGGCGCGCGCGTTCGAGCTGGGCCGGCGTCAGCAGCTCCTGCATCGTCACCGGCGGCTGGTTTTCCTCGCTGAGACCCGCATAACGATAGAATACCGACAGGCCGACGAAGGCGCGTTCGGTGTGGGTGATCGCGCCGAAATTGCCGTTGACGACGAGGCTGAGCGTCTGCTCGCCGCGATGATCGGGATGCACGCGCCAGCCGATATCGGAGAGCAGGCATGCGGTGTGGCGGAGGCGGCGGTCCTCTTCCGTCTCGCGCAGCTTGACCACGCGCACCAGGCGATCGGTCCAGGCGATCAGCTCGCGCGCGTGCCTGGCCGAGCGCGACAGCAGCTGGTTCAGCTCCTCGGCCGCGCAGATCAGCCCGTCCTTGTTGCGTTCGGTCTCGGACAGCTTCTCGTGCAGCAGGCCCTCGCGCACACCGAAGGTGGAGAACACGATGCTCTTGGGTCTTGCAACGCGGATGATGTGCTCGAGCACGAGCGCCGCATAGGTGAGGAGAGGACGACGCGCATCGGCGACGATCTCGATGTCGGCGAGCATGTTGGCGGCGGCGAGGCGCCGCAGGCGGCGCGAGAAGTCGAGCGCTTCAGCAGCCGGAATCGAATAGCCGTGCATCACCTGGAGCGAATAGCCGCTCTGGATGATGTGAATGCGCGCAAGCGCGCGCCAGGTGCCGCCGACGGCGTAGAAGGTGCGGCCGCGGCCTGCGGTCAGCTGCGGCACCGCGTCGATCTCCTCGCGCACGATGCGGTCGGCGCGCTTGAGCGATTTGTGGGCGAGGTCCTGCAGCGCGAGGCCGCCGAGCGGCAGCGTCACGCCGCTGCGCACCGCGTTCCTGCGCACCTCGATCAGCTCGAGCGAGCCGCCGCCGAGATCGCCGACGATGCCGTCCGGATGGTGGATGCCGGAGATCACGCCGAGCGCCGACAATCGTGCTTCCCGCGGGCCCGACAGGATCTCGATCTTCACCGCGCAGATCCGCTCGGCCTTGGCAATGAAATCGGGACCGTTGGAGGCGTCTCGGCACGCGGCGGTCGCGATCGCGAACACGCGTCCGACCTGCATCACCCGGCACAATGCACGGAAGCGCTTCAGCGAGGTCAGCGCCTTGTCGACGGCATCGGGCGCGAGCAGGCCCGTGCTCTGCACCTCGCGCCCGAGGCCGCACAGCGTCTTCTCGTTGAAGATCGGGATCAGGCTGCGCGCCAGCGCCTCGTAGACGACGAGGCGGACCGAGTTGGAGCCTATGTCGATGACCGCGACGCTCGAGCCGCGCTTGCGCGGCCGCTTCACGTCGCAGATCCCCGATCAGGATTGATGACGTTCGTTCCGGCGCGTGAGACGACGCGGCGAGGATTCCTTGAGCGACTTTCCACGGCCAGACAGACTCGGATTCGTCATGAAGTAGTTGTGGACGTTGAAAGGCTCCTCGCCCTTCGCGGCCTTCATACGCGTTGACGACCCATCCGGCAACAACTGCCAGCTCTGCTCATTGTCCTTCAGATTCGCCACCATGATCTGTTCGAGAACCTGCTGATGCACCGTCGGATTTTGCAGCGGACACAGCACCTCGACGCGGCGGTCGAGGTTGCGCGGCATCATGTCGGCGGAGGAGATATACACAGCCGCTTTCGCGCTCGGCAGTCCCTGGCCCATGCCGAAGCAGTAGATTCGGCCATGTTCGAGGAAGCGGCCGATGATCGACTTGACGCGGATGTTCTCCGACAGGCCGGGAATGCCCGGCCTCAGGCAGCAGATGCCGCGCACCACGAGCTCGACCTGGACGCCGGCCTGCGAGGCCTCGTAGAGCGCGTCGATGATGTCGGGGTCGACCAGCGCATTCATCTTCATCCAGACCGCGCCGGGACGGCCATGCCGCGCGTGTGCGGTCTCGCCCTGGATGTGCTCGATGATGCGTTGGCGCAAGGTCAGCGGCGACACCGCCATCTTTTCCAGGTCGCTCGGCGCGGCATAGCCGGTGATGAAATTGAACACGCGCGCGGCATCGCGGCCGATCGTCGGGTCAGAGGTGAAGTAGGACAGGTCGGTGTAGATGCGCGCGGTGACCGGGTGATAGTTGCCGGTGCCGGTATGGACGTAGGTCGTCAGGCTGCCGCCCTCGCGGCGCACCACCATCGAGAGTTTTGCGTGCGTCTTCAGTTCGAGGAAGCCGTAGACAACCTGCACGCCGGCGCGTTCGAGATCGCGCGCCCAACGGATGTTGGCTTCCTCATCGAACCGTGCCTTCAGCTCGATCAAGGCGGTGACCGATTTGCCGGCTTCGGCGGCTTCTGCGAGCGCGCGCACGATCGGTGAATTGTTGGAGGTGCGGTAGAGCGTCTGCTTGATCGCGACGACGTCGGGGTCGCGCGCGGCCTGCTGCAGGAACTGCACCACGACGTCGAAGGATTCATAGGGATGATGGACGATCAGGTCCTTCTGCCGGATCGCGGCAAAGATGTCGCCGCCGTGCTCGCGTACGCGCTCGGGATGACGCGGCACGTAGGGGGTAAATTCGAGGTCGGGCCGGTCGAGGCGGGTGAGCTGCGAAAGCTCGTTCATCGCCTGTACGCCGTCGACCAGGAACACCTCGTCGTCGGCAGCCGAGAGCGCGTGTTGCACGAAGCTGCGCAGCTCCTCCGGCATCTTGGCGTCGATCTCGAGCCGGATCACCGATCCGCGGCGACGGCGCTTCAGCGCGGTCTCGAACAGGCGGACGAGGTCTTCGGCCTCTTCCTCGATTTCAAGTTCGGAGTCGCGAATGATCCGGAAGGCGCCCTGGCCGTGCAGATTGTAGCCCGGGAACAGGCGGTTGATGAACAGGGCGGTGGCCTGCTCCAGCGAGATCAGGCGCACCGTGCCGTCCGCCGGCAGGCGGATGAAGCGGTCGATCTTGCCGGGCATGCGGATCAGCGCGTTCATCTGCTTGCCGTCGGCGGCGCGCGTGAGCTGCAGCGCGATGGTGAAGCCGAGGCTCGGAATGAACGGGAAGGGGTGGGCCGGATCGATCGCGAGCGGGGTCAGGAGAGGGAACACGTTATTGAGGAAGTAGTCCTCGATCCAGGTCCGTTCCGCCTTGGTGATGTCCTTGCCGTCCACCAGCACGATGCCGACCTCGGCCAGCGTGACGCGCAGGTCGCGCCAGATCGCCTGCTGGTCGGAGGCGAGCTGGGAGACGGTGCGGTTGATCAGCGCGAGCTGCTCCGACGGCGTCAGGCCGTCGGGGCTGCGTTCGGCGATGCCCTCGCGCACCTGCGCCTTGATGCCGGCAACGCGGACCATGAAGAACTCGTCGAGGTTATTCGCCGAAATCGACAGGAATCGCACCCGCTCCAGCACGGGGTGGCTGGGATTGACCGATTCCTCCAGGACGCGGCGGTTGAAATGCAGCCAGGACAGCTCGCGGTTGATAAACCGCTCGGGGCTGGACGCGATCGCCGGAAGGCTCTCGGTTTCCGGGGCTTTCTCTTTGGTTTCAACAGCTTGCGCAGAGTCCATCAGAAGTCGGTCCATCCAGTTCACCCCAATTGCGACTCAAGCGCAAAATCGGCGGGAGCATGTGTTAGAGCGATGACGTTTCAATGACATTGATGTTCCGCCGCCGCGCCGCGTCAAGCAGGCTCAGGGAGGCCCGCAAGCCGCTCAGGTGTCCCGGAGCAGCTCGGCGGCCAGCGCCCGGGTGACGGGACGGCCGAGCCGCAGGGCTTCGCTGTCGAGCAGCTCGACGGCACGCCGGGCGGCGGCCGAGGACCGTTCCAGGCGCGTGGCGAGGTAGCCGACCACGCTCTCGTCCACATTGAGCTGGCGGTCGGCGCAGAACTTGACGATGAGGCCACGGAACAGCTGGTCGTCGGGAGGCAGCAGCGCGACCACCGGAACGGCGCGCAGGCGTGAGCGCAGGTCGCGAAGCTCGATCTGAAGCGCGGCCGGCGCCTCGCGCCCGGTGAACAGGACGTAGGCGCCGTCCTCACGGGCGAGGTTCATCAGGTGAAACAGGGCGCGCTCGTCGAAATCCCCAGCCTTGAGATCCTCGACCACCAGCGCGCCGGTGGCGAGCGCGCCGGGCACGGCCGCCGCGGTCAGCGCGTTGGCGGTGGTCGAGCGGGCGCCAGCCTCTTCGGTCCAGATCGCGGCGAGATGGCTCTTGCCGCTTCCTTCCGGGCCCGCCAGCCACATGATCCGGTTCGGCCATTCCGGCCAGCTGTCGATCAGGCCGAGACCGGCCGCATTGGCGGGGCCTTCGAGGAAGTTGTCCCGGCTGAGGCTCTCCGCATGCGGAAGTGCAAACGCCAATTGTCGGGGATGAACGCGGCCTGCCACGCTTGCTTTGCTCCATGCCGGCGCGCCGGCCCGTTTCGAAGAGAGTTCGACTTGATCGAGCGGAGATGGCCTTTACGAGGCCGCTTCCACTCTCATTTGGCCTCGATCGTGCTCATGTGCCGCAGCCACTCGACCAGATAGAGCGACACGGAGGAGAGCGTGAAGACCGTGACGAGACCCATCAGGATGATATCATAAGGCGCGGGCTTGAAGCCGAAGGCAAGCGCCGCCAGCACCAGGGCTGCGAACGCCACTTGTGCCACCGTGTTGAGCTTGGACACTTTCGACGGCTTCATCTCGACCGGACGGTCGAACAGCCAGGACACGATCACGGCGGCGACGATCATGATGTCGCGCGACACCACCAGGATCACGATCCAGCGCGGGATTGCGCCCCAGATGCCGAGCGCCATGTAGATCGAGACCAGCAGCGCCTTGTCGGCGAGCGGATCGAGCAGGGCGCCGAGCTCGCTCGTCATGTTGAAGCGCTTGGCGAGGAAGCCGTCCACGGCATCGCTGATGCCGGCGATCAGGAATACGGCGAACGCCACCTCCATTTGGCTCGACACGATGGCCCAGACGATGATCGGGACCAGCATGATGCGGCCCAAGGTGATGATGTTCGGAATACTCACGAAAGCGCTTCCCGGCACCGGTTCTGACCTCAAATCCGGCCCGTTGCGGGCTGAACCGGTTGATATGTCTACATAGTATAGCGGGGAGCGCCATGCGAGCCATTGCGCGTCCCCGGAATTCGACGTAACCAGCCGCAAACCCACTGGAAATCGGGCATGACCGACCGCAAAAACGGCCTCACTTACGCCGATTCAGGCGTCGATATCGACGCGGGCAACCGCCTGGTCGACCTGATCAAGCCGATGGTGCGCGCCACCGCACGGCCGGGTGCGGATGCCGAGATCGGCGGCTTCGGCGGCCTGTTCGACCTCAAGGCGGCCGGCTTCAAGGACCCGGTCCTCGTGGCCGCGACCGACGGCGTCGGCACCAAGGTCAAGATCGCGATCGAGACCGGCCTGCATGGCGGCATCGGCATCGACCTCGTCGCCATGAGCGTCAACGACCTCGTGGTGCAGGGCGCCGAGCCGCTGTTTTTCCTGGACTATTTCGCCTGCGGCAAGCTCGACCCCGAGGCCACGGCCGCCATCGTCGCAGGCGTTGCCGAGGGATGCCGCGAATCCGGCTGCGCCTTGATCGGCGGGGAGACCGCCGAGATGCCCGGACTCTACAAGGACGGCGACTACGATCTCGGCGGCTTTGCCGTCGGCGCCGCCGAGCGCGGTACGTTGTTGCCGCGCAAGGACATCGCCGCCGGGGATGCCGTGATCGGTCTCGCCTCGTCGGGCGTGCATTCCAACGGCTTCTCGCTGGTGCGCAAGATCGTCGAGCAGTCCGGCCTCGGCTTCTCGGCGCAGGCGCCATTCGCGCCGGTGATGACGCTCGGCGGCGCGCTGCTGACGCCGACCAGGCTCTACGTCAAATCCTGCCTGCGCGCGATCCGCGAGACCGGCGCGGTGAAGGGGCTCGCCCACATCACCGGCGGCGGCTTCACCGATAACATCCCACGCGTCCTGCCGAAGCACCTCGGCGTCGGCATCGACCTTGCACGCGTGCCGGTGCTGCCGGTGTTCAAATGGCTGGCAGCGCAGGCCGGCATCGCCGAGCTCGAGATGCTGCGCACCTTCAATTGCGGCATCGGCATGATCGCGATCGTCGAGCCGGACAAGGTCGACAAGGTGATCGAGGTCTTCACCGACGCCGGCGAGACCGTGGCGCAGCTCGGCACCGTGATTCCGGCCGGGGGCGAGCATCGCGTCGACTATAACGGCCACCTCGATCTGGCGCTGTGATGAAGCGCCGCGTCGCCATCCTGATTTCCGGACGCGGCTCCAACATGGCCGCGCTGATCAGGGCAGCCGCCGCCGCGGATTTCCCGGCGGAGATCGCGCTCGTCATTTCGAACAAGGCCGATGCGCCCGGCCTCGAACGCGCACGGGCGAGCGGCGTGACCACCGAGGTGATCGAGAGCAAGCCGTTCGGCAAGGACCGCGCCGGTTTCGAGAAGCTGCTGCAGGCCGCGCTCGACAAGCACGGCATCGAGCTGATCTGTCTCGGCGGCTTCATGCGCCTGTTCACGGCCGAGTTCACCAAGGCCTGGTACGGGCGGATGCTCAACATCCATCCCTCGCTGCTGCCGTCGTTCCCCGGCCTCGACCCGCACGGCCAGGCTCTGCGCGCCGGCGTCAAACTGTCCGGCGCGACGGTGCACTTCGTCATCCCCGAGACCGATGCCGGTCCGATCGTGATGCAGGGCGCGGTTCCCGTCAGCGATCACGACACCGCGGAGACGCTGTCCGAGCGCATCCTCGAGCTCGAGCACCGCATCTATCCCGAGGCGCTGCGGCTGCTCGCGACCGGCAAGGTCCGCATCGAGGGCGACGTGTGCAAGACGGCGGGAAGCGCGGCATCGGAGAATTTTCTGATTGCGCCGGTGGTGGGGTAAAGGCGGTCTCGGGCTTACTAGCCACGAAACGACAAATCTACCGGTTTGTAGATTTGTCGGGGCTGATCGAACACACCCTCAAACGCCTCATCCGGTAGCTCCGAGCTGAAAACGTCGAAAGCGGTGATCGACTCAACGTCTGTGCGCGCAGTATCGACCGCCAAAGCTGGGCTCTGGTGCTCGCCAGTCGTCGTCTGTGGTCGTTTCTCAGTGATGTTGTTGCTCCAGCCAAGCATGTTATCGGCTTCCATCCCCAAACAAAATCCCCCGGCAGAGCCGGGGGCCACGTCATGATCGCTCGCATTCCGCGAGAGATCAGGAAACCTTGAGGTTCTCCGCGGATGATTTGCCGCGGTTCTCCACGAGGTCGAATTCAACCACCTGGTTCTCGTTGAGGGTGGAAAGTCCGGCACGCTCGACCGCGGAGATGTGGACGAACACGTCCTTGTCGCCGCCGTTCGGCTTGATGAACCCATAGCCCTTGGTCGGGTTGAACCATTTGACGGTGCCCTTTTGCGGCATCGCTCGTCTCCTCCACTAGATATAAAAAGGACGCGGCCGCTTTTTCGCGTGCCACGCCACAAACGGGCTTCCGGAAGTCTGTTCGAGTCTTGAGGCGCAATGTCGCGAAACGCACAGGCCAGCGGCCAATTCCGATTGTGACCGATATTGCAACATGAAAATCGCCGGCTAGCAAGCCGCGCGCGGATTTCAAGGCCAAGCCAGGTGCCTTCAAGTGCAAATTTGCGACCTGTGGCAGCGGAACCACAATCGGGTGCAATAGCCTCGGCCGTCATGCGCCAACCGGTTGACCCTCCACGGGAGTTCGGCACAAATCGCCGCAAGCGTCGCCGACCGTGTTGCACTTTCGCGCGCCGCCACTTCGCTACGGGATTTGTCGTCATGCGCTGCGCTGCGCAGCTCTCCGGGACAAGGCAGACGTTCGGGCTCGACCGCATCCGCCGGATCGCGGCTGCGATTGCGATGGCGTTTGCACTTTTCGTGACGATGGCGGCTGTGTCGCCCGGCTTCGCGCAAAGCCCGACGCCCACGCCGACCCCGACGCCGACACCCACGCCGTCTCCGACCCCGATTCCATCGCCGACCTCGACCAATCAGGATCAGTCAGCCGGCAACAGCATGCTCAATTTCGGCTCGGGCTTCCTGGAGCGGCTCGGCAATCAGACATCCGGCGGCGTCAACCGGGCATTCCGCACCAATCCGGGCGGTGGCGGCGCCTCGGCTGCCGCGGAAGATCCGCGCTACCGCACCTGGTTCGAGGGCTACGGCCTCTCGGTCCGCACCGATGCGCAGGGCGACTTCGTCGGCGACAAGCGCAAGACCTTCGGCGGCGTCGCCGGCTTCGGCGCGCGGCTCGCACCCGGCGTCAACATCGGATTCTCCGTCGACCACAGCCACACCGACATCGATGTGCCGCTGGCGCTGCAATCCGCAACCCTCGACCTGACCCAGCTCGGCTTCAGCGGCTCCGTCGACAAGGGCCCGTGGACCTGGGCTTTTGCCGTGGTGCACGGCTTCGGCAAGGTCCATTCCAGCCGCGACACCGGCCTTGGCCTTGCGACTGCGGGCTATCGCGCCGCCGTCGACGGCGCGCTGACCGAGATCAGCTATTACTGGACCAGGGACCAGATGCGCATCGTGCCCAAGGGCGCGCTGGAATATGTGCGCGCCACCAGCGCCGCGTTCAGTGAGTCCGGCGGACTCGATCCGCTCAACGTCGGCTCGACGGCGCTCTCTCGCGCGCGCATCATGATCGGGGCCGAGATCGGCCGCTACTTCATCGTCGACCAGAAGATCCTGGACCTCTCGGCCTACGGCAAGTTCGTCGACAACTTCCACCAGGACCTGGGAACCATCCAGGTCAGCCTGGGCGCCCAGAACATCATCGTTCCCGGCATCGGCGAGAGCCGTTACGGCGCGGATGCCGGTGCCTCGGCTTCGCTCAGCCTGACCAACGTGGCGCGGCTCTACGTCAATTACGATGGCAAGTTCCGGAGCGAGCTCACCTCGCACCAGGGCACGCTCGGCTTCGAATACAAATGGTGAGCTGAAGCTCGCCGGCGCTCACGTCGGCGTCGTCGCGACATATCCCGCCAGGCCAAAGCCCTCGCGCGCGGCCGTCATCATCGGCACCAGCGCGTTCGGATGGATGAACTCGTCGCGGAAGCAGGGATAGGTCCTGGCATCGAAGATCTTCTTTAGCCAGTCGACCACGATCTTGTGCCGCTCCGAGGTGCGGAACTCCTTGTGATAGGTGAGCCAGAGATCGGCGTGGTGGCTGACGCCGAGATCGACCGCAACGAGCGGCGCACCGAGTGCGATCGACACCGTCGGCAGGAAGCCGATGCCGGCGCCGCGCTCCACCGCATAGAGCACGCCCACCGACGAATTGGTCTTGATCCCGACGATGCCCTCGAGCGACTTCAGCCTGAGCACGCGGGCATAGGCGCCGTCGTCGACCTGCGGCGCGCTCTGCTTGATGATGCGGTGGTTGTTCAATTCGGCGAGCGTTGCCGGCACGCCGTAGAGGCTTTCATACTCCTTGGAGACGAAGGGGTAGATGTGGAGGCGGCCGAGCTTGGCGACGATCAGATCCGGATTGGTCGGCGGCTCGAGCTGGATCGCGATATCGGATTCGAGACGCGCGACGTCGGCCTGCTCCATCGCGCAGCGCAGATCGACGGTGATCTTGCGGTAGGTCTTCTGAAAATCGATCAGCCGCGGCAGGATCCAGAAATTGCCGGGGCCTTCGGTCACGGCGACGCGCACGGTGCCCGAGGTGTCGTTCGACGTCCGGGCGGCGCGGCGGAAGACGTTGAAGGCGTGACGCTCCATATGCGTGACGTCGGCGATCATCGCTGTGCCTTCATCGCTGAGCGTGAGCCCACTCTGGTCGCGCAGGAACAGCTTGCAGCCGATGCTCTCCTCGAGCCGGTCGATGCGGCGCATCAGCGTGGTGGAGGTGAGGCCGAGCTCTTCGGCGGCATTGCGAAAACTTTTATATTTTGCGCACGCTAAAAACAGCTTCAAATCATCCCAGGACGCGCCCAGGGCTTCTTCACGGTGCTGCATCATCGCAGCACCCCGGTGCAATAACTGCTGCATACTCCTGATCCCCAACCGCTAAGCTCATCGTCATAGCGGGGCATGAAAGCTTCGAACGATAGAGGCGTGATATGAGTATGGAAAGGGGCTCGTTTGCCGCAAGACACGATTTCGATGCCCTGCCTCTGAGCCCGGATGTCGACGTCCGCTGTGCTCAATTTTCCGAAATTGGGGCGCTTTCGGAGATGGCGCTCCGGCTGGTTCCGGGCGTGCAAATCGGGACGGCAGAGCTTGCGAAATATTACACCTTCGATCCTCAGAGCATCCTGGCATTCAGCCGGAAAGGCAAGCTCGTCGGCGGCATGGCCTTCCTGTTCCTCAATGACCGCGGACACGATGCGTTGCTGCTCGACGAGATCTGCCTCACCGCGCCCGAGACACGTTATCTCGCATCGGCCAACGAAGACGTCGCAGCCATCTACATCTGGGCGATCGCGGCGACGCGCCGCGGCATCGCCGGTCTCGGCAAGGCCGCGGCTCATCTGCGGCAGATAAGGTTTCGCGACGCGGATTGCTATGCGCAGCCGTCAACGGTGGCCGGACGCGACATCATGAAGGCGACAGGCTTCGCACCCGTCCCGAGCTTCCAACCCGACCTTTGGTGCTATGAGCGGCCCTGGAATCGGCGGGCTGCGCGCATGCCGGGGGCGATCATCCAATCGAGGAGCTTTGCAGATGCATGGTACTAGGATTCCTGTCGCCAAGCCCTGTTCCCGCGCCATCACCATCCGCCTCGCGCGCGATCCAAGCGATCTGATGCTGGTCACCGCCATCCGCTCGGCGGTCTACCTCGCCGAGCAGGATTGTCCGTTCGAGGAGGAGTTCGACGGCAACGACATGGTCGCAGCGCATTTCATCGGCTTCGTCGGCAACGAGCCTGCGGGCTGCCTGCGGGTGCGCTTCTTCGGCGACTTCGCCAAGGTGGAGCGGCTTGCGGTGCGTCATCAATATCGGCGCTCACGCGTCTCGTTCAAGCTGGTGCAGGCCAGTGTCGATTATGTGAAGCGCAAGGGCTTTCGCAAGATCTACGGCCAGGCGCAGGACCGGTTGGTCGACTTCTGGGCCCATTTCGGCGCCAAGCCGCTCGGTCACAACCGCAAGATCACGTTCTCGGATTTCTCCTACACGGAGATGCTGCTGGAGATCGAGCCGGGCCCGGACGCCATCACTCTGGACAGCGATCCCTATGTGATCATTCGTCCCGAGGGCGATTGGGACCGGCCTGGGGTGCTCGATGCGTCGGCCGGGCGGGCGGTGACCTCACCGCTGCGGGACCTCGCGCTCGCCGACCGCTGAAACAGGCAGCTGCGCGCAACACGATGCTGGTTTCCATGCACGATGATCCGCCGATCCTGGTCTGTGCGGATCTTCAGGTCGAGTACCTGACCCCCGGCCGCCGCCACGTCATCGCCGACGGCGATGCGACGACGGCCCGCTGCCTGGAACTCCTGACGCTGTGGCGCGGCAATCTATGGCCCGTGATGCATCTGAAGCGCATCGCGCAGGCGGCCTGGTTCAATCCGTCATCCAGGCTGACCGATTGGATCGCGGAGACCAGGCCACGGCCGGGCGAGATGATGTTCGAGCACCCGCTGCCGTCCGCCTACAGCTCGTCGCGGTTTGTCGGCCACATGTCCTCCATCCGCGCCATGCGTTGCATTCTGATCGGCTTTTCCCTCGACGAGACCATCCTGGCCACGGCCGTCGAGGGGTTTCACCGCAGTCATCGCTACCATGTGATCACTGACGCCGTGGCTTGCCGACAGCCGGGCACGGACGATGCCGCGGCCTATCGGCATGCGGTGGTGAATGTCATCGCGAATTTTGCTACAATCCAGTCCAGCGCCGAACTGATCAGAACCAGCGGCGCCGTCGCGGTGTAGGCGGCCGCGACGGGCGGATGGGGTCGAGAATTGTCGCGGGGAGACGAACTCAAGGAGCTGGCGAGCGATCTGTCGCATGCCGCCGAGAAGGCGCGCAGGCTGGGGCTGCCCACGACGGTCTACCTGCTCTCGATGGCGCTGGTGGAGGTGAGGGAAGCCGTTTCCGCCACCGAGGAGGGGGACGACGACGGCGCGGCGTGAGTGTTGCCCAGTCGGATTCTGCGATCCGCGGTGCTGTCAGCCATGTGCGACCCTGTTGCATCGCTGCTGAGCGCTTGCCGCTGACGAATTGGCATTGCAAGTTTTGCGTCGTGGCAATAGCCAAGTACGTGAGACAAAGTACTTGCCATCGTAGTGATGACGCCGGCCGGCCGGCGGCGTGACGCTTTCAGGGATCATCGCAAAATGTCCATGCTGCCCAATTCGCAAGAGGCCCGGGATGTGGCCTATCAGCTCCATCCCTACACCAATGCGCGCACGCATCAGCAGGCCGGTCCCCTGGTGATCGAGCGCGGCGAGGGGCCTTATGTGTTCGACGCGTCGGGCAAGCGCTATTTCGAAGCCATGGCGGGCCTGTGGAGCGTCGGGCTCGGCTTTAACGAGAAACGGCTGGTCGAGGCGGCGTACAAGCAGATGCAGGCGCTGCCGTTCTATCATACGTTCTCCGCCAAATCGCACGGTCCCTCGATCGATCTCGCCGAGAAGCTGGTCGCGCTCGCGCCGGTGCCCATGAGCAAGGTGTTCTTCACCAATTCCGGCTCCGAAGCAAACGACACCGTGTTGAAGCTGATCGCCTATCGCTCCAACGCGCTTGGCCAGCCGCAGCGCAAGAAGGTGATCAGCCGCCTGCGTGCCTATCACGGCGTCACCATCGCGTCCGCCAGCCTCACGGGCCTGCCGAACAACCACCGCTCGTTCGACCTGCCGCTGCCGAACATCCTGCATACGGGCTCGCCGCACTTCTACAAGGACGGTGCTCCCGGCGAGAGCGAGGAAGCCTTCGCCACGCGCCGGGCCGAGGAGCTCGAGGCGCTGATCCAGAAGGAGGGGCCGGATACGATCGCGGCCTTCTTCGGCGAGCCGGTAATGGGGGCGGGCGGCGTCGTGGTTCCGCCGGCGACCTACTGGGACAAGATCCAGAAGGTCCTGAACAAGTACGACATCCTCCTGGTCGCCGACGAGGTGATCTGCGGCTTCGGCCGCACCGGCAGGATGTTCGGCTGCGACACCTACGGCATCAAGCCTGATGCGATGGTGGTCTCCAAGCAGATCACCTCGAGCTATTTCCCGCTGTCGGCCGTCATCCTGAACGATCGCATGTTCGAGCCGATCGCGGACGAGAGCAACAAGATCGGCGTGCTCGGCCACGGCTTTACCGCGGGCGGACATCCCGTCGGCTCGGCGATTGCGCTGGAGAACCTCAAGATCATCGAGGAACGCGGCCTCGTCGCGCACGCGGCCGAGCTCGGTGGCTACATGCAGGGCCGCTTGCGTGAACTCGCCAGCCACCCGCTGGTCGGCGAGGTCCGCGGCGTCGGCATGATCGCGGCGCTCGAGCTCGTGCTCGACAAGGGACGCAAGACCGCCGCCACCACGCCCGGCGCCGTCGGCGGCATCGCCAGCCGCATGCTCGAGGAGCGCGGCGTGATCTCGCGCAATATGCTCGATGCCATCGCCATCTGCCCGCCGCTGATCACGACCAAGGTCCAGATCGACGAGCTGGTGGACGCGATTTCAGGCGTGCTGAACGACATGAAAGGCGAAGTTGCGAAGCTGACGCCGGCGTAGAGCGGCATCGGCGATGGTGGACCCTCACCCCTGAGGAGCGCGCTTTTGGCGCGCGTCTCGAAGGGCGAGGCCACCAGCCGGGGCGTTCATCTTTCGAGACGCGCGTTCGACGCGCCTCCTGATGAGGGTTTGGTTTTGCGGGCGTTGCGATGATCGCACCGATCGCTACGCCCGCTGCACCCCGATCACGCGGCCTTTCTCGATCGCCAGCGCCAGCTCGCCGCGCTTGAGCTTCAAGGCGGCGTCGCCGAACAGCTCGCGGCGCCAGCCGCGCAAGGCCGGGACGTCGGCCTCGTCGTCCGCGGCGATCTCTTCGAGATCGTCGACCGTCGCGATCACCTTGCTTGCGACCGCGTGGCGCTCGGCGGTCATCCGCAAGAGCACCTTCAACAGCTCGACGATGGCGGCTCCGTTGGAATTGTTGCGCGGCTTCTCCAGCTTGGGCAGCTTCGAGAAATCCCGCGCCAGCCCGCGCTCGACCGCGGCGACGATGTCCGCACCCCATTTGGATTTCTCGAACCCCTTCGGCACCGAGCGCAGATGGGCGAGCTTCTCCAGCGTGGTCGGCGCGTGGGTCGCGATGTCGGTGATGGCTTCGTCGCGCAGCACGCGGCCGCGCGGCACGTCGCGGCTCTGCGCCTCCTGCTCGCGCCAGGCCGCAACCTCCATCAGCACCGCGAGGTCCTTGGGCTTGCGGACCCGCGTCTTCAACCGTTCCCAGGCGCGTTCGGGATGGAAGTCATAGGTGCGGGGCGAGGTCAGGACTTCCATCTCGATGGAGACCCATTCGCTGCGGCGGCGCTTCTTCAGGTCGGCGTCGAGCGCGGCGAACACGTCGCGCAAGTGCGTGACGTCCGAGACCGCGTAATGCATCTGCTCCTTGGTCAGCGGCCGGCGCGACCAGTCGGTGAAGCGGTGGGTCTTGTCCGGACGGTGGCCGGTGACCTTCTCGACCAGCGCGTCATAGGCGATGCTGTCGCCGTAGCCGAGCACCATCGCGGCCACCTGGGTGTCGAACACCGGATGCGGGATGATGCCCGCCTGGTGCCAGATGATCTCGATGTCCTGGCGGGCGGCGTGAAATACCTTCAGCACGCTCTCGTTGGCCATCAGCTCGAAGAACGGCTTGAGATCGATCCCCTCGGCCAGAGTGTCGATGACCACGGCTTCCTCGGCGCTGGCCATCTGCACCACGCAGAGCAGCGGGTAATAAGTGGTCTCGCGCAGAAACTCGGTATCGACGGTTATGACGGGGTGCTTGGCCAGCCGGCTGCAGGCAGCCGCGAGGTCAGCAGTGGTGGTGATTAAATCCATGAACGGCCCATGACACTTGATATCAGCCGTTCCGCCGAAAGTGCTGTGATGTCAAGGGGCTCTAAGCGAATTCGAGCCTTGCATCGGGCCGGAATCGTCTCTTTCCGACCAAATTCCTATTCGTAGCGGACACGCTGCGACGGTTTTCGCGCGCAGGGCAGCGCCACCACGATTACGCACATGGCGACCAGCGCCAGTCCCAGGAACTCGAAAACCAACAGATCCACGGCGAAATCTCCAGAAACATTGATAGATTTGTCGCGGGTGCGTTGAGGGTCTGTTAATTCTCGTGGTTACCGGCGGCAGGCCGGGCCGGATGGTGGACGAGGGGTTAACGAATTTGGGTCTGCCCCAGAACGATTTCGGCGCCCCGCATGACGGAGCGCCGAAGCTTGCGCGATGGGCTACCGATTTACGGCAGCTTCAACGAGGTCTCCGCGTTGTACGGCTTCAGCGTCTCGTCGGCGGCTTTCTGCGCGGCGGCGAGGGCTTCCTTCGGCTGCTTCTTGCCGTTGAGGACCAGCATCACCTCGTCCTCGAGGTTCTTGCGGACCGGGACGGTCTTGTAGGTGGCAAACCACGGCTTTGCGATGTCGAGCTGCTCCACGGCGGTCTTGGCGTCCGGGTTCTTGCCCAGGAATTCGACCATTTCCGGCGTCTTGTAGGCGGCCATGTTCGGCGCGAAATAGCCGGTGGCGCGGCTCCACCAGCCGCTCTTCTCCGGCGAGGTCATCCACTTGATCAGCGTCCAGGCGGCCTTCTGCTTGTCGGCTTCCAACCCGGCCGGCATGATTAGCGAGGCGCCGCCGATCGGCACCGCGTTGCGGACGTTGCGCGGGATGAAGGCGACCTTGTAGGCGAACTTGGCGTTGTCGCGCACATAGGTGAGCGAGCCCGTCGACAGCATCATCATCGCGGCGTTGCCCGAGATGAAGGAGGTGCTGACGGCGGGGCCAGGCGTGGCGCCGGGCGTGTGGACCTTGTGCTTGTAGATGAGGTCGTTCCACCAGGAGAGCGCGCCCAGCATCGAGGGCGTGTCGTAATAGACCTCGCCGCCGAACTCCTCGTTGTAGTAGCGCCCGCCATTGCTCATGGTGAGCGTTTCCATCATCCAGCCGCAATAATCGTAGGCGCAGGGGATCGCGATGCCCCATTGGGTCACCTTGTCGCCCTCGCGCTTGGTCAGCTTCTTGGCCCAGTCGGTGAGCTCGGCCCAGGTCTGCGGCGGCTTGCTCGGATCGAGGCCCGCTTCCTTGGCCTTGTCGGCGTTGATGTAGAGCAGCGGCGTCGAATTATGGAACGGCACGCCGTAGACCGAACGGTTGATCACGGCATTGCCGTGCAGCGCCGGGAAGAACTGGCCGAGGAACTGCTCCTTGGTGGAGCCGTCGGCCTTGATCAGAGCATCGAGGTTGGTGAGCTCGTTCTCGATCTGCATGTCCAGCAGGAAGTTCGCCGACATGATCACGGCTGCCGGCGGCTTGCCGGCCTTGATCGCGGCGCGCGTCTTGATCAGCGTGTCGTCGTAGGAGCCGGTGTAGACCGCGGTCGCCTTGACGTCGGGATGGGTCTCGTTGAACTCCTTGATCAAGGTGCCCATGTCGCGGGCGAGCTTGCCGTCGACGGGAACGGGGAAGAACAGGTCGACCTCGGTCGGACCTTCGCCGGCGAGAGCCGGGAAGGCGAGGGCGCCTGCCATTGAGCCGGCCATGGCAAGGCCGAGCACGATCCTGCGGGAGAACAGCATCGGAAAATCTCCTATTTGATGCCTGAGGTGACGAAAGAGCTGATGAAGCGTTTCTGGAAGATCAGGAAGGCGACGAGCAGCGGCGCGATCACCATCAGCGTGCCCGCCGCGATCGTGCCCCAGGCCTGCGTGCCTTCGGCGGTCTTGGTGAAGACGGACAGGCCCACCGTGAGCGGCCGCTTGTCCGGCGAATTGATCACCATCAGCGGCCACAGGAAATCGTTCCAGTGGCTGGTCACGGAGATGATGGCGAAGGCCGAGAAGCTCGGCATCGACAGCGGCACGTAGATGTGGCGGATGCGCTGGATGAGGCCCGCGCCGTCGATCAGGGCGGCGTCTTCCAATTCGGTCGGAATGGCTTCGAACGCCTGGCGCATCAGGAAGGTGCCGAAGGCCGAGGCGAAGAACGGCATCATCACGCCCGTGAGCGTGTCATAGAGGCCGAGCTGTGCCACCAACGACAGGTTCGGCACGATCAGCAGCACCGGCACCAGCATCAGCTGCATCAGGAACAGGTAGAAGATCGGCGTCTTGCCGGCGAAGTCCAGGCGCGCGAAGGCAAAGCCGGCCAGCGTGATCGTGACGAACTGCACCAGCAGGATGCCGGTGCAGATGATCGTGGTGTTGAGCGTGTAGCGCGGGAAGTCGCCGATCTCCCAGGCATCCCTGACGTTGTCGAGCGTCGGCTTCAGGCTCGGCATCAGCTCGGCCATGGCGTTGATGCCGTCCGAGGCCGGGCGCAGCGTCGCAACGCCCATCCACAGGAACGGGATCAGCCAGACCATCGCGAGCAGCACGGTCAGCGCGAAGCCGAGCTTGGGCGTGATCTCGCCGCGGGTGGCGAGCGGGGCGTCCTTCCACAGCGTATCGATCAGCTTCATGGCCCGCCCTCCCGGTTCGCCAGGGTGCGGAAGGACAGCGCGGTGAGGGTCATCAGCGCGGCCAGCGTCAGCAGCGTCGCCGCCGAGGCCTTGCCGATGTCGTAGTGCTCGACCGCCTGCTGGTAGATGTAGAACAGCACGAGGTTGGTCGCGTTGGACGGCCCGCCCTGGGTCATGACGAAGACGTGGTCGACCTGCGTCACCGCGTTGAGCGTGGCGATGACGGTGACGAACAGAAAGGTGGGCTTGAGCTCCGGCAGGATGATGTGGCGCAGCCGCCGATACGGCCCGGCGCCGTCGAGATGCGCGGCCTCCATGACATCCTCAGGCACGGCCTGGAGGCCGGCGAGGAAGAACAGCATGTAATAGCCGGCGTTCTTCCAGATCGTGATGATCATGATCGCGTAAAGCGCGATATCGGGGTCGCCGAGCCAGTTCGGCAGCACCGGAAGCAGCCGGCCGATGTAATAGTCGAGCAGGCCGACATTCGGAAGGAAGATGAAGAGGAACAACGCGGAGGCCGCGACCATCGGGATCAGCACGGGGAGGAACAGCGCGGCGCGCAGCGCACTGGTCACCACGTTGGTGCGCGACAGCGCCAGCGCGAACAGCAGCGCCAGCGCGATGCTCGGCACCGCCGTGCCGACGGTGTAGATCAAATTGTTGACGACGGCGCCTGTGAAGGCGGGGTCGGCAAGCACCGCGCTGATGTTCTCAAAGCCGACGAAACGCACCGGCGCCTTCGGGCTCGCGCGCTGATAGAGCGCATCCACGAGCACGCGGCCCATCGCGCCATAGGTGAACAGCGCGAGGAAAATCAGCGACGGCAAAAGCAGCAAATAGGCCGGCAGCGAGGCCTTGAAGCGACCCAGGACGCGCTTCAGGACGTGTAGACGCGGTGCCGCCGACGTCGCGACCGGGAGAGCCGCGGGTTCAGCGAGGCTCATCTCATCGCGCCGGGAAATTGAGTGCATAGTCGCGGCCGTCCACTCCTGCCGGCGGCTCGAAGGGGAAGCGCAGACTCTGGTCGAGGAAATCGTGGCTGTGCACGACGACGTTCTCGTCGTCGATCAGCACGACGCCATAGGCCGGCGGCTCGTGGCTGGCGAGATGCTCGCTGGCGGCAACGTCGAGCTCGAACCAGACCTGGTGGTTGGTGCCGCGCAACGTCGAGAACGGGATCTTGCCGTAGCTGCCGAAGATCGGCCGGTGCACATGGCCGAAGAAGAGGTGGCGGATGCGCGCGCGATAGGGCGCGATCACCTCGGCGAATTCGGCGCTCTGCTTCAGCGCGATCTCGTCCATGGCGTGGACGCCGACCGGGAAGGGCGGATGATGCATGAACACGACGAACTCCTGGTCGTCGGGCGCGGCCGCGAGCGTGTTCGCCAGCCAGCCGAGGCGCTTTGCGCACATCTCGCCGGCATGGCTGGTCTCGTCCAGCGTGTCGAGGAAGACGAACAGGCCGTGCTCGGTGGTGCGCGTGCCCTGCACGAAGCCGTTGGCATCGCGCGGCGCGGCCTTCAGCGCGTCCAGGCAGGTGACGCGCTTGTCGTGATTGCCGACCATCGCGATGTAGGGAATTGTCAGCGCCGCCATCGCCTCGGCGAAATTGGCGTAGGATTCAGCCTCGCCCCAATGGGTGAGATCGCCGGTCACGACCGCAAACGCAGCGTCCGACTGATGCGCGTTGATGTCGGCAATCGCCGCGTCCAGCCGCGCGCGCGGATCGAGACCATAGAGCTTCAAGCCGGGGTTCGCCAGATGCGTGTCGGTGAGGTGGATGAATTTGAAGGGCATGGGCGCGCTGTATCGGGACGGTTGGAGGACGGGCGCCTCCGGCAAGACGGCGCTGCCAGCCCGTTAGAGCGCGTGTGTTTCAGTTTGATGACAACGGTTCCATCGGACGGGACGTGTCCACAACGCCCGCGGGTCATGCGCCGACCAGCGCAAGGCGTAGTCAGTGCCGTGGATCAATTTGAGATGGTGCGCGGTCGAGCCGTTCTCAGGTCCCGCAAAACGTCTGCAACACGCGCTGGTCCGGGAGTGGCGGATCGGCATAAGCCGCATACTCCGGCTGGTCCTCGTAGGGCTTCGCCAGCACTTTCACCAATTCCTCGAACGGCGCGTAGTCATCGTTGTTTACCGCAGCCTGGATCACGGCCTCGACGCGGTGGTTGCGCGGGATGAACAGCGGATTGATGGCGTGCATCGCCGCCTGCCGCTCGGCTGCGGTTTGCGGCTCCAGCGCGATGCGGGCGCGCCAGCGGCCGGCCCATTCGTCGAAGGCTGCGGGCTCCATGAACTGGGCGCGCACGTCGGTGCCCTCATCGCCAGCGGCCTCGCCCAGCTTGCGGAAGGTGAGGGTGAAGTCGGCCTGGTTCCTGGCCATGGCATCCAAGAGGTCCTGGATCAGGGCATCGTCGCCGTCGCGCTCCGTGAACAGGCCGACCTTCCGCCGCAGGCCGGCTTGATAGGCGGCGCTGAACTGATCGGAGAACGCGCCGAGAATGTCCTGCGCTTCGGCGACCGCCTTCTCCTGCTCGCTTCCGAACAGCGGCAGCAGGCATTCGGCGAGGCGCGTCAGATTCCACAGGCCGATGCGGGGCTGGTTGGCATAGGCGTAGCGGCCCATCTCGTCGATCGAGGAGAACACCTGCGCGGGATTGTAGGAATCCATGAAGGCGCACGGGCCGTAATCGATGGTCTCGCCCGAGATCGACGTGTTGTCGGTGTTCATCACGCCATGGATGAAGCCGACCAGCAGCCAGCGCGCGATCAGCTCGGCCTGGCGCGCGACCACGGCAGCGAGCAGGGCATGATAGGGTCGCTCGGCCTTCAGCAACTCCGGATAGTGGCGCGTGATGACGTGATCGGCGAGCCGGCGGATCGCCTCGGTGTCGCGGCGGACAGCGAAGAACTGGAAGGTGCCGACGCGGATATGGCTGGAGGCGACGCGGGTCAGCACCGCGCCGGGCAGCGCGGTCTCGCGGATGACGTGCTCCCCGGTGACAACCGCCGCGAGCGAGCGCGTGGTCGGAATGCCGAGCGCATACATGGCCTCGCTGACGATGTATTCGCGCAGGACCGGCCCGAGCGCAGCGCGGCCGTCGCCGCGGCGGGAGAACGGGGTGGGGCCAGATCCCTTGAGCTGGATGTCGCGGCGGACGCCGTCCTTGTCGATGACCTCGCCGAGCAGGATGGCACGGCCGTCGCCGAGCTGCGGCACGAAATGCCCGAACTGATGCCCAGCATAGGCCATGGCGATGGGATCCGCGCCGGCGGGAACTGTCTTGCCGGCCAGGATCTCCGCTCCTTCCGGGGTCTCCAACATGTCGGGATCCAGCCCGAGCTGGATCGCCAGCGGCCGGTTCAGCTTGATCAGCCGGGGCGCGGCGACGGGGGTCGGCGCGACTCTGGCGAAGAAGCTGTCCGGCAGCGCCGAATAGGAGTTCTGGAAGGGGAAATGGACCGTCATGGGCTCAAGATAGGGCTGGAACGCGTCTCGGCAAAGGCTCGGTCTCTGATAAGCCAAAAATGGGCCCTTCGGGTCCAAAACAGGACGTTCCCTTGGTTGCCGCCTTGGTCCTCGTCGGGTAAACCCTGCCGCAACTTCGGACCGGCCATCAAGGCCCGTTCGATTCGCCTCCTTTCGACATCGATTTTGGGACGACCATGCATCGCTACCGGTCACATACATGCGGCGCGCTCCGCGAGAGCAACATCGGCGAGACCATCCGCCTCTCCGGCTGGGTCCATCGCGTCCGCGACCATGGCGGCGTGCTGTTCATCGACCTGCGCGACCATTACGGCCTGACCCAGTGCGTGGTCGATCCGGACTCGGCGGCGTTCTCGCTGGCCGAAAAGCTGCGCTCGGAATTCGTGGTCAAGATGGACGGCAAGGTCCGTCGCCGCCCCGAGGGCACCGACAACGACGATCTGCCGACCGGCAAGGTCGAGGTCTATGTCAACGAGATCGAGGTGCTGGGCCCGGCCGGCGACCTGCCGCTGCCGGTGTTCGGCGACCAGGACTACCCCGAGGACATCAGACTCAAATATCGCTTCCTCGACCTGCGTCGCGAGAAGCTGCACCAGAACATCATGACCCGCGTCGAGATCATCAAGTCGATGCGTCGGCGGATGGAGGGGCAGGGCTTCTTCGAGTTCAACACGCCGATCCTGACCGCGTCCTCGCCGGAGGGCGCGCGCGACTTCCTCGTCCCATCGCGCATCCATCCCGGCAAGTTCTACGCGCTGCCGCAGGCGCCGCAGCAGTACAAGCAGCTCTTGATGATGAGCGGCTTCGACCGCTACTTTCAGATCGCGCCGTGCTTCCGCGACGAGGATCCGCGCGCCGACCGTCTGCCCGGCGAGTTCTATCAGCTCGACGTCGAGATGAGCTTTGTCACGCAGGAAGACGTCTTTGCGGCGATGGAGCCGGTGATCACCGGCGTCTTTGAAGAGTTCGCGAAGGGCAAGCCGGTCACCAAGGGCTGGCGCCGGATTCCGTTCGCCGAAGCCTTGCGCAAGTACGGCAGCGACAAGCCGGACCTGCGCAACCCCATCGAGATGCAGGACGTCTCCGAGCATTTCCGCGGCTCCGGCTTCAAGGTGTTCGCGCGCATGCTCGAGGATCCCAAAAACCAGGTCTGGGCGATCCCGGCACCGGGCGGCGGCAGCCGCGCCTTCTGCGACCGCATGAACTCGTGGGCGCAGGGCGAGGGCCAGCCCGGCCTCGGCTACATCATGTGGCGCGAAGGCGGCGAGGGCGCAGGTCCCCTCGCCAACAACATCGGGCCCGAGCGCACCGCAGCGATCCGCGCACAGCTCGGCGTCAAGGAAGGCGATGCCGCCTTCTTCGTCGCTGGCGATCCCGACAAGTTCTGGAAGTTCTCGGGTCTCGCCCGCAACAAGGTCGGCGAGGAATTGAACCTGACCGACAAAGAGCGATTCGAGCTCGCCTGGATCGTCGACTTCCCGATGTACGAGTACAACGAGGACGACAAGAAGGTCGATTTCTCGCACAACCCGTTCTCAATGCCGCAAGGCGGGCTGGAGGCGCTGAAGTCGCAGGATCCGCTGACGATCAAGGCGTTCCAGTACGACATCACCTGCAACGGCTACGAGATCGCCTCGGGCGGCATCCGCAACCACGTGCCGGAAGCGATGGTCAAGGCGTTCGAGATCGCCGGTTACGGCGAGCAGGAAGTGGTCGAGCGTTTCGGCGGCATGTACCGCGCCTTCCAGTACGGCGCCCCGCCGCACGGCGGCATGGCCGCGGGCGTCGACCGCATCGTGATGCTGCTCTGCGGCACCACGAATTTGCGGGAGATCTCGCTATTCCCGATGAACCAGCAGGCCATGGACCTCCTGATGGGCGCCCCGTCGGAAGCCACGACAAAGCAGCTCCGCGAGCTGCACATCCGGGTGAACCTGCCGCAGAAGTGACGCTGTCCTTACAGCGTCATTGCGAGCGCAGCGAAGCAATCCAGAATCTTTCCGCGGAGGGACTCTGGATTGCTTCGCTGCGCTCGCAATGACGGGGTGGCATTTTCGCCAGGCCAGCTGCCAGCTCTTTCGCAGCAATATGCCTCACAACCCCGTCGAGGCCTCGATCCTGAACTGCGCCAGCGCGATGATTGGTTCCTGGTCGAGGACATCGACCAGCTGAAGCACCGGCAGCTTGCCGAGCGGTGTCAGCCTGATGCTCAGCGTTTGCCCCGACGTCTCGACGAAGCCGGCGAGTGCATCGACCGCGACCTTGGCATCGAGATTGGAGGCCGCGACCTTCTCGCCCTGGGCCCGGATCATCGCGACCATGGCGCTGCGCGCGGCGTCACGGCTGACATTCTGCATGCGCGCGAACTGGGCCACGACCAGATCGACCACGCCGCGGTCGCGCAAGGCGAGCTCGATTGCGCCGGTCTCGACCTGCGCCAACTGACCCATCGCCTCGGACGGATCCGTCGTGGTGAACAGCTCGCGCGGCACCTTGGCGAGGGCCACGCTCACCTGTGCCTTGGCGAGATTGCCGAGATCGAGCGTGGCGGGTGCGAGCGCGAATGCGCCCGACGATTCCGTCCAGGTCGCGCCGAGATCGAGGTCGACCGCGAGCTTGTCCACGCCTGCCACGATCAGCGGCTGCAGCGCCGGATTGGCGGGATCGGTCGGCGTGACCATCTTCACGACCAGATTTGCCTTGCTCGGGATCGATCCCACCAGCTGGCCCCAGTTCAGGCTGATCGTGTCGATGGTGATGGGCTGCCGCGCGGTGTTGTGGGGCGCAACCACGCCCTTGACCTCGGCGCCTTCGAGCACGCGGAACAGGCCCAGCATCTCTTCGGGCGGGGGCGGCTGGCCGTGCCTGCTGATGCCGGCCGCCCATCGCATCAGGTTTGCGGCGCTGAACGATTTCAGCGCGAAGCGCTCCATCTTGAACGGCCCTTGCGGAGACGGCGTGTCGACGCCTTCGACTGCGAATTCGCCGTCGTGGTATCTGACCGCCTTGATCGTGGCCGTTCCTTGCGGAAGGCCCATCGACGTCTTGCCGATCTCGATCCGGCCAATGCGAAGACCCTCATAACATCCGGCGAGCTTCTCCATCGTCTCTCGCGATTGCGCGGCGGTTGCGACGACCGACCGGTCCGTCGGCATCAGTGCCACGATCTCGGCCGGCCGGAATTTGGAGGGCTGCACCGCGATGTCCTCGAAACTGATCCCGTCGATCTCCATCCGCATGCCCTGACTGGATTTCAGCACATAGGGGCCCGCCGAGATCTGCCTGTAGATGCGGTGAAAGCTGTCGTCGCCGGCCTTCTGCGGGGCGAGCGCCGCGGCGATTGCGGTCGTGTCGAAATCGTTGATGACGATGTTGGAGAGGTCGCCGGTGAGCTTTTCCGGTTTGCCCGGCTGGGGCACGTCGATGGTGAAGACGGCGTGATCGGCCTTCATCGCCTTCACCTTGCCGCGCTTGAGATTTTGGATTGCCAGCCCGGAATAGGTGATTTCGCCGCTTCCAGCGGCGCTGCCGCTCGCGTCGAAGGTCATGGTCAGCGTCGGAGCCGCGACGGATGATGCCGTGATGCCTGCGTATTGTTCGAGCACGTAACGATAAAGGTCGAACAGGGACTCGCCCGCCGGCGGATTGCCGCCGCGAATGGGACCGGCATAGTCCCGCAGGGTGAGCTGCGGGATCTTGTAGGATGCCTTCAGCTTCGCGGCGCCGACCTCGTCCAGAGCGACTTCGAAGCCATTGATGTCGATGCTGTCGGCCGAGAAGCTGGCATCGTCGATCAGGCGAACGCCGGTGCCCTTGATGCCGGCGATCTTGACCAGCGCTTGCGGCTGGCCGGCTGGCGTGATTGCGATGTCGTCGACCGTGAGCGCCCGGGTCGCGAACTCGAAGGTGACCTTGCCATGGCTCGCCTTGCCGCCGCCTGCGCGGATCTGCGCGAACGCCGCCTCGACCTCACTGGTCGCCCGATGCTGGACATAAAGGTTGAAGCCAAACCATCCGCCCGCGCCGAGCACGGCTGCCACGATCAGGCCGATCAGGATTCGCTTCATTCCCAGCTCCAGTTGCTCGTTTTGTACCGCGCAACCTGGCATATTCGCGAAACCTCGCGCGGTCCAGGGAAAGCTATGGTTTTCAAATGTTTGACTGCACCCCCTGTTGATGGGAGCGCATTCGGATGTTGCCACCGGGGCGCCTGACGTGCTTGATCCCCGTTTCCACGACCCGGAAATACGGTCCGCTTGGACAGCGGCCCCGGATCATGCATTTTGAGGCCGGTTACGCGAGGCGAGACACCGCATGTCGTCCTATTCTGATGATCTCCACCAGGCGGCGCTCGCCTACCATCGTCTGCCGCGCCCTGGAAAGCTCGAGATCCAGGCAAGCAAGCCGCTTGCCAACCAGCGCGACCTCGCGCTGGCTTATTCGCCGGGCGTCGCCGCGGCCTGCACCGAAATCGCCAAGAACCCGGCCGAGGCGGCCACGCTCACCACGCGCGCCAACCTGGTCGCGGTGGTCTCCAACGGCACCGCGGTGCTCGGCCTCGGCAATATCGGTCCGCTGGCCTCCAAGCCGGTGATGGAAGGCAAGGCGGTCCTGTTCAAGAAATTCGCCGGCATCGACGTGTTCGACATCGAGATCGCCGCCGACACCATCGACCGCGTGGTCGAGACCGTGGCCGCGCTGGAGCCGACCTTCGGCGGCATCAACCTGGAGGACATCCGAGGGCCGGAATGCTTCGAGATCGAAGCGCGCCTGAAGGAGCGCATGAAGATCCCGGTCTTCCACGACGACCAGCACGGCACCGCGATCATCGTCGCCGCCGCGATCACAAACGGCCTCCGCCTGAACGGCAAGAAGCTGTCCGACGTCAAGATCGTGGCCTCGGGGGCAGGGGCCGCCGCGATCGCGACGTTGAACCTGCTGGTCTCGATGGGCGCGCAGCGCAAGAACATCTGGGTCTGCGACATCGACGGCCTCGTGCACGAGGGCCGCAACACCTCGATGGACCGCTGGAAGGCGGTCTATGCACAGAAGACCGACAAGCGCACGCTCGCCGACGTCATCGGCGGCGCCGACATCTTCATCGGGCTCTCGGCGCCGGGCGTGCTCAAGCCTGACATGGCCAAGGCGATGGGCGACAAGCCCCTGATCATGGCGCTCGCCAATCCGGTGCCGGAAATCATGCCGGAAGAGGCGCGCAAGGCGCGCCCCGATGCCATGATCTGCACCGGCCGTTCCGACTACCCGAACCAGGTCAACAACGTCCTGTGCTTTCCCTTCATCTTCCGCGGCGCGCTCGACGTCGGCGCCACCGCGATCAACGAGGAGATGAAGCACGCCGCCGTGGAGGCCATCGCGCAGCTCGCGCGCGAGGCGCCGTCGGATGCGGTTGCGCAGGGTTTCGACACTGGCGAGACGCAGGGCTTCGGTCCGGGCTCGCTGATCCCGAGCCCGTTTGATCCCAGGTTGATTCTCCGCATCGCGCCGGCCGTGGCGAAGGCGGCGATGGAATCCGGGGTCGCGACGCGGCCCATCACCAATTTCGACGAGTACAGGGCGCTGCTCGAGCGCTTCGCCTTCCGCTCCGGCCTCGTCATGAAGCCGATGTTCGCCAAGGCCAAGACCCAGCCGGTGCGCGTGATCTATGCCGAAGGCGAGGACGAGCGCGTGCTGCGCGCCACGCAAGTCGTGCTGGAGGAGAAGCTGGCGCGGCCGATCCTGGTCGGCCGTCCTTCGGTCGTCGAGGCGCGCCTCAAGCGCTTCGGTCTCTCGATCAAGGCAGGCAAGGATTTCGACTTAGTCAACCCCGAGGATGATCCGCGCTACCGCTCCTACGTGCAATCCTATGTCGAGGTCGCCGGCCGCCGCGGCGTGACGCCCGACGCGGCGCGCACGGTGGTGCGCACCAACAACACGGTCATCGCGGCGCTTGCGGTGTCGCGCGGCGAGGCGGACGCGATGCTCTGCGGTGTCGAGGGCCGCTACATGAGCCATCTGCGCCATGTCCGCGAGATCATCGGCTTCTCGCCTGGGATCAGCGACTACGCGGCGCTGGCGCTATTGATCACCAGCAAGGGCGCCTTCTTCATCGCCGACACGCAGGTTCGTCCCAACCCCAGCGCGGAGGAGCTCGCGGAGATCGCCTCGCTCGCCGCGGTGCACGTGCAGCGCTTCACCATCAAGCCGAAGATCGCCTTCGTCTCGCACTCGGATTTCGGCAGCTACGACACCGAATCCTCGCGCAAGATGCGGCGGGCGACGCAGCTCTTGAAGGAGAAGCATCCGGAGATCGAGGCCGACGGCGAGATGCAGGGCGACACCGCACTCTCCGCCGCTGCGCGACGAATGGTGCTGCCGCACTCCAAGCTCGAGGGCGAGGCCAACATCCTGATCATGCCGACCTTGGATACCGCCAACGTCGCCTACCAGATGATCAAGTCGCTGGCGGACGCGTTGCCCGTCGGCCCGATCCTGGTCGGCCCGGCGCGCCCCGCGCATATCCTCACCCCCTCGGTGACGGCGCGCGGCATCCTCAACATGACGGCAGTCGCGGTCGTCGAAGCCCAGGAACGCGCCTCGCGCCAGCAGCCGACGTTGTTTACGTAAGGGGCAGGCTCTCACCCTCTCCCCTTGTGGGACCCCTTGTGGGAGAGGGTGGCTCGCCGCGGAGCGGCGAGGCGGGTGAGGGGTCTCTCTCCGCGAGTCCCATTCTCATTTGAGCGTGTGGATGGATACCCCTCATCCGGCGCTTCGTGCCACCTTCTCCCGCAAGGGGAGAAGGGAAGAGCCGCCACCATTGAATTACTCGCAGTTCTCCATTTCCCCGTTTGTAAACCGGCGCACGACTCTCCATAATCGCTTCACGCGTTCCGTGCGGTAGCGCTTTGCCAAGAGGCCGATCATGCCAGCGTTCGTGACTTTCGGGCGAATCCTGTTCGCCGTGCTGTTCATCTACACGGGCGCGACCAAGCTCTTTGCCATCCAGGCCACCGCCGACATCATCGCAGCCAAGCTCGTGGTGCCCGACGTCATCGCGCCTTACGCCAAGCAGGTCGAGACGGCGACCGCCATGACCACGCCGCAGCTCTTGGCGATCGCGATCGGCGGGCTCGAGATCATCGCAGGCCTGATGATCGCGTTGAATTTCGGCGCGCGCTTCTTCGCGATGCTGCTGATCGTCTACGTCGCGGTCGCGACCGTCCTGTTCTACGATTTCTGGAATCAGCCGGCGCCGGACAACGCCAAGATGCTGGTCGATGCGCTCAAGAACCTCGCGATCATCGGCGCGCTCTGCATGATCATCGGCTACGGTCGCACCACGCGTCCGGCCGAGGCGGCCTACGGCGACGTGTAAGGCAGGTTATGACCGCCGCTCCGCGCGGTGCTGTGGGGTGGAGTACGCTGACGCCAACCCGCACCCAAATTACTGCGCTTTAGGTTGTTGTTTAAGCATGATCTTTTCGGAAAACCGCTTCGCACTTTTCCGGATCATGCTCTAACGCGCGCCGAGGATGCGCTGCCAGAGCGTGCCACCCAGCACCTTCCAGCCAAGATAGAAGTACAGGGTGATCAGGGCAAACAGCACAAGAGCGGATGCGCCGTGCAGGCTGAAACCGTCCTTCGTCGTCTCGCCGGTAGCGGCGCCGATGGAATAGCCGCCGACGAAGAACACCGTCAGGAAGTCGAGAAAGCCGGCGAGGCCACGGCGCCAAAAAGGTTTGGGCGTCGATGAAGTATTGCTTGTCGGCATCGAAGCAACCTCCTCTTGGCAGCCGCGCTGATCGCCGGCTCAGGATTCCCGTCTCGGCGTCTCGTCAGAGTTTCTTGGCATCGACGTCGATGCCGATGACCTTCCAGGCATTGTCGCTCTGCGCAAAGCGCAGCTTGTACTTGACCCGGACATCGTCGTTCTTGAACTCGCCGGCGAGAACGAGCGCACCTTCCGAATCGAGCTTGGCCTTCTGCTGTGATTCGTAGTCGTCGGTGACGATCCCCTCGAAGAACAACTTCTTGCTGCGGAAGGATTCGAACGCGGCCGCCAGCTTCTCGGCCGTCATTTGTTCTTGGAACTGCTTCGAGCCCTTGGCAAGCAGGACCGAGTAGTTCCCGGTCATGTTGGCGTCGTTGAAGGTCATCAGCGTCGTGCGCACCAGCACGTCCTGCTCGTCGTCGGTCGGCAGGTCGATCGCGTAGGCCGATGACGGCAACATCGCTGACAGGAAGGTCAGCGACACCAGGACGGCGATGGCGCCGAGAAACTTGCGGCAGGAGAGGGAGGCAAAAATCGAACGCATGGTCTCTTTGTCCTTAATGAGAGGCCGGACTATCGCCAGAGAGCGGAATGAAGTCGCCATATGCGATCTGAATAACAGAGAAGTTCTAATTTTTTGCTCGTGTGGGAAGGAGTTTTGGCTTCGCCGGTTCACGCCGCATTAAACAGGCTCGGGATGAGGAACGTCCTATCTCCGCCGCACCGTCGCCATTCGGCACGGCTCTCTCTGTCTGCAACAGCAATATTCGCGCACGGCTGGCTCGGCGGCTCACAGCGAACCGGCGGCGATGCGCACCATGATCGTGAGCTATTTTCGCCGCCACGGTGTCACGGTCACCTCATGCGCGGCGTCGAGGAGGTACGGCGCACCCGGCCTCATCCCGTGCGCAGCCAGCACCTCGTGAGGCGTTCGCCGGGGCACGCCGACGAAGCAGCCCTCGCCGCCGGGCAGCCGCACATGCGGGGCCTCCGACAGCCAAAACGTGTCGTAGCGATCCATGAACAGGTCGAACACGACCGGGCCGCCGATGATGGCGATCATGCCGGAGGCGACGTCGGCGAAGGCGCAGGCCTCCTCGAAGCTGGCATGGGCCGGATTCCACAGCGTCGCGTTCGGCATCTCCGGATCGACGGTGAGGTCCCTGATCTTGCGGGTCAGGATCAGCCGCTTGCGCGTCGGCGAATTCGGCTGCTGCTCGTGCGAGTTGCGGCCGTGCACGATCAGCGCGGCGCGATCGAGCGCCTGCTCGAAGAACCGCTTGTCGCCTTCGAACTTCAGGCTGTCGGGCATGACGCGACTGGCGTCGGCCAGCATGCCGTCGGCCGAGACGATGACGTAGCCTTCGAAGCGGAAAGACAATGGCCTTCTATTCGGAAACGGTCGTCACCACCGAATTGACCGGGCGCTGGCTCACCGTCGGCAGCTTGATGTCCTTGAGCAGCTCCTGGTCGTATTCCGGCAACGTCGAGGCCGGGAACTTGGCGCGCATCGCCACCACCTTGTAGCCGCCGGCCTTCAGCCGCTTGAGCAGCTCGGGCAGCGCCTCCGCCGTGTGCTTCTGGAAGTCGTGCATCAGGACGATGCCCTTGCCCCTGGTGTCGAGCTTCTTCATCACGGTCTCGATGACCTTCTCGGGCTTGGAGGCCTTGAAGTCGAACGAGTCGATGTCGCAGGAGAAGATGCCGATGTTGCGGTTGCCGAGATAGGTGACCATCTCCGGCGGATGCTGCAGCGCCGGGAAGCGGAAGAACGGCGCGGGCGAGATGCCGCCGAGCGCCCACTTCACCGCCGCAAAGCCCTTCTCGATCTCTTCCTTGCGCTGCGCCTCGTTGAGCTTCTTGTTGTTGAGGTTGGCGTGCGACCAGGTGTGGGCGCCGACGGTGTGACCGGCTGCGTAGACCTGCTTCAGGATCTCCGGCTCGTAGGTCGCGTGCTTGCCGATGGTGAAGAAGATTCCGGTAGTGCATTCGTCGGCGAGTGCCTTCAGCACCGCCGGCGTGTTCTTCGGCCAGGGGCCGTCGTCGAAGGTCAGCACCACCTCCTTGTCGCGCAGGAAGTCGAGCTCCTTGAAATGCTCGAAGCCAAAGCCGGGACCACCCGTGGTGTCGATCTCGACGGTGCGGGCGACGCCGAGGGCGCCTGGCGTGTTGCAGGCCGCGCGGGCCGGCTGCGGCGGCTGTTTCGGCGGAGGCGGATTGACGAAACCCGCGGGCGCCGCGGCCGCCGGAGCGGGCGCTGGAGCTGCGGCGGACGTCGCAGCCGCCGGTGTTGCCGCCGGTGCGGCTTGCGCTGCGGCCGCGGGCTTCGCGGCCGGCGTTTGCGACCATGCGGCGCCGGTCATCGCCACCGACATCGCACCTGCTAGAATCAGTCCTGCCGCCACGCGCATGGTGTTGTCCTCGCGATTGACCCCGTTGTTCCGCCGCGGCTTTTTTGCCTCCGGCAAAACCGTCCTGCCCCAAACCATCCTAGCCTAGATGGTGGGCCATCGCCATTGCAACGGCTGTTTGACCGCACGTCGCAATTGTGCCCAGCCGGATCGCGTGCACCTGCCTCACGTGTCGGCCAGAGCCCTGGCAATGGCCGTTTTGATCCGCGTGTCGGCCGGCTCCACGGCCGATGGAAATACCTCGGCGATATAGCCGTCGCGGCCGATCAGGTACTTGTGGAAGTTCCACCGCGGAACTTCTTTCGGCCGGGCCTCGGCGGCCCATTTGTAGAAGGGATGTGCCCTCGCACCGACCACCGCCGCCTTGGCCGTGATCGGGAAGGTAACACCATATTGGTGGTGTGCGGTCTGCGTGATCTCGCTGGTGCCGCCGGGCTCCTGGCCACCGAAATCGTTGGAGGGCACGCCGATTACGGTGAGCCCGCGCCCGCGAAACTCGTTCCAGATCTCCTGCAAGCCGGCATATTGCGGTGTGTAGCCACAGAGCGAGGCCGTGTTCACCACCAGCAGCGGTTTGCCGGTGAACGCGGCAAGGCGGATGTCGTCGCCTGACAATGCGGGGAAGGAGAAGGCGTAGGCCGAGATCCGGCTCATGGCGCCATCAGCGAGGGCGCGCGTGACAGACGCGAATGCGCCTGCAAGTGTGACGCTGAGCACGGCCCTGCGATTCATCATGACGGTGTCCCCGAGATGATCCGAGGGCAGATTACTCCGCCACCGCGACCTCTCGCGTCAACACCGCGTTATCGGCCGTGCATTGCGAGCTAGTACAGGCGGACGATGAAGTCGGTGCCTTCGCCGGTCTCGCCCTGGTTGATACCCTGGTCGGAGACGATGATCGAGCCGCCTGACGTCAGCATCTCGTTGATTTTCGCCATGGTGTCGGCAGGGACCGAGATGCGGTCCAGGGCTTCAGCCGGGCTGTCCGGCATCACCACCGGTTTTGCGGCGACGGGGATCACGGCTGCGCCGCGCTGGCGACGCGCTACGCGGCTGTCGTCCTCGCGCGCCGCGGAACGGGCGGACACGGGCAGCGACACCACCGACCAGCGCAGCGCGTTGGGATCGGCCTTGTCGAGCTCGGCGGTGAAGACATGCGTGCCGAGCGGCCGGTCGCTGGCCGCGATCGTGACAGGCACCTCGAACAGCGGCGCAAAATTCTGCCGCACATAGAGCTTGGAATCCTTGCGGCTGATGAAGACGGCAATCTGGCCGGCCCGCTTGGGCACGTCCGGCTTCGCCGCCGGCGCAGGATCGGTGACGCGGCCCTCGTCCTTCTTTGCATCGGGTGCGGTGGCGAGCGCCGGCGCACCGGTCTGATTCGGCGCCTTCGCGGAATCAACCGCCTCCGTCTTGGTCGGCTCGGCCTTGACGGCCTCGACCTTGTCGGCGGGCTTGTCGTTGCTCGCCGGCTTGGCCGCTTCGTCCGATTGGGGCTTGGCTGCTTCGGCCGTCTTGACCTCGTCGGCGGTCGCGGCGGCTTCCGCGCGCGCAGCCGCATTGCCGGTGGTCACGTCCGACAGCACGGCGTGGCCGACCGAGGTGCGCAACTCGAGCACGCTGTCGGCGCTGGCCGTCTTGGTCTCGACCGGCTTGGCTTCGGCCGTGCCTTTATCGGCCTTGTCGGCGACATTGGTCTGCGGCGCGAGGCTCGCGGCGGGCTGCGGCGGCACGCGCATGGAGGCGAGCACGGGATGGGAGAAGCTTTGCGGCGACACTTGGCCGGGCGCCACGATCACGCGCGCGCCCATCTTGGTCCAGTTCCACATCTTCATCGCGAAGGCCATGGGCATGCGGATGCAGCCATGCGAGGCCGGATAGCCCGGCAGCACGCCGGCATGCATCGCGACGCCGGACCAGGTGATCCGCTGCATGTACGGCATCGGCGCGCCGCTATAGATGTTGGAATGGTGGAATTTGTGCTTCTGGATGACGCTGAACACGCCCATCGGCGTCGAGTGGCCCTTCATGCCCGTCGACACCGGTGATTCCGCGAACACGCCGGTATTGTCGTAGACCGTCACCTTCTGCCGTTCGATCGAGACGACGATGACGAGCGGCCCTTGCGGCTTGGTGCCGGCTTCCTTCTCGACGACGACGTCCTTCTTGCTTGCGGCGCCGCGCGTTTGCGGTTTCCGGCGCGGTATTTCGGGAAGCCGCTCCTGCCGGGCGTAGTAGGACCCGTCGGAATAGTCCGTCCAGTAATAAAATGCTGCGTCTGCCTGGCTGGTCGTGCCGATTGCACCCGCCGCCGTCAAAATGGCGACCTGCCACAGCCGTGCCGGCTTGGCAGAAGAACCCGACCCGTTCACGCTGTTCATCCTCGAATCCATAATCCAAATCAGACGTTAGTCTCGCAAAGGGGATACGCGTTCACCAGCAGCGCGGTTCTGCCATCAGCTACTTTTGTCCATGGCGTAGCAAAAAAGCCTCACGGAGCGGTAAACGGCGGCCGCGTCCGCTCCTCCGCCGCCTTCCTGACCGCCGCTTGCGTTCCTACATTGCAGGGACTTGTTACCGGAGAACTTCATGTCATCTCGTTTCGCCGGTCTTTCCAGCATCCGTCTGAAAGGCCTCGCTTTAATCCTCCTGGCTCTGACCGCGCCTATGGCGTCGGCATCTGCGGCCGACGAGCCCGATCTGATCTTTCGCCGCTCCACCGTGTTCAAATGGGTGAGCCCCAACGACAAGCTCGCGACCTATGGTCTCGACGATCCCGAAGTCGAGGGCGTCGCCTGTCACTTCACGGTGCCGGAGAAGGGCGGCTTCAAGGGCTGGCTCGGCCTTGCCGAGGAGGTCTCCGACATCTCGCTGGCCTGCCGCCAGGTCGGTCCGATCAAGTTCAAGCACAAGATGGAGCAGGGCGACGACATGTTCCGCCAGCGCCGGTCGCTGTTCTTCAAGAAGATGCAGATCGTGCGCGGCTGCGACGCCAAGCGCAACGTGCTGGTCTACATGGTCTATTCGGACAAGCTGATCGAAGGCTCGCCGAAGAACTCGACCTCGACCGTGCCGATCATGCCGTGGGGACCGGCGGATGCAAACATTCAGAAGTGCGGCGAGTTCTTTACGCAGTGACGCAGTTGCGTTCACACCTGCGACGGGCTTGCGTTCACCCGGTGGCGCTCGCGCGGCGCCGCAAGGCGCGACCCGGTCAGCCGCACGAACGTCTGCGGCGCGGCCTCGAGGCCGCGGCTCGATTGCAGCGCCATTGCGCCGGCGCTGCCGCGAATGATCGGTTGATCTGCACGATCCGTCGGTGGATTTTCATCGCGCGGCGTTGCGCGATTTGCCGACATCATGGCCATCCCTCACGTGAACGCGCCCGGTGATCCGGGCGTCTCGGTTTCGAGGGCTTGGGTCGTTGGCGAACCAACCCAGGTTCGACAGGGTCCAGCCTTCTGTTGCCGTCCTTTCACCAGAAAAACGTAAAATGCATGTGAAGCGCGCGCGGCGGCCGCGTGACGACACCTGCGCAGGGCGCATGTCCGTGCCGGCGCCGGAACTTGCCAGGCGACTTTGGCCTGCCGAGTGAGATGTCTGAAATAACTGGCATTTTCCGAGAATTGTTTCGTTGCCGCGGCCGGGACGAAACAATTCTCACGAAGACGAAACCATTTTCAGCTTTTGGCGCATCACGCGCGAAACCGCCCATGGTTATCAGGCTCATAACGACCTCGGCACACCGCCGGCCACCGAATTGGGACACACATCATGCGCGCGCTCAGCTTCATTCTTGCTTTCGGTTTCGTGCTCGCCGGCTCCTCGTTGGCGGGGGCGCCCGACGGCAATCTCCCCGGTATCGGCACCTTCCAGTACAGCGGCTCGCCCGTGGCGGTGCCGGCCGCTCAGCCGATCATCGTTGCCGCGCGCTTCTGACCGCACACAGCACAACAGCCGGCAAAGCCCATCATGTTGCTTCGTTTCTGCGCCGCAGCGTTCGTGTCCCTTCTGACAATCAGCTCCGTTCAGGCGCAGGTTCGCTCACCTTCCAGGCTACCGGATCCGCGTGGCGAATTCGTGCGCCAGTGTGCGCCGCGCATGCTCGGGCGCTGGGAGCATCCGGAGGAAGTCTGCGGCTGCCTGCACGATCACGCCGCCGCAGCCGTCGAGGATCGCGATCTGCGCGAAGCGCTGTTGCGCGGCATCAGCGAGACCGGCGTGCCCACCATCGAGACCGATTGGGTGCCGGCCTCCAAGCACAGCGAGATCGGCCCGACCTTCACCAAGATCGCCAAACCGACCTTGCAGTGCATGTTCGATCCGGCGAAATAACTTCTCGGATCATCACTTCGTTTTCGGTCCGTGCCGCGGCACGCAGGAGCTCGTGCGCGAGACTCCCTTGTCGGTCATTTTCGCGCCGCGCACTTCCCTGACCTGGCCAGCGGGGCAGGTTCCGTCATCCACGAGCACGCGCTGGCCGAGCTTGAGATCGCCGATGTCCTGCTCCCGTCCGATGGTGGCGGCGCGTGCCGTCGAGGCAAGCGCGATGGAGAACAGCAGCGAAAGGCAAGTCGCACGGCGCAGCAGCATGATATGAGGTCCCGGCATCGATGCCGCAATCTAGGGAGCGGCGGGCGATTCTGATAGGGAAGCTTCGTCACGCCCGGCGGGGCGATGTTCGCCTTGCGCCCAACGCGGCGCGCGATTCCCTCGCGAGACGTTCGGCAGAGGCCACGAGCTGTGGCATCGGATGCCCGGAAAATCCCAGTACGAAGCCGGGCAGGGGACGCCCGCGCGAATAAGTGTCCGCCAATAGCCAGCCTTCGGCGCCGGCCGCTTGCTTGGCATGCGCCGCCACCGCCGGATCGACGGCAGGATCGAACCGCGCGACAAGATGCAGGCCTTGTGATGGCACCGGCACCGAAAGCGCGCCACCGGACGCGACTTCCAGCGTCTCGGCGAGCACGTCGCGGGCTTCGCGATAGAGTTTCCGCACGCGCTTCAGGTTCGCGGCGAAGGCGCCGGAATTGAGCATATCCGCCACCGCGCCCTCCATCAGCGTGCCGGGAAAACGGTCGAGCGCCGCGCGCGCCGCCGTCACGTCGGCGATCAGGCGTTCGGGCAGGGCGCAATAGCCGATGCGCAAGCCCGGAAACAGCGTCTTGGCAAAGGTGCCGAGGTAGATCACGCGCTGGAGGCGATCGATGCCGGCGAGCGACATCAGCGGCGCGCCGTCATAGCGGAACTCGCTGTCGTAATCGTCCTCGAGCACGAATGCGCCTGCCTGTTTCGCCCAGTCCAGAAGCTCGAGCCGCCGCGGCATCGACATTTGCATGCCAAGCGGAAACTGGTGCGACGGTGTGACGTAGGCCGCGCGCGCGGACGGCGCCGCGATGCGGCCTTTGGCGACGCGCATCCCGTGTTCGTCCACCGGGACAGGCACGGTGCGATAACCGCAATGGGCGATGGTTTTTCGCGCGGCGGGATAGCCCGGGTCCTCGCACCAGACCTGGTCGCTGGATCCCAGGATCGCGCTCAGCACGATCCGTAGCGCGTGCAGCGTGCCCGAGGTCAGCATGATCTGGTCGGGGTCGCAACGCAGCCCCCGCGCCGACAAGAGATGGTCCGCGATCGCCACGCGCAGCTCGCGGCTGCCGCGAGGATCGCCATAATGCAGGTGCTCGGGTCCGAATGCGCGCATGCGGCGGCCGACGAAAGCGCGAAAGCGCTGTACGGCGCGCTCGTCGATGTGGGTACAGCCCAGCGCAAACGCGCCTTGCTTTGGCGCTTCGAGAGCGACCTTCGGCTTGTTCGGCTCGGCGGCGCGCTTGGGGATACGCGCCGCGACGAACGTTCCGGAGCCGACCGTTGCGTCGGCAAAGCCGTCGGCAATCAGGCGCTCATAGGCGGTGACGACGGCGTTGCGGCGGAAGCCGGTCTGCCTGGCCAGCGTCCGTGACGGCGGCAGCGGCTCGCCCGGCCTGACCAGGCCGGAGACGATCATTTCGCACAGCGCCTGATAGAGCCGGTGCGCGGCGGAAGCGCCGGCCGTGACGTGAGGGCCGGTGAGGTCGAGCGGAAGCTCGGGCTTGGCTCGGGAGGACGAATTGGTCGGAATTTTTTGCATGGAATTGGAACTATCGCAGACCAAATGCGCCGCTACAACTGCTCCGGACTTCTTCCATCCGAGCAGGAGCGGCCGTGAGCCAGACCGAGACCTCGAACTCCTATCCGACGTCGGCCCGCAATCAGGTGAAGCGCCGGCACGACCGCGGCTTCTATGATCACGACACGGTCCATCGCATCCTGGATTCCTCGATGCTGTGCCACGTCTCCTACGTGATCGACGGCCAGCCCTATTGCACGCCGACCTTCTTCTGGCGCGAGGGCACCAGGCTCTACTGGCACGGATCGAGCGCCAGCCGCATGCTGCGCAACCAGAGCAAGGGCGAGCGCGTCTGCCTGACGGTTGCCCATCTCGACAGCCTCGTGCTGGCGCGCTGCGGCTTCAACCATTCCGCCGACTATCGCGCCGTGATGGCGTTCGGTAGGGCCTATCTCGTCACCGATCCCGATGAGAAGGAGCGGGCGGTGATCGCGATGGTCGATCGCTTCTTCCCGGATCGCACCGCCGGCCTGCGTCCAAGCTCCACACAGGAAATCAAGGCAACGTCCTTCATCGCCATGCAAATCGAGGAAGCCTCGGCCAAGATCCGCGCCAAGGGTGTCGCCGACGATGACGAGGACTACGCGCTGCCGATCTATGCGGAGCGCATTCCGGTCCGCACCGTGCTCGGCGCCCCCGAACCGTGCCCGCGCCTGCTCGATGGTGTGAGCCGGCCTGCGACGCTGAACGGCTATTCCGAAGGCCGGCTGCTCGAAGATGCATTGCGGGATGCATATTTTCTGGAGTACCCGAACGGCTGAAATCGGCTAGTTTGCGCGCGCCTTGGGACCATTGGAATGTCTGGAGTCGCCCGAATGAATGCCGAAACGCAGCAGAGGATTCTCGACGCCGTCGACAACGGCTTCGAAGCTCAGCTTGCAACCACCCGCGATTTCGTCGCGATCCCTTCGACCCGCGGGGCGGAGGGACCATGCCAGGACATGATCGGCGATCTCCTGCGCGAACGCGGCTACGAGGTCGACGACTGGCACATCGATATCGAGGATTTGAAGGACCTGCGCGGCTTCGGTCCGATCGAGCACGACTTTTCGAAGGCGCGATCCGTGGTGGGCACTTACCGTCCGCGAACGAACGGCGGCAAGTCGCTGATCCTGCAGGGGCACTGCGATGTGGTGCCGGCCGGTCCGCTGGAATTGTGGGATACGCCGCCATTCGCGCCGGTGATCAAGGACGGCAAGATGTTCGGCCGCGGTGCCTGCGACATGAAGTCCGGGACGATCGGTGCGCTCTACGCGCTGGACGCGATCAAGGCCGCGGGCTTCAGACCGACGGCGCGGATCCATTTTCAATCGGTGATCGAGGAGGAGAGCACGGGTGTCGGCGCACTCTCCACCCTGCAGCGCGGCTATCGCGCCGATGCCTGCTTCATTCCGGAGCCGACCGGCGGCAAGATGGTGCGCTCGCAGGTCGGCGTGATCTGGTTTCGCCTCCGCGTGAAGGGGCACCCGACCCATGTTGCCTTCGCAGGCTCCGGCGCGAACGCAATCATGGCGGCGTACCACCTGATCCAGGCGCTGCAAAAGCTCGAGATCGAATGGAACGAGCGGGCCAAGGCCGACCGCCACTTCAAGACGCTCGACCATCCCGTAAACTTCAACGCCGGCGTCATCAAGGGCGGCGACTGGGCCTCGAGCGTGCCGGCCTGGTGCGACGTCGACTGCCGGATTGCGGTGTTGCCGGGCTGGTCGATCGCCGATCACCAGAAGGAGATCATGGCTTGCGTCGCCGCCGCTTCGCGCAACCACCGTTTCCTCGCCAACAATCCGCCGCAGGTCGAATGGTCCGGCTTCCTGTCGGAAGGCTATGAGCTGACCAATGCCGCGGAGCCCGAGGCTGCGTTCGGGAAAGCTTTCAAGAGGGTCTATGGCGGCACGCCAGAGGATCTCGTCTTCACGGCACTGACCGACACGCGCTTCTACGGCCTCAACCACGGCATCCCGAGTCTGTGTTTCGGTGCCAGCGGAGGGGAGATGCACGGCTTCAACGAGTTCGTCGACCTGGAGTCGTTGAAGAAGACGACCAAGGCGATGGCTCTGTTCATCGCGGAATGGTGCGGCGTGGAGAAGGCGTAGTTTGGTGTCCCGGACGCGGTGCAGCGCGCGGACGATGCGAAGCGTCGTTCCGCGTGGTGCTCCGCAGAGCCGGGACCCATGTCGCCACATGCACTGGACCCCGGTTCAGCAACGCATCGTTGCACGCTGCGCTGCGCCCGGGGAACGCACCGGGCCAGTCGTCAGCTGCGCAATCGATGGGCCCTCCCAAATCCTTTAAGCTTAAAAGAAAGACTAGGATGCCGTCCTGACCGGTGGCAGACTGGCGTCCGGTTCGTCGGACGAGTCCTCGGGAGCAACGATGCGCGATTGGGATGACGCTTACGCCAATTCGGCCCATATCCCGGGCTCGGACAAGATGCCGGCGCTGTGGGCGGAGCGGGCGGCGGCCTACCGCGCCGGGCTGAAGGAATTTCGCCCCGACATCGCCTACGGCGCCGGCGAGCGCCAGAAGCTCGATCTGGTCCTGCCTGACGGCGACAGCAAGGGTCTCGTCGTCTTCGTCCACGGCGGCTACTGGATGCGTTTCGACAAGTCGGCCTGGACCGACCTCGCCGAAGGTGCGCGGCACCATGGCTGGACGGTGGCGCTGCCGAGCTACACGCTGGCACCGGCTGCCCGCATCTCCGATATCACTGCGGAAATCACCGCCGCGATCGCCAAAGCGGCATCGCTCGTCTCGGGGCCGATCCGGCTGGCCGGCCATTCCGCCGGCGGCCATCTCGTCACGCGCATGCTGTGCGACGACAGCCGGCTCGAGTCCGCCGTCTACAACCGCATTGCCGGTACGCTCTCGATCAGCGGCCTGCACGACTTACGTCCGCTCCTGAAGACTGGAATGAACGAGACGCTGGGCATGACGATGGAGGAGGCGACGCTGGAAAGCGCTGCGCTGCATCTGCCACGGGGGCATTCGCCCGTAACGGCCTGGGTCGGCGGCAGTGAGCGGCCCGAATTCATCCGCCAGTCCGATTTGATGGCCAATATCTGGACCGGCTTCGACGTGCCGACGCACCTCGTCGTTGAGCCCGGCCTCAACCATTTCACAGTGATCGACGGGCTCAAGGACCCGTCGTCACAGATCACCGCGCGCCTGATCGGCCTAGACGGATGAGGCCAGGGACGATCGTTCGAGAGGGCCAGCCATGACGTCCAGCGATTACGATCCCACAAGCGAAGGGGCCGAGACCGACTTCTCCCGGCGCATGTCCTACGGTGACTATCTCGCGCTGGACGCGATCCTCGGTGCGCAGCATCCGCTGTCGGAGGCGCATGACGAGATGCTGTTCATCATCCAGCATCAGACCACGGAGCTGTGGATGCGCCTCGCCATCCACGAGCTCAGCGCCGCGCGCGGTGCGATCTCACGGGATGAGGTGCAACCCGCGATGAAGATGCTGGCGCGGATGTCGCGCATCTTCGAGCAGCTCAACGGCGCCTGGGACGTGCTGCGCACCATGACGCCCAGCGAGTATACCCGCTTCCGCTCGCAGCTCGGACAATCCTCGGGCTTCCAGTCGCGGCAATACCGCCTGATCGAATTTCTGCTCGGCAACCGCAACCACGCCATGCTGAAGCCGCACGCACACGATGCGGAGACAATCAAGTTGCTCGAATCCGAGCTCGCGACGCCAAGCCTCTACGACGAGGTGCTGCGGCTCGCCGACCGAAACGGGCTCAAGATGCCTGCGGCGGTGCTGGCGCGCGACGTTCGCGAGACCCACAGCTTCAACGAAGGCGTGCTGCAGGCCTGGCGTATCGTCTACGAGGCGCCGGAGACGCACTGGATGCTCTACGAACTCGCCGAGAAGCTGGTCGATTTCGAAGACTATTTCCGGCGCTGGCGCTTCAACCACGTCACCACGGTCGAGCGCGTCATCGGCTTCAAGCGTGGTACCGGCGGCACTGGTGGCGTGAGTTATCTGAAGCGCATGCTCGAGGTCGAACTCTTTCCCGAGCTCTGGCGCGTGCGTACGATTTTGTAGGGATGTTCATGACCAGGCTTCGCGTCTACGACGACACCAGAGCGTTGTTCCACTTGCCTGACGGCGTGATCTATCTCGACGGCAATTCGCTTGGGGCGTTGCCGCTGGGCGTTGCCGAGCGCGTCAACCGCGTGATCACCGTGGAGTGGGGCAACGAGCTGATCCGCGCGTGGAACACCGCAGGCTGGTATGTCCAGCCGCGCCATGTCGGCGATCGCATCGCGCGGTTGATCGGTGCCGAGGCCGGCTCCGTCATGGTCGGAGACACGCTGTCCCTGAAGGTGTATCAGGCACTCGCCGCCGCGCTCGACATGACCCCGTCCCGCAGGATCGTTCTGTCGGACACCGGCAACTTCCCGACCGACCTGTACATGGCCGAAGGCCTGATCGCGACGCTCGGGCGCGGCCATCAATTGCGCCTGGTGGCACCGGAGGAGATCGAGGGCGTATTGTCCGAGGAGATCGCGGTTCTGTACATTACCGAGGTCGACTACCGCACCGGCCGCCGCCACGATATGGCGAAGCTCACCGCGAAAGCGCATGCGCACGGCATCGTCACGGTGTGGGATCTCGCCCATTCCGCCGGCGCGCTGCCGGTCGATCTCGCCGGCAGCGGTGCCGATTTCGCCGCTGGGTGCACCTACAAATACCTCAACGCCGGCCCCGGCGCGCCGGCCTTCCTCTATGTCGCGCCTCGCCATGCCGATGGCGCGCGCTCCGCTCTGTCGGGGTGGATGGGTCACGCAAAACCGTTTGCGTTCGAGCTTGCCTATGCGGCCGCGGGCGGCGTCGAACGCATGCGCGTCGGCACGCCGCCAGTGCTCGCCATGGCGGCGTTGGAGGCCTCCCTCGATATCTGGGACAAAGTCGATATCGCCGAGGTTCGTGCGCGTTCGCTTATCCTCGGCGATCTCCTGATCGGTGAAGTCGAGCGCCGTTGTCCGCAACTCAAGCTCGTGACCCCGCGCGAGCATGAGCGGCGCGGCTCGCAAGTCTCGTTCGCCTTCGCCGGCGGCTACGCCGCGATGCAGGCCCTGATCGCCCGCGGTGTCATCGGTGATTTCCGCGCGCCCGACATCATGCGGTTCGGCCTCACGCCGCTTTATGTCGGAGCGGACGAGATCATCCGCGCGGCGGAGATGATCGAAGAGGTGATTGCCGATGAGATCTGGCGGCGGCCGGAGTACCAGGTCGTGAATGCGGTGACGTGAGGAAGGACTGTTCCTCAGATGTCCGGGATGATTACCTTGGACGTCATTGCTTCGCCGCGCGCGGCAATTCACGCTGAGACAACAACCAATCGGGAGCAGTTCCGATGACGCCGCTCGAGAAACTTAAAGCGATGAAGATGCCGTTCGCCGAGCTCAAGGGCGTCGAGTTTGTCGAGGCGGAGAAGGACCGCGTGGTGGCGCGGATGACGGTCCGGGCCGATCTCTGCACGCTTCACCACACCATCCACGGCGGGGCCGTGATGGCGCTGGCCGATTCCGTCGGCGCGGCAGCGACCGTGATCAACCTGCCAGAGGACGCCAAGGGTACGACCACGCTGGAGAGCAAGACCAATTTCATCGGTGGGGCGAAGGAGGGGGCCACGCTCATCGCTACGGCCACCCCGGTGCACAAGGGCCGGCGGACCCAGGTCTGGACCACCAGGCTGGAAACCGAGGACGGCAAATTGGTTGCAGTGGTGACCCAGACCCAGCTCGTCCTGTGAACCTAGGGGCTTTGATTTTATTAACGAATTAGTCGCGCCGATGCCTGAAACTTGGGCAGATCTCCATCTTGAAAATCATGGTGCGATGCACAATATGGGGGACCTAGGGATTCGAACGCCTCCTCGAGGGACACCAAGAGGAGTTCTGACGTGGTACTTGAAGACACCGTCCGTACCGTTCCCGGCTATGTACGGACCCTGATCCAGCAGGAAGAATTGCCGCTCCTGCGCGATCACCTGCTGAGGCTTGATGCCAGCAGCCGGCATGACCGTTTTAACGGCTTTCTCGACGACAGCTTCATCGAGCGCTACGCCGCCCGCTGCGCCGAGGATGGCACCGTGATCGTTGCCTATATCACCGACGGCGTGGTGCGCGGTGCGGCCGAACTGCATCCGCCGGAGGACGATTCCTTGCCGGAGGTCGCCTTCAGCGTGGAAGCCTCCGCGCGTCGCCAAGGCGTCGGCACCGTGCTGTTCCGCCGCCTGATCGCAGAGGCGCGGTGGAAGGGCTACAAGCAGCTGCGCATCACGACGGGCGCCGAAAATCACGCGATGCGGGCGCTCGCCAGGAAGTTCGGGGCCCATCTGGCTTTCCGCCACGGCGAATCGACCGGCACGATCGACCTCGCCAAGACGCCCGAGGCCGAGCTTGCTGATCTCGCGGCCTCGCCGTTCACGGCCGGGCGCGCTCTTCTCAGCTTCAACAGCACTTGTTGGAAGCTGATCTCGAGCATGTACGGCAATCGCGCCGCATAGCCCGGAAATTGCGGACAGGAATCACAAAGCGGACCGGCAAGGCCGGTCCGCTTTCGTGTTCTGTGCGATGAAATGAATGCTCAGCTGCGCGTGCCGGCGCCGAAGCGGCGGACGACGCGGCGTTCGACCACGACGGAGCGCTGCGCGCCCTGTTCGCCGGCGATCACGCGGGTAGCGGTGATGCGGCTGTTGGTGCGGGCCTGCTTCTTCACCTCGGCCTGGACGACATCGAGCGGCATCCCCATCAAGGCTGCGGCGATCTCGGCCTGCTGCGCCTGGTCGTCGGTGATGCCGACAGCGGCGAAGATCGCCTCGTCCAGGGTCGGGGGATCGTGGCGGACGCGCCGCGTGCCATATTTGGTATTCCAGTCTGCGCTCATAACGGCCTCATTTTGATGCCGGGATACCTAGTGCCACCAATGTTGCATTGCAATATGAAATCGGTGTGGCATCTCAGCTATGCACCGGTCTGGTGTCACAGCGGTGACGCAGCACCTGCGCCGACCTCCACCCGTTTCTGAGGCCAACGCTTCAGGGCGGCATGTCCGGCTTCGGTGAGCCGGTAGATCCCGCGCTCAGCGCGTTCGAACCAGCCATACACATTGTTAAGCAAGATCTTGCCGGCATCGGGGCAGCGCTCGCGCAGCTCGCGCACCGGCTTCGGTCCCTCGGCAAGGGCTGACGCGCAGGCCAGCGCCTGCTGGCGATAGGCCGTCATGATCGGTGCGCGGGTGCTGCCGCCGAGCACGGGATCGCCCTGCCGGCGCTGATGTTCGGCGACGAGACGCGAGCGCACCTTCGGCTCGCGGCGCGGCGCCGCGGTCGGCGGCTTCACCAGCACTTCGACCTGGCCGCGATCGGTCACGCCAAGCATGCCGAAGCCGAGGCGACGGCAGAGATTGCGATAGCGCGCATCGCTCTCGCGTCCCTTGCCGCGCGCGGACATTTTCGCTGCGATCCAGACCTCGTCACCGGCCGGCGCGCGATCGACTGCCTGCAGGATCAGCTCGAGATTAAAGGCAAGCTTCAGCTCGCCGATCACCACAACGGGTGGATCGCCGGCGCTGAGTCCGACCAGATCGCAGCCGCCGATCTCGCCCTTGACCGTGAAGCCGAGCTCTTCGAGGAAGCGTTTGACGGGCAGGTAAAGCGCGGTTTCCAAGGGGGGACGTCCGATCGGAGAATCAGTTGCAGACAGTCTAGAACCTTCTCGGCCCCGGTTGAATCGGAGCCGATGCTTTTGACGGTCCGATCAGAACGCAATCACATCCGTCCACCGACCGGGATCAGGGCGCCCGTAACGCCGCTCGCGGCATCGCTGGCGAGGAACAGGATAACTTCGGCGAGTTCCTGCGGCGTCACCCATTTGGAAAAGTCGGCTTTCGGCATGTCGGCGCGGTTGGCCTTGGTGTCGATGATCGAGGGCAGCACCGCATTGACGGTGACCTTGCCCTTCCACTCGCTGGCGAGGGCCTCTGTCAGGCGATGCACGCCGGCTTTCGACGCCGCATAAGGACCCATGCCGCTGCCTGCCTGCAGCGCGCCCATCGCGCCGATATTGACGATGCGACCGGCCATGGACTCGGCGAGGTGCGGCAGCGCCGCGCGCGAGGTGTTGAGCGCGGTCAGCACGTTCAGCGCATGCATGCGCTGCCATGTCGCGATATCGCCGTCGCCGACGGTCTCGAAGGCGAACCCGCCGGCGATGTTGATCAGTACGTCGAGCCGGCCGAAATGCTTTGCGGCCCTATCGACGGCCGTTTTCGCTTGCGCCGCGTCGGACAGATCGACACCGCCGATCTCGATGCGTTCGGGCGTTGCCGGCAATTGCGATGGCGCGTGATCGATGCCGGCGATGAGCGCACCGCGGGACCGCGCGACTTCGGAAACCACTTTGCCAATTGCGCCGAGAACGCCGGTGACGACCAGAACCTTGCCTCGCATCATCGTTTCTCCCGGCGCGGCCGCCTACGCTTGCAGATAGCGCGCCTTCAGTGCGGTTCGCTCTGCTGTGCCGAGCTTGAGCCCATCACGCAAGTAGGTTTCGAGATCGCCATAGTCACGCCCGACGGCCTCGAAGGCGGCCGCCAGGTACGAGGCCTCGACGCTGCCGATCGCGTCGAGGACATCGGCGGGCAGATCGGAGGCGTTCGACGGGTCGCGCTTGTAGTGCCGGTTGGTCAAGAGATAATCCTCGGCGATGACCTCGTCCGACACGCCGAGCGCGTGCAGGATCAACGCGCTGGCAAAGCCGGTGCGGTCCTTGCCGGCGGTGCAGTGGATCACGAGCGGCGCGCGGTCTTCCAGCAAATGACCGAACAGCGCACGGAAGCTGTGCGTGTTGTGGCGCACATAATTGCGATAGGACTCACGCATGAGCTCGAGCGCCACGGCCGCGGTCAGCGTGCCCTTCGCGAGCTCGGCGCGCAGCCCGGCCACGACGGTCGGTTCGATCGGCAGCGAATGCACCGTGATCTCGTCCACGACGCAGATGCCGCCCGCGCGCTCCTCGAGGCCACGGAAATCGAAGGCGCTGCGCACGCCCAGCGCGCGGACGATTTCGATGTCGGCCGCAGTGAGCTGACCGAGATGGTTGGAGCGGAAAATGTGTCGCCAGCGTGTGGTGCGGCCATCCTTGGTCGGGTAGCCGCCGAGGTCGCGGAAATTGCTCGCACCCTGGAGGGCGAGATGACGGGCAGGGGAGTCCTTCAGCGGGGAGTCTTGCATGGGATCAGCTTGGGTTATGGTTCCACCGGATGCACGTTTGGCGTCCTTGCGGTCTATTACAGGGGGCGATCATGGGCCGGCACAAGGCCATTGTTTTGACGGTCAGTATGCTGGTGGGCGCATTGCCGGGTGCGCGGCAGGCCGATGCGCAGACCTTCCAAACCTACCGCTGCGCCGATGGTACGCAGTTCATCGTCGGGTTTTATGACTACGACAAGCGCGCCTTCCTCCAGATCGATGGTGAGCCCGTTACGCTCGCCAAACGGCTGGCGGTTTCGGGAGCGCGCTATTCGGGGGCGGGAGTCACGCTGAGGATTCCCAAGACCGGACCTGCAACGGTCAAGCATCTGAATCGGCCGGTTACCGCATGCGCGGTGGTCGAAAAGCCCGGGATCTAGGCGGGAGCGCACCTGGAATCAAAAAGGGCCGAAACGCCGTTGTTTCGACCCTTTTTCAAACTGTCACCGGCCGCTTGCGCAAGCCCGGCGTTGTCAGACCCGTAGCCGGCATCAGCGTTCCCATTTGGGCTTGGCTTCGTCGACCGCGTCCTGGTGATACCAGCTGTCGCTGCAGGTCGACACGTTCGCGGGCAGCGAAGCCTGGTCGGCGGGCAGGCGGGTCTCACCGTAGCGGCGTCCGGCGAGGGCCGCACGGCCGCCGACGGGGAATTGGTAGATCTTTGCAGATCCGTGACTCAGACCATTGTTCATCATTGCGATTCTCCTTGGTCGAAGCGCCTTGGCCTCCATGGTGCGCCCGACTCGTTCGATTGTGGTTACTGGAATCCCCATATCGGCCGCGCATTCCGGATTGGAAAGTGCTGAAAAGGAAATCAGTTTCCGCCCAATTTGTAGGCAGGCAGCCTTCTGCATCCTCCAAGGCACGCTGCTGCTGACCAACGCGTGGGCCATTCCGAAGGTTGCTGGGGAGGGGTGGGGGAGTTTGCGAAAGTTGCCGGAGGTTGATGCGCGTTTCATCGGCAATGCACGGGGTGGCGTCCGCTGCTTCTGAATCGGGCGATTTCAGCAGGATCTTTGCAGTGCAGCTTCACGTCAGGGTGCGCGGCTATGACGCATGGTGGCGTGCAGGGCTCGTCCGCGGCGAGGAGGAGCGGGAAGCGGTGGAAAACCGCCCGTAGTGCGGCCTTTTGGCACGCGAAATGCTTGGGAAGCGCCGGCCGATGATGGCCGGGTACAAACGTGCGGGGGCCTCCCGGGCCCCCAACCTTTCGCATCATCTACAGAGAGGCTCAATGACCAAGTACAAGCTCGAGTACATCTGGCTCGACGGATATACGCCGACTCCGAATTTGCGCGGCAAAACTCAGATCAAGGAATTCGCGTCGTTCCCGACGCTCGAGCAGCTCCCGCTCTGGGGCTTCGACGGCTCTTCCACCCAGCAGGCCGAAGGCCACAGCTCCGATTGCGTGCTGAAGCCCGTCGCCGTGTTCCCGGACGGTGCGCGCACCAACGGTGTGCTGGTGATGTGCGAAGTCATGATGCCCGACGGCAAGACCCCGCATCCGTCCAACAAGCGCGCCACCATCCTGGACGACCCCGGCGCCTGGTTCGGCTTCGAGCAGGAGTACTTCTTCTACAAGAACGGCCGTCCGCTCGGCTTCCCCGATGCCGGCTATCCGGCACCGCAGGGGCCGTACTACACCGGCGTCGGCTACTCGAACGTCGGCGACGTCGCCCGCAAGATCGTCGAAGAGCATCTCGACCTCTGCCTCGCTGCCGGCATCAACCATGAAGGCATCAACGCGGAAGTCGCCAAGGGCCAGTGGGAATTCCAGATCTTCGGCAAGGGCTCCAAGACCGCTGCCGACCAGATGTGGATGGCCCGCTACCTGATGCTGCGCCTCACCGAGAAGTACGGCATCGACATCGAATTCCACTGCAAGCCGCTCGGCGACACCGACTGGAACGGCTCGGGCATGCACGCCAACTTCTCGACCGCCTATATGCGCGAAGTCGGCGGCAAGGAATATTTCGAGGCGCTGATGGCGGCCTTCGAGAAGAACCTGATGGACCACATCGCCGTCTACGGCCCGGACAACGACAAGCGTCTGACCGGCAAGCACGAGACCGCGCCGTGGAACAAGTTCAGCTACGGCGTTGCCGATCGCGGCGCCTCGATCCGCGTTCCGCACTCCTTCGTCAACAACGGCTACAAGGGCTATCTGGAAGACCGCCGTCCGAACTCGCAAGGCGACCCCTACCAGATCGCCTCGCAGATCCTGAAGACGATCTCGTCCGTGCCGACCGACAAGAAGGCCGCGGCCTAAGATCCTCCCGGCCCGGGCTGGGGGGCTGGCCCGGGTTGGCTCACAATCCGCCGGAGCGAAAGCTCCGGCGGATTTTTGCATTTCGATGACAGCTGTGGCCGGCCCGGGCGCTGCGAAACTTGTCCATCGCCGTCGAAAGCGGGATAGAGTGCATCCGGACGCGCGCAGGGCCGGGGACACGGCTGGTGATTGAAGGCTTCTACAAGGTGAGATTTCAGCTCGGCGATGCCGTCGGCCGCAGCGTGATGCATGCCGGCAACGGCAAGATGCTCGGCGGCAATTCGGCCTTCGCCCATATCGGCACCTACGAGAAGACCGACAGCGGCGTCGACGTCGTGATCAAGACCGTCCGCCATAACCCCGATCCAAGCTACCGCGCCATGGCGGGCACCGACGATGCAACCCTGATCGCGAAGGGCTGGGCCGACGGCGATCTCTATCGCTTCAAGGGCGAGCTCAAGGAGCTGCCAGGCGTGCCGTTTCAGTCGCTGATGACGCCGATCACCGACGAGGAGGTGCCGATCGCCGGCGGCGTCGGCGAAGGTGGCATCAGCGACGGTCTCTACTCCATCCACCTGCGCATGCTCGACGGCCTTGACGGGGGACTCACCGGGGTGATGCTGCTGAACCAGGGCCGCATCCTCGGCGGCGATGCGGCCTTCTATTATCTCGGCAGCTACACCGCCGCGAAGGGGCGCTGGAAGGGCCAGATCCTCAACCAGGAGCACACGCCGGCCAAGGACGATCCGATCTTCGGCGGCCACGAGGTCGGCATCGGCTTCTCCGGCAGCTACGACGCGGAGCAGGCGGTGCTGGAGGCAACAGCGCTGGCCGGCAAGCGATCCTTGCGCCTGACCGCAGCGCTCAAGCTGTTGCATCGCGCCTGAGCCACGTGAGCCGACTCGAGCCTTGAATTTGCCGGGCCACAGACGCAACGTGACGATCATGCGGACTTTCCTCCTTACCATGCTTCTGGCGCTCGCCGCGCCCCTGACGGCGCAGGCGCAATCGGCCGATCTCGTCTTGTGCGACCGCCTCGCCGCCGATCCCAGCGATCCCGACAAGCCGGCCGACGTGAAGGGCGTCGCGGAGATCGCTTCCGCCGACATCGTAACCGCGATCAAGTTCTGCAGGCAGGCGGCAAACGCCTCGCGCCGCGCGATGTTCGAGCTCGGGCGCGCCTACGCGGCGAACCGGCAGACGGCAGAGTCGATCGCGGCCTGGCGCAAGGCCGCCGACAAGGGATCGAGTGCGGCGATGGTCGAGCTCGGTGTTACCTACGCCACCGGCTCGGGCGTCGCGAAGGACGAAGCGCAAGCGCGAAAGCTGTTCGAGAAGGCGGCGCAGGCCGGCAACCCCCGCGGGGTCAGTAACCTTGCCGCGCTCGGCGCTGCAGGCGGCGCGGCGCCGGCCGACCCCGCCCAGGCGCGCGCGCTGCTCGGCAAGGCTGCCGAGACCAACGCGGAGGCGCAGTACCAGCTCGGCCTGATGCTGTCCGAAGGCTCCGGCGGCGACAAGGACGACGTTGCGGCGCGCGCCTTGTTCGAGAAGGCGGCGGCCCAAAACCATCCCGGCGCGCTGGAGCGGATGGGCGCCTTCGCGGAAGGCGGCCGCGGCGGTGCGAAGGACAAGGACGCCGCCAAGGCCTATTACGAGCGCGCCGCTGCGCTCGGCGACGAGGACGCCAAGAAAGCGCTGGAGCGCATTCGCTGCCCCTATGCCATCAAGGACAAGCAGGGCAAGCTGGTCACCACGCTGTGCTTCTGAACGCCATCGCGGTCGCGCAGTGGCTCACGAACAGAGCCACGATTCGACGGAACCCGGCTCGCGCGGACGCCGTTGACATCCAGACGAAACGGAGCGCGATCATGATCCGCAAACTGGCATCGGGCGAATACCGCCTCTATTCACGCAAGGTGAATCCGAAGACCGGCAAGCGCCGTAACCTCGGCACGTTCAAGAGCCGTGCGGCCGCCGAGAAGCACGAGCGCGAGGTGCAGTATTTCAAGCGTCACTGAGGCGTGAAGGCCCCTTTCCGCAGGGCCGGACATAAAAAGTCGAAAAACAACCCCATGCACAGGAGCCAAGTCCCTGAAATCATTGACTGCGGATTTTACGAAGTGGGGTTTGACCCGTCGGGCAAAACAGGGGCATAATGGCATCATGGCGGGCGGAGGCCCCCGGGCGGTGATGCGCGGAAAAGCCGGTGGTTTCGCCGCGGCGACGATGCTAGGTAGCCCGCAATTCATTTCCGGTTTTGCGGGTTCAGGACGTTGCTGGACGGGCTCTACAAGGTTGAATACGGCGTCAACGATGCGTTCGGTTGCAGCATCATGTGCCTGCACGACGGCAGGATGCTGGGCGGCAATTCGGGCTTTGCGCATCTCGGCACCTATGTCGAGCGCGACGGCGAGATTGTCGCAGAGGTCATCACCGAGCGGCACAACCTCGACCCCAGCTACAAGCCGCTGATGGGCGCCGACGTCGCCTCGATCGGGGCGCGCGGCCGGCTCTACGGCAACCAGATCCGTCTCGAGGGCGGCGCGGACACCATGCCGGGCGCCAGGTTCTGGGCCAACCTCACCCGCCTCGACGACGAGGGGTTGCCGCCGAGCGGGAAGGTCGGACCGGGCGGCATCGCCAACGGGCTCTATGGCATGAAGCTGAGCGCGCTCGACGGCGTCGAGGCCGGACTGTCCGGCGTGATGCTGCTGATCGACGGGCGCATCCTCGGCGGCGATGCCTTCTTCTACTATCTCGGCGCCTATGCCTCGGCGGACGGGCGCTGGAAGGGCGAGATGCTGAACCAGGAGCACACGCCGGCAAAAGGCGAGAACCCCGTGTTCGGCGGCCTCGAGGTCGGCATCGGATTTTCAGGAACCTGCACGGAAGACAGCGGCGAGCTCGAAGGCATCGCGCTTGCGGGGAAGCGAAGCCTGCGGCTGACAGCATCGCTCAAGCTGCTGCGAAAGGCGTAGGGCGCACACTCATTGGCATCGGGTGTCCGCTTCGTGAATTGAAGCAGACCTCGCGCCTCGCCGCGCCCGCATGTGCCTCGTTAGCGAAATCAAGAGCAGCTCCGAAATGGCCTGGTCGTCAGGGTAGACCAATTCACTCGGGAGCCAAACGACGCGATTTACGCGAAGGAGGCGATCTCCCAAATCGAAAGCTGCCGGTGGCCGCGGAACCGGCATTTCTGGGGTGTCGCCAGCTAGGGCCAGATGACCGTCGACGTTTCATGAGGTAGTCTCGACTGCCTAAGCGCTCGAACTGGAACGGGCATTGGCATGACCCGGAAGCTCGCAGCCATCATCGCCGCCGACGTAGTCGGTTACAGCCGATTGATGGGCAGTGACGAGGCAGGGACTTTGGCGGCTCTGAAAACGCATCGACGAGAGCTGATCGATCCGAAGATTACCGAGCGCCAGGGCCGCATCGTCAAGACGGCCGGCGACGGTCTCCTGATCGAATTCCCAAGCGTGGTGGAAGCCGTTCAATGTGCCGTGGAGGTCCAGCGCGCCATGCAGGATCGCAACCGTAACGTGCCGGACGACCATCGCGTCGAGTTCCGGATCGGTATCAATCTCGGCGACATCATCATCGACGGCGACGACATTTACGGTGACGGTGTCAACGTTGCAGCTCGGCTCGAAACTCTTGCCGGCGCCAATGGGATCTGCGTGAGCAGAGTCGTGCACGATCAGGTGCGCGACAGGCTAGATCTGGCCTTCGAAGATCTTGGCGAGCGGCAGCTTAAGAACATCGCTCGGCCGGTGCGCGTCTTCCGGATTGCAGTACCGGCGGTTGGGCTGCGGACCCCATCGGTAAGGCCCACACTTTCGCTACCAGACAAGCCGTCCATTGCGGTGTTACCTTTCACAAACATGAGCGGGGATCCCGAACAGGACTACTTTGCTGATGGAATGGTCGAGGACATCATCACCGCATTGTCCCGCTTCAAAGCGCTGTTCGTGATCGCTCGCAATTCAAGTTTCACTTACAAAGGGCGAGCCGTCGATGTGAAACAAGTCGGGCGCGAGCTTGGGGTTCGGTATGTATTGGAAGGCAGCGTTCGTAAAGCTGCCAATCGAGTGCGGATTACCGGACAGCTCGTCGATACTGCCAATGGCGCGCATCTTTGGGCAAATCGATTTGATGGAGGGTTAGGCGACATTTTCGATTTGCAGGATCAGGTCACCGAAAGCATTGTCGGAGCAATCGCGCCGGCGGTCGAGCAGGCCGAGATCGAGCGCGCCAAACGTAACCCAACCGAGAGTCTTGATGCCTATGATCACTACTTGCGCGGGTTAGCCAGCTCTTATCGAATTACGAATCGGCAAGCTAATGAAGAGGCGTTACGCCTATTCAATAAAGTGATCAAGCTCGACCCGGGGTTTGCATCAGCTTACGGTCGTGCTGCCCTTTGCTATGCCTGGGCGAAGACGAACGGCTGGATTTCATTCACAACCAGCGAAATTACCAAAGTGAAGAAGCTCACGCAGAGGGCTGTTGAGCTAGGAAAAGACGACGTCATCGCCGTCGCCGCGAGCGGATATACGTTAGCGTTTGTTGTCCGCGATCTCGAGGAAGGGGCAGCCTTGATCGACCGCGCGCTTGCATTCAATTCCAATTGGGCGGAGGCATGGTTCTGGGGTGGATGGGTGAAAAACTGGCTAGGCGAGCCGGAGGTCGCGATCGAGCGCTTCGCACGTGCCATCCGCCTCAACCCGCTCGATCCCTCAATTAGCGGAGTGCGAGCGGGGCTCTCGCACGCCCATTTCTTCCTTGGTCGCTACGACGAGGCGGCCTCGTGGGCAGCAATGGCGTTGCAGGATAATCAGGATTTTCAACCTGCATTACGTGCAGCGGCTGCAAGCAGCGCAATGGCCGGTCGATTGGAGCGAGCACATCAATGCCTGCTGCGGCTGCGGCAGCTCAATCCCGCCTTGCGTCTTTCGAATCTCAAGGATTTCTTAGGACCTTACCGACGCGCCGAAGACATCTCGCGCTACCAAGAAGGATTGAGGAGAGCTGGGCTGCCCGAATGACCATCACCGCCTCAGTAGGCGGAGCCGAAACTAGGACGTCCGCGATTGGCCGCTGAGCTGAACATCACGAGAGCTTTCGCCCAATGTCTGCTGTTTGGGGAAGCCGGATGTGACCGACTGATAGGCCGCTGCTGATGCGTTCTTCTACTATCTCGGCTCCTATGCCTCGGCGGACGGGCGCTGGAAGGGCGAGATGCTGAACCAGGAGCACACGCCGGCGAAAGGCGAGAACCCCGTGTTCGGCGGCCTCGAGGTCGGGATCGGATTCTCCGGGACCTGCACGGAAGACAGCGGCGAGCTCGAAGGCATCGCGCTTGCGGGAAGCGAAGCCTGCGGCTGACAGCCTCGCTCAAGCTGATGCGGCGCGCGTAGCACGTCTACGGGCAACGCTTGCGAAAGAGCGCCATTCGTGCCGCGTTGAACGGCGGCGCACCAAAAAGAGAACGCTCTGGTTGGATGCTCGCAGCCGAGCTGGGCGGCCACGTGGCTTGTTCTTCGCTAAGAAGCGCAAGCCACGGCGATGCTTGCCGGCCGGCAACAGCGCAGCGATATGTCGCGGAATCCGACTGGCGCGCGGCGGCTGGTGCGAGATCAGCCGCCACGCGACAGCGCGATCTACCGCGCGGGATCGAGCGCAACCACGGGGGAGAGGGCGAGCTCTGTGATCCCGCGTGCCGCATTGCTGGCGATCTGCTCATCGCGGGCTTCTTGACGCGGCGTGAGGATCGGCGCCGACACGCCGGCGGCAGGCGTCCCCTGTTGCGCGTTCGCCGGGCCCAATATCACGAACTGGTGCGGCGTAATCGGAAAGCCCAGCACTTCATAGGTCGGCAATTCTGCAGCGTTGGCTCCGACTGAGCCCATCAAGAGTGCGGCGGCGGCTGCGATCGACAAACGGTTCCACATGGTAATCTCCCTCGGTAACGGTGGCCTTGACCTCGCAAGCACACTATCTGCCCGCCGCAATGGACCTGTCGGCCCCAGCGTGATAAATTCGCAAAATCGTCGGACCGGGTGTTTTTTGCACCCCGAGCAAAGGGCCGGCGGATATGGCGAAGGCAAAGCTTGCACTGCTCGGCAGCTTCCGGCTCCAGATGGACACCGGTGAGCCTATCCCCTTGGCCACCAAGAAGACGACAGCCCTGCTCGCCTATCTGGCAATGCATCAGGGCGAAGCGCAGGCGCGACCAAAACTTGCGGCGCTATTGTGGGGCGATCACAGTGAGGCGCAGGCCCGCGACAGTTTGCGACAGGCGCTGAGCCTTTTGCGCAAGGCCTTGTCACGGACCTGTCCTGCGGCGCTGATCGCTCAGGAGGACACCGTCCGTCTCGAGCCGACCACCCTCGAAATCGATGCAAAAGTATTCGAGCATCTTATCGAGGAACCCGGCGTGGCGAACCTGGAGCGTCGCGGCACCAGAATTTGAAAACTGGGCAGCGGCGGAACGGCAGCGGCTCCGTGAACTCGCCTTGGAAGGCATGGCGAAGCTGCTCGATCACCACCTATCGGAGGGTGTGATCGAACGCGGCACTCACATCGCAACACGCCTGCTTGCTGCGGATCCTCTGCAGGAGCGTGTGCATCGCGCCCTGATGGAGCTCTATGCTCGGCAAGGCAGACAGGGGGCGGCACTCCGGCAGTATCGGACCTGCGCGGAACTGCTCTCCAAGGAACTGGGAATTGAGCCAGACGCGCAGACCAAGTCATTGCACCGCCATCTCCTGCGAGAGTGGAACCGCAGGGAGTCCGGACCCTCGATCGTGCGAAGCCCGGTGCGAGAGGGGCCCGCCAGCCGGATCCGCGAGAGTCCGCGAGCTACGGACGTTTTGGACGGAAGCACTCCGCCACGGCTGAACGCGAATGCCGCGCCGGGTAACTTGCCTGTCCAGGCAACGAGCTTTCTGGGGCGCGACAGAGACCTCGCAAGGGCAGGCGGGATCATGTCCGGCGCACGGCTGGTGACGCTGACCGGCCCCGGCGGAATCGGCAAGACACGGCTCGCACTTGAGCTGGGGGCGAAGTTGCACGACAAGTATGCGGACGGCACATGGATGGTGGAGCTTGCCGCATTCGACGATCCGGGTGCCATCGGTCACGCCGTCGCAGACGTCTTCGGCATCACGCAACAGGCCGGGAAGACCATCGAGCAAAGCGTCGCTGATGCACTTGCCAGGCGAAACCTGCTTCTCATTCTCGACAATTGCGAGCACTTGATCGATGCGATAGCCGGTCTTGCACGGGAGATCCTGTCGAGATGCCCGCATGTCAGCCTGCTGGCGACCAGCCGGGAGATGCTGATGCTCGATGGCGAACGGACCTACCCGGTGCTGCCGCTCGAATGCGGCGACGGAAGCGATGCGCCAGCGGTTCAATTGTTCGTGGAGCGCGCGCGATTCGTCGAACCACACTTCGAACTTAATGGTGACGGTGACACGGTCTGTGAAATATGCCGCCGCCTCGATGGGATCCCACTGGCCATCGAGCTTGCAGCCGCACGAACGCGGACAATGAGCCCCTGTCAGATCCGCGATCGCCTGCATGAACGCTTCCGCCTGCTCACCAGCGGGCCGCGACGCGTCTTGAAACGACACCAGACGCTGCGCCACGCGGTCGAATGGTCGTATGACCTGTTGTCGTCATCCGAGCAGGCGGTGCTTTTGCGCACATCGGTATTCTCCGGAGGTTTCGGATTGGAGGCTGCCGAGCGCGTCTGTTGCGGCGGCGACATCGCAGCCGGCGATGTTCTCTATCTCCTGGACTCGCTGGTGCGCAAATCGCTGCTCAGCGTCAAACGGGTCGGGAATGCAGTTCGCTACAGCGCGCTCGAAACCATCCGGCAGTTTGCCGAGGAGCGGCTCGCGATGCTGGGCGAGGCCGAGATCTTTCGGCGTCGCCATGCCCAATTCTTCGCGGAGGATGCCGAGACGCACCACAGGATTTGGCGAAGCCCGCAGCAACTGATGGCTTATGCCTGGCTCGATCAAGAGGTGGACAATCTGCGCGCGGCGTTTCGGTGGGCGAGCAGTCAGGACGATATCGATGTTGCGGCCCGCATCGCATCCAGGATTCCGGGCATGGCAGTTCTCCGGGTGCGCAGCGAACCCCTCAACTGGCCGATGGAGATCGTCGATGCCGCAAGGCGCGCCGGCCATCGCCGGCTCGGCGCCCTGCTGACTTACGCGGCGAAAATGGCCTGGAACCTGGGGCGCGTTCAAGAAGCAACGCGCTACGCCGAAGAAGCGATAGCGCTGATGGGCAACGCCAACTTTGATCCGCCGGTGTGGGCATTCGCCGTTCTCGCCATGATTGCCTCCCGACAAGGCCACGCCGAAAGCGCTGTCAAGTTTGCACGTGCCGGCGCCGAGCACCCGGCAGACCGGCGCGAGAGGCAATGCCTGGCGACGCTTCCTTTCTACCTCGCCATGGCCGGTGCCCATGAGGAGGCAATGGCGATTGCCGACGACATCCTTGACAAGGTTGCGGCCGCCCGAACTCCAAGTACGCTGATCGCGGCGCTGTTCTCCAAGGGAAGAGCCTTCAGCAAAGCCAACCCAGGGCGCGCCTTGGATGCATTCGAGGCAGCCCTTGCTCATGCAAGGACATCCGGTAACCGCTACTGGGAGATCGTCATCATCCCCGCCGTCGCGGAGCTGCAAGTGCGAAGCGGCGATCCGGTCAAGACGTTGCGAACCCTGCCGCGAATGCTCGAAATCTGGAGCCAATCAACAGAGATCGGGCTTGCGACCCTCACGACCGCCACGCTCATTCTGCTGTTTGATCGGCTCGGCCATCCGACGGTCGCGGCCACGCTCAGCGGAGCCCTTTCCCAAATGATCCCATCCACCAGCTTTTTCCAGGAGTTGCCCGACACCCTCGCCAACGTTCGTCAGGTGCTGGGCAATGCTGCCTTCGCGGAGGCCAAGCGGCGTGGTGCGGCGATGACTCACCGCGAGGTGGTCGATTATACGGCAAATCAGGTCCAGCACGCGCTGGGCGCGCTGGGCGCATCAAAGGCCGAATGTCGATAGGCGGGTTTCTGAGACGCAAGGCTCAGAAAGCAGTACTTCTTTGCGCCAGGCCTCCAGCGGCCGGGATCGCGGCGCTAAACTCGTCTGCCGCCTTTGAACGAAGCCCGCTCGATCAAGAAATCGTCTAGTTTCCGGCCGCATCGAAGCTGCGGTTGCAGCCAGCGAGGTGGCCTACCGCGACCCGACCACGTTTCTGCGGGGTTGTTCGGATTACGATATTTGGGACGGACCGGCGGATATGGACGGCGCTTGCGATCGAACCGTTTGGCCTCATTGGCGAGTCCAATCTTGTGGAGCCGTTCCTCCAATCGTGCTTTTTGCACCAGGATCTTCTCAGTAAGGCTGGCCGTAACCTGCTGGTGAACTATCCAGAGCTCGTCAAGCGAAAGCGAATTAAATTGCGCGGCATTCATGGCACGATCCGGTTCTGGTGAGAAGGCCAGTCACACAAGCCGCAAAATGAAGGGACGGACAACCCGAGATTTAAATATTACCTGCACAATCCACATTAAAATTCGAGCTAGCAGGAAGAAGAGCGTGACGGCGAATATGTCATGGTGGAACATTTAAATTTAAGAAGGTGCGCACCGGACCTGGGGCTTCGGCGACGCCGCCGGCGCTCGAACTCAAGGTGGCTGATGCCGCTTCAGAGCTCTGTACGCGCGCCGCCCCGACGGGCGCCCCGACAGGGGCGGTGAGATTGCGCCCATCGAGAGGGCGATACGCGGCGCACGTTACCTGACGCGCCGCCGAGATCCATGAGTTCAGAGGTTCAACGTCGAGCGGAAATCCGTGCGATCGCTCAATCTTGAACAGACGGCCGATCTCGCCGCCGAGTTAGTTTGCGGCTCTTACTCCGCGACCTAGTCCGACACGTCGTCTTCGGCCGAGTGTTCTGGCCTCTACGCGCCGGAGCTTGCTTCGAAGCTTTTCAAGCTCTCTAAGCTCCGCCACAAGAGCGTGGAGTCGCTCGCTCAGAACAGCACAAGTATAAACTTGACGCATACTGGACATGGCGCGCCTCGAAGCAGTTCATAAAGGAAAGGAGAAAATTCAGTCGACCGAGCCTCAGTGAGCCAGAGCAGTGGCCGCCAAATGCTCCCAATACTCAGCCTCAGCGAGCAGCTTCCAGCTTCTCTCGGGATGGCGCGCGGCAGTCTGTCGGCAAAGCAACGCCATTGCGCGAAATCGGCGGGCAACTTCCATTCCAGCCTCCCATATATTTTGTTTTTCAACATATATTGTTTAATGTTGCGCCGGAGTCATCATCATTATGAATCATAATCAAAATTATCGTTTAAAGGCGCTCAATTAGGGTTCTTCGAGCGAATTAACGGGCATCTGTTTCGATTCGGACTTCGTATTGGTTTCGAATGACGTGCTGGGTTCGTGTTGCGAGTTAAGGCGCCTCGCCGCGCGATTGTGCGCTCGTCAGGAGCCTGTGGCCCAGCAAAACAAGTGAGTTGATCAGACTATCGGTGGGGCGCAGTGATTTGCGCGAGGCGATGACCCATCTAACAAGCCTCGCCGATCTCGCGGTGAGTATTGATCCGAGCGTTCGCAGAACTCGTCGTTGGTGGTTGCGGCGGACCCGAGATTGACGGGAGCGCAACGACTTCGTGGTGAGCTGTTAGCCAGTATTTTTGACCGCCTCAGCCAGAATGGCGTAAAGCTGCTGCCTGCTTAATTCCTTTGGCTGCTTCCTCTCTGCGGTACTCGAGGACACCTTCTGCGCGATTGGACCGGCGCAGGCTGCCGACGACGGCCTCAGCTTCGGGGCCGGTCTTATCTGGGGCCTTGCTGTGGGCGGCTTGTGGCCGCGCTTCAGGCCCAGACGGTTCAGCATACCGCAGACCGCGTTACGACTGCAGCCGAGGTGGCGTGCAATCTGTGCCGCGCTCAGTCCTGCGGACCAGAGCTTCTTGAGAAGCGTTATGTCGTTCGCATCCCAGCCCATGGGAGATATTATAACGCCGACTGCCGGACTCGGACTAGTCTCTCGTCTTCAATCTTCGTCCGGCTCGCGCACGACCGCCGGTTCGTCATCATCGTCTTGCTCGTCCTCGTCCTCGTCTTCGTCCTCCTCGTCGTCATCGGGATCCCTGGGTGGCATCGCGATGCGCATCCGCATGAGCAGTGTCCAGCCGATGGCTGTGGTGGAAAATGCTTCGGAGGTGTGTTGCTTCATGCCACTGTGCTCCTCGAAAAATACGCGCGCTTGTAAATTCTTGGCCGGCGAATGCATGTGGCAGGGCGCGATCGCCGCAAGCGCGATGCGGGTCAGGTAGACTGCATCATCAGCGGGCGGCAGGCCATGCGACAGGCAGCACTTTCGGCTACTTGATGCCCGAGGCCCCATTGGCCTCTATGTTCACCAAAACTTCGCCGGCAGCGATCTCGGGAACGCCAAGTTCGAGGTCAGGTAGACTGGCTTGAACGAATGCCAGTATCTTGGCGTTCGCTGCGTTGGCGCTTTCCCGGTCGTCAAATATCATCACGGCGATACCGATACCGTCGCCCGCGTCCAGCACATAGTAAGATCTGAATCCTGGCGATTGCCTCAGGATCTCACCAACGCCGCTCTTAGCGCGACGAGCGGCGTCCGCTACCGAACGAACCCTGCTGTACTTGCGAATGACCATGTACATTGGGTCACCACGCGCCATTCGCCCCTTCGCATCAAAGCATTTCGGTCCCGCTCGGGCTAGTGCCAACTTCGGCGATGGGCCACAGCGTCCGGCTGGGCGGACCGCACAACGCTCCTTTCCAATGAGCCATCCTCGCCCGAGAGGGGGCGAGGTGCTGAGGCTCAGGAGCCCTCGAACTTGAACGACACGTTGAGCTTGGCGCGAAAGGCCTCGACTTTTCCCTTGTCATCCAGTTGCATATCGAGCTTGACGACCTCCGCAATGCGAAGATCTCGGAGAGATTTAGCAGCTTGCTCGACCGCATTGGCAGCCGCCTTCTCCCATGACTCGGTGCTGGTACCGACCAGTTCGATGACCTTGTAGACGCTATCGGGCATTTTCGTCCTCCTTGTCGGTAGGAGCAGGAAGTCTAGCATCAGGAACTCGACGCTGATACGTCCAAGGGAATGCCGCGGAAAGGGTCCGACTGGCTGTCACTTTCCTGTTCGGCCCAAAGAAGAACTCGGGTTGTCCCGTCGGAGATTACCTTCGCATTTTCAGCCCGGATGGACGCGGTCATGGAATCTCCGTTCGCGCCCGCTGACTTGCGAATATAAATCTGCGCGCCAATGTCGTCATTGCCACCAAGGTCAAGGTCTCTCAGTCTCGACGCTGTAAATACGTTTGACGGCGCCAGGAAGAGGGGACTGCTGTCCATAGAGTAATATCAGAGTAATATCCCGCTGCACGACTTTGGCGTTGAGCCGATTTGTTCTGGGTGGTACGTTCCAGCGACATCATTGCCTCGAAGGGCTGATGGGGCAGGCGGGTTATCAGGCTTACGGACTGCCGCCTGCCATTTGGAAATTGGAATACTCTAGCCATAGGCCCCGCCTCCGGACGCATTTCAAAAGTCGGCCGGAGAATGTTGATCGACGTCATTTTCCTCCGTTCTTCCCATTGACTCGGAGGCGGGCTTTTCTGTCCAACGAGAAAAAGCCATCGCCATGTCTACTTTCAGAAGCCGAGCCCGGTGCGCGGTGGGTAGTGGCCGTTCAAGCGCAAGGCGAGTTTGCAGCTACGTTTTGGCTTGCATGCTCCAAGCCGCCTGCGTCATTCCCTTCGCGAGCACCGCGTCCGCTCAATGTGCAGCCCGCGATGTCTTGCAGAACCCGCTCAAGACGCGCTTGGCCCCGGCGTCCGAACAGCCTATCAGGTCCGCTCGCGACGTTGCGACCTGGAAGACGATTGCGATAGGTACCTTTGCCAACTCACTTGCCTTAAGCAACGAGCTCGCTAGCAGGGGCTGCAGTGTCGGTGGTCAGGCTGCAGAGATCCTTGCTCGGCCGACGTTCACCGTTAGCTCTCAGAAGACAAATGTCGAGCTCGTCCATTTGTCGCCTGCGCAGCTTGGGTTTACCTCCGATACCGTAACCCTGGCCAACGTATACGCACGGGCCCAGCAGCTCGGCTTCAGACTTGCTGCTGCCGAAGTGGGCCCGCAATTGCGCATCCAATATTTCGACCAACCTGTCGGCGAATTTCTCATCATCGGAATGGAGCCGATCAAGACATGGAGCGGCGTGCCGATTATTCTGAATGTTGCAAATGGCGGCGCTGGATTGATCCTGATCGGCCAGGATGGTCGAGCCGAGGCGGATATACCCGTTACCTCCCGTTTCATTTTCGTCCGATCCCATCAACCGGCAGCTAGCAGCGAAGTCGTCGGGTCAGTCGCAGCATTCTTGCCGCCGTGACAGATTGAGGCTGCTTGGGATGGACATTGCAATATCCCCGCAGAACAAGCTGGGATCGCTGCTCTTACAGGCCGGCGTGGTCCCGAAGCGGCCGAGACCGGGGAGCTTGAGCGCCGGGCGTCGGATGTCGAGCCCGAGCACGGCGCCGAAGAAATTGATCTCCAGGCCTTCGACCCAGCCGATGGAAAAGCCGACATATCCGGCAAGCGAAGCATAGATGCCTGTACCTGAGGCCGTCAGCCCGACCCATTTGCCCGTGTACGGGAAGTCCTTGCCGATTCCGGTCGGGGGCAGCACGGCTCGGAGCTCGGGAACGGCATCGAGCGCCGCCTGCACGAAGGTGTTCGAGTTGGGACCGGGCCAGACGCTGTAATCTCCATAGGACCGAAACCGGTAGTTTTCGATCACGTATCGGATTTTCGGGATCAGCGCCTCGGCGCGCCGCCGCTCGCGGCGACAATAATTTCTGGCGCAGCGCCGAACCACCGTCCGTCCGGCGCGAAGCCGTTGGTGCGGATCGGCTCGCCCCACGCGGTTTAGTCATAGCGGGTGTAGGTCGGCGCATCCTTCTCTTTCACGACGATCCAGGTGTGAACCGCGAAAATGCTGCGCCAACGCACCGTTCTCGCCCCGAAGAGATCAGCAAGGGCTTCTTCAAGGGAGTGATGCGGCGGGCGTTTGACAACCATATAGTTCGCATCAAGGCCGCCGCCAGAGCCGAAGGCGCTGAGATGCCGCCGAGCTTCGGCCGTGGCGCGGAGCGATAACGAGCGAATTGGCCCGATCCCGGCCTGTCCCGGGCTTCCCCTCAAGCCCTGCATGCCCTATGACGCTGCAGCGCAAAAATCCCCCAAAAGACACTCATGATCCGCCTCGACAACGTCAGCAAGCAAGCCGGCCACCAGATCCTGTTCATCGAAGCCTCCGCGGCCCTCAACAAGGGCGAGAAGATCGGCCTTGTCGGCCCGAACGGTGCCGGCAAGAGCACGCTGTTCCGGATGATCGCCGGCGAGGAACTGCCCGATGAGGGCCAGGTCTCGATCGATCGCGGCATCACCATCGGCTATTTCAACCAGGACGTCGGCGAGATGTCTGGCCGCAGCGCGGTGGCGGAGGTGATGGATGGCGCCGGTCCCGTCAGCGAGGTCGCGGCCGAATTGCGCGAGCTCGAGGCCGCCATGGCCGACCCCGACAAGGCCGACCAGATGGAGGAGATCATCGCCCGCTACGGCGAGGTGCAGCATCGGTTCGAGGAGCTCGACGGCTATGCGCTCGACGGCCGCGCGCGCGAGGCGCTGGCGGGGCTCGGCTTCAGCCAGGAGATGATGGACGGGGACGTCGGAAAACTCTCCGGTGGCTGGAAGATGCGCGTGGCGCTGGCGCGCATTCTCCTGATGCGTCCCGACGTCATGCTGCTCGACGAGCCGAGCAACCATCTCGACCTCGAAAGCCTGATCTGGCTGGAGAAGTTTTTGCACGACTACGACGGCACGCTCTTGATGACCTCGCACGACCGCGAGTTCATCAACCGCGTGATCTCCAAGGTGATCGAGATCGATAGCGGCTCGCTCACCACCTACACCGGCGATTACGAATTCTACGAGCAGCAGCGGGCGCAGAACGAGAAGCAGCAGCAGGCGCAGTTCGAGCGCCAGCAGGCCATGCTCGCCAAGGAGATCAAGTTCATCGAGCGCTTCAAGGCGCGTGCCTCTCACGCAGCGCAGGTGCAGAGCCGGGTCAAGAAGCTCGACAAGATCGAGCGGGTCGAGCCGCCGCGGCGCCGCCAGAGCGTCGCGTTCGACTTCCCGCCGGCGCCGCGCTCGGGCGAGGACGTCGTGGCGCTCAAGAACGTGCACAAGGGCTATGGCTCAAAGCGCATCTATGACGGGCTCGACTTCATGATCCGCCGGCGGGAGCGCTGGTGCGTGATGGGCGTCAACGGCGCCGGCAAGTCGACGCTGCTCAAGCTGGTGGCCGGCGCGAGCGAGCCGGACGAGGGCACCGTGGCGCTCGGGGGCAGCGTCAAGATGGGCTATTTCGCCCAGCACGCGATGGATCTGCTCGACGGCGAGCGCACCGTGTTCCAGTCGCTGGAGGACGCGTTTCCGACCGCGGGGCAGGGCTCCTTGCGCGCGCTCGCCGGCTGCTTCGGTTTCTCCGGCGACGACGTCGAGAAGCGCTGCCGCGTGCTCTCGGGCGGCGAGAAGGCGCGCCTCGTCATGGCCAAGATGCTGTTCGATCCGCCGAACTTCCTGGTGCTGGACGAGCCGACCAACCATCTCGACCTCGCCACCAAGGAAATGCTGATCGATGCGCTGTCGGATTTCGAGGGCACCATGCTGTTCGTCTCGCACGACCGGCATTTCTTGGCGACGCTGTCGAACCGCGTGCTGGAGCTGACGCCGGAGGGCATCCATCAATATGGCGGCGGCTACACCGAATACGTCGCGCGCACCGGACAGGAGGCGCCGGGGTTGCGGAGCTGATCCTGCCGATCCATTTTCCGGCGCCGACGGGTTGTCTGATCAACCCGTTCGGCGCCGCGTTCGATTACCTTCTTAAGCGCCAGTAGGCTCTAATAAGCGTAGAACATCCGCTGGATCTCCTTGGTGTCTGATGTCTTGGTCAAGGCCAGCATCAGCAAAATGCGCGCCTTCTGGGGATTGAGCGTATCGGAGACCACGAAGTCGTGTTCATCGTCCTTGGCCTCGCCATTGCGCGCGACGATGCCGTTGCCGACGCGGCTGCTGCGAACGATCACGACTCCCTTCTTGCGGGCTTCGTCGAGCGCAGGCTCGACCGCCGGACGGGCCAGGCTGCCGTCACCCACGCCGGCGTGCACGACCCCCTTGGCGCCGGCGGCGACAAAGGCGTCGATCGCGACCCGGTTCATGTTGGCGTAGCCGTAGACGATATCGACCTGCGGCAGCACATCGAGGTTGGACACGTCGAATTCGGAATCCGCCGTGTGCCGGCGGGTCGATTGCCGATAGAAATACGGCTTGTTGCCCTGCATGTAGCCGAGAAAGCCGAGTTCAGGCGTACGAAAGGTGTCCGCCGTGGACGTGTTGTTCTTGGTGACGTCGCGCGCGGCGTTGATCTGATCGTTGAGCGCGACGAGCACGCCCTTGCCCACGGCTTCTTCACTGCCTGCGAGGATCACCGCATTGAAGAGGTTGATCGGGCCGTCCGCGCTGATCGCGGTCGATGGCCGCATCGCACCGACGACGACCACTGGCTTCTTGCTCTTGACGACCAGATTGAGGAAATAACTGGTTTCCTCGATAGTATCGGTCCCATGCGTGATCACGATCCCGTCCACGTCGTCCTGCGCGAGGAGCGTATTGACGCGCTTGGCGAGCTTCAGCCAATAATCATTGTTCATGTTCTCGCTGGCGATCTGGAAGACCTGCTCGCCCTTGACGTTGGCCACCGTTTTCAACTCGGGGACGGCGTTCAAGAGGGTCTCGATGCCCACCGTGGCTGCGGTATACCCGACGACGGTGGTGCTGCTCGCCCCGCTGCCGGCGATCGTGCCGCCGGTTGCGAGAACCGTGACGTTGGGCAGGCCAGGGCCTCTTGCCTTGGCAACGTCAACCATCATGAGCAGCATAAAGAGCACGCTCATTGTCGCCATGATGTGATCACGCACTCGCAATTGCAACATCTCGCCCATCCTTTGTTGGAAGTCTCGTCGATGCCCCGGTTCACTCAGCGCTGCATGATCTGTCAGCCGCTGCGTTCTGTCCAGGGTCGCGACGGGCTTGCTTTACGCGCCCAGCGCGTATCGGAAAAAGGCGGGCGGGGGAGGCACAAAAGCAATGGCCGGGACATCAAGCGCGCACACGCGCTGCTGCCCGGCCATCACGGCATTTCGTTTGTGCTTGCTGAAAAAGACGGGAACGGACTGCGCCTTACGCGCTGGTCTCGCACTTCTTCATGAAGCTGTTCTTGGCGGCGCCGACGAGCGGCTTGCCGTCGGAGCCGACGGCCTTGGGCGCGCAGGCGTCTTCCTTGCACTTCTTCAGGAACGAGGTCTTGGCGGCGCCGGCCAGCGGCTTGCCGTCCTTGCCGACGGCCTTGCTTTCGCAGGTTTCTTGCGCAAGGGCCGAGCCCGCCGCAAAGCTGGCAACGATCGCAGCGAGGAAAATCCGCTTCATCATGATTTGTCTCCCTAAACCGGAAATGGCACGCGGATTGGAGCCGCAAATCGTGGCGCAATCAAGCAGGATCGGCACCGGCCCTCCGCTTGCAGTCTAATTTTTCCAGCGCTCGAGGTCGGCTGCGGCCTTGACGAGCGCGTCGTTCATCGCGGCCCGGTTTTCCGGCAGGGACTGCCGCTTCGACGAGGGCTCGTCGAAACCGTGGCTCGCGCCGGGATAGACGGTGAGATCGATCCGGCTGCCGGCCTGCCGCGAACGCTCGGCGAGGCGCTGGCAATTTGCGGGCGAGACCTCCTCGTCATCGGCGCCGAGAAACATCGCAATCGGCGTCGCGGTGGAGACGATGGGCGCCAATAGCGCTGCCGGTCCGCAGCCCGGATAGAATACCAGGGAGCCGCGATAGCCGTTGGTCTTGTCACCTTGGCGGATCACGATGTTGAGCGCCGTGCTGCCGCCGTTGGACCAGCCCTGGAGAAAGATCTGGCGGCCGATCACGTCGTTGCGCCCGCGCAGATAGGCCAGCGCGCCCTCGGCATCAAGCGGACGCACGGTCATCTCGTTGACGTCGGCGCGATCGGGATCGCCATGGGTGAAACGGCCGAAGCCGTGTGCCTTGCCGCGCGGACCGAAACTGTCCGGCAAAAGGGCGAGGTAGCCATGCGCGGCCCAATATTCGCCCCACATCCTGTGACGCTTGGACAAGGTTGCGGCGTTGCAGGGCGACGTGGAACGGGCGTCGACCGTGGTGCACGCGGCGTTGACATTGCTCGAGTAGGGCCCGCCGCGGCCGTGCAGCATCACGATCGCAGGCCAGGGGCCCGGCGTGGCCGGCTGGAACAGGTAGCCGACCAGCACCGTGCGGGCATCGGCGCTGCGAAAGGAGACGGTTTGCGGTGCGGCTGTAGCGGACGCCACCGACAGCCAGGTTGCCGTCAGGCCGACGAGGCTGCGGATGAGATGACGCCGCGATTGCGGTCGACCGAATGGCAATTGATCAGATCCCGCGCGTAAGCAATGCCTTGAAGTCGGCCCGCGCGCGCTGCGCTTCGGCGCGCGCGACGTCGGAGGCGTCGCCCATGCCGAAATAGCCATGGATCAGGCCGGGACCCTCATGGTGCTTGACCTTCACGCCGGCGGCCTCCAGCGCCCGCGCATAGGCGGCGCCTTCGTCGCGCAGCGGATCGAACCAGGCGGTGGTCACGACCGCGGGCGCGACGCCGGCCAGGGATGCGGCCCGCAGCGGCGAGACGCGCCAGTCGGTGGCGTGCGCGGGATCGGCGAATAGTGGCCGCAGAACCATTCCATCGTCGCGCGCGTGAGGAAGTAGCCATCGGCATTCTCGCTGCGCGAGGGATAGCGCGCGTTCTCGCGCGCATCGGCATAAGCGCCGACAACGTCGGTGACAGGATAGACCAGCAGTTGGGCGGCGAGCTTGATGCCGGCCTCCCGGCAGGCGATCGCGGTCGTCGCCGCGAGATTGCCGCCGGCGCTGTCGCCGGCAACGCCGAAGCGCTTTGCGTCACCGCCAAATTCCGCGACGCGGCCAAACACGTCGCTCACCGCCGCGAAGGCATCCTCGAAGGCGCCGGGAAAGCGCGTCTCTGGCGGGCGGCGATAATCGACGGAGACCACCACCGCGCCGGTCTCGATCGCAAGGTTGCGCGCCTGCCGGTCGTGGGTTTCGAGATCGCCCGCAACCCAGCCGCCGCCATGGAAGAATACCACGGTCGGTGCCGGCGCGGCGCCGTTCCGGTAGACCCGCGCACGAAGCGGACCGGCGCCGCCTTTGACCTCGATATCCTCGACGCTGTCGACGGGCGGCGGCGGAATGGCGGCACGCGAGGCAGCCAGTGCGCGCAAGGAATCGCGGGCGCTCTGTGGCGTCATGACCTTGGGATCGCGCATCGGCATGAGCGGAATGATCTGGGCGATGACGGGGTCGAGCGGCGCGGCCATGACTATCCTCACAGGGTTCTTGGTCTTGCTTGGTCATTAGCATAGGTTTTGCCGGGCCGCATCGGCAACCGGCGTGCGTCGCAATGCCGGACGAACGGGCAGGGAGGTTCACGAGGTGGAATTCGAGACGCTGGTCCAGTCGCGCCGCAGCGTGCGTGGCTTCAAGAACGAGCCGGTGCCGCGCGCGGTGATCGAGGCGATCATCGAGAGCGCCAAGCGCGCGCCCTCGTCGATGAACACCCAGCCCTGGCATGTCCATGTGCTCACGGGACATCCTCTGGAGGAGGTGCGTCGCCGCAACATGGAGGAGATGGCCGGCGGCGCCAAGGTCAAGCGCGACATCATCAGTCATGGCGAATACCAGGGCGTGCATCGCACCCGGCAGGTCGACATCGCCAAGAAGCTGTTCGGCGCGATGGGAATCGCGCGCGACGACAAGCCGATGCGGCAGGACTGGGTGCTGCGCGGCTTTCGCCAGTTCGACGCGCCGGTCTCGCTGGTGCTGACCTACGACCGCGTGCTCGATCCCGGCGCGGTCTGCCATTTCGATCTCGGCGCGCTCTGCTACGGCATCGTGCTCGCGGCGTGGGACCGCGGTCTCGGCTCGGTCATCAACGGGCAGGGCATCATGCGCTCCGACATCGTGCGCGAGGTCGCCAGGATTCCGGAAGACGAGGTCATCATGACCTGCGTTGCGATGGGCTATCCCGACGACGGCTTTGCCGCGAACGCGGTGCGCTCGGACCGCGAGCACAACCACCAGTTCGTGCGTTACGTGGGTTTTGCCGATTAGCGCGAGCAAGAGGAGATTTTTCTCTGGCGGAAATTTTTGGTGCGGTGTCGCGCGTGGCCTCTTGCAATCTCGAAGTTGCGGGAGGAACAATACGCGGACTGAGAGGTTTGTTGCTGGCGCGAGGGAATTGATATGCGGCGGCTGGCTAGCCTGGTTCGGCGGTTCTTCGGTCCGCGATTGCGGCACAAGATCGATGATGACCCAAGTCTTCCTTTCACACCCGAAGAGTTCGGCCGACTGATTCGCAGCGGCCGGCACGAGGACATGAAGCTGCTGGCCGACGGGCTGGCCTGCCGCTCCATCCCGCGCCGCGCCAGCTATCGTGCGACGCATTAGGCTGCGCTTGAGACGGGTTACAGCGCTCACCGCGTGAGCGCGACCTGCTTGAACGAGCGGACCAGCGCCTTGTCCAGCTTCCCTGTCATCCCGCACAGAACATCGTAGGCCTCCGCGCGCGGCATGGTCGGCTTGTAGTGCCGGTGCTCGATCAGCGCTGCGAAGATGTCCGAGATCGTTAGAATCCTGACGATGTCGCCAATGCTTTCGGCGCAGAGCGCGTCGGGATAGCCGCTCCCGTCCAGGTACTCGTGATGATGGCGAACGACGTCGAGAATCTCCGGCGAGATCCCGTCATGGTCCTTGAGAAACTCGTAGCCGGCGGTCGGATGCGTCTCGATCAATGCGCGCTCGGCGGGATCGAGGCGGCCGGGCTTGTCGAGGACGGCGAGCGGAATCTGAGCCTTGCCGATGTCGTGGAACATGGCCGCCGAGTAGAGGCGTCCCAGGTCGGCTCTGCCGACGCCAAGGCTCAGTCCGAAGTCGATCGCCACACCGGTCACCAGCAGGCAATGCTGATAGGTTCCTTCGTGATGGCGCCGCACCGTCATGAGCCATTCCGTCAGGCCATGCTGGGTGATGCGATCGGCGATCTGGCGACCGGCTTGCTTGGTGCCGTTTACGTCAAGCGGCTGGCCCAGGGTGACGGAGGTAAACATGGACGCGATAGCGGTCGCTGCGGTCTCGACTGCATTGTCGGCTTGCGCGATCGCGTGCGACGAAGTCGAGAGCGGATCAGCCGGATCCAACAGCGCCGCCAGCAGCCTCGCCCGGTCGATCGTGGCTGGCAGGACCAGCGTCGCTCCAAGCGCATAGGCCTGGGAAACGCCGACATGCGAGGTGTGCTCCAGCAGGAAAATCCGCTTCTTCGCTTTTGCGAGCTTGCCCGCCCGCTTCTTGATCGCCGCGATGTTGTCGAGATCGCGGAGCTCCGCGCGAACGACGATGGCGGACGGCACCTCTGACAGCTTGGCCTCGGCGTCCAACCGCTCGCCCGCGACGGAAAAGCGTTCCTCGAGGATCGAGCACAGACCGGCCAGCTTGTCGGACGTGTCGGCCAGCACATGCACGAACGGGCGCGCCGCTCCAGCGACCGCGATGCCGCCACGGTTGGTGGGCCTGAGTGTGGTTTGCGCGTTCTGCACGGATATGACCTGGGATGTCGCGAGCTCCAATCGATGGGACGAATTCTCGGTCTATTTGGCCTGTGCGGAGCTCTGCGTTGCGGCAGCCGGCGTACTCGCCTGCTTCTTCTTGCCGTGTGCCGTGACGAAGTGGAGGCCAGCCGTGGTGCCGTCGATCCAGACCAACTCGCAGCGCCGGTAGGCGAGGCCTGTCGACGACAGCAGCATGAAGAACTCCTTGGCCTGGAGCACGTCGAGCGTGCCCTCGACCTCGACCTTCGCGCCCGTCTGCGACACGTCGAGCAAGACGCAATTGCGCCGCCAGGTGCCGTCGGATCCCATGAGATTGACCGGCTGCCTGTGGTCCATCTTCACGCGAAAGGCTTTGCGACCGTCGAACTTCATCGGCTAACCCCCATCTTTTTTGCGTCGCGGTGTCCCCGGGCGCTTTTCTTGGCGTTTGCGGCAATTTCGCCCCAACGCACCGTCCACTGGCTGGTCGACAGCAGCAGCGTCTCGAAGATGTGCTGCGCGCGTTCGCGCTCGGCGAAGGAAAGCCGTGTGCCGCTGCGGTTGCTCAGGATGGCGAGCGTGGTTTGCCAGTTCAGCCGCGAGGCGCGGCAGGCCATGAGGAGACCTTCGCAATCCTCGTCGGTCATGACATGCTCGACGATTTCGATGGGAGCGCCCGAAAGCACCGAGAGCGCGGTAATGAGGTTGGCGGTCTCGCCGCGGATGGCGAAGCGGTTCACCTTGGAATCGTTGAGCTTGCCGATGCGGTTGAGTGCAACGATCTCCGGCCGCGCGCTTGCATAGGCGGCCGCGGAGGGTAGCTTGGCGTCGATTGGTGCGGCCGTTGCGGCTTGAAGCGAGACGGTGGCGTTCGGCCCCATGCCGGATTTCGGCACCGGTGAGGCCGACAACAACTTTCGCATGACCCGGTCGGGCGTGTCCGGCCTGAGCGCCAGAGCTCTGGTCAGTTCGTCATCCGACAGGCACTTCTCAATCAGCGCAACGTAAGCTGTATCGGAGAATCTTGCCTCCCTATTGCCGATCAGTGCGAGACAAACGCTGGGGGCGCCACACTTGATCAGGGTCTCGATCACCGATGGATCGATCGGCGCGCGGCCGGCGATCGCACATTGCTGTCGTTCGCCGCTCGCAGCTACGATCGACGTGAGATCGGCCGTGGACAGTGACTGCGAGCGGAGCAAGACAGGGCAGGCGACGTCAGGATCGTGATGCGAGGCGAGACGTCGCAGGGACCTTGGCGGAGCCAGTTTGAGCTCTGCGATCGTCTTGCTGACGTCGGCCAGGGTGCTGGCCTCGACCCGCTCGATCAGCCGCAGCAGGACGCCGTCGGCCACGTCGGCGAGCAATTCCTGCGATTGGTCTCGGCTGCTGGTGAGCAGTTGCAATATACCTGAGAGGATGCGAGTGCACCGGTCCAGCGGACATGTTGCAGCCGCGTTCTCCAACTCGACCAAATTATCAACAGGCGAATTTGCCGTCATGGCAGAGCCTGAATTTTAAAAAAATTTGACTATACAACGTTCGATATTGCGCCTTAAATCCGTTAATTTTTAATTTTGAGAATTAAATGCGGGGGTATTAGCACCGCGGGCTTTGTGGAAAACGCTATCGAAATTCGGCGAGGCCGGGTTGTCCCGGGTTGTCCTTTCAATCGACCTCTATCCAATTAATCAGGAAACGTCAGGATCGATTCTAACGAAATAACCGAGGGAGGAAGCGAACCGGCACCCGCGGCCGGACGCATATCCAGAGCGGCGCGGCATTTATTGTTTTCATGAACAGCATTGACGATGTGCCGAGATCGGCACTCAAAACATTTCGCTTTTCAGACGTCGACGAATTTCGAAGCGCCATACGTGGGCTGAATTTCGAATTCACGCCTTTCGTGCGCAAGATTTCGGCCGAGCAGACGATCCTGTCGCTGCCCGGCTGCGACGTGAATCTAACGCGCGCGTTTCCACGGGTGGTTGACGCACAACTCGTGGAGAATTGCACGGCGATCGGCTTCACGATGGACGATCTCGACGTGCCCATTCGCTTCAATGGCTCGCAACGGGCGCGACCGGTCGTGGTCATTGGCAGCGGCGGCGCGGCCTACACCAGCATTGAGGAGGTGCAGCGGCAATTCGCCTCGGTGGTTTTCCGGCCGGAGGTGAGGGATCGTGGCTGGCCGACCACGCTCTCGAGCTTCAAGATCTTTGAAATCTCCACGGCCGGCTTGCAGCGGTTGCGCGGCGTGGTCCGCGAGGTGCTGGCCGAGGCGTCCAGCCCGGTCGAGGCGCCGGAGCTAACATTGAAGGGCGCGGCGATGAAGGAGTCCCTGCTCGGCGCCGTCGACGAGGCCTTGGCGACGATCGTTTCGGCCCGCTGGACCCTGGCTCCCAACGACGGACGGAATTTCAAGATATTCCAGGACATCCGCGCGCTGCTGTCTGACGACCTCTCGGAGCCGATTTACAGCGATGAGATCGCGCGCAAGCTCGGGCTGTCCGTCCGCACCATGCACGATATCGTTCGCCGCTATTGCGGCACGAGCCTGCACCGCTATTTGCGTCTGCGCAGGCTGTGGCTGGTGCGCCGGCGCCTTCTTGCCGGCGCCGATAGCGTCAAGGCGGTCGCGCTGGCGTATGGCTTCTGGCATCTCAGCGATTTCTCCAGAAGCTACCGCGACCAGTTCGGCGAGACGCCGTCGCAAACGCTGGACCGCGGTCGCGAAAGGTAGTGTGACGAATCGAGTAGGGCTGGACGCCGGTTTCGTGCTACGTCCGGGCATGAGCAATCGCATTCTCGTTCTCTACGGTTCCTACCGTTCCGACCGCATGGGCATCCGCCTTGCGAATTTCGTCATAAACCGGCTGCGCGGCCGCGGCGAGGACGTCGAATTCATCGACGCAAAGGCGATCGGGCTGCCGATGCTGGACCGCATGTACAAGGAATATCCCAAGGGCTCGGCGCCGGAGGCGCTGGAGAAGCTGGCCGGGCAGATCCGCGGCGCCGACGGATTCGTGTTCGTCACCGGGGAGTACAATTGGGGCATGCAGCCCGGCCTGAAGAACCTCACCGACCATTTCCTGGAGGAATGGTTCTGGCGCCCGGCGGCGATCGTGAGCTATTCGGCCGGCCGGCTGTCCGGCGCACGCGCGGCGACCGCCTGGCACGGCACGCTCTCTGAGATGGGCATGGTGGTGGTGTCGAGCACCATCGGCGTCGGCCCGATCGCGCAGACGTTGTCGGAAGCGGGCGAACCGATCGGCGACGGCGGCAAGGCCTTGGAGCGCTCGTTCCCGCGCTTCGCCGACGATCTGACCTGGTGGATCGAGGCGGCGAAAGCACAGCGGGCGCGCAAGGCGCCCCCGTATTGACGTCGCGCTACGCCGCCCGGACCTCGCCGAGGAAGCGCTCGAACTGGCCGGCGAGATCGCGCGACTGGGTCGAGAGCTGCTCGGCCGCGCCCAGCACCTCTCTCGCGGCGGCGCCGGTGTCGTCGGCGGCACGCTGCACGCCGGAAATGTTGCTGTTGACCTCCTGGGTGCCGCGGGCAGCCTCCTGAACGCTGCGGGCGATCTCCTTGGTCGCCGAGCCCTGCTCCTCGATCGCCGCCGCGATCGCGGTGCCGATCTGGTCGATCTCGGCGATGACGTCGGCGACGTTGCGGATCGCCGCCACCGTCTCGTCGCTCGCGGTCTGGATCGCGGTGATCTGCTCGGAGATCTCGGTCGTGGCCTTGGCGGTCTGGCCGGCCAGCGACTTCACTTCGGAGGCGACCACGGCAAAGCCGCGGCCCGCCTCGCCCGCGCGGGCGGCCTCGATGGTCGCGTTCAGTGCCAGCAGGTTGGTCTGCTCGGCGATGCTCTGGATCAGCGTCACGACGTCGCCGATCTTCTGCGCGCCCTCGGCGAGCGTGCGTGCCGTGTCGCCGGTGCGGCGGGCATTGTCGACGGCGCGGGCCGCGATCTCGGTGCTTTGGGCGACCTGACGCCCGATCTCCGCGATCGAGGAGGTCAGCTCTTCGGTGGCGCTCGCGACCGTCTGCACGTTGGTCGAGGTCTGCTCGGAGGCGGCGGCAACCACGGCGGCCTGGCTGTTGGTCTGCGCCGCCGTCGAGGTCATCGACTGCGCGGTGCTTTCCATCGCCGCCGAGGCCCGCGACAGGCCGCCGACCAGCTCGGTCACCTTGGCCTCGAAGGCACGGGTGAGATCGTCGAGCGCCTGGGCGCGGCGCATCTTGCCGTCGTTCTCGGCCTGCTTCTCGGCCGCGAGCCGATCGGCCCGGATCATGTTGTCCTTGAAGACCTGAACGGCCGCGGCCATCGCGCCGATCTCGTCGGAGCGCGCGGCGCCCGGAATCTCTTCCGCAACCTCGCCGTCGGCGAGCCGCGACATCCGCGTCGTCAGGCTGAGGATCGGCGCGCAGACGCGGCGGCGAACCGTCACGATGAGACCGGCGCTGGCAATCAGCACGGCGACAAGGCCGAGGAGCGCGATCCTGAAGCTGGTGCGCGCAGCGGAGGAGGCGCCGGCGAGGATCTGTTCCGCGTTGTCGTAGAAGGCGTCACGGACCTCGATGATGGTGCCGAGGCCGCGCTGTGTGGCGGCATAGTAGGTGTCCACGTCGTGCTCGTAGTTGCCGGTAACGGCGCCGTCCTTCGCCAGCTTGAGCTCGCGGCCGAACTCCTCGACATAGACCGAATTAAACTTCTCCAGCGCCGCGGCAACATTGGCGGGCGTCGCCGGATTGCCGCGCAGTTCCAGCAGCGCCATCACGAGCTGGTCGTTGCGGCCCTGCGAGCGGCCGATGTCGGCCTTCTCGGCATCGGTCGCCGGCTTCTTGCCGCCGACGAGGTTCTTGTGCAGGCTGGAGTTGAAGCCGCCGACGTCGCGCAGCGTCATCGCGACATTGGCGTAGCTGGCCTGCCGGTAGGCGTCACCGTTGAGGATCGCCATGCGGCGGACCTGCTCGTTGAGCAGCGCGGTCACGCCGCCGTTGAGCACGGCATTGTCGGCGACGATCTTCTTGGCGGCGTCCTTGCGCGCATCGGCCGGACCCGCCAGCGCCTTGTCGATGGCTTCGCGCAAGGCAGTGAACTTCGCGTTGATCCCGTCGATGTTGCTGCCGATCGTGGTGCCGTCGTCGAACGGGCCGGGCAGCTCCTTGCGCAGCGCGTTCATCTTGTCGCGGGCGCCGTCGGTCTGCTTGCGCAGCTTGTCCTGCTCGGCCAGCAGCGCAGGGTCGATGGCCGCAGGCCCGTAGAGGATGTTGGTGGAAAAGCCGCGCTCCGGGTTGAGATAGCGCGGGATGTCGCTGACCGCGCGGACGATCGCGAGCCGCCCCTGCGCCTCGGTGATCCGCTCCATGGTCTGGTATTTCGTCGCGGCGACGTAGACGGCGAGGCCGCCGCCGACGGCCGAGAGCGAGACGATGGCGCTGGTCAGGAGCGTACCGATTTTCATGATCTGTCCGGCAAATAACGGAGAACTATTTTGCTCGGACGATAGGGTGGCCGTATTAATCTGCGGTTTACGCTGCTTGGCCGGCCGGCTCAGGCGGATGTCCGTCCGAGCTTCGCCAGGATCTCCAGCGTGCGGCGGTCAGGCTCGCCTGCGAAATATCGGGCGAGCGCCTGATCGAAGACGGTCTCGTCGGAGACCGCGCCGAACAGCGTCATCGACGAGCGGAATTTGGCGTCATCCGGCGCGCCGAGGATCGCGTCGATGGTCCGGCCCTCGACCGCGAGCACCAGCCTGGTGCATTCGATCAGCCGCCCGCCCAGGATGGGGTGGGCGAGATAGGCCTCCGCCTCGGCGCGGGAGCCGATGGCGTAGCGCTGGGACATGGCGCTGACGCCGAGACCTGCGATCTGGGGGAAGATGAACCACATCCAGTGAGTCTGCTTCCGGCCCCGTGCCAGCTCCTCCTGGACGTCGCGAAAAACCGGGTTTTGGGCCTGGACGAACCGTTCTAGGTCGAAAGTATCGTTCATTGGATACCCCCGGAGGTGTCTGACCGGCCGCGATTATGCCTAACTTTTGGCTCCCAATGTGGTAGCTGGTATAGAGTCTCTCCGGGTGGGGGTTGGGTCCCCCGGGGGTCGATTTGGGGATCTGATGGTTTCCGACGCAGCACACGCCGAGAGGCTGTTGTCGCGCCGCCGTGTCGGGCGGGCCGAAGCGATTCTGCTGACTGTGGCTGCGATCGCGCTGGCGCTCGGCGCCGCTGCGTGGGTCGCCGATATCAACGATTCGACGCCGCTGGTCTCCGCCGCGTTGCCGCCGGCCAATGCCCCCTCATTCGAGGACCGTTTCGGCTCGGCCTCGGCTGGCCCGTCGCCCCGCGAGCTCGGCCTGCGGGTGCTGGAGCGCTCGGCGATGAATGCGGTGCAGCTCAAGCTGCAGGACGCCAAGGCGATGCTCGCCCAGAAGCTCCAGGGCGACGACTGGCGCGCGATCCTGACCGAGGACGACCGGTCCGCGGCCGAGGAGGCGAGGCCCTCGCAGCGCGCCGACGCCATCCCGATGCCGCGCGCGCGTCCGGTCCAGGCGGACTTCTCCGCTCAGATCGCCTCCAGCCAGGCCTATGCGGAGACCAATCCCAAGGTCGACAACCGCAACTTCTTCGAGAAGTTCACCGACAAGATCAGGCTGGCATCGCTGACGCCCGGCGACGGCCTGTTCGGCAAGGCGCCGGATCTCGCCGCACTCGGCTACGATTCGCGCACGGCGGTCTACGACATCTCGGCCAAGGCGGTCTACCTGCCGAGCGGCGTGGCGCTGGAGGCCCATTCCGGCATGGGCGCGCTGATGGACGATCCTGAACATGTCGGCCAGCGCATGGTCGGTGCGACGCCGCCGGCAACCTACGACCTCAAGCCGCGCGAGAAGCCGTTCCACGGCGTCCGGGCACTGCGCATGACGCCGACCGATGGCACCAGCGCGCTCGGCCGGGTCGGTCTGCTCACTCATAATTACATGCTCGGACCGCGCGGCGATTCCAACGGCTGCGTCTCGATCAAAGACTATGATCGCTTCCTGAAAGCCTACGACAATGGCGAGTTCAACCGCCTGGTCGTGGTGCCGAGCCTGCGCGGAGCGGCGACCGCCTCGCAGCGCGCGAGCACCGATTCCTGAAACTCGCCTGCGACGGCGGGGCTGCCGTTTCCCCTTCGTTAAGCCGTCCTCGTCCAGAAGCAGCCCATGAGTGATCCATCCAGTTCCGAAACCCCGCTGCGCACGACGTTCAAGATCAAGCTGAACGGCGACACGCTGGCGATCGCGACCGTCGGCCAGGCCTATCAATTCCTCACCAACTTCAAGTCGGTCGAGTGGATGGAATTTCGCTCGCTGCACGAGGACGCCGTCGCGGCCCTGGAAGGCGCCGCCGGTAACGCCATGCTGGCGGTGCAGGCAACCAACGCCGTGCGCGCGCTGTTCGTCAGCGCCAAGCTGCTTTGAAACGGGCGACAAGCCGTTCCGTCGCAACTTGAACTCCGCTTTGGGAACGGGCAAACGGTCCGCGAAGACCGATGCCGCGCCGCCGCATGTTTGAAACTTACTTCAAGGGAGAGTCCTCATCATGAAACGCCGTACATTCTTGAAGGGCGGCGCGCTTGCCGGCGCGACGACGCTGGTTGCTGCACCTGCGATCGCGCAGAGCGCGCCCGAGATCAAATGGCGCCTGACCTCGAGTTTCCCGAAGTCGCTCGACACCATCTACGGCACGGCGCAGACCTTTGCGAAATATGTTGCTGAGGCGACCGACAACAAATTCCAGATCCAGACGTTTGCCGCCGGCGAGATCGTTCCGGGCCTGCAGGCGCTCGATGCGGTCAGCACCGCATCGGTGGAGATGGCGCAGACCCCGCTCTATTTCTACATCGGCAAGGAGCCGGCGCTGGCCTATGCCACCGGTGCGCCGTTCGGCATGAACCATCGCCACCAGGAATCGTGGTGGCATTTCGGCGGCGGCGCCGACCTCACCAACGAGGCGCTCAAGCCGTTCAAGGCGCACGCCATCCTCTGCGGCAATTCCGGCACCCAGATGGGCGGCTGGTTCCGCAAGGAGATCAAGAACGTCGACGACCTCAAGGGTCTCAAATTCCGCATCGCCGGCATGGGCGGCCATGTGCTGGCAAGGCTCGGCGTCGTGCCGCAACAGATCGCCGGTGGCGATGTGTATCCGGCTCTCGAGAAGGGCTCGATCGATGCCGCCGAGTTCGTCGGTCCCTATGACGACGAGAAGCTCGGTTTCCACAAGGTCGCCAAGTACTATTACTTCCCCGGCTGGTGGGAAGGCGGCGCCATGCTGCACATGATCGTCAACGACGAGAAATGGGCTTCGCTGCCCAAGCAATACCAGGCGATCGTCAACCAGGCGGGCGCGGCGGCCGGCGCCTGGATGCTCGAAAAATACGACAGTGTGAATCCGGCGGCGCTCAAGCGCCTGATCGCAGGCGGCGCGGAGCTGAAGGCATTCCCGCAACCGGTGCTGGAGGCCTGCTACACCGCGACGCAGGACCATCTGAATGAGCTCGCCGCAAAGAGCGATCTGTTCAAGCGGACCAAGGAGAGCCACGACGCGTATATGAAGGAGCTGCTGTTCTACACGCAGATCGCGGAGAATTTTTACGATAATTATCTGCTCGGCAAGATGCGCAACAAGAGCTGAGTGACGTCTTGCACTCTCGTGCCCCGGACGCAGCGCAGCGTCTCCCCGGCGATGGGAAGCATCGTCCGGTTCGACGGTGTGCTGCTGAGCCGGGGCCCACCCGTACCGTGTCCGCTCTGGGTCCCGGCTCGGCGCAGCAACGCTTCTGCGTTGCTGCTTGTCCGGGACACGCTGGGGCGGAGGAGCCCATCTCACGTAACCCCACGGAGAATTAACCAGCCATTAACCATATCGGTCGCATCGTTAACCATTCAATAACGGGGAACGAGTCGGCCGCCATGGAGGCTGCAGCAAAGGTCCAACGTCAAATGGTGCGCCTGCGCGGGCGCTCCTATGTGGCTTTCGTGTTCACGCCGACGGTTCCGGTCCAGGACTGGCTGCATGAGATCGACGCCACGATTGCGCGCTCGCCCGGCTTCTTCGCCGGCCGGCCCGTCGTCATCGATCTGTCCTCGGTCGACCTCAGCCAGGCCGGCATCGGCCATCTGCTCACCAGCCTGCAGGACCGCAACATCCGCGTGCTCGGCATCGAAGGCGTCGACGAGGGGCGGCTGACGCCGTTGATGCCGCCGCTGCTGTCGGGCGGACGCAGCTGCGTGGTCGAGCCGAGCGCGCCGAAGAAGGCCGACGTGAAGGCCGAGACCAAGCCGACGTCGCTGCTGCTCGAGAGCCCCGTGCGCTCGGGCCAGACCGTGATCTTCCCGGAGGGCGACGTCACCATTCTCGGCTCGGTCGGCTCCGGCGCCGAAATCGTCGCCGGCGGCTCCATCCATGTCTACGGCGCGCTGCGCGGCCGCGCCATGGCGGGCGTGAACGGACACACCAGCGCGCGCATCTATTGCCAGAAGATCGAAGCCGAACTGCTTGCAATCGACGGGTTTTATCAGACTGCCGACGATATCGACGAGGCCCTGCGCGGCAAGCCGGCGCAGGCCTGGCTGCAGGGGAATACCATGCGAATTACAGCACTGAACTGACCAGCAAAGGAGACACTTCAGATGAGTAAGGTACTGGTCGTGACATCAGGCAAGGGCGGGGTCGGCAAGACCACGACCACCGCCGCGCTGGGAGCGGCGCTCGCGCAACGCGGCGACAAGGTGGTCGTCGTCGATTTCGACGTCGGCCTGCGCAACCTCGACCTCGTGATGGGCGCCGAGCGCCGCGTCGTGTTCGACCTCATCAACGTGGTGCAGGGCGTCGCAAAGCTGCCGCAGGCCCTGATCAAGGACAAACGGCTGGAGAATCTCTGGCTGCTGCCGGCTTCCCAAACCCGCGACAAGGACGCACTGACGGAGGAGGGCGTCGGCAAGGTGATCACCGAGTTGCGCAGCCGCTTCGACTGGGTGATCTGCGACAGCCCGGCCGGCATCGAGCGCGGCGCCTCCATGGCCATGCGCTTCGCCGACGAGGCCGTGATCGTCACCAATCCGGAAGTCTCCTCGGTGCGGGATTCCGACCGCATCATCGGCATGCTCGATTCCAAGACGGTGCGGGCCGAGAAGGGCGAGCGCGTCGAGAAGCATATTCTCATCACCCGCTACGATCCCTCGCGCGCCGCGCGCGGCGAGATGCTGACCATCGACGACATCCTCGAGATCCTCGCAACGCCCTTGCTCGGCATCATTCCCGAGAGCCAGGACGTATTGAAGGCCTCCAATGTCGGCACGCCTGTGACTCTGTCGAATGCCGATGGAGCGCCGGCACGAGCCTATATGGACGCGGCCAAGCGCCTCTGCGGCGAGAACGTGACGATGCACGTTCCTGCCGAGCGCAGAGGATTTATGGACCGCCTGCTGCGACGGAGGGCTGCATGAGCATGGGTCTGCTTCGACTCCTCCGCGGCAAGAAGGCCTCGGCACCCGTCGCGCGCGAACGGCTGCAGATCCTGCTTGCTCATGAACGCGGCATGCGCGGCCAGCCCGATCTGCTCGGTGTGCTGCGTGAGGAAATTCTCGCTGTCGTGTCCAAGCATGTGACGCTGGACCCGACCAAAGTCATCGTCCGGCTCGAGCGCGGCGACGAGGTCTCGACCCTCGAGGTCGATATCGAGGTGCCCAACGATTTCGAGCGCAAGAAGGTGGCGGTCGCGTAGGGGGCGCAACCGCAGCCTCGGGTGGGTGAGAAGGCGGTCCGCCGGGCATGGCGGTCCGCCTTTGTCTTTGAACTGACATCGACGGAACGCGCCCCGCGCCTCGACCGTTGTGAACCACCCGCGGCAACGTTGTACCGCGGCTGGTCAGACGGGAGAGCGCCCATGATGTCCGAGGTCCAGGTCCATACACTTGCCCGGCAGATGCTCGAACAGCACGGCTTTGCTGCGATCGCGAAGGCCGCGGAGCAGGCCCAGGCCTGCGAGGGCCGCGGCGACGCCGAAGAGGCGAGGGAATGGCGTCACATCGTGGACGCCATGAAGATCATGCGCGGCCCGCATCAGAGCTGACATTCGAAAGCGCAAGCGTCCTCAACGCTCGCCGCGATCGGCGCCTTGCGAGGACGTGCGGTTCTGTGTCTGCGGCTGCGCGCGCTCGCCCGATTCCTTGCAAGGTAGCGGTTCCCACGTGCCGTCCGGCGCCTGCTGATAGGCACTGCAGGACGGCGAGATGGACTTTTCCGCGTTCTTCGGGGCGTCAGAATTTCTCGCCAGTGCGGGCGCAGTCAGCACCCCGGCGGCCGCAATCGCGCCGGCGAAAACGAAATGGATATTCCGCATGAGGACCTCCTGTTCGAATTCGGAAAGAGGCCGCATGCTTTCGAGGATTGTGACGATTTTGGGCCGCGGCAGAGGTTCCATCGCGGCGTGCTTAACGCGGCGACGCAAGTGCGCTTAGCCGCCCTTGCTGCGGATCAGGCCGGCGAGATTGGTCTTCTGGGCTTCGCACCAGCCAGGCATGCCGAGGCGGCGCTGATCCATATCGGTCGCCTGGGTCGCAACCGCGACCTCCGCCATCAGATCATCGTCCTGCTTCTCGCCCATCTTGCCGCCGGTGTGCATCCAGGCGATCGCCTTGCGCACTTTCTCGGTGGTGCCGTCGGGTAGCTGCATCTGCTGCGCCCTCTGCACGAGATCCTGATAGACGAGATCGGTGTTGGGGCACTCGACCTTGGCGGCGAAGGCCTGCAACACCATCGTCACATAGGTCGCCCGCGGCGGCGCATCGCCCGCAAGGGCCGGCGCGGCCAGCAGCAACAGGCCCGTCATCAGAAAACCGGTGCGCATCCTTGAGACCTCCTCCGTTTTCCTGAGAGGCTAGCGTCCGGCGCGCCCCTCGGCAATGGGACCGGGACGCAATTGTCGCCGATCGACGGAGTGGGCTAACCTGCGCTCCCCAGCATTGGAGCGCAACATGAGCCTGTTCAGCACGCCGTTCGATCCCGCACGCGACACCGCGCTCGTCACCGGCGCGGGCAACGGCATCGGCCGCGCGATCGCGCTCGGCCTGGTCGGCGAGGGCGTCCGCACCGTGTTCGCGGATGTCAGCGCGGAGCGGGTGCGTGCCGCGATCGGCGCGAGCGAAAGGCCTGGTCTCGCCGTGCCCTGGGTCGGCGATCTCGCCAGCCTCGAGGCCTGCGATGAGCTGCTGACATCGGCACGTTCTGCGCTGGGCGAGGTCACGCATTTCGTCCACAGCGCCTCGCCGCCGCGGCGGGAGGCTGATCACGTGCTCGCGGTCGATCGCAAGACCTGGCAGGAGATGCATGCCGTCAATCTCGATGCCGGCTTTCACCTGGCGCGCGAGCTCGCAAAGCGGCTGATCGCGGCGAAGCGGCCGGGCTCATTCCTGTTCTTGACCTCGCTGCATGCGGGCACGCCGCGCAACCTGCCGCATTACTCGACGGCAAAGGCGGCGATGGCGATGCTGGTGAAGGAGCTGGCCAAGACGCTCGGACGTTACGACATCCGCGTCAACGCGCTGGTGCCCGGCGCGATCGCAGCCGGCGGGTTCGTCGCTGATCCCGCGCTGGCGCGGCACATTCCGCTCGGGCGCCTCGGCGAGGCCAAGGACCTCGCACCGATGGCGCTCACGGTGCTCTCGAACAAGCTGTCCGCTTACGTCACCGGCGCAGCCTTCGTCGTTGACGGCGGATTATCGCTGACGAACTGGTTCGAGGCGCCGGTGCTGGATTAGCGCTGCCAGGCCGGCACCGGATCGAGCGGCGTGCGATAGAGCTCGTTGTGATCGCGATCGGTGACGCGCACCGCGCAACCCTTCTGCTGCAGCTCCGGCTTCACCTGCGACAGCTCGCAAGCCAATTGATCGGCGCGATCGGAGGCAACCTCGATGTCTTCAAGGATGATTCCACCCTGGTTCTTGAACTCTTCACCAACCACGAGATCGAAATAGTAGTAGGGCATCCGAATTCCCCGGTGTGACGATCTGAGCTTCAGTGCAAGTCTCAACACGTGTCGGATGGTACCACTGAGTCGACATCTATCGAATGAACAGAGCGCGCAATCTCTGGGCTTATGGCGCAGAAATGATGTGCAATGTGCGGGCTCGTTAAGACTTTATTAAATATGCTTGGCGATCATTAAAGGCATGGAATTGCAGCAGAACCGGGCTCCGGGAACCGGCAGCTGCAAGAGAAGGCCGGCGGCATAGATCCCGACGGCCTTTTCTCTTGAGCGAGGAGAGCTCGCTGACCGTAATCGCCCGGGGTTAACGCTTCACATCGACTCGGACAGCGTGCGTGAGCGCGTGACAGCGAGGCTGCGGCGTTGCTCTAAAGCGCGATGCGATTGGGATGAATCGTCATCGCGCTTTAGGTTATTGTTTGAGCGTGGTCTTTTCGGAAAACCGCTAAGCACTTTGCGCTAACGCGGCCCTTCGGGTCCGGATCATGCTCTAACGCAGCGGCATCGGCGGACGCACGATAGGTCCGTCGTCATCGGCAACGGCTTGCGTCGTCGTGGCCGGCGCAGCTGCCGGCGGCGCGGCGGCGGCCTGCGATGGCGGTGGAGGTGCGAGCGGCGCGGGCGAAGAGGCCGGCATGTAGGTCCGCGTTACAGGCGGCTTGGGCTTGCGAACCGGCGGCGCCGCAGGCTGCGGCGGCAGTGCAGCAGCGCGTGCGTGCGGATCGATCGGCGGCCGCGCTTCGGTGACCGGCTTCGGTGCAGGGGACTTCGCCATCTCGCGCGCCATCTGCTCCTGTCCCGCCTTCAACTCGGCGATATTGGCCTTGAGTTGCTCGATCTGCTGCGCCATGGCGGCGAGATCGCGTGTCATCGATTGCACCGACTGCGCCGCGTCGACGGGCTCGGTTGCCGCAGGCGCGGCCGCAGCAAGCTGAGCCGCGGGCGGCGCAGCAGCTTGATCTGCCGTTTGGTTGGGTGTGGCTTCCGCTGCCGGCGCCGCAGCCTGGACGGCGCCGACCGGCGCGCTTTGCTGCGGTGTTGCGGACAGCAACGAGGTCGCCGGGAGCAGCGAGGTCAGCGCCGGCGTCCATTCGGCCAGCAACTGCTTTGCCGTGTCGCCGTGCTTCTCCCAGGCGATGCTGGCGGCCACGCCGGCGCCGGCAAGCAAGAACGTGACGAACGCGCCGCGCAGCCACTTGCCGACCGTGGACCGCTTCTTCATCACAGGACCATCGCTGGACGTGACGCGGACAGCCGTGTCGATCGACGGTGTTGCGGCGGATTTTCCGTAGACGACGTTGATGGTGGGCTCGGGCGCGCGCGCCGGCTCCAGCGTGAACTTCGGCGCGACCTTGGGCTCCGGGGCGAACTTGGGTTCCGGGGCAAACTTGGGCTCCGGACGCGGCGCAATCTCCGGCGCCAGCGCAGGCGGTACGCTGGCGGGGCGGGAGGCCCGCACGATCTCGGGCGAGATCTGGATCGCGTCGTGCGGATCGTTGTCCTTGACCGTGTCCTTCACGATCTCATCGACGATTTGCTTGGCGTTCAGCGTCGCGAGCATCGCAGCTCCTTTGAAGCCCAGTGAGCGAGGTTAATTGATCCGCATTGGCGCGGGGCTGATCCGAGGTGAGCCCATGCCGTTCCTCACGCAGCACGAGTCCAGTCGGGTTTGACCAAAGCAAGGCGAGGGGATGGAGATGATGCGACAGTCTTCCGCCGTTTGTGGTGATGGAACCCGATTTGCCGAACACGCGCATGTGTTCCGCACCGCCTTGTTTTCAGCACGATTTTGGCAATATCTGGCGACGCTGGGGGCGTCGTTATTCCGCTATCGGGGGGCCGGCGGTGCCAAGATCTCTACTCGTTTTGTTCGTCGCAGCCCTGCTGCCGCTGGGCGGCTGCATGCAGACGACACTTTCGCCATCGACGGATGCGAGCATGACGCCGCGCGACCGTCAGTTGCTCGCGCACGCGCCTTACGCGAAGGCGAACGTGCCCGAGCAATATCTGCGTCACATCGTCGATTACCACCGCAAGGAGCAGCCGGGCACGATCCTGGTCGATACCGACGCGCGCTACCTCTATTACGTGCTGCCCGAGGGCAAGGCGATCCGCTACGGCGTTGCGGTCGGCGAGGAAGCCATGGCGTTCTCCGGCGTCGCGCGGGTCGGCCGCTTGGCGGAATGGCCGGACTGGATTCCGACCGCGGATATCCAGGCGCGGCTCGGCCCCTATCCGGCGCGCGTTCCCGGCGGCCCTGCCAATCCGCTGGGCGCGCGGGGCATCTATCTCTATGTCGGCAACAAAGACACGCTCTACCGCATCCACGGCACCAACCAGCCTGAATATATCGGGCAGGCGATCTCGTCCGGCTGCATCCGGATGCGCAATGAGGACGTCATCGATCTCTACGACCGGGTGAAGCTCAATTCGACGGTCGTGGTGCTGCCGCCGGGGCAGAGCGCGCAGGCGGAGGCGGGTGGGCGCTGGCGGGGGTAGTCGTTCGGAGCAAGAGGCGCGGCTTGTCGACAATTTTAGCCATTGTCTTGCGCGCGCCGTAACGCCTCGCGTTTAGCGTGCAGCGAGCAAGGGGTTGCTCGCATGTATCTCGTGAAGAATTCGCCGCGCGCGCTGTCTGCAGCGCTGATTCCGCTGGCCATCGTCGAAGCCGTGCTGCTGGTCTTCGCCCTCGCAGGCGGGCAGGTGACCGATCCGGTCGGTGTGCCGGCACCGGACCAGATCCTGGTGATCTATGCCGGTCGCATGGCGATGAACGCGGCCCTCCTGTTCGCCGGTCACACCGTGCTGCGGCAGTGGGCGATATCGAGCCGGTTTGCCTATGGCCTGATGGGTGGCGTCATGGCGGCGGTGAGCTACGGCATTGCGATCCGCAATCACATCCAGCTTGCGGCGCCTGGCGACGGTACGGTGGTGACCATCGGCTTGTTGCCGACCATCGCGGGAATGATTGGTGGATTTCTCTACAGCCAGTTCGCCGGGCTAAGCATGGTTGCGCAGGCAGCCACGGAAGCTTCCGCTGCCGCTGCGCCAGCGAAGTCGCCGCTGGTGTTCAATGGGCCCGTCCGCGTCCGGACGTCGTTTGCGGGCGTCGTCATCGCAGCACTGATACCGACGGTGCTTGCAACTCTGCTGCCCTATACGCTGCTACCGCTGCTGATGAACGGCTTTGCGGACAAGAGCACCGCGCATATCTTCGCCGCGGTGATCCCGGCGCAGACCTTCATGGTCATGATGGTGATCTCGGTCATTCCGTCAAGCATCTTCATGCTCTGCGTTCACCACGTGGCGCGAGCCATGAGGCGCAGCAACGCGTGGGAATATGCGGAACTTGGCGGGGTTGCGGCGTTCGGCTGCGCGCTGCTGCTTGCCATTGCGGTGCCGCTGCTTGTCTTTCTCGTGGTGCCGGCGGCCTTTTCCGGAGCCGTGATGGGCGCGCTCTACCGTCGCTTCGCCGGCCTTGAGCCGATGCCATTGCCGGAAGCCGTGATCGCAACCGATCCAAGTGCGCTGGTCGGTGCCGATCATCCGTCGAGGCACCAGCACGGCGTTATCCTCAACAATTGATCGCAGGGACCGAACCATGAAAGAGCTGGCGGCGCTTGGCGCGGGATTGGCGATCGCGGCCGTGGCGGCGCTCTGGTTCACGACCGGACCCGTGGTCGTGAATGCGGAGCTCAAGCCGCTTCAGCCGAGCGCGAACATGCCGGCTTTCAGGCCCGTCTCGACCGAACTTTCCGGTCCGGGCGATCGAGGCAATCGGTGATCTTCTTGCTCTAGTTCTCAGGCCGGGCGACCCGCCATTGCAGCGTCGTGGCGTTGCCGTTGGCGTCGCCCGGCGCCTTGTCGGCGGGCGAGGTGTAGAGCGGGCGATAACGGTAGGCCCACATCTTGCTGCCGTCGTTGCGGCTGATCACGGTGAAATCGCCGACGGCCTTGGCGTCCGCGGTCGCAGCGAGCGGCACCCAGCTCTCGGTGCACTTGCCGTTGCAGTTCGACGTCTTTCCGGTGGTGTCGCGCTCGTAATAGTAGAGCGTCATGCCCTTGAGATCGACGAGCTTGGGACCCTGCTTGGTCAGGACCACCTTCGCCGGCGCGGTCGTCGCCTCGGGCTTCGGCGGAGGCGGGGCATCGCCGCCGCCATGGCCGTTGGCGAGCGCGTGGCCGGTCGAGAGCGTGATGGCCGCGGCCACAACGAGGAACCTGAACATCCGAAACTCCGCCCGCAAAGTTAATCGCGCGTTAAGCGCCCAATGCGCGCCGACGTTAGCAGCCGAAGGTTAGTTCCTGGTTTCGTGCGCTGCGACAATTACGGACATGGTAGGAGATCAGGCCTGCGCATCGCGCAGCGGGGCGCGGCTCAGCTCATTGCCGGCAGCGATGGCCTTGCGCAGCAGCCGCATCAGCTCCTCGCTCTCTTTCGCGCTGAGGCCGCGCAGGATGATGCGCTGCGCGGATTCGACGACCGGAGTGATCTTGCGCAGCGTGCGCCGGCCCTCGTCGGTGATCTCGAGCTCGCGTGCGCGGCGGTCGCGGTTGGATGGGCGACGCTCCGCGAGGCCCTTCTGCACGAGGCGATCGATCACGCCGGTGATGGTGGTGCGGTCGTAGGCGATCAATCCGGCGAGCGTCACCTGGTCCAGCCCCGGATTGGCCTTGATGGTCGCAAGCGCGGCGTATTGCACCGGCGTGAGATCGAAGCCGGCGTCCTCGACCTCGGCCAGGAACACCGCGACCGCGATCTGCTGGAAGCGGCGCGCCAGATGCCCGGGCATGTCGTTGTTGTCTTTCACCGAAATCTCCTCTGGGGCAGGGGCGGTGCGGATCATTGACAAGTATACTGATCGTCAGCATACTGATCAATATCCAGGCAGAATTTGGCGGGAGAGGCGCTCATGCAATTCCATCTCAATGGATTCCAGCCGGGCGACCCTGAAATCGCCGATCCTGCCGCGCGCGTTGCGGAATCGGGAGCGGCGGGCGCCGTCCCTGGCGAGGTCGATGTCCTCATCGTCGGCTGCGGGCCGGCCGGCCTGACGCTCGCCGCCCAGCTCGCGCAATTTCCTGACATCAAGACCTGCATCGCCGAGCAGAAGCCGGACCGCCTCCTGGTCGGTCAGGCCGATGGCATCGCCTGCCGCACCATGGAGATGTTCCACGCCTATGGCTTCAGCGAGCGTGTGCTGAAGGAGGCCTACTGGGTCAACGAGACCACGTTCTGGAAGCCGGATGAAGGGGCACCGGAGAAGATCGTTCGCAGCGGCCGGGTGCAGGACGTCGAGGACGGGCTGTCGGAATTCCCGCACGTCATCCTGAACCAGGCGCGCGTGCATGATTGCTTTCTCGACGTCATGCGCAAATCGCCAGCGAAGCTCGCGCCGTATTACAGCCGACGCGTTCTTGATCTGAATGTCGATCCGGCCGCCGGTGCCGACGATCATGCGGTGACCGTGCGCCTCGAACGCGTCGATGCCGCGAACGAGGGCAGGATCGAGACGATCAAGGCCCGCTACGTCGTCGGCTGCGACGGCGCCCGCAGCACGGTGCGCAAATCAATCGGGCGCGAGCTGCACGGGGATTCCGCCAACCACGCCTGGGGCGTGATGGACGTGTTGGCAGTGACCGATTTTCCCGACATCCGTTTCAAGTCGCTGATCCAGTCGGCCAGGGACGGCAGCCTGCTGATCATTCCGCGCGAAGGCGGCTACATGGTCCGCATCTATGTCGAACTCGCCAAGCTCGATATCGGCGAACGCGTTGCCAATCGCAACATCACCGCCGACGACGTGATTGCGAAAGCGCAGCGGATCCTGAAGCCGCATCGGCTCGAGGTGAAGGAGATCGCCTGGTGGTCGGTCTACGAGATCGGCCAGCGCCTCACCGACAAGTTCGACGACGTGCCGGAGGGCGAGATCGATACGCGCCTGCCGCGCATCTTCATCGCCGGTGATGCCTGCCACACCCACAGCCCGAAGGCGGGGCAGGGCATGAACGTGTCGATGCAGGATGCCTTCAATCTCGGCTGGAAGCTCGCCGCCGTGCTGCGGAGGCAATGTGCACCAAACCTCTTGCATTCCTACTCGGCCGAACGGCAGGCAGTTGCGAAGGAGCTGATCGATTTCGATCGTGAATGGGCGGGTATTCTCGCCTCCGCCGCCAAGGCGGGCGGCGCCGATGCGGCCAAGACGCAGGACTATTTCGTCCGGCACGGGCGCTATACCGCGGGCACGGCAACGCATTACAGGCCATCGCTGCTCACCGGCGCGGCCACGCATCAGCACCTCGCGCAGGGCCTCATCATCGGCAAGCGCTTCCATTCCGCGCCGGTGATCCGGCTGGCGGACGCCAAGCCGGTGCATCTCGGCCACGCGGCGCAGGCCGACGGCCGATTCCGCATCTACGCGTTCTCGCCGGCCGAGAACCCCGCAGCGTCGGGCTCGGCCATTCGTGCCTTGTGCAATTTCCTCGCGGAGTCCCGGAAATCACCCATCCGTCGATATACGCCTGTCGGCGCCGACATCGACAGCGTGATCGATCTGCGCGCGGTGTTTCAGCAGGACCACCGCGAGCTCGCCATCGAGGCGATGCCGCCGATGTTGCTCCCGAGCAAAGGCCGTTACGGCTTGCACGACTACGAGAAGATGTTCTGCCCGGATATCAAGAGCGGCCACGACGTGTTCGCGATGCGCGGCATCGATCGGGCGGCCGGCTGCATGGTCGTGGTGCGGCCCGACCAGTATGTCGCGGCCGTGCTGCCGATCGACGATTTTGCCGGGCTCGCCGCGTTCTTCGACACCTTCATGCTGCCGGTGGACTGACGCCGAAAGCGCCGCGCGCGCCGTGCGGATGAACGATGGATGAATATTGAACTTCGCGCGTGCGCGATCTCAATCTTTCGAGGGATGCGGTGATGACGGGCGGAACGCTCGTTCCGCCTGCGCGTTCCGTCTCGCAAGAGGAGGAACACGCCATGAAATTCAGAAGCGTTCTGGTTGCCGCATTGCTGCTCGTCCCGACGGCCGCGCTGGCCGCGCCGGGAATCGTCACCGTCTCGACCGGCCTGCGGGCCGGGCCGGGCACGGGCTTCCCCCTGGTCGACCGCATCCCCGGAGGTGCGCGCGTCAACATCCATGGCTGCCTGCGCGGCAAGGCCTGGTGCGACGTGAGCTTCTCCGACGATCGCGGCTGGGTGTCGTCGCAATATCTCGAATATCTCTACCGCAATCACTACGTCTATCTGCCCGACTATGTCGATGTGATCGATGTGCCGGTTGTCCCGTTCGTGCTGACCTCGTACTGGTCGAGCTATTATGCGGGACGGCCCTGGTACCACCGCCACGCCTATTGGAATGATTACTGGACCTCGCATCAGCGCTTCGCGACGCGGATGACCATCGACCCGGGCGCAGCCCGTATCGGCCGTGCAGCGACGCGTGACGCTACAATCGCGCTGGAACGCGAAGGCGTGCGTGGCAAGGGCGCCGCCGCGATCTCGGGACGCGACGCCATGACCTCGCGGCACGATGCTGCGATTGCCACCCGCGACGCTGCAATCGCAAGGCGCGGCGCTGCGATCACGACGCGTGATGCGGCGATCACGAAACGCGACGCTGCGATCACGAATCGCGACGCCGCCATTACCGCCGACCGGACGCGTGCCGGACGGAGCGAGCGCCCCGCGCATGAGCCGGCCAATGTGCAGACTCGCAATCCGCGCGATGCTCAGGCCCGCATGATGCACGAACAGGCCGCGAGCCGCGCTGCGGTGCGTGCCCAGCCGATGGCGCGTGCGCACGAAGCGCCACGCGTGTCGGCCGCGCCGGCCGCTCGGCCCGCGACGCCTCATGTCGCGCAGCCGAATGTGAGTCACGGTGCGCCGATGAATGCCCATGCGCAGATGCCGGCACCGCGCGCGGCGGCGCCTGCAATGCCGCACGGCGGTGGTGGCGGCGCGCCGCACATCAATGCTGCGCCACGAGGCGGCGGTGGCCCGGCTGGTGGCCCCGGCGGCGGTCACGAGAAGCACTAGCGCTGCCTAACGAAAGCCCGGCCTTCGCGCCGGGCTTTCTGCTGATTTGATCCGGGTTCCGTGCGCGTACAATTTAAGAAGGTTCTTCGCGGGCAGATTTCGTCGATCGTAATATCTCTACTCAAAGATGTAAGCATCCACTCGGGGCAGCGGGGCACCGGAGGATGACGATGAGACAGAGCCAAGCGGAGACGCGCCGTCAGCAAAATGTCGCGAAGCGGTCGATGACCAAGGAGGCCAAGCAGCTGGCCGGCCTGATTGCCGGACTGCGCGAATCCCTCGAAGAGATCCACAAGGAGCGGGCGAGCACCAAGCTCTCGGGCGCCGAAATGGGTATGCTGGACGAGCGTCGCAACAATCTGCTGCTCACCATCGCAGCCCTCAATGACCGCCTCTCGGCGGTGCAGGGCCTGATCAATCTCGGCCGCCCACATATCATCCGCGTACACTAGCGCCGATCCGAGGTCACGAGATCGGCTGTGTAGCGGCGGCACGGAGCCGGCCACCGCCCTCGTGGACGGCATCAAATTGCCACGCTCCCGGCGAATTGCCGCCAAAGCCCGCTGCCACGAGAAGGCCGGGTGCAGGGCGACGCAAGGGGATGCGAATTGGCCTACAAGATGGTCGCAGAACGCGACAACGAAAAGTACAGTTTCGCCCGCGAGAGCCGGTTGCTCATTGTGGCGAAGGCGAAAGTGTGGGCGAGCGAGGGGTGGCGGGTCGTGATCACCGATCAGGATGGCAAGGCCTACGCGCCGTCGGAACTCGATCAGCTGTCCGCAGCGTGATGGTGGAGCGCAACCTGACCTTCAGAGCCGGTATCGCGCGCATCAACGCACCGTGGTCTCCGAGAACAGGTTGATGATCACCACCCCTGACACGATCAGCGCGATGCCGACGAATGCAGCGGCGTCCAGAATCTGACGGAACAACACGAACGAGACGGTGGCGGTCAGGATGATGCCGACCCCGCCCCAGATCGCATAGGCGATGCTCAACGGGATCACCCGAATCGCCACCGAGAGCGCGTAGAACGAGGCAACGTAGAACAGCACCATCGCCAGCGTCGGCCAGGGCCGGGTGAACTGCGCGGACTGCTGTAGGAACGCCGATGCGGTGACCTCGAACACGATGGCGAGGGCGAGGGCCGTGTAGGCATTGAAGGCAGAGGTCATGCGGAGGCTGTGTCCGGGCCGACGATGGCTGACGTGCGAGCGGAAATATCACGCCGGAATGACGAGTCCGCGACAGGACGCAGCGCTTGCGTCGCCCGACGTTTGACTCTACGGACCTCTTTCATGCTCGTCATCTCCATCCAGAGCCAGGTGGTCCACGGCCATGTCGGCAACAGCGCGGCTGCCTATGCCATGCAGGCGGAGGGCGTGAACGTCGCGGCGGTGCCGACGACGCTGCTGTCCAACCATCCGCGCTATCCGAGCCTGCGCGGACGGGTGCTGGAGACCGAGCTCGTCGCCGATCTCCTGAGGGGCGTCGAGGAGCGGGGCCTCGTCGACGAGGCCGCAGTGCTCGTCACCGGCTATCTCGGCTCGCCCGGCAATGCCGCTGTCATCGCCGATTTCGTCGAGCGGGCGCGCACGCGGAATGCGAAGCTGGTCTATCTCTGCGATCCCGTGATCGGTGACGACGGCCGCGTCTATGTTGCGGACGGCATTTTGGACGTGGTCCGCCACCGGCTGCTGCCGGCAGCGAACCTGACGACGCCGAACCAGTTCGAGCTCGAGCTGCTCTCTGGAGCCGCAATCGCGGACACCGAGAGCCTCAGCGCGGCCTGTGCGGTGCTGGCAGGGGCAGGCCGCACCGACATCGTCGCCACTGGCTGCACCCTCGCTGACACGGCGGCGGGGCAGGTGGAGACGATCCTGTGCGCCGACGGGCGATTGTCGCGCTTTGCGACGCCGCGCCTGCCGATCCGCCCCTACGGCACCGGCGATCTCCTCACCGGGCTGATCGCGGCGCATCTGGCCAAGGGCGAAGCGATGGACTTGGCCGTGCGCCGCGCGGTCGACACGGTCTTTGCCGTGCTGGTGCGCACGCAGGACGCCGGCTCCGCCGAGATGCGGCTGGTGCCGCTGCCGACGGCGGAGCGCAAGCGGTAAGCCGTCAGGTCGCGCGCTTGCCGGCCGATTGTGCCGACTTCTGCGGCTTGGCCGGGCCCTTCTGCTCGCGCGCGGCGTGGGCCTTCGGCGGCTTGGCGCTCGCGATGGCCCGCGGCTTCTTCGGCTTGGCGCCGGCAACGTCCTTGCGGTCGGAGGTGCCGCGCTTCGCGATATATTCCGCCCCGTCGATCGGGCCGACATGCGGCGGATCCCGGTCGAGATAGGGTCGGCCGATGCCGAACGACTTGCCGTTGGCATCGACCCACTTCCACAGGATCTCGGTCGAGACCCAGCGCTGTGCCCGGTTGTTGCCTTGCGTGCTGACGATGTCGGCGGCCATGCCGTGGCCGTAGCCGCCGCGCGTGCTGCCGCCGTGATAGGAGCGGTTGGAGGCGGCCTTCAGGCCGCTCGCGATCGACTGGCGATAGTCGTCGCGGAACGCGCTGGTGATGCCCGGCGACAGGCCGGCGGCTTCGGCCGCGAGCATCATGCGGAACAGCTTCTGCTTGAAGCTCTTGTCCATGCCGCCGATGACGTAGTCCATCATCGACATGCCGGCGCGTTCGGCTGCCTTCGGATCCTTCCAGGTGAAGTCCTGATCGACCAGCTTGGTGAAGCTGCGCATCACCGTGACGGTCTTGCCCTTGCGCTTGACGGTGACGGCGCGCCGCTCCTGCACCTTGATCGTGTCTTCCTTGGCAGTGCGCTGGTAGAGTGCCCAGAGATAGCGGTCGATACAGGTCTCCACGACGAAGCATTCGTCGAGCACGGCGACGGTGTCGGCAGGCGGAGAGGCCTTGCTCGCAGGCGCGGCGGGGCCGCTCGCGATCGCCGCGGGGGACAATGCGTCCGTCGTCACGATCTCGGTGGGATCGGCGGATGCGAGCTTGACGGGCTCGGGCGCAGGGGCGGGGACGACCTCGCTGACGACAGGCTCCGGTTCAGGGAAGATCGGCGGCGCCGGCACGGCTTCCGCCGGCAGGATCAGCACCGGGTCGGCCGAGGCAAGCTTGATGGTGGAGGCGGGCTCCTCCGGCGTCGCCTCTGCTGGCGCGGCAGGGGCCGCAGCGACCGCGGCCGCGATGTCGGCGGTCAAGGCGAGGCCATCCTCGATGGTCGCAGCGCTCGGCACGTCGGCAAGGTCGATGCGGGAGAGATCCTTGGCACGCGAGATCGCGGCTGCATTGGCACCGCTGTTCTCGATCAGCGCAGGCGCATAGGCGGAGAGAGACAATGCCAGCCAGCCGGCGACAACCGCCGAGGGACACGCTACCGCCACCAGAAGAGACCGCCGATCGTTCATGATCCCTGCCTCCAAACGGTCTGCTCGAACGATCCTGCCCGAACAGTGGTGATGCAAACAGTCTGACGAGAACAGCACGGAAAGGCACGCAGCAGGTCGATTGTTCGGGCCGCCGTGTGGCGGCGCAATGGCGCAAATCGGGGTGCGCGGGCTTTTCGGGGCGACTGTGGCCGAGGTGCAACGCCTGGTTCCATTCGGCGTTGCCGCAACTTTGTTGCGGCTGGTGCGTTGGAGGCGCCATGACGCACCCCTCGCTTCGTCCCATGGACGCCTTCGACCCCACCGAGCCCGCCATCCTGCATGATCGTGTTTCGGACACGATCATTACCTGGACCGCCGATCAGGCCGATGATTACCGGCGCGCCAGCCGGCCCCGCGCGGATGGAACCGTTGCCTGGAAGACTTATCTCTTCGATGGCTGGGGCAACGTGCTCGGTGGCTGAGCACCTCCCACAGGGGCGCCGCGTCGCAGCCGGCGTGATTCGCCCAAATCCTTGTACGCATTAGGCATATCGTCATGCACCGCGCGCGATGTTGCAATGCGGTGGCGCATGTCGCGCTGCAGCAAAATGCGCCTAAATAGGCTCCGACTCTCAAACCTTGGAGCATCACCAATGAACAAGAAGACCTTGTCGATCGCCGCCATCCTGACGATCGCGGGCGGTACCGCGGCTTTCGCCGCCGAGCTGCCGACCTATGAGGCCAACGGTCTCCCGGTTTCCCCGCTGCAGGTGCGCGTGCTCGGTGCCGCGCATGTCGAGCAGCAGGTCGCAGCGCCCACCACGATCGCCTCGGTCCACCAGACGAGGGTGCTCAGCCCGCGCAAGGTGAAGACCGCGGACGTGACCACGGGCGCATCCCGCTAGGCTTGCCGCGGGCAGGTGGGTTCCGCGCAGAAGCGGGATCCACCGCCGCGCGTGACTGTCGACGTCGTGGCGGCGGAACTGACGCGAGCTTAAGCCTTCTTCACGAACTCCGACTTCAGATTCATGGCGCCGATGCCATCGATCTTGCAGGCGATGTTGTGACCGTCGCTGGCGTCCTGCAGGCGGATGTTGCGCACCTTGGTGCCGCCCTTAACGACCGAGGACGAGCCCTTGATCTTGAGATCCTTGATCACGATGACGCTGTCGCCGTCGGCGAGCACGTTGCCGTTGGCATCGCGCGCGCTCGCAGGAAAGCAAGGAAAAGCTGCGAACGGCGCGGGCCAAGCGTTACCTGCCGGTGCGATATCACCGAAGGACGCCTTCTGTCGCCGGCGCGCGTTGAGCTGCATCAACGGCACTGCGCGCGAGGGTCGTATCGTGTCTTCAGGAATGGAGGCAGCGATGGACGACACACTCAGACGAAAAATCCAGACCTTGCTGGACCAGCACCGCACGATGCGGATCGCGACGCTTCGCGCCGATGGCTGGCCGCAGGTGACGACAGTCGGCTATGCCAACGAAGGCTTCACGATCTACTTCCTGTGCGGCCCCGACAGCCAGAAGGCGCAGAACATCGCGCGGGACGATCGTGTGTCGCTGGCGATCGATGACGATCCGGCGCAAGTGATGGAGATCACCGGCCTGTCCATGGCGGCGCGGGCTGTGGCCGTGACCGATCCGGCCGAAGCCGGGAAGGCGATCGCGCTGCTGATGGCGCGCTATCCCGAGCAGAAGGCTGCCGGCCTGCCCATGCCGAAGCCATCCGAGGTGCGGCTGATCCGTCTCACGCCGACGGTGATCTCGCTGCTCGATTATTCCAAGGGATTCGGCCACACCGACCTTGTGACGTGCTCAGGAGCTTCTTGACGCAAATCAAGCTGACGTTTTTCTTGGCTTCGGTAATGCCGAACAGGATTTGACCCGTCAGGCAAAACAATGGCATGATGCCATCGTGGAACGCTGTCGGGGACGTCGGGTGCGGCACCATCCCGGATTACGCTTCCGCTCCATCCGGGCTACGCTCGGTCCGCAACTTGCGGCGAGCCCCTCATGAGCTTCCTCCTCAACATCGACGTTCCCGACGTGGCGAAAGCCACGGTGTTCTACACCGAAGCCTTTGGGCTGACGGTCGGCCGCCGCTTCGGCGCCGACTTCGTCGAGCTCAACGGCTGGCCGGCGCCGGTCTATCTCCTGACCAAGCAAGCCGGCACGATCGGCGCCGGCGGCGACCTGCGCCGCTATGAGCGGCACTGGACGCCGGTGCATATCGACGTCGTCGTCGACGATGTCGATGCAGCCGTCGCGCGCGCGCTCGCGGCCGGTGCGATCCTCGAGGCAAGCGCGCGCGATGCGCCCTATGGGCGGATCGCGATGCTGGCCGATCCGTTCGGGCACGGCTTCTGTCTGCTGGCGTTCAGCGCGCAAGGCTATGACGCGCTGCTGGGAAGCGCTTAGTCCGGGCTACATCGCTGGCGAGCGGCGAGCTACAATCGGGGCGAGATGGCAAAACAACTGAAAAGAAAACTGAAGACCTTCCAGACCTCGCTCGGCTTCTACGATCAGGCGATTGCCGCGCCCTCGATGAAGGCGGCGCTGGCCGCCTGGGGCGCCAGCTCCAATCTGTTCCATCAGGGCGTTGCCAAGGAGACCGACGACCCTGATGTCGTGGCCGCGACCATGGCGAAGCCGGGCGTGGTGCTCAGGCGCCCGGTCGGCTCGGACGGCCCGTTCACCGAGAGCGCGGAGCTGCCGACCGAGCTCGGCGAGGGCGAGGCGAGGGCCGGGAGAAAGTCGAAGAGCAAATCGGGATCGCAGAAGCGTCCTGCGAAGGCGGAGCGGAAAGCAAG
>NZ_JACCHP010000001.1 GCF_016031625.1 Bradyrhizobium agreste | reverse complement strand
ATGCGGCCGCCGCGACTGGTTCTGAGCCCAATCCTCCTCGGCGGCCTCTGCCGTGGTCGCCCTAGCCAGCCATTTGTACGCGGTCTTCGGACTTATTCCGAAGCGACGGCACAACTCCCGCCGGTTCACGTCCGCCTGTCGGAACAATCGAACGAACTCTTTCCTCTGGTCCATGAGTGACACCTCGCGCCACGGCATGTCGGCCCTCCCAAGCCCTTCCATGCCGTCGATGTGTTACCCATGTCTCCGAACGGTGTTACCCATGTCCCCGGTCCGCACAACAAGCCCGGCCATGACGAAAGATACAGATGTCTGCAAAAGCGCGGTAAGCGTCGCCTCAGCGCATGCGATCCAACCGGCTCGCCTGGTACTTGGCGCGCCATGCCGGACCGGGTCCGCGCATGTAGTGCAGCTCGGGGCGATAGGGGTTGGCCGCGACGCGGATCAGCGTCTGCCATCTGGTGGCGACGAAGCTCAGGGGCTGGCGCAGCAGGCTCAGGGAAGCGAGCAACATGACATCACCTCAATGCGGCTTGCCGAGCATGGCGGTGAAGGGGAGATCGAAGATCTCTTCGCCGTCGTCGTCGCTGACATGGATCACCCAGTCGCGCCAGTCTTCGGCGCCGGGCGTCAGGATCATCGAGCGCATGATCTGGGACGCACGGTCGCGGGCCTCTGTGAGGTTGGACACGGCGGCGCCGTAGCGGTCGATCAGCGTGCCCTCCGTGTTCGAGCAGTGAAAATAGACCTGGACCATGTGCGTCTCCTATCGGGAGCAACTGGGATGGCAAACCGATACCACCCGAAGCATTCGCGAAACATTCGGGTCGAACCCGGTAAGGGAATTTACGGACATTGGTCGGCACGAAGATCGTTACAGGTTTAATCACAGGCGAGTGATGACTGGACGGCGCTGCGGCGGCATGGAACAACGTCCGCGGGAAGCCGGGGGTCACCGTGAAACAGTTCACATTCGCGCGCGAACGGCGAACTCTGCGCTTGCCTGCAGCGGTCGTTCTTGCAGCGCTTTGGGCCGCCGCGCTGCTCGGATTCGCCTCGGCTTCGTCCGAGCCGGTGAGAAAGAGCGGGTACGCCATCGGCACGGAAGCCTGCGGCAGCCGCGATCTCGCCTTTCCCAGGATCCAGATCGACATGAAGGTGGGATTTTGCGCCGGCCTCGTTGCCAGCGAAGAGGATCGTCTCAAATTTCCGCGCGCGATCGTCCAGGTGCCCGGCCGCGACCTGTTCGTGGTCGCCGACATGGGCGGCTGGGGCCACAGCGACGGGCGGCTGCTGCTGCTCGATCCGCGTGCCCCGCAGGGGCAACGCTTCAAGGATCTGCTGACGGGCCTCGAATATCCGTTCGCGCTCGTCATCGGCCCGGACAGGAAGCTCTATGCCTCGACCGCGGAGACGATCTTCCGGTTCGACCCGCTTGCGGACAATCCACGCAGCACGGTCGAGACCATCATCCGCCACTTGCCCGGCCGCCGGATCACGCTGCCGGATGGCAAGAGGCTCGATGAGAGCGCGCATCCGCTCAAGCAGTTCGTGTTCGACCGGAACGGCCGGCTGTTCGTCAATGTCGGCTCGCACAGCGACGATTGCATCACGCCTGCGCCGATCACAAAACCCTGCGCGGCGGCCGAGGGCGCCTCCGCGCTGGCCTCGATCTGGCTGTTCACGCCGCCCGCAGGCGGCGTCTTCCCAGCATTGAAACCCGGCGATCCCGACCCGCCGCACACGATCTATGCGCGCGGCTTGCGCAACTCGATGGCGCTGGCGCTGCACCCGATGTTTCCGGATGCCGGCTACGCCTTCCTGCAGGGCGAGAATGCCCGCGATCTGGCCGACATCTTCAAGCCGAACGAGGAGATCAACGCGATCGAGTCGGGCAGGCACTACGGCTGGCCCTATTGCTACGATGTGTCGACGCCGAGCCCCGAATTCAGGCTCGTGCTGCAATCGGGCGCGTACAAGTCGTTCTGCTCGGCCAATGCGCTCTACAAGGCGCCGCTCTCGCTGCTGCCGCCGCACGGCGCGCCGCTCGCGATGCTGTATTACCACGGCGCCAAATTCCCGGAGCTGGAGGGCAAGCTGCTGGTGGGTCTGCACGGCTATCGGCCGACCGGCAGCCGGCTGCTGGTCTATGACGTCGACGATCGCGGCTTTCCAAAACCCAGTGCGGCACCGGTGCGCTATCACGTCAGTTGCGCGGCCGAGCCGACCCGCAGTTTCCAGACCGATGCCGGCGAGGTCGCCGCCGCGCCGTTCGAGGAGCTGATCGCCGGCTGGCACCGCGTCAACGGCGCGCGGCCGCAGGGTGCGCCGGTCGGCATGACGGTGGCGGAGGACGGCGCGATCTGGCTGGTCGAGGACAAGAACCAGACCGTGATCCGGATCGATCGCGCGGCTGGCGAGCCCGCTCAGCCGCTCCCCTGCGATGCGCGCAGCCAGGCGATGATCGACCAGCTGGCAGCTTTCGTCGCCAGGGACGCGCAGAACAGCGTTCGCCTCACCGCCTTGCGCAAGGGCCTCGTCGAGAAGCACTGCGTCGGCTGCCATTCGGATTTCGGCCTGCGCGCGGGGCAATCGGATGCGGAGAAGGACAGGGCGGTGCTGCACTTCATGCTGTCGCAGGACGGCTGGATCTATCCGGGCGATCCCGACGCCGGCAGGCTGCGCACACGCCTGCGCGGCCTTGGCGCCGAGAAGCTCATGCCGCCGGGCGGCGAGAACCTGCCGAAGGCCGAGCCCGGCTATAAGCGCCTGCTCGATACGGCGGACCTGTTCGTCGCCAAAATGGTTCCGGGCACGCGCATGCGGATCAAGCCGGGTCCGCCGCAGCGGAAGTTCTTCAGCAAGGCCAGCAAGGAATGCGGCGAAATACCGGCCGGAAAGGTCGTCGTCGTGACACAAAGGAGCGCTGTAGACAGACCCGGCTTCAGCCGATTCTTCCGGCCAGCCGATCCCTATCTGAACGGCGAGTGCACCGACGGCGATGGCTATTACATCCGGCAGGAACTTCTGGTGCCTGTGCAGTAGCATCCTGCTCGTCGCCACGCTGCCGGCCGCTGCCGAAACAAGACTGTTCGAAAGCGCACAGGTGACGCCCGCCAGCGAATACACCTTCGGGATCGAAGGGCCGGCCGCCGATCTCGCCGGCAATCTGTACGTCGTCAATCTCGGCAAGCCCGGCACCATCGGCAAATTGCCCGCGGGTGGCGCCGCCTCGGAGCTGTTCACGACGCTCCCCGACGGCAGCGTCGGCAACGCGATCCGTTTCGATCGCAGCGGCACCATGTTCATCGCCGACTACAAGAAGCACAACATCTTCGCGATCCCCAAGGGTGCGACCGAGCCCGCGGTGTGGTTTCACTCCGACGAGATGAGCCAGCCGAACGACATCACGATCGCGCCCGACGGCACGATCTATGCGAGCGATCCGAACTGGAAGGGGCGCGAAGGCTACATCTGGCGTATCGCCAGGGGAGCCGACGGTACGGTGCAGGGACGGGTGATGTCGGCGCCACGCGCGATGGGCACCACCAACGGCATCGATCTCAGCCCTGACGGCAAGACGCTCTATGTCGGGGAATCCAGCAGCGGCCAGATCTGGTCCTATGCGATCAGCGGCAACGAGCTGACGGCGGCAAAACTCGTCAAGGCGTTTCAGCCCGACACCATCGACGGCTTACGCACCGACATTGCCGGCCGCCTTTACGTCGCGCGCATTCTCAAGGGCACGATTGCGCTGATGAAGCCGACCGGCGCGGTGGAGCGCGAGATCCCGCTGAGGGCCAAGGAGCCGACCAACCTTGCCTTCGGCGGCAGCGACGGCAAGACCGTCTTCGTCACCCAGCGCCAGGGCGGCTTTATCGAGTCCTTCCGCACCGACCAGCCGGGCCGCGAGCACTGCCTCCAGCGTGGACGTTGCTGAGCTTCGCAAGCGCTCTGCTTTCGGCGCAGGGCAGCGCGACGATGGCCGGCATTGTTCTTGCTTGCATCCGGCGGCCGTGGCGATCAAGACTCTGCGGCACGTCCAGTAGCATGCGACCACGGAGTGTTTGAGTGAAAGCCGTTTATACCGAACTGCACCGCAGCCACGATCCGCAATTCTTTTTGGTACGCGGTGTCGTCAAGCGCACCACCGAGCAGCCCGAGCGCGCCGACCGCCTGCTCAAGGGATTGAAGGACGGCAGGCATCAACTGGTCGAGCCCAAGATATTCGGGCAGGGGCCGCGCGCACGCGTTCACAGTCCCGAATATCTGTCGTTCCTGAGCGAAGCCTGGGACGCCTGGACGGCGCTCGGCGATTCCGGCCCGGAGATGATCGGCAATATCCATCCCGTGCGCCATGCTGCGACCTATCCGACCCACATCGTCGGCAAGCTCGGCTGGCACACCGCCGACACCGCGGCGCCGATCGGCCCGGGCACGTGGGCTGCGGCCTGCGCCGCCACCGACGTTGCGGTCACCGCAGCGCAGATGGTGATGGACGGCGAGGACGCGGTCTACGCGCTCTGCCGTCCGCCCGGCCATCACGCCTATCGCGACATGGCCGGCGGCTTCTGCTTCCTCAACAACAGCGCGATCGCGGCGGCGCATCTGCGGCAGAAGCATGAGCGCGTCGTGATCCTCGACGTCGATGTCCATCACGGCAACGGCACGCAAGGCATCTTTTATGCCCGGCCCGACGTCTACACGATCTCGATCCACGCCGATCCCGTTGCGTATTATCCCTACGTCTGGGGTTATGCGCATGAGCGTGGCGAGGGACCCGGCCTCGGCACCAATCTCAACATTCCGCTTCCCATCGGCACCGGCGATGACGGCTACATGCAAGCGCTCGACCTCGCGCGCAAGGCGATCGAATCGTTTGCGCCGGGCGCGCTCGTCGTCGCGCTCGGTCTCGATGCCTCCGAGCACGACCCGCTGAAGGGATTGGCCGTCACCACACCCGGCTTCCGCCGCATCGGCCAGGCCATCGCGAAGCTGGGCCTGCCGACCGTGTTGGTGCAGGAAGGCGGCTATCTCTCGGACATCCTCGGCGCGAATTTGACTTCGGTGCTGGCAGGATTCGAAGAGGCGCGGTGATGCTTACCTCTTCCCGCTTGCGGGGAGAGGTCGGAATTTGCGAGAGCAAATTCCGGGTGAGGGGGTACAGGTCCCTCGATAACCTCACGTGTGGAGAGAGGCCCCTCACCCCGACCCTCTCAGCGCGAGCGAATCTCGTCGCGTCCCCGTAAGAACGGGAGAGGGAGAAGAAGCCGCGTCGCTCGCGACTTAAAGCGACCCGCTCGGCGCAAGCGCCTTGCAGACACGCGGTGCGCCTCACTCAGCCGCTTCGCGGAGAGGCCAGGCATGGCGGCTGATGGGAAGGCCGCCGTCCGCGCGGGAGCCGTCGGCGATCGCGAGGCGATGCGCGGGCGACGGCGAGCACAGCGAGAAGCGCCAGCCATCGGGATCGTCGACGATGTCGGGCTTGAAGCTGATCTCGATGGCCTCGCGTGACACCTGCATGGCGAAGGCGTCGAGCGGCAGATTGAGCCCGAAGCCCCTGGCCTTCAGATAGGCCTCCTTGAGCGTCCAATAGTCGAAGAAGCGCTCGATCGCCGCGGGCTCCGGCAGTCCGCGCAGGGCTTCGACCTCCTCCGGCGCAAAGAAGCGAAGCGCGGTGGACAGCGGCGCGACGCGCCGCGACACGGTTTCGACGTCGACCCCGACGGCCTCATGCCGCGACACCACGCAGGCGACGCAGCCGTCGGCATGCGACAGGCTGAAATGCAGCGCGGTCGAGGTGGCTGGTGCTGCGACGAACGGCCGGCCATAGCGGCCCGCGCCAAACGACCAGTCGGTCGGCGCCACGTTGGAAGCGACTTGCGAGAGCGCCAGGCGCAACATGGCATGTGCGAAAATGTACTGCCGCCGATGCCGATCGAACACGAAGCGGTCGGCCCGGGCCAGCTCGTCAACCGAGAGCAGGCGTCGGCACGCATCGACCGCGCCCGGCGCGTCAATGGTCTCGATCAGTCCGACAAAGAGCTCGATTCTGTCGTCTGCCATCAATTGGGCCCATGGCGTCGGGCGAGGCCAAATCCCCGGTCCCCGACGGAAGAAACAACTGAGCAAGAATCAGCCGGGAGGACCGTTCCTAGCGGTCCACCCGGGCGAATTCTTGTCGATTTGCAGGCCGGTTTACACGCGCAAGCTTGTGCGAGCCGACAGCAAGCGGCCAATTCCGAAACTGAAGATCGAAAATTGAAGTCCCGAGCTTCGTGCGGCGTCCCGGCCGACGAACTTATTTCTTCTTGGACTTCTTCTTGGCCTTCTTCTTCTTGTACCCGCGCAGAGCCTTCAGGCTGTCTTCGACATCCTTCAGCTCGTCCGTGAGTTTCTGCTTCTCGAAATTGAGGAGGTCTTGCAGCGCCTTGCGGTCCTCCTCGCTGAGCGAGGTCTTCTTGGTAAATTTGGTGAAACCCATAACAACACTCCCCCGGTTGAAAATAAACATCCCAAATCAAAGGCCGGGAATAATCTTGCGCGCTGATGTCAAATAATCAAGATGCAACTTGATCATACACAGCTTTGGCGCGCGAACCCGCATTTCCCCGCGATGAGCGGCGTCAGGCGGCCCTGCGCGCGAGCAACCTGCCGAGTGGTGCGCCGGGCTGGGCGATCGCCGCCGTCAGCAGCGCGACGAGATCATCCATCCATTCGCCGATCGCCCGGCCCTCGAGCAAATCGCGCTTGTAATTGCAGGAGCCGGTAATACCGGTCGGGCGCTCCTTGAGCATCAGCGACAGCCAGGTCTGGTCGATCGGCAGAACCGGCTGGCCTTCGCGCGCGACGTTGCCGATCGATTCCGTCGCGATATCCGGGAGATCGAGCGGCCGGCGCAGCGGATTCTGCAGCGTGAAATAGACCTGGAGCAGCGAGGCCGGGTCGATCCCCTCCTGCTCCAGTCGATCGGCCAGGAGGTTGAACGGCAGCTCCTGCCGCGCATGCGCCTCGAGCACGCTCTGGCGCACCCGCTTCAAGGCCTGCGCGAACGTCAGATCCGGCGTGATCGTCGTGCGGACGATCACCGTGTTCTCGAACGGGCCGATGATTCGGTCGGTGTCCGGCTGGGCACGATTGGCCATGGCGGTCGCGACCGCGATGTCGGTGCGCCCCGTCCGGGCCAGCAGCATGGCTTTCAGGCCGGTGAGCAGGCACATGAACAGCGTGCAATTGTGCTGGCCGGCAAACGCCGTCAGGCGGACGATCAGCTCGTGCTCGAGACTGACCGGATGATGCCCGGTGGCGGCGCCCGGGCTCGCTTCGCCGTCGAAGAGGGGGCCCGCTCCACGCAAATTCTTGGTCCAGTCGGCAGCCTGCCGGCGCGCCGCGTCGGTGCCGCACCACCAGCGCTGCCAGCGTGCGACGTCTGAAAAGGCCGGTGGCGGGCTCGGTAACGGCGCGGACGGATATCCGGCCAGCGCCGCATAGCGGCTCGACAATTCCTCGAACAGCACGCCGATGGACCAGCCGTCGACGATGGCGTGATGCAGCGTCAGCAGCAGCACGTGGTCGACGTCGTGGAGCCGCAACAGCCGGGCGCGCAACAGCGGCGCGCGCGTGGTGTCGATCGGGGTATAGGCCTCCTGCTCGATCAGGAGATCGACCTTCCTGAGCTCGAGCGCCTTGCGCCGCTTGCTGTTGTGGGGATGACCCTCGCCGATCGTCTCGACTGTCATGATCCGGCCGAGCCTGCGCGGCGCGGCGATGCGGCTTTCCGCCTCTTCGCCTTTCCAGGCGAACGCGGTGCGCAGCGATTCGTGCCGGCGCACGACGTCGTCGATCGCCTTTGCCAAGGCGGCCGAATCGAGCGGGCCCTGCAGACGGAGGGCGAACGGCAGGTTGAACTGCGGCAACCCCGGCAGATTCCGTTCGATCTGCAGCATCTGGTCCTGCCCGATGGAGGGCGCAGGCAGCCCGCCCGCAGCTGATCGTGGCAGGCTTGCGGCAGGCTTGTGCGGCTTCGTGGCCAAGGCCTGGTCGACCCGCCGCGCCAGCCCCGCGATCGTCGGTGCTTCGAAGATGGTCTTGATCGGCAGCGAGACGCCGAGCGCCCGCCCGATGCGCGCCATCACCTGGCCGGCCAGCAGCGAATGGCCGCCGAGGTCGAAGAAATTGTCGGTAACACTGATGCGCCCGACGTTCAGCAGGTCGATCCAGATGTCGGAGAGCACCTTTTCGGTGAAGCGCCGTGCCGGGACGACCGCATCCGGGCCGGACGTTTCCGGCGGCATGGACGCCAGCAGCGCGGAGCGGTCGATCTTGCCATGGGCGTTGAGCGGCACCTGATCCAGGAACAGGAAGGCGGAGGGGATGGCGTGGCCGGGCAGGCGGCTCTTCAGGAAGTCGCGCAGCTCGCTGGCGCTGCTGCGGCTGCCGGGCCTGGCGACGACATGGGCGATCAACCTGACGTCGCCGCTCGCCTCGCGGTGCGGTTCGACGATGGCGGCGCGCACGCTTCGATGCTCGGCGAGCGCGTTCTCGATCTCCTTGAGCTCGATCCGGTAGCCACGAATCTTGACCTGATGGTCGGCGCGGCCGAGGCATTCGATCGTCCCGTCGGCGCGGCGCCGGGCCAGATCGCCGGTTCGGTAGAGCCGGCTGCCGGCCTGGCGCGAGAACGGATCGGGCAGAAAGCGCTGCCGGCTCTGCGCGGGATCGTTGATGTAGCCGCGGCCGATTCCGGCGCCGCCGATGCAGAGCTCGCCGATCACGCCGACCGGTTGCGGCTGGAGGTAGGCGTCGAGCACATAAAGCTGCGTGTTCGGCAGCGGCGCGCCGACCGGAACGTTGGCCGTCGCGGTCGCCGGCGCCTTGGTCAGGCGATGCAGGGAGGCGTCGTCGGAGCATTCCGAGGCGCCATAGGCATTGATCAGCGGCACCCTCGCGCAGCGGGCAAACCAGTCGCGGCAGAGGTCGACGGGCAACGGCTCGCCGGTCGAGATCAGCAGCCGCAGCTTCGCGAAGGCGCGCTGGACCTGCGCCTCGTCCATACGCTCGAGAATGAGGCGCAGCAGCGAGGGCACGATCTCGAGCACCGTGATGCCCTCGCGCTCGATTTCGCGCGCCAGCAGAATCGGGTCCTGCACGATCGCGTTGCCGCAGACATGGACGCGCGCGCCGACCATCGGCCCGGCGAGGAATTGCCAGACCGAGATGACGAAGCTCTGCGGCGCGGTCTGCGCGATCACGTCCTTGGCGGAGAGACCGAGCGCGCAGATGAGCGAGGCCAGATGGTTCGACAGGCCGCGCTGCTCGATCATGACGCCCTTCGGCGCGCCGGAGGAGCCGGACGTATAGACGAGATAGGCAAGGCTCGAGGCGGCGCGCCGTGCGGCGCGGGCTGGCTTGTTGGCCCTTGGCGCGACCGCGTCGTCGAGCTCGGCGACCTGGATGCGCTCGACCAGCGGTTCGAGCAGGGCCTCGGCCATGGCGGACTGAGCCCGTCCGGTCAACAGCACGCGGGCACAGCTCGATCCGAGGATAGTGGAGAGCCGTGCCGTCGGCTGGTCGGGATCGAGATTGAGAAAGGCCGCGCCGACGCGCTGCACCGCGATCATCGCGGCGAGCAGGTCGGGCCCGCGCTCCGCGAGCAGGGCAACCACGCTCTCGGCGCCGACGCCCTCGCGGGCCAGCCAGCGCGCGGCCGCCCCACTGCGGTGCGCCAGCTCGCGATAGGTCAGGGAGGTGCGACCGTCCGAGACCGCGACGGCGTTCGGCGTCTTCCTCGCCTGGCGATCGAAGCGGTCGCTCAAGTTGCCGCGCGCGGTGAAATTGGCCGGCACGCCCCGGCCTTTCGCCAGCGCTTGCCGGCGTTCGGCCTCGGTCAGGAGCGGCAGGCGCGAGACGCGCTGCTCCGGATCGGCAATGACGGCCTTGAGCAGCGTCTTGAACTGGGCGGCCATGCCTCCGATCGTTGCGGCATCGAACAGATCGGTGGCGTATTCGAAGAAGCCGCTGAAGCGGCCATCGGCCTCGACCAGTTCGAGCGTGATGTCGAACCGCGCCACCTTGGGGTCGACTTCCAGCCGCCGCGTCGACAGGCCAGGAAAGCGCGCCGCCTCGATCGAGGCGTTCTGGAGGATGAACATGATCCGGAACAGCGGATTGCCGTCGCTGCGGCGCCCGACCTGCAATGCGCGCAACACCTCCTCGATCGGAAGATCCTGGTTGCGGTAGGCGTCCAGCGTGACCTGCCGCACCCGCCGCAACATTTCGCCGAAGCTCGGATCGCCGCTGAAATCGTTGCGCAGGATCAGGGTGTTGGCGAACAGCCCGATCAGGCCTTCGCTCTCGATCTGGTTGCGGTTGGCGATCAGCGATCCCGTGGCGACGTCCTCATGCGAGGTGTGGCGGAACAACAGGCACTGGAACGCCGCGAGCAGCGTCATGAACGGCGTGACGCCCTGGTTCTGGCTCAGCGCGCGCAGCTCGGCCGACAGGGATCTTGAGAATTCGAGATAGTGGCGCGCGCCGTGCCCGCTCCAGACCTCGGGCCGCGGTCTGTCGGTTCGCAGCGGCAGCATGGTGACGCCGTCGAGCTGGGCCCTCCAATAGTCGAGCTGCTCCTTCGCCGCCGGCGTTTGCGCCCAGCTTTGCTGCCAGAGCGCAAAGTCGCGATACTGGAAGGCAGGCGCAGGCAGTGCGGCCGAATGCTTCTTGCGCGCCGCGGCGTAATGGACGGCGAGCTCCTCCCAGAACAGCCGCTGCGACCAGCCGTCGGTGGCGAGGTGATGGACGTTGATCACCAGAGCATGGTTGCTCCTGTCGAACGACAGCAGTGTGGCCTTCAGGGGCGGCTCGTGGGCCAGGTCGAACTCATGTTGCGCAAGCCTGAGCGCCTCGCGCCGGATTGCCGCAGGCCGCCTGGCGGCAGGGCATGGCTTGAGCTTGATGCGCTCCAACCGCGGCGTCGATGACAGCACGAGCTGCACCGGCTCGCCCTGGCGCTCGACGAACACCGAGCGCAGCGCCTCATGGCGCGTGCAGATCGCAGCGAGGCTCGCAGAAAGCGCGGCGGCGTCGACCAGGCCCTTGAGGACGGCGACTTCGACGACATTATAATTGTACCGGGTCGGGTCCAGCCGCGAGAGCACGTACATCCGCTGCTGCTGGAACGACAGCGGTGCGTCCGTGCCCGCAAGCCGGCGCCAGGCCGGCAGCGCCGTCTCGCGCAAGCTTGCGGCGGTCTCGATCCGGGCCGCAAGCGCTGCGACCGTCGGGCAATCGAAGATGTCCTCGAACGAGAAGTGGACATTGAAGCGGTCGCGCAGGCGCGAGCGCATCTGTGTCACCGCGAGCGAATCCGCGCCGAGCGCGAAGACGTCCTGGTCGGCGCCGACCTGCGGCAGCTCCAGCAGGCCGGCCCAGATCTGGGCGAGCTGGCTCTCGACCGCATTGCGCGGAGGCCGGGTCTCATTACTCGCCTCGACGGTTGCAATCAGCTCGGCAAGGGCATTGCGCTTGACCTTGCCGCTGGCGCCCTTCGGCAGCGCCGCCACGCTGCGGATCAGGCTCGGCACCTTGTAGGCCGCAAGCCGCTTTCGTGCGAATTGGCGCAACTGATCCGAGGTCGCCTCGGCATTCGGCCGCAGCACCACGACGGCCGCGACGTTCTCGCCTAACTTCTCGTGCGGGACCGCGAACACGCCGGCTTCCAGCACCGCCGGATGGCTGAGCAGGACGTCTTCCACCTCCAGCGGCGAGATCTTCTGCCCGCCGCGGTTGATGACATCCTTGATGCGGCCGACGATGAAGAGATAGCCGTCGTCATCGAGATAGCCGAGGTCGCCGGTCCTGAACCAGCCGTTGCGGAACGCGGCCCGCGTCGCCGCCTCGTCATTGTAATAGCCGCGGCTCATGTTCGGCCCGCGCAGCATGATCTCGCCGTGCGCGCCGCTTGCGAGCGCGCGGCCGGTCTCGTCCATGATCGCGATCTCCGGGCCGGCGGCGCGGCCGACCGATCCGACCTTGCGCAGCTCGAACGGATTGGCCGCGATCTGCGAGGCCGCCTCGGTCATGCCGTAGGTCTCGAGCACGGGAACGCCGAACGTTGTCTCCAGCCCGGCGAGAATCGCTGGCGCGAGCGAGGCCGAAGCCGACCGGATCACGCGTAGCGATGACGGTCGGGCGCGGTCCGGGTTCGCTTCCGCCGCGGTCAGCAATGCGCGATGAATGGTCGGCACCGCCGTGTACCAGGTCGGTTGCAACTCCCGCATCCAGCCGAAGAACGACGATGCGTCGAAACCGTCGGTGCAGATCACGCTGGAGCCCGCGGCCAGCGCCGTGAGCAGGCCGGAGATCAAGCCATGGGCATGAAACAGCGGCAGGACGTTGAGCAGGCGATCGTGCGGCGTGAGCGACAGCACGTGGCCGGCATTGTAGGCGGAAAGGCAGACATTGCGGTGGGTCAGCGGCACCATTTTCGGCCGCGCCGCCGTGCCTGACGTCAGCAGGATGAACGCATCGTCGTCGCCGCGCGAAGCGCCGCCGGCATTGGCCGGCCCGATCGCCGGAGCGATGAACGCGCAGCCGCCGAGATCGTGGGCAGGCCCCGCCACGAAATCGATCACGGCGATGTCGAGCACCCTGGCGACGTCACGGCTCGCCGAGTTCATGTCGGCCCGGGTCACGAGCGCCGTCAACTTCAGTTCGCTGAAATAGCGTTGCAGCTCGTCCGCCGTCAGATCGGGGCTGACGGGGACGCAGGTGCAGCCTGATGCGACTGCGATCAGCGCCAGCGCAGTATCGGCGCCGCGCGGCAGCGCGACCGCGATGCGGTCTGCGGGACCGATGCCGAGTCCACGCAAGGTACGAACCAGTTGCCGGATCGACGCGGCCAGTGTGCCATAGCTGAGCGCCGGCCGGCCGGGAGCGAGGAGTGCGGGTGCCGCCGGCATCCTGTGGGCGTAGAATTCGAGAAGGCCGCTGATATGCGCGAATACCTTCGTTTCGGCCGTGGAGCCGGCTGATGCTTCGTCCGCTCCGGATGCAATGTCCGACAACGCCATTCCCTTTTGGTCCGATTGAGTTATTCTTCCAAGAAGTTGGGGAATGCGTCCAGTCCGAGGTGAAGTTTCGGCCCCAAAATCTGTGGTTGAGGGGCCATCGAGCCCTTCGACGGAGTAAGGGTCGGGCAGAATCACGATGCTGGAGAACGAGCCGGGCACGGGTTTGGAAGACGGGCTGAAGCGCTGGCTCGAAAGTGCCGGCCTCGGCCACTACACCGATCTTTTCGCGCAGCACCGCCTCGATCTCGACGTCATCGGGGATCTCACCGAAGCCGATCTGGTCGAGCTCGGATTGCCGCTCGGCGATCGCAAGCGGCTGCAGCGGGCGATGGCGGCGCTATTTCAAGCGGAAACCACCGAGGCGCCAGCCGCGGCGGCGCGTCCGCAAACCCGGGCTGAGGTCGGAGCCGAACGGCGCCAGCTCACCACCATGTTCTGCGACATGGTGGATTCCACCTCGCTGTCCGCGCAGTTCGATCCGGAGGACGTCCGCGACATGATCGCGGACTTCCGCGAGACCTGCGTCCGGGTGGTCAAGCAGTACGAGGGCTTTGCCGCCCGTTTCGTCGGGGACGGTATCCTGGTCTATTTCGGCTATCCGACCGCGCATGAGGACGATGCCGAGCGCGCGGTGCGCGCCGGGCTCGAGATCGTGCGGGTGCTGTCGACGGCACGCGCGGTCGAGCCGCGCGGTGCGCTCAGCCATTCACCCGCCGTTCGCATCGGGATCGCGACCGGCCTCGTCGTGGTCGGCGATCTGGTCGGGCAGGGCACCGAAGAACGCGATTCCGCGGTCGGGGAAACCGTCAATCTCGCTGCGCGTCTGCAAAGCCTGGCGCCGCCCAACGGCGTGGTGATCTCCGCCTCGACGCAGGCGCTGCTGAAGGGGAAGTTCGACTACCGCAATCTCGGCGTCCATGACTTGAAGGGAATCCCCGAGAAGACCCAGGCCTGGCACGTGGTGCGCGCCTCGCGGGTGGAGACCCGCTTCGCCGCCGCCATGGGCACGCGGCTGACGCCGCTCGTCAACCGCGAGGAGGAGATCGCGCTGTTGATGGGGCGCTGGCAGCAGGCGAAGGACGGCGACGGCCAGGTCGTGGTCAAGTTCGGCGAGCCCGGCATCGGCAAGTCGCGCGTCATCCAGGAGATCTTCGAGCGGATATCGGGCGACCGCCACGGACAAGTCTCGCTGCAGTGCTCGCCCTATTACACCTCCACCGCGTTCCATCCGTTCGTCGAGCAGCTCAAATTCTCCCTCGGTCTCGATCGCGAGGATTCGGCCGCGCTGTCGCTGGCGAGCCTGGAGAACGCGATCGCCGCCGCTGACGGCGACATCGAGCAGGTCACCCCGCTGTTTGCCGCGCTGCTGTCGATACCGACCGGGGACCGCTATCCGCCGCTCGACCTGTCGCCGCAGCAGCAGAAGGATGCGACCGTCGTGGCGCTGGTCAACCATTTCCTCGGCCTTGCGCGCGAGATGCCGCTGGTGATCGTGTTCGAGGACTTGCATTGGATCGACCCGACCTCCCGCGAGGTGATCGACCTCCTGGTGGATCGGGTGCAGAACCGGCCGATCCTGGCGATCATCACCGCGCGCTCGGAATTCCAGCCGAGCTGGAACGCGCATTCGCACATCACCACCCTGGTCCTGAACCGCCTGAGCCGGCACCTGCGCACGACGCTGGTCGAGCGCGTCGCGGGACGCGAGCTGCCCAACGAGGTCGTCGAGGAGATCATCGTCAAGACCGACGGCGTGCCGCTGTTCCTGGAAGAGCTGACCAAGACGGTTCTGGAATCCAATCTGCTCACCGAGCGGCACGGGCGCTATGTGCTGTCGGGACCATGGCGGCAGCTCGCAATCCCGGCCACCCTGACCGACTCGCTCATGGCGCGGCTCGACCGGATGGGACCCTTCAAGCGCATCGCGCAGATCGGCGCCACGATCGGCCGCGAATTTTCCTACGAGACACTGCAGGCCGTCGCCAATACGCCGGCCGAGCAGATCGAGGCGGCACTCAGCCATCTGGAGCAGGCGGGGCTGATCATGCGCCGCGGCCATCCGCCGGATGCGCTGTACTCATTCAAGCACGTGATGATCCAGAACGCCGCACATGCGAGCCTGTTGCACAGCGAGCGGCGCAAGCTGCATGCGCGGATCGCCCAGGTGCTCGCCGAGATGTATCCGGAGAAGACCGAGCGCGAACCGGAGCTGCTCGCCCATCATTTGACCGAATCCGGCCAGAGCGAGGGCGCCGCCAGCTTCTGGCTCAAGGCCGGCAAGCAGGCGGCCAAGACCGGCGCCAATCTGGAAGCGATCGGCCATCTGCGCCGCGGCCTCACGGTCGTGCAGGCCAATGCGCGCATGCAGGGCGCGGACGAGATGGAGCTCAAGCTGCGCATTGCGCTCGGCAACGCGCTGATCGCCGCCAAGGGATACGCCGTGCAGGAGGTCGAGGAGAACTACATCCGCGCGCTGGAGCTCGGCCGTCAGCTCGATGACGACGAAAAGGTCTTCGCTGCCATGCGCGGGCTCTGGGTGTGCCATTTCATCCGGGCCGATCTCACCCGCGCGCACGATCTCAGCGTCGAGCTGTTGAAGTTCGCCAAGCGCGAGCGGCTGAACGAGCGGACGCAGCCGGCGCAGCAGACCGGCTATCTGATCGAGGCGCACCGCGCGATCGCAATGACCATGCTCTATCGCGGCCGCTTCGCAGCCTCGCAGCACCATTTGCACCGCTGCATCAACCTGTTCAGCCCCGATCTGCACTCCGACCTGATGGAACGGCACGGCATCGATCCCGGTGTCGTTTCGCTGTCCTATCTCGGTTACCTCCTGTGGTTCCTCGGCCGGCCCGACGCGGCGCGCCAGCACAGCGAGCAGGCGATCGCGAACGCCGAGAAGATCCGCCACCCCTTCACGCTCGCCTTCGCGCTGGTGTTCGGAGCCTATCTCCGGCAGCATTTGCGCGACGTCGAAGGCACGCGCGACCACGCCAACCGCGCCATGATCATTGCCACCGAGCACAATTTCCTGCACTGGAAGCAGCAGGCGGCGATCCTGCGCGGCTGGGCGCTGGCTCAGCTCGGCGAAGCCGACGAAGGCCTCAGCCAGATGCGCTTCGGCCTCGACGAGTACGAGGCGATGGATTCCTGGCTCGCCGGCTGCTGGTTTCGCTGTCTGCTGGCGGAAACTTACGCCAAGGTCGGGATGCGCGACGCCGCCTTGCGCGCGCTGGATGGTGCGCTTGCGACTGCAAGGCGGACCGGCGATCACTTCTATCTCGCCGAGGTCTATCGCCTGCAAGGCGAGATCACGCTGTCGGGTGGCGACCCGGCGTCGGTCCAGGAGGCGGAGGACCTGTTCGGCCTTTCGCTGGAGACCGCACGCAAGCAGGGTGCGCTGTCCTGGGAGCTTCGCACCGCCGTCAGCCTCGCGCGCCTGTCGCATCAAGCCGGCAAGCGCGAGCACGCCAGACTCTTGCTCACCCCGATCGTCGGCAAGTTCAGCGAGGGCTTTTACACGCCGGACCTGAAGCAGGCGTTGCAGCTCCTCGACGAGCTGGGTACGGACGCGCCGGTGCGCGAGCAGGCCGATCTGTGACATGAGCGATCTGGCCGCCGCGCGTGCGCGCTACGTGGAGTTGATCGCCAGGCGCGAGCGGATTGCCTCCAAGCGTCTCCTCGATGCGCTCGCCGCCGTTCCGCGCGAGCAATTCCTGCCCAGGGGGCCGTGGCGCATCAAGGGCGAGGCGGCGCGCAGCTACCGGCTGACGCCCGACGCCGATCCCGTTCATCTCTACGACAACGTGCTGGTCGCGATCGATGCCCGCCGCAAGCTCGACACCGGCCTGCCGAGCCTGTGGGCGCATTTGATCGACATTCTCGACGTCAAGCGGGCGGACCGTGTCGTGCAGATCGGCTGCGGCCTCGGCTATTTCTCGGCGGTGCTGTCGATCATGGTCGGCGAGAAGGGCCGCGTCCGTGCGATCGAATGCGACGAGCGGCTCGCGGCCCGGGCGGCGAGCTACTTGCGCGGCTATGGTAACGTCACGGTCGTCCACGGCGATGGGTGTGAGGACGTGGGCGAGCCCGCCGACGTGATCATCGTGCATGCCGGCTTCCCGCATCCGCACCCGCTCTGGCTGCGGTCGCTCCGTCCGCGCGGCCGTCTTCTGGTGCCGCTGACCCAGCGCGACCGCGAAGGCGCCGCCCTCAAGATCAGGCGGAGGGCCAGGGGTTTCGAGGCAGAGGCGATCCAGCAGATCCGGATCTTCCCCGGCCAGGGCCGCGGCGTGACCGCCCTCGACGACCGCGTCGCCGATTGGTGGCAGCGCGCCTCAGCCCTGGCACCGCTCCGCTTCCGCGCTCTGGAGCAGGGGTTGCCATCGGATTAGTCCTCCCCTGATCAATGCAGCAATTATCGGGAGTCCTGCCCTTTTTTGTTCGCGGCAGGTAGTCTATATTTTGAGCTGTCTCTGGGGAGACCGATGAAAGACAGGCTGAACGAGGGTGTAGTTGGCGACACCGCGAAGCTGATGATGCATCGGCTGATCGTGCGGAGGCTCCGACACGACCCATCATTGGTGGAGAAGGCCAAGGAAGCGCATATGCGGCAGGCCGACCAATTCGACGGCTGGCCTTTCGTGCGGGAATGGCAGAAATTGCTTGCGCTGCCAACCGGCGAGCTCGCGTCGAGGTTGATCAGCCGCGATCGTGAACTGGTGATGCTCCGCAACTCGTCACCGTTTTATCTCGTCGAAGGTGTTCATTTCGGCGACTACGATGCGAGAGTTCGGTTGCGAAGGGCCGCAAGACGCATTGTCGAACGCGGCTTGAGCGCCCGTCCTCCCTCTTCGCGCGGTCCTTGATGCCCGGAACCGGCGTGCTGCGCACCTTGGAGGATTTGCTCAGGGTCGTCAGGGCCCTCGCGTACGAATTTGAAACCGATACGGTGTTTGTGGTTGGCAGTCAGGCAATTCTGGCTTCCATGCCGGATGCGCCAGAGGCGGCAAGAGAGTCGCCAGAGATCGACGCGTTTCCGGCGAACGCGAGAATCTGGGAATTGACCGAGGCCAAGCGTGATGGTGTGCAGCCGATGGCATCCGAACATATCGATGGCCTATTCGGATCGGAGAGCCAATTCCATCGTACGCATGGGTTCTACATCGATGGCGTCGATGCGACTACGGCCAAACTCCGAGAGGCTGGCAGGCCCGAGCGGTCAGAGTGCAAACCGAAGTCGCGGGAAGAACGGTCACGGGTGTGGCGCCGGCGCCGGAGGACCTCGTCGTGTCCAAGCTTGCCCGGTTGGACGAGAGGGACAAGCGGTTCGTCGGCGCTATTCATGAGAGGCGCCCGCTGGACCTAACGCTGCTCGAGCGCAGGATTCGCGAAACCGATCTTGATCCGGCCGTAGCGGAGCGGGCAATCGCCTACATCCGAGGCCTGCAGTCCGAAGGCTAGTCCTCCGCAGTCGCACCTCGTTTCGCTTTACCTTGATTCCGATCGTGAGTTTCCAGCATCTCGCATTGCCGCTATCAGTGCGGCCGCCGATGCCCATCCGAGCGCGCTCCATGCATTCCGTTTCCCTGCTGACCGCCAGCTATGCCAAGGATATCGAACGTTTTTCGCTGCTCAGCGAGAGCATCGATACCTGGCTGAAGGGCTACACGCGGCATTATGTTCTCGTTAACGATGAAGACGTGCCGCTGTTCGCGCGCTTTGCGTCCGACAAGCGGGTCATCGTTCCGGCCTCGCATTATTTGCCGAAATGGCTGTTCGCGCTGCCGCCGGCGCTCCAGTTCGGCAGCCGGCGCGTCTGGCTGTCGCTGCTGTCGTCACCCGTGCACGGCTGGCACATCCAGCAGATCCTGAAGATCGCCGGCGTCCTCAATGCGCCGGAGCAGCGCGTCTGCATCCTGGATTCGGACAATCTGTTCTTCCGCGCGTTCGACGTCGGCCAGTATGCCGGGGCTGAGAAGACGCCGCTGTTCGTCACGCGCAAGGCGATTGGCGCCGACCACCCGTTGCACGGCCTGTGGCTGCGCACCGTCGATCAGCTTCTGGGCATCGACGGGCGCGCGTTCCCGGCGGACGATTATGTCGGCAACGCGCTGGTCTGGGACAGGGACACGGCGCGGGCGATGACCGACGCGATCAAGTCGGCGACCGGCTTGAGCTGGGCGCTGGCGCTGTGCCGGAAGAAGAAGTTCTCGGAGTATCTGCTTTACGGAAATTTCGTCGCCAATGCGCCGGAGCATCTGGCGCGACATCGGGTCACCGAAGACAGCATCGCGGTCTCGCACTGGGACGACACGCCGCTCGACCGCCCGGCGATCGAAGCGATGATGCGCACGGCCTCGCCGGAGCAGGTCGCGCTTTGCATTCAGTCCTATTCGTCGACCTCGATCGACGACATCCGCAACGTGTTCCGCCTCTCCTCGCGCGAGCGGCGCGCGCCGAGCCTCGCCCCCGATCATATCGGCGATATGGCCGCATTCGAGACGCCGAAGACACGCTGACTCTAAATATCTTTCGTGAACTTGCTGATGACGTCCATGAACGGCTTCGGCTTGAACTCGCCGTCGAGCGGCAGCGGACGGTTCGGCTGCTTGTCCTTGCGGGCGAAGGTGCCGTTGATCCAGCTGTAGCGATCCGAGATGCCCCAGGTCAGGATTGAGCGCACCGGACCGCTCGCGGCAACGGCCGTCAGCAGGTCGTCGACGCGCTTGGCGACCACGGCGTCGCGCTCCGCTGGACTGCCCGCCAGCTTCTGGTCGTCGACGTCGAGCTCGGTGATGAGCACATCGAGGCCCCAGGAACGCAGCTCGGTGACGAATTCGGCGAGCCCGTGCGTGTCGATATCGAGCTCGGCGTGCAGATGGGCTTGCAGCCCGACGGCGTGGAGCGGAACGCCCTGATCGAGCAGGTCCATTATGAGATTGCGATAGGCCGCCCGCTTGGCGATGAAGGAGTCCTTCGCCGATTCGATGTCATATTCGTTGATCGCGAGCTTGACGAAGGGGTCGGCCGCAGCCGCCGCGCGGAACGCCAGCGGAATCCAACGTTCGCCGAGATGTTGCGTCCAGAAGGTGTCGCGCCGGTCCTTCGGGCTGCGGGGATTGTCCGGGATCGGCTCGTTGACGACGTCCCATGACGTCAGCTTGTCCTTGTAGTAGGAAACGATGGTGCCGATGTGATCGAGATAGGCGCGTTCGACGCCCTTGCTGTCCTTGATCTGCTTGGTCCAGTCCGGAATGTCGTGATACCAGGCCAGCGCGTGGCCGCGCATGGTCAGATCGTTGTCGCGCGCGAAATCCAGGATCGCGTCGGCGCGCTCGAAGGCGAACGTATGGGCGTCCGGCCGCAGCATCGGCCATTTCAGCTCGAGCACCGGCACCACCTGTGTGCAATAGGTGCTGATGGCCTCGCCGAGCCGCGGATCGGCTTGCAGGTCCCACAACGTCGCCGCAGCGCCAAAGCCGGGACGACGCTGGGCGCGTTTCGAAGCCGGCACCGCGGACGCCGATGCGCCCGCAGCAAGGGCCGCGGCGCTGCCGAGGAGAAATTCGCGTCTGTCGAGCCTGGTCACGTTGCGACGTTCCTTCTGCAACCAACGCGCCTTCGTACCAAGCGGTGTCCTGCACCGCCCGGGTTTCATATCCTTCGGTTAACTCGCGGCGGAGTGGCCGCCTCAAGTGCGTGTGACGTCGCGGCGGCGGAAAACACCGGGATCGTGCCAAACATGGTTCCTTTTTGGTGATCGGTCCGCCCGTTCAGCACAGGGCAAATTTAACGCTAACGCGCGAAAGCGGCCTCAAGGCTTCATTCGCCGCCCAATCTGCAGACTTATGTGACACTCTTGAGAGATGTTGCGGCGCAGTTCGCCCGCCATGATCCGATTGATCGACCGTCGCCACACTCCCAGGACCGCTGCCGGTCAAGTGCTCGCATGCTGAACCGTCATTTCTCGATTTATCTCGTCGCCTACATCCTGCCTGCGGCGGTGGGTTTCTTCGCCGTCACCGCCTATACGCGGCTGCTGAGCCCGGCGGAGTACGGCGTCTATGTCGTCGGCATCAGCCTTGCGGGCATTCTGGGCGCGATCTTCTTTGCCTGGATCAAGCTCTCGGTGTCACGCTATCAGGCGATGTCGGCGGAGGTCGACTTTCGCGGTACGGCGATCGTGGCGTTCGCCCTGACGACCGCGGTGCTCTGCGCCACCACGCCGGTGGTTGTCCTGTTCCGCAGCGATGTCAGCGTCGAGCTGCTGCTCGCCAGCATGTTCGTGGCGGTCATGGCCAATGCGGTCGATGTCGGCCAGGAGTTCGAGCGCGCCAAATTGCGCCCCTACCGCTTCGCGGCGATCTCGATCGTGCGCAGCGTCTCCAGTGTCGGCTTCGGTCTTTTCGGCATCTGGCTCGGCTGGGGTGGAATGGGGCTGCTCGCCGCATTCGGTCTGGGGTCGCTCGCCGGCATCATCCTGAACCTCGTCGGCGACCGCACTGGGATCGCGCGCTTCCAGCGCAGCCAGTTCATGCAATTGGCGCGCTACGGCCTGCCGCTGACGCTGGCGGGATTGTCCGTGGCGGTCTATTCGGCCTGCGACCGGCTCATTGTCGCTTATCTGCTCGGCAAGGACGCTGCCGGCATCTTCGGCGTTGCCGCCGATCTGCCGCGCCAGTTCATGGTCATGATCGCATCCAGCGTCGCGGCGGCGACCGTGCCGCTGGTGTTCCGGTCATTGTCCGAGAACAACGGCGGGACGACGCGGGAGCGGCTGACCGAAAGCCTCGAGCTGCTGCTCGTCGTCGTGGCGCCCGTTGCAGTCTGGCTTGCGTTTGCGGCGGACCAGGTGGCCGGCACGCTCGTCGGCATCGACTTTCGCGCTGGCGTCTCGGCCTTGCTGCCGACGCTGGTGCTCGCGCGGCTTTTCGGCATCGCCAATCAGTTCTACGTGCAGATCAGCTTCCAGCTCGCGGAGCGGCCGTTCATGCTGGCGGCGCAATCCTTTCTCACGCTGGTGATCAGCGTCATCCTGATGTTCGCGCTGATCGGCGGCTACGGCCTTTACGGCGCGGCGCTGGCAACGCTGGCAACCGAGGCGATCGGCTTCCTGGTCGCACTCGTCCTGATGCATCGGGCCCATCCGGTCCCGTTCGAGCTCAATCGCCTCGCCGGCGTCGCCGCCTCCGCAGCCGCAATGGCGGCCGCAATTCTGGTGGCGCGCTCGCAAGCGGCCGGCACCGGCCTCGTATCGCTCGTCATCGTCAGCCTCGCCGGCGGCCTCGCCTATGCGGCTGCGGCCTGGCTGCTCAATGTTGCGAACGTGCGAACCTTGTCGCTGCGTGTGCTGCGAACGTTGAACCGCAAGGCATTGGGTGTCTAGTCGCGCCTCAATAGGCGCATCCCCCCGCGGCAGATCGGACATTCTGCCGCAGTGATCGAGACCAGCTTCGGGCCAGCCTCGGCTGGAGACCGCCTTCCGCCTGCGCGAGGCGTCGTATATGAGAGATTTGCCGCTGGAAGTGCCGAATCTCGCCACAGAGGGAACGTAAGGCGGCTGCGATTTCTTAATGCAATGATTCCAATGTGACACGTGAGCGACATCGGCCCACTGGCAGCTCGACCGAGGATGGCATGAAAAACCGATCGATGACGGCGCAATCCGTCAGGGCGGTGGGGCGCCGGGGGCCTGCCGGAATCATGGCGCTCGTGGCGGTGGCGAGCCTCGCAGCGGCAGCCCCGGCCGTCGCGGCCAAGCAGCCGCGCCAGGTGGCGGAGGCAGTGGCGCAGCGTGTGGCCGGCGAGCCGATCATGGCGATCGTGTCGATCAAGAGCCAGCAGGTCACGTTCTACGATGCGGACGGCTGGATCCTGCGCGCGCCGGTATCGACCGGCACCACGGGCCGCGAGACGCCGGCCGGCGTGTTCGCCGTCATCGAGAAGGACAGGGAGCACCGCTCGACGATGTATGACGATGCCTGGATGCCGCATATGCAGCGCATCACCTGGAACGGCATCGCCCTGCATGGCGGACCGCTGCCCGGCTATGCCGCCTCGCATGGCTGCGTTCGCATGCCGTTCGGCTTCGCCGAGAACCTGTTCGACAAGACCTATATCGGGATGCGCGTGATCATCTCGCCCCATGACACGGTCCCGACCGAATTCTCTCACCCCTCGCTGTTCGTGCCGAAGCCGGAGGCCATCGCGGCCGTGCCTGGCCGTGCCGACAAGCTCTCCATCGAGGCCGAGGAGGCGACAAGGGTTGCAGATGAGGCCAAGAAGGCTGCGGCCACCGCCGCGAAGGAAGCCGCCTCGCTCCCCGCCGCGCTGCGCAAGCTGGAACAGCAGAAGGCGCGCGCCGATGCCGAGCTCGCCTTCGCCGACAAGACGCTCGCGAACGCCAGGAACGATCAGGCCCGCGCCAAGGCCGAGGAGCTGAAGCAGAAGGCAGCAGCCAAGGCTGCCGACGCGGCGACGCAGCTCGAGGCCGCCAGGGCCGCCGCGCAGCCGAAGCGTGATGCGGTGGCCGCGACCAAGGAAGCCGCGAAGGCCGCTGCGGCCAGAAAGACTGAGGCCGTCAAGGTCGCGACCGACGCAAAGCTCGCGGGCGAACCGGTCTCGGTCTACATCAGCCGCGCGACGCAGAAGCTCTACGTGCGGCGGAACACGCACAAGCCGGCGCCCGATGGCGGCGGCGAGGTGTTCGACACCAGCATCGAGGTCCCCGTCACGATCCGCAATCCCGAGCAGCCGATCGGCACGCATATCTTCACGGCGATGGCAAAGACCGGTACGGGCCTGCGCTGGAGCGTGGTCACGATCGAGAACGGCGATGAGGCTCGCAACGCACTCGACCGCATCGCCATCCCGCAGGACGTGTGGGACCGCATCGGGCCCACCGCGTTGCCGCGCTCCTCGATCATCATCTCGGACGAGCCGCTGAGCAGCGAGACCAATTACCGGACCGAGTTCGTCGCGGTGCTGAGCAACGAGCCGCAAGGCGGCTTCATCACGCGCAAGCCGACCGCGCCTGCCATGATCGCCAGCGATGACGGCTGGGACAACGGCTTCGGCTTCTTCTACCAGCGCGATCCCTACGTACAGCAGGTCAATCCGCGCCGCCGCAGCCAGTATCAGTATTATCAGCCGGCGCAGCCGTTCCAGCGGGGCTTCTGGTAAGGGACGCGCCCTCGGCCAACGGGCCGCAGCTACGGGCGGGCCTCGATCACGATCGCCTGGATCTTGCCCTCGACCGGACCGGAGCCATGGCGGGCCCGGATTGCCTCGGCAACCATGTCGGTCGCAGCCTGAAGCTTGCCGGCATCCCTCGCTTCGATCTCGCTGCGCAGCGGCGTGCCCTGGCAGAGCGCAACGGCGACATGTTCGGCCAAAGGCGCACGGCTGGTTTCGGATCGGGTTTCGATCGATATGTCGCGGAAGCCTGCTCGTTCGAGATCGCCCCTGATGACGGCCTTGTCGTGATAGCCGTGCGGCGTCCGGATCATGAAACGCGGCGGATCATCGGGAAACAGCTTTGCGAGCGCGGCCGTGGCTTCATGCGTCAGCACATTGTCCTCGATGCGATCCCAGACGTTGAACACGAACGTGCCGTCGCCCTTCAGGACGCGCTTGACCTCTCCATAGGCCTTGATGCGGTCCGGAAAGAACATCGCGCCGAACTGGCAGCAGACCACGTCGAACTCGGCGTCGCCGAAGGGCAGGGCCATCCCGTCCGCCTGCCGCCAGGTGATGCGATCGTCGTTCGCCTGGCGCTGCGCCGCGACCGCGAGCATCGGCTCGTTGAGGTCGGTTGCAACGTATCGAACGCCGCGCGGCAGCGCCGCCGCCACGGCACGCGTCACCGCACCGGTGCCCGCAGCGATCTCGAGGAGTGTGGAAGGAGAGCGCGCGGCGACGCGTCTTGCGATGTCCTCCGCATAGACGGCGAAGATCATCGGCACCAGATACTCGTCGTAGATTTTCGGGATCGAACCGGCGAAGACCTTGTCAGTGTCGGGCATGCTCGCCTCGCTGAAGGTTCGGACACGAGGTGCACGTTACCATGGTTTGCCGCCAGAGCCAGCAACGGCGCAAATTGCGGGGAATCGGTTCTACGGTCTCCCGCCGCCGACCTCGCGGGTTCCCTGAGCGGGATGTAGGCAATATCCTATCGTTTGGCCGACCGCGCGCGACAAACGAGATGATCGAGCGAGATGTGCCCGGGTCCGTAAGCCATGAGGGCAAGTGCCATCGCTGCCCAGGTGAGATGGATCGGCCAGCCGTCCGGCACCGTGAGCTCGACGATCACGGTCATCACTAGCAGTCCGAGTGCTGCGAACCGCGTGCCCAGTCCCAGCACCAGCAGGATCGGCAACATGATCTCGCCGGAGCCCGAGAGGAAGGCCATCACCGTCGGGGCCGGAAAGTGATACGGCCCGCCCGGCAGATGCAGCATGAACTCGTCGCTGAACAGCGTCACCGCGGTGTCGTTCAGCTTGAGGAAGCCGCCCCATTTGAGCAGGCCCGAGCGCCAGAACGGCACGGCCAGCGCGAGGCGCAGCACCAGCTGGACGAGCGACGGCATCGCGAGCGCCTGCACCAGATGATTGGCTCTGTCGATGAGCGCGCCGGGCGACGGCAGGCCGCTGGCAGTCGTCATGTGTTGGTCCGTGATCATGATGGGTCTCCGCAACAGAGCGAGGTGAAGGCGCCGGCCTCGATCAGCCCGGCGATGTTCGCGGCAATGTCGAATTCGCTTGCCGCCTCCAGCGCCGCCGCCGCGGCTTCGCCGAGCGGCCGGCCCGACAGGAGATGGCGCGCGAAGACCGCACCACCGGGTGGAAGGCGGCGCACGGCGACGTCGAACTCGCCTCGCGTGATCAGGGCATCTTCCGGCGTTGAGGCATCGATCCGCATGACCGGTGCGTTGTCGCGGTTGGCCGCAAAGATCGTCACGGCGGCGTAGTCCGAACGCAGGCATCGCGCGGCCGGGTGCGGAATGAACACCAGATCAGCCAGGTGCTCGGGTGTCACCGCCGAGAGCCGGGCCGGCGAGAGCGGGGCGGCGTCGGCGGCGTGATAGGCATCGAGCCAGGCCCGCTCGAGACGCGCCACATCGGCGAGCCAGGGCATGTCTTGCGCATGCTCATAAGCTTCGATGAACTCCGGAAAATCGCGGCCATATTCGAACAGCAGCGGCGATGTCGGCGGATTGCTGCGCACATGGAAGCGGGCCATGGCGCGGAAGAAATCGGTGCCGGTGATGCGCTGCACCGCCGGATAGATCGCGGCGAGCGCGTCGATCAGGCTGACCGTGACATTGTTGCGGTAAACGTCGTACCGCCGGTCAGCGGCTTTGCCATTCGGGCCGGTCACGAGTTCAGGCGTGCTGCGCGCCGGATCCAGCAGCGCCGGCGCGAACGATGCAGCAAAGCACAAGCCTGGTTCAGGCGGCATGACGCTCTCCTGCCGGCACGGCCGAGTGATGACGGTCGAGGATGGCCTGGGCGGCGGCGGCCTCCGCTTGCAGCACCGGCCAGTCCGGAATCTTGCTGTCCCATTCGATCAGGGTCGGCACCGGCCCGCGGCGCCGGATCACGATCTCGTAGAGCTTCCAGACGGCATCAGTGACCGGGCCGTCGTGGCTGTCGATCAACAGCAGGTCGCCTTCGTCGTCGGCCTGCTCGGCATGCCCGGCGAGATGAATTTCCTCGACGCGCGACAGCGGGAAATCAGCGAGGTAGTCGAGCGCCGAATATCCATGGTTGGTCGCGGAGATGAACACGTTGTTGACGTCGAGCAGCAGGCCGCAGCCGGTGCGCTCGGCAACGGCGCGGATGAACTCGGTCTCGCGCATCGAGGATTCGCGGAAGGCGAGATAGGTCGAGGGGTTTTCCAGCAGCAGCGGCCGCCGGGTCGCCTCCTGCACCTGATCGATATGATCGCAGACGCAAGCCAACGTCGCGGCCGTATAGGGCAACGGCAACAGATCGTTGAAGAAGCTGGTCTCATGCGTCGACCAGGCGAGATGCTCGGAGACCAGCGCCGGCTGATAGCGTGCGACGAGGCTGCGGAAGCGTGCCAGGTGCGCCTTGTCGAGCGGCCGAGGCCCGCCGATCGACATGCAGACGCCGTGCAGCGAGAGCGGATGATCGCGGCGGATCGCCTCCAAGGCGCGATGCGGCGGCCCGCCGGCACCCATATAGTTCTCGGCGTGGACCTCGAAGAAGCCGCGCCGATTCTTTGCCTCGAGGATTGCCGGGAGGTGCTCGGGCTTGAAGCTCGTCCCGGCAACGCCGCCGATCGGCGTTGCGAAGCGGAGCGGCAGCGCTGCTGGCGGGGCTGACTTGATCGTGCTCATCGTGCTGCTCCGTTCGCGCTTCCCGTTGCGTCGGCCGTTACACCGGCTTGAGCGAACCCTTCTTGCCGTTCGGCAATTCGATGCTGGTGCAGGTGCCGCCCTGGACGAATTTCCAGGCATTACCCTGGAAGTCGACGGTCGAGGTGCCCTGGCAGGTTGTGCCCGGCCCCGCCGCGCAATCGTTCTGGCCCTTCAGCGCGACGCCGAAGCACTTCTCTTTCTTGGCGGCGATGGCGGCATCGGCTTCGGCCTTGGTCAGGGGGCCGGCGGAGGCAAGGGTCGCGAGCGCGGTCGATACCGCACCGGCGAGGACGAGGGAGGTGACGGCATGTTTGGCAGACATCGAGGTTCTCCTGTTCGAGGTGGCATCGCCTGGGCGGGGATGCGCGCATGGACTCCTTCGCTCCGCGCGCCGCCCGCGTTACGGCGGGCTGCTCACGAATTCGTGAGACCGATTGGATCGGGCGCACGGGCGGTGCGCTTGGACGGGGATTAGCGGGCAAGTGGGCGGCCAAATCCAATGCCTTGGCGCTATCGACACGTTAGAGCGAGAGCATTGGATGCGTCCCGCCAAACTTTGCAGAGGTAACGGACGGTAGGAAATCTGCGTAGAGCGATGACAGGAATCGTACCCACCCAAAGGCGGATACAACCATGGACATCGATCCCGCACGCCAGCTTCGCGCGGTCGCAAGGATGACGGTGAGCATCCGCCTTGCCGTGTCCGCGCTGGTCCTCGCCGCGATCCTGCTGACCGCGGCGCTCTCCAGCCTGCTGTGGTGGCGCACGGCCGAGGCGGCGAGCCGGCAGCTCGCCTCGACCATCAACGAGCAGATCGTGGCGGCGGTGCGCAAGGAGGTCTCGGCCATCGTCGACGAGGCGCGGGCCGCGCACACCGCAATCCGCACCCTGTTCCTCCAGAACGTGCTCGACACCCGCGAGGCCGACAAGCGCGAGTTCGTCTTTCTCTCGCAATTGCAGTCGCAGGCGACGATTTCCTGGGTCGCGTTCGGCTGGCCCGACGGCTCCTTCTTCGCCGCGCACAAGCTCGGCGATCGGCGCCTGGAGATGATGGAGATCTCGCTGACGGATCATCCGGGCGAGCGCCGGGTCGACGAATATGACGTGGTGCCCGGCGACATCGAATTCGCCAACCGCCGCTTCGAGCCGACCGATTTCCGCGTCGCCGATCAGGCCTGGTTCAAGGCCGGGCTCAGCGCCGACGACCCGCAATGGTTCAGGGTGATGGACCACGCGACCGGCGAGCGGCCGTCGATCGCCTTCGCCGGACCGATCGACGTCTACCAGGAGCGGCAAGGCGTGCTTGCGGTCATCATCGAATACACCAGGCTCGCGCGCTTCCTGTCGCAGCTGGAGGTCGGGCGCACCGGCACCGCCTTCATCGTCGACGGCAGCGGCGAGCTCGTCGCAGCGCCGGACAAGGACGCCGACGAGCTCCATCCGGCCCGCGGCGACACCGCGCTGCTGCCGCTGGCGCGGGCAGCGCTCGACCAGGCGGGCGAGGCCGGCCGCAAGCAGGCCTGGCGCAGCCGGCTCACCTCGGGCGGCGCGGCCTATGAGGTTGCGCTGACGCCGCTGCCGTTTCCCGGCTGGTCGCTCGCGACCATCATCCCCGAGGCCGAATTTCTCGGGCCGGTCGAAACGACATTGCACCGCGTGATCCTCGGTCTTGCCATCGGCGCCGTGCTCGCGGCGCTGGCCTCGGCGATGCTGGCGCGGTCCGTCATCGCCGCGCCGCTGTCGCGCGTCGTCGGCGAGCTGCGCCATGTCGAAGCCTTCGCGCTGGAGCAGGTCCGCCGCCATCCGTCGCGGCTCAAGGAGATCGCAAGCCTGTCGGGTGCAATCGCGGAGATGGCATCCGGCCTGTCCGCATTCCGCAAGTTCATCCCGGCGGATCTCGTCCGCGGCCTGCTGCGCCAGGGGGTCGAGGCGCGACCTGGCGGCAGCGTCCAGGAGCTCAGCGTGATGTTCATCGATATCGCCGGCTTCACCGGACTGTCGGAGCGGCTCGGCGATCGCGTCGTGCCGCTGCTGTCGCGCTATCTCGACCTCACCTCGGAGATCATCGTCGCCAATGGCGGCACCATCGACAAGTTCATCGGCGATGCCGTGATGGCATTCTGGGGCGCACCGCAGTCGCAAGACGATCACGCCGCGCGATGCTGCCGCGCCGCGCTCGCCTGTCGCAGAGCGATCGACGAGTCGGGCCTCGTCGACGATCTCGGCCAGCCGCTCCAGATCCGCATCGGCATCAATTCCGGCCGCATGCTGGTCGGCAACATCGGCTCGGAGCTGCGGCTGAACTACACCGTGATCGGCGATGCCGTGAATGTTGCGAGCCGGCTCGAAGGCGCCAACAAATCCTACGGCACGCAGATCCTGATCGGCGCGGCGACCGAACGTCTGGCGCGCGGTGCCGTGGTCACGCGCGAGATCGACAGCATCGCGGTCTACGGACGCGAGGAGGGGCTCTCCGTTCACGAGCTGATCGGGATGGTGAACGAGAACGCGGTTGGCAGCGACACGGTCGGCTGGATCGCGGATTACGAGCGCGGCCTCGCCGCCTATCGCGCGCGCCGATTTGCCGACGCGGTCGCCGATTTCGAGGCCGTGCTGAAGCAGCGCGGCCACGATCGCCCCGCCGAGCTGATGCGTGACCGCTGCCGTCGGCTCGCTGCAGCTGCGCCCGACGTCACTTGGCGGCCTGTGGCGGCATTGACGTCGAAATAGCGACATCATCCGGATCCGGGCTACAAATGGGGTACAACCGGAGCGACCGCCGAACATGAAAGTCACCTTGCTCAATCCTGAAAACTACACCCGCTCGCCGTGGAAGAACGGCGGCGGCATCTTCACCGACATCACGGATGCTCATCGGGCCGATGCGCCGCGGAAGGACTGGGACAGCCTGCTCTGGCGCTTTGCGTCGACGCCCATTCTTGCGCCCGGCCCGTTCTCCCATATGCCGGGCATCGACCGCTTGCAGATGGTCGTCGAAGGGCGCGGGCTGGTGCTGAAGTCGCCTGCGCAGGAATTCGACGAACGTGAACCTTTTACGACGGTGCGTTTCACCGGCGAGCTCGAGATCGTGACCGAGCTCGAGGCCGGTCCGGTCGAGGTCGTGAACCTCATGGCGCGGCGCGGTGCCGCGGAGATCGATCTCCTCGCACTGAAGCAGCCCGGCGACCGGCCGCTCGCTGCCGGCACGCATCTGGTCTACGCCCCGCGCGGCGAATGCCGCATCCGCCTCGACAATGAGGAATTTGCGATTCCGCACACCGGCACGCTGAAGCTCGAGCTGACCGGTCCGTCGCAGCTTGCGCTGGTCTCGGGGCTCGCGGTGCTGGGGTCGATCCGGCTTCTGGGCTGAAACCCCAAGCCGATGCGCACAACCCGTGCACCTGGCCAGGTTGACGCCGCCCGGCCGGCGCACGATATCTGCTCCGTTAAACCGCAGCTCGAGGGGCAGGACATGAATGCGCCAGACACATACGCCCCCACACAGGCCGACGACGTCATCGACTGGCTGACCAACGGCACGCGCGACGAGCGCTACATCGACGACATCTTCGCGCAGATGTGCATCCGCCTGCAGCAGGCGGGCATTCCGGTGCAGCGCGCGACGCTCCATGTGCTGATTAATCACCCGCAATGGCTGGGCGCACGGATGATGTGGGCCGACGGGATGCGCGAGGCGGAGATCGCGCTGGTCGACTATGACGTGCGCGAGCGGTCGGAATATATCGGCAGCGCCGCCAACGAGATCCATGACGGTGCCGCCGAAGTGCGCGAGCGGCTCGCGCAGGATTCCGCGCATCGCCGCAAGCACGCCCTCTATGACGAGATGAGGGCCAGGGGCCTCACCGACTATGTCGCCTGGCCGCTCTACCACACGCTTGGCAAGCGGCACATCGTCACTTTCGCGACCGCTCGGCCCGGCGGGTTTGACGACGCGCATGTCGCCGGCCTGAAGAAGCTGTTGCCGGTGTTGGCGCTGGTCAGCGAGATCCGCGTCAAGAATCGCCTGGCACGCACGCTGCTGGAGACCTATGTCGGCACGCACGCCGGCGAGATGATCCTGGCCGGCGCCACCAGGCGCGGCAGCGGCACGACGGTGCGCGCCGCGATCATGATCTGTGACCTCAGGGACTTCACCAAGATCTCCGACAACTGGCCGCGCGACGACGTCATCGGCCTGCTCAACGATTATTTCGACGCGATGTCGGAGCCGATCGCGCGGCACGGCGGCGAGATCCTGAAATTCATCGGCGACGGACTGCTCGCGATCTTCCCGCTTCATGATCCGAACGCGTGCGCTAACCTGCTGCACGCAGTGGCCGAGGCCCGGGACGCCATGGCCGCACTCAACGAACGGAACAGCGGGACCGGCCGCGCGCCGCTGAACTACGGCATCGGCGTCCACGTCGGCGACGTCATGTACGGCAATATCGGATCGGCCCGGCGGCTCGACTTCACGGTGATCGGCCCGGCCGTCAACATGGCCTCTCGCCTCGAGGCGCTGACCAAGACGCTCGGCAGGAACGTGCTGCTGTCACGCGATTTCGCCGAGCTTGTCGAGAAGCAGTTCGCGCTGGAGCATGTCGGCCGGCACGAGGTGCGCGGCTTCAACGCTCCGATCGAGCTGTATGCCTATCCGGCTCGCGCTATTTCCGGTTAGTTCCGGTGGCGTTGGGCAGGGCCTGCTGGCCGCCCTGGGTTTGCCGGGCCGGATCGTTGTCGCCCGGCCTCATCGTTGACGACTTCGCCGGTGCATTCGCGCCGCCGCTGTTGGCGTCCGACGACGTATTGAGGCTGGAGGCGCCCGCGCCGGTCGTGCCGCCCGTGTCCGGGGGCGGGGCTTGAGCCGAGGCCGCCATTTGCCGAGTGGTGAGACCCGGCGAAGGCCAATGCGCGGGAACGCGTGGTCGTTCCAAATTCAATGGGGTGGCCGAAAGCTCGCTGTATCACGCCGACCAGCGAGGCAGCGTCAGGCGCCGCCGACCGCTCGCGTGATGGTGCCGCTCCCGCCGCAGGTGGCGCAAGGCGCCCCGTCGATGCGTCCCTTGCCGTGACAATCGGGACAGACGTCGTCGCCGGTACCCTCAGTTCCGGGTGGGGCTTCGTCACCGGGATTGAGCGCTGCTTGCGTCGGGATCTTTGCATCTTGCGCGTGGACAGCCTTCGGCTTGGTCATCTGCGCCTCCTCGAAAACACCGCAACGCGCCTTGCCGCAGAAAGTGCCAATCGGCAGGTCGGAGAATCGCGCGACAGCGCCTATTGCCGATGCGGAACTGTCCGAATAGGCTTCCCGCACATCGTCCAACGGTCCTTCCCTCGGCCGCGCCTGCATGCCCAAATTCCTCCGCATCGGTGTCCACCAGTCGAACGTCTCCGGATACACGTCGAAGGCGTGGTGCGTCAGACGGGTCGGCTCGGCGGTGTTCCTGAAATGGGGCGCCGTCGAAGTGCATGGCACGGGTGCCGCGCGCAAGGTCTATTGGTCGCGTCTGCCGCAGGAGAAGACCGTTCGTTGCGGCAGTGCGCAGCGCGCGCAGGACTACACCAAAGCCGCGATCGCGCGGCGCCGCAGCCCATCGCTATGAGCCGCTGACCGGCCCGATCGCGAACCGGCGGCCGTCGGCCGCACGCAAGCCAGAGCTCAAGCAGGCGCTCGCCACCATCCTGATCGTCGACATCGTCGGCTCCACCGCGAAGGCGAAGCTCGGCGATGCGCGCTGGACCAAGGTGATGGGCCATTATTACGCGGCGGTTCGCAAGGAGCTGAAGACGTGCGGCGGCAAGGAGGTTGTGACCACCGGCGACGGCGTGCTGGCGACGTTCAAGAAGCCCGCCGCCGGCATCGCCTGTGCCACTGCGATCCAGCAAGCCGTGCGCACGCTCGGCCTCGAGATCCGCGTCGGCCTGCATGCCGGCGAATACACTATCAGCGGCGGCGAGATGGTCGGTCTCGCCTTCCACATCGGCACCCGCATTGCCGCGAAAGCGCGCGCCGGTGAGGTGCTGGTGTCGAGCGCGGTGAAGGAGCTGATGACGACGCAGGCGGCGATGGACTTGCGGGATCACGGCATGCATAGGCTGAAGGGCGTGCCGGAGCGGTGGAGGCTGTGGCGGCTGGAGAGGTGAAAGGGGAGCCACGGCCGATGAAGGTGGGCAATATTGCTTTGCCGTGGCGCTATGATGCTATGGCCGATTGCGCGCTCCAACTGGCTCAGCTGCGACGGCGTGCGACCCTGCGCCACCTGCGCGAGGCGCCGCCGCCCGATATCATTGATATCGTGATGAAGGGAGGATTTTGGCCATGGCTCTCTATTTGACGCGCTTTAGCTACACGCCGGAGACCTGGGGTCGATTGATGAAAAACCCGGAGGACCGCCGCGAAGCTGCACGCAAGTACATCGAATCGGTCGGCGGCAAGCTACACGGCTTTTGGTACGCATTCGGAGCGTACGACGGCTACAATCTCTGGGAGGCGCCCGACAACGTCTCGATGGCTGCCGTCGCAATTGCGATCGGCGGCGGTGGCGCGTTGTCGAAATTCGAGACGACGCCGCTGCTCACCGTCGAGGAGACCCTGGAGGCCCTTGGCCGTACGCAAGCCATCGGCTATCGGCCGCCTGGAACATAGTCAGGCGGGACCATCGCCTGCAGACGGCCGTCGCACCGCGCGAACAGCTTGCCTTCGCCTGCCGGCTCAATCGTGACACGCTCGCCGTTGGGGGCGCATTCGACCGGCCGGCTCTTGCCCGGCCCCGAGCATGGGTTTCGACTCGGGAACCGACGACCGCCCTCGTGTATCCAACATTCCGTTAAACGTAAAAACACCAAGCGCCTTTACGGGTCCTTCGCCACTGCTGCCCTAGCCTTCACGCGGCTGGGACAAATCCGATGGGCTTCTTCGCGCGGCTTCGCGACTCTTTCTCCGTGGGCGACACGAGCGATCAGCTCGGCCGTTCGCTGCTGGTCGAGCAGTTCCGGGTCCTGCGCAAGCAGGTGCCCGTTCTCTACGCCATGCTTCTGGTCAACAGTGTCAGCATCGGGCTGGTCCTCCCCGACACGGTATCGACGTGGCTGCGATTTGCCTTGCCGACCGCCCTCATGGCGGCGTGTCTGCTTCGGCTAGCGCAGTGGTTCCGGTTGAAGAAGGCCGATTTCACCGCCAATGAAGCGTACCAAGAGCTCGCGAGGGTTCGTCTCGTCACGGTGGTGCTCAGCTGCGGCTTCGTGATCTGGATCCTGGGGCTGTTCATGGCGGTCGATCCCAGCCTGCGCGCGTCGGTCGCCCTGCTGCTGTTCATGGGCTGCGTCGGGACGGCCTATTGTCTCGGCAGCTTTCCGCCGTCGTCCCGGCTGGCGATGCTGATCGCCGGCGTGCCGATCGGCACGCTGCTTTTGCTCTCGGGCGAGGGAATGCTGGTCTCGGTCGGGATCAATCTCCTGGTGTTGCTCGCTCTGCTCGCCCGGATGATCAACACCAATTTCCGCTCCTTCGTGAAGCTGGTCGAGACCCACGGACGGCTGTCCGAGGAGGGTGAGCGCGCGCGGGCCGCGGAGCAGACCGCGACGGCCTTTGCGGAGCGCTTCGACAGGGCGCTCAACAACATGTCCCAAGGCCTTTGCTTCTTCGACGACGATCAGCGCCTGATCGTCTGCAACAGGCAATATCTCGAGATCTATGATCTGGATCCGAAGCTGGTCCGGCCCGGCATGAAGCTGAACGAGATCGTCGATCTTCGCTATTCGGCCGGCAGCGCGCCAAAGATGTCGAAGCAGGACTATCTGGCCTGGCGCAACAGCGCTCCTGTGACCGCCAACGGTTCGGATACCACCGTGGAATTGACCAACGGCCGGATCGTGCGGATCCGGCATCGCCCGATGGAGGGAAAGGGCTGGGTCGCCACCCACGAGGACATCACCGAGCGTCATCGGACCGAGATGGCGCTTGCGAGAGCCAAGATCGCGGCCGAGCAGGCCGAAGCCGCCGCCCGCGCTGCGCACACCCATCTGACCGAAGCCCTCGACGTCGTCCCCGAAGGACTTGCCGTATTCGACAAGGACGACCGCCTGGTCCTGTGGAATCGCCAATACGCCGAATTCTACAGTGCCAGCCGGGAAGCCCTCGCCGCCGGCACGCCGTTCGAAACCATGCTTCGAACCGGCCTTGCCGCGGGACAATATCCTGATGCTGCGGGGCGTGAGGCGGAGTGGCTCGCCGAGCGCCTCGCGCACCACGCGCTGCCGCATGATTCGCACGAGCAGCATCTGGCGGGTGACCGCTGGATTCGCGTCGAGGAACGGCGCACCAGCGACGGCGGCAGCATCGGCGTCCGCATCGACATCACCGACCTCAAGCGCCGCGAGGCCTCGTTCCGCCTGCTGTTCGAGGAGAACCCGCTGCCGATGTGGGTGGTCGACGCGAAGCAGCGGCGTCTCATCGCCGTCAATGGCGCGATGTGCCGGCAATACGGCTATTCCCGGCAGGACCTGCTCGCGATGTCCGAACGCCAGCTCGAATGCGGCGAGCGGGCGGACGCCGAGCAGGACTACGAATTGCACAGGACCGCCGACGGCGAGGCGATCCAGGTCGCGATCGAGTCCCGGCCGCTGGTCTATGAGAGCCGCCCGGCCCATGTCTGCGTCGCCTTCGACGTCACGGAACGCAATCGGGCGCAACAGCGGGTGAGCTATCTGGCGGGCCACGACGCGCTCACGGAGCTGCCCAACAGGGCCGCGCTGGGCCAGCATCTCGGCGACGCCATCGAACGCGCGGAGATCACGGACGGCGCCTTCGCGGTGCTCTGCATCGATCTCGACCACTTCAAGGCGATCAACGACCGTTTCGGTCATGCCGTCGGCGACGCCGTGCTGCGCGAAGCCTCGCGCCGCCTGCAGGACGCCGCGCACGGAGCTTACGTGGAGCGCGTCGGCGGTGACGAGTTCATCGGCATCACCGATGAGCTGCCGCTGCCCGCCACCGCCGAGCTGCTCGCCACGCGCATGCGGGCGCAATTCGAGCGTCCGATCGAGGTCGCGGGGCACGCGCTGAAGATCGACCTCTGTGTCGGCGTTGCGCTCTATCCGCGCGATGGGGACAACGCCGTGTCGCTGCTGGCGAACGCCGATGCCGCGCTCTATCATGCCAAGCACGAGGGCAGGGGAGCCATCCGCCTGTTCACCAGCGCGATGGACCAGCAGCTGCGCGACCGCCGTGCGCTGGAGCACGATCTGCGCCTCGCCGTGGAGCGCGGCGAGCTCTATCTCGAGTATCAGCCGCAGCATCATCGCGACGGCACGCTGATGGGCTACGAGGCGCTGGTGCGCTGGCGCCATCCGGTGCGCGGCGTCATTCCTCCTGGCGAGTTCATCCCGGTCGCGGAGCAAAGCGGCGCCATTGCGCAGATCGACGATTGGGTGCTGATGGAGGCGTGCCGCGAGGCGGCGTCGTGGGATCGGCCGCTTCGGGTCGCCGTCAATGTCTCTGCGGCCCAGTTCCGGCGCGAAAACCTCGATGCGCAGGTCCGCCGCGCGCTGCGGGACAGCGGGCTGCCGGCCGGCCGTCTCGAGCTCGAAATCACCGAGGGCGTCCTGATCGAGAACGTGCCGCGCGCCAAGCGGACGATGCAATCGCTCAAGTCCTTGGGCATCCTGATCGCGCTCGACGATTTCGGAACGGGCTATTCGTCGCTGTCCTATCTCGAAGCATTCCCGCTCGACCGCATCAAGCTCGACCGCTCCTTCGTCGCCGCCCTCGGCCAGAGCGAGCGCTCGCTCGCCATCGTCCGTGCCGTGATCGGCCTCGCCCACGGCCTCGGCGTCCCCGTCCTTGCCGAAGGCATCGAGACCGAGGCCCAGATGGCGCTGCTCGTCCAGGAAGGCTGCGACGAGATGCAGGGCTATCTGCTCGGCCGGCCGCGGCGGCTGGAGGCGGAGAAGGTGGAGAGGGCGGTGAGGCGGGCGGCGTCCTGAGCGATGCACGCGGATTGGAGTTCAATCGACCTTGGTTCTAGGAGGTGAGGAGAACCGCAGTTGAGCGCGTCATCGGAGCGGACAATTATAAGTCGTGACGATAAAGATTCCACGACGCATCCGTTTGGAAGCAACGATTTCGCAGCTCGATCCGACGTGACGGAGCCACTCCGAAGCTCCACCGTCCTCAGCAAGAGTATCGCTTGGGTTCGAGACGAGGTAAGCGTTATTTTCCATACCTACCATGCCCCAGCTTTCCCAATCCAGCACGACCGCGTCTTTGTCTGCGAACCACCCTTCTATCGCGTCGCCGTGCGTGTGCGACCAAGCTAAGAACCGAAGTTCATCCTTCACTTGCGGCAGTGCCCAGAATGTCCCGCCGATCAGCGTGAGCATCACCGCAAGCGAGATCACGATCGAGCGCGCGCGGGATGACTTCCTCTCGACGACTGCCCAGATGCAGAGGCCGATGCAAACCAAGGCTACCGCTGGCAAGTAGAGCGAGATGAGAACGAGAAAGGTGCGAAGGCTCTTATCCCACGCAAAGGGAGCTGCAGTCATGACTGCGGCAATTGCGGCAACGAAGGGCAGCCACCGCAGCGTGCGGTCCTTTTCTTCGGAGGAGCTTGAGCGAACGAGGTCATAGTTCTCAAGTTTACCAAAGACGTTCACATCCGTTTTGCGCACCATCCAGCGCTCGACCAAGTAATTTACGCCAGCCGCTCAAATGCGCGCTCCAGTGTAGGATTGGTTTCGCCTGTTGCCGACGTCATCGCGTGATAGGCGGCGACCAAATCTCGAACGGGAATCGCGTGAAGCCGAGCGAATTGCAGAACCAGTTCAGGTCGTACTTCCGTGAAGAATGTGACGACATGTGCGATCCAATTTTGCCACTCTCTCGATGTGAGGCGAGCCACAAGATCAGTCGAATTGATCTTCCGGCGGTACGGAGCGTTGATTGTACCGAGAACGAGTTGATCGACGTCCCTTGGCTTGGAGGCACGGTTTGAAGAGCGTCCGACGCTCCTCGATTTCTTCGTCCCGCTTACGCCATGTCGCCGCCCGAGGTCCTCGGCGACTGCCTCCATAGTCGCCCGCTGGGCGTCGATCCGCGACTTCAGCGCCAACACGTCCTTCAGCTTCGTGCGGCGGTGCTTGCCGACATATCGGAATGGCAGGTCCCCGAGGTCCATCCGGTGCACGACCAGCGGTCGGGAGATTCCCAAAATATCTGCCGCGTGGTTCGGACTGAGCTCTTTATCTTCGGCGAGGATGGCGACACGCTCTCCCTGGAGAAGATGGTCAAGTGCCGTCTCAAGCAGCGCCGCGGCCTTTGGCGGTAGCGTGAACACCTGATTCCTGCCCGACTTGCGACGGACCCGGACCTCGACTTGATCGCCCCTGCCGAGCTTGTCGAAAGCCTTGGCCGCTTTGCGGTCCTGGACAGATAGCTCTACGAACTGCAGCACTTGGGAGGTCATGGAACGGATTTTCCTTCCGGACCAATGTAGGGGCTGACGCAGCTAACTGCAATATCTGAAACTTTGGATGGTCCAGCACGGTCACCGTAATCCCGGCCTCGGCGTCCCCGTCTTGGCCGAAGGCATCGAGAGACCGAGGCCCAGATGTTTCTCCTCATCCAGGAAGGCTGCGACGAGATGCAGGGGTGCCTGCTGGGGCGGCCGGGGCGGCTGGAGGCGGCAGAGCCTGCGGAGGCGATGAGGCGGGTGGCATTTTGATTGTCGCTCCGGTGTCGGAACCCCGGGCCGCCGTTCGTCTTGAATCCAAGCCGCCTCGAACCGGAGTTCTGCGTAAATGGCCCCGCGCGCCAATTGGAAAGGCTTCCTGAGACTGTCCCTCGTCACCTGCCCCGTGGCGCTCTATCCGGCCACGTCCGAGAGCGAGAAGATCTCGTTCAACCAGCTCAACCGGCAGACCGGCCACCGCATCAAATACGTGAAAGTCGATGCCGACACCGGCGACGAGGTGCCGAACGAGGACATCGTCAAGGGCTACGAGCTCGAGAAGGGCCAGTACATCGAGGTATCCAAGGAAGAGCTCGAGGAGATCGCGCTGGAATCCACGCGCACCATCGAGATCGACGAGTTCGTCGACAGGTCCGACATCGACCCGCGCTATCTGATCCGCCCCTATTACATCCGGCCCGACGGCAAGGTCGGCCACGACGCCTTCGCGGTGATCCGCGAGACCATCCGCGAGATGGACAAGGTCGCGATCGGGCGCGTGGTGCTGACCAACCGCGAGCACATCATCGCGCTGGAGCCGATGGACAAGGGCCTGGTCGGGACCCTCCTGCGCTACCCCTACGAGGTGCGCAGCGAGCAGGAATACTTTGACGAGATCCAGGACGTGAAGGTCACCAAGGACATGCTCGATCTCGCCAGGCACATCGTCAACCAGAAGGCCGGACGCTTCCAGCCTGAGAAGTTCGAGGACCATTACGAGACCGCGCTGATCGCGCTGATCAACGAAAAGCGCGCCGGCAAGGTCATCCGGCCGAAGGAGCGGCCGAAGGGCGAGAACGTCGTCGACCTCATGGAGGCGCTGCGCCGCAGCGTCGGCAAGGAGGCCGGAAAGGAGGCCGCGCCCGCGAAGGCGGACAAGCCGGCGAAGAAGCCGAGGAAGGCGGCGGCCGGCCAGAAGGAGATGCTGATGCCGATCGCGGGCAAGAAGGCGGCAGCGGCCAAGGAAACGTCCGCGAAGAAGCCGGCGGCCGGGGCGCGGCGGAAATCGGCATGAAGCATCCGGTGACCCCGGACGGATCGCCACATGGCCAGGAACACGCCTTATGCCGCCTGATACGCGAAGGTCCTTGCCGCAGGGCTCAAAGGCCCTCGTCAGGGCACTCCGGACAGGTATCGCCGATCGAATCGAGGACATCGTTGATCTCCGCGACGGCCTGATCGGCGGAGATGCCGTCCGGCGGATCCTGGCGCGCAAGCTCGACCGCGCGATGGCGCGCGTGCGGGTCAGCACGATCCTTGGCCCAGCCATGCTCCTCGCACTCGCAGATCGCGCCGGCCTCCTGCAGCACGTGGATGGCCCAGCCCCGTAAGGTCCGGATCGCCGGCCGGCGTTGCTTCGTCATCAGCATTCGAGATCGCTCCTGCGGGACGAATCCGTGCCCGCGCCAAATCGTTCCGCGCGTTAGCACGGAGCAGGGATTCCCAAACGGCAGGGCTGGGCGTGTCCACGTGTTCCGGTGGGCTGTGGAGAATGCGAGGTATCGGCGCGGGGTTTGCCTGCGCTGCAAGCACTCCGCGGAGCTGAGCCGGTTTCCCCCTGGAGGAACTCGGTACCGCGAGGCGACTTATGTCGCCATCGGTTCGGAGGTCTCGGCATGGCCATTGATGCATTCGCTGGCACCACGCCGGTGTTTCTCCCGGAGCAGTTCTTCGTTGGTCGCTTTGAAGGATGGGCGGTGGTTGAGAGCCTCGTCGGTGGGCTTCTGAAGCGAGCGACGATTGCTGCTCATGGCGAGTTGGACGCGGACACCGACACTGTCGTGCTGACCGAAACCTACACCTTCGATGATGGCCATAGCGACACGCTGCGCTGGACCATTCACAAGACGAGCGAAGGCCAATACACCGGCCATGAAAACCGCCTGGAAGGTGAAGCCACCGGCGAGCAGGCCGGTTGTGCTCTCCATTGGAAGTACACGCGCGACACGCCCCAAGGCGATGGCAAGTCGTTCAAGCTGAACTTCGATGACTGGTTCTATGCGATCGATGATCGCGCCTGCATCGTTCGCGGAAGTGCCGGGCGTGCAGGCATCCCGTTCGCCACGGCGCATGTGACTTATCGGAAGCTTTAGGTTGGAGAGCGAGGACTGCGGCGGCCCCTCGGCATCACCATTATCGAGGCCTGCTCGTGTCGCAGGCCCTCATGTTGTATATGACGTCCCTGGTTTACCTATTGCTGGATCGCTTGCACTGTCGGCTTTGGCCGCCGGCTGTCACAGCGGTACGAAGCGAGTTTTGAGCAGCGACGTGACCTCCTCACGGTACCATCAACGCAGTCGGGCTGCAGTGCTGAAAGTCAGCTACCTGCTGGTCGTAACTGCGGCCACATTTGTGCTCCCGGCCCTGTCTGCAACACATTCCCTCCGCTGGTTTTCTGTCTCGGTCTTGCTCGCCGTTCAGGTGCTAGCGCTGCTCATCTGCCGCGTTCCGACTGGTCAGGTGCTGCGTCCAGGTTGGCGGCTCAAATGGTTGTTCCTGTTCCTGATTGGCTCTTACACGCTGCTTCCGCCGGAGCATCCCGCAGCGGATCTCGTGCTGCACTGGCCAGTTCCCGGCCTCGGATGGGTGCTTCCCATTAATCTGACCGGCCTGGATCGCGCCGCGGTGATGTGCCTGCAGATTCTGACCGTGTTGCTCACCTCAGCCGTGGTTCGACTGACCGGCAGCCAGAACGACCTGGTCCATGGTCTGCAGCGGTTACGGTTGCCCGACTTGTTCGTTCACTCGCTCGACCGCACGCTCTCGCTGCTGAGCGGTTCCGACGAGCGAAGCCGGCACCGGGCGCGTGAAGTCGGTGGGGAATCGCGGGGCGGGGTCTTCACGGCGCTGAAGCGCTTGCTGCGCGGCGATGTCGGCCCATTCGTGCTGTCGATAAAGGCGAATGTTGAGCTTGCGGGCAGGCAATCCGATGGAGGAGGGGAGTCCAAGCTCGAAGCCAGACTCGCGCACGATGTCGCCATCGTGAGCGGCATCGCGCTCTGCATGGCATCCTTCAAGATGCTGAAATTCTTGCCGGGTCTGCCTTTTGCCTCGGGGCACAAAGCTGTTCTCCTGTTCCCGCTCTATGTGCTTGCCGCGCGTCTCACCTATTCGCGGTGGGGCGGCACGACCGCGGGCACGATCATGGGCGTCATCGGCCTGCTGCAGGGAGACGGGAGATTTGGCGTACTCGAGGTCCTAAAGCATATCGCCCCGGGCCTCGTGATCGACCTTGCAGATCCGCTGGTACGCCGGTTGCCCGTCTGGGCGCTCGGCTACTGCCTGCTCGGACTCCTGGCCGCTGTTGCCAGGACCAGCACGGAGCTGGTTCTTGTATTTCTTCTGGGCGCGCGGGCGGAAATATATCTTTTCCCCGCGGCTAAGCTGGTGCCGAACCTGCTGGCGGGATTTTTGAGCGGTTTCGTGACGTTGTTTGTGTTGCGCGTCTTTTTCCGGGAGCCAACCGTCCAGGATCGCAGCAATGATTCCGCGCATGTTCAAAGCTGACTTATCTGTCAGAAAACAATGCGTTAGTTCGCGATTTACCCCGGAACTCGCCCAGCCCTTGAACTGGCTGCTTTTCGCCCGAGAAACTCGGCCGCTGGTGCCCAAATCGTCGTCCGGGATCGTCCTGCGCCCAAAATGAACTGAACGTACAAACGAGAGTTAGTAAGCGCGGCTGCGCCGGGGAACCGCAGCGAAGCCTGCTGACTCTCGCAAAGGAGGTGGCCTGTGCGGGGCCGGTTCCTGTTGTTCGCAATGCTTGCTGGGCTGTGGTCTCTGGAATCGGCGTTGGCCACCGAGCCGAGCGACGTGCGCGTCGCTGCGGCCGCCGACCTCAAATTTGCCTTGGACGAGGCCGTGGACGTATTCCGTGCGCAGCATCCGAACGTCAAGCTCCAGGTCACCTATGGCTCCTCGGGAAATCTCTATGCCCAACTGGTGAACCACGCTCCCTTCGATGTCTTCCTCTCCGCTGACGTCGACTACCCACATCGCCTCGTTCGGGAGGGTCTGGCGTCCAAGGGTGACGAGTTCGTCTACGGGGTGGGACGGATCGTGATCTGGGTGCCTCGGTCCTCGTCTATCGACGTCGAAAAGCTCGGCATGCAGTCCCTGCTGAACCCTGCGGCGCGCAAGATCGCGATCGCCAATCCGCGTCACGCCCCCTATGGCCGGGCGGCGGAAGCTGCGATGAAGAGCGCGGGGGTCTACGAACAAGTGAAGGACCGGCTGGTGCTCGGCGACACCGTGCTGCAGGCGGGCCAGTTTGTCGAGAGCGGCAACGCCGACATCGGGATCATCAGTCGCTCTCATGCGCTTGCCCCATCACTGCGGGACAAAGGGAAGTTTTGGGAGGTGCCGCTCGACGCCTATCCCCGCCGTGTGCAGGGAGGTGTGATCCTGTCATGGGTGCAAAGCCGTTCCGCGGCCGAGGCCTTGCGCAATTTCATCCTGGGCGAAGAAGGCCGAACGATCTTGAGACGCTTCGGGTTCGACAGTCTGGAGGAATGAATGGACTTCGAGGCGATATGGGTCAGCGTCGAACTCGCGGCGATCACCACCCTTGTCCTGTTCGTCCTCGGGCTGCCTTTCGCCTACTGGCTGTCCGTGACGCGCTGGCGGCTGAAGTTCCTGCTTGAGTCCTTGGTCGTTCTGCCGATGATTCTTCCTCCGACCGTGCTTGGATTTTATGTCCTGGTTGCCATCGGGCCGATGAGCCCGTTGGGCCGGGTCTACGAACACATGACGGGACATGGTCTCGCATTCTCGTTTCAAGGCCTGCTGCTCGCGTCAATCTTCTATAGCATGCCGTTTGCGGTCCGGCCCTTCGCCGCCGCTTTCGCCAACGTTGACCGGCGCCTGATCGAGGCGTCGTGGTGTCTGGGCGTCTCGCGCATTCGCACATTCTTGCAAATCGCCTGTCCGCTCTCTTGGGCCGGCATCGTCACGGGCCTCGTCCTCAGCTTCGCGCACACACTCGGTGAATTCGGCGTCGTCCTCATGGTCGGAGGCAATATTCCAGGCGTCACGCGCACGATATCGATCGCGATCTACGACGAGGTTCAAGCGGTCAACTATAGAGGAGCTGCGATGGCCTCCCTCGTGTTGTTGGCATCGTCTTTCATTGCGCTCTCGGTGACGCATCTCCTCAATCGAAAGGGAGGATATGGAGCCTGAGCTCGTAGCGGAGTTCGAGAAGAACTTCCCAGACGGTCCTCCGATAAAGGTCCGGCTGCATCGCCCGCTCGGCCGTTTTTCCCTCACCGTCTTGTTCGGTCCCTCGGGCGCGGGAAAAACAACTGCTCTGCGATGCTTGGCCGGGCTCGATCGACCGCAGCGCGGCTACATCCGCTTCGGCGATGAGATTTGGTTTGATGCAAGCTGCGGCATCCAGGTGGAGCCGCAGCGACGCCAGATCGGGTATCTGTTTCAAGATTATGCTCTGTTTCCGCACCTCACCGTCGAGCGTAACATCGCCTACGGAATTCGCCGCCTCGGTGATGCAGAGCGGCGCAAGCGGATCGCTGAACTGACCGATCTGCTCGGTCTCGCCGGCCTGGAGGGCCGCTACCCTGGTCAGCTGTCGGGCGGACAGCAGCAACGCGTTGCGCTCGCCCGCGCATTGGTCTGCCGGCCGCGCCTTCTGCTGCTGGATGAGCCGCTCTGCGCGCTGGATCAGCCGACCCGGGAGCAACTTCGACGTGACCTGCGCCGTTGGTTGACGAAGTTGGGAATACCAGCCGTCATGGTGACTCACGACCGTGTCGAGGCCTTGGGATTGGGCGATCATGTCATCGTGATGGACCACGGCTGCGTTCGCCAATGCGGCCCGCCGCAGGATGTTTTTGCTGCACCGGTCGACCCGGCTGTGGCCCGGATCGTCGGTGTCGACAACATCGAGGGCGGCAAAGTCATTCGGAAGGTGAATGGGTTGGCCACCATACAAATCGGTTCAAGCGAGTTGCTCGCGCTGTCGGAAGCCTGCGTCGGCAGCCGGGTATGCGTTTGTATTCGTGCGGAGGACGTCATGCTGGAAAGGGGCGCAGTCGCCCGACAGAGCAGCGCACGCAACCACCTCGTCGGTCGCATCCGGTCGCTGGACCGTGAAGGTCCGATCGTGCGCGTGGGCATCGATTGCGGCTTTCTCCTCAAGGCGCTGGTTACGCACCAGGCTTGTGAGGACATGGGACTGTGCGATGGGATGGACGTGACTGCTTTGATCAAGGCGCCTGCCGTGCGCCTGATTGCGCGCGAGTGAGTCAGGAAACAATCACCGCTCCAGGAATGGCGGACTTTCTATCGAGGCCTGGCGAGGAGAAATGCATGTCGCGAGTTAGTCGGATTGGAGTCCGATCTGTGCCGGCGCTGCGATACCTGAAGGTTGCTCTCCCGATGCTCGTGCTGCTGACAGCGTCGCCGGCGCAAGCGCAGGTGCGTGCTACGCTGAGAGGGCACACCCTCGCGCTCGCCTCGGTGGCCTACTCGCCCGAGGGAAAATACGTAGCCACGGGCAGCTATGATCGCACCGCGAAGGTGTGGAACGCGACAAGCGGCAAGGAGCTGGTCACCCTGATTGGACACGAAGCCGCGGTCGAGGCTGTGGCCTTCTCGCCGGACGGCAAGGTCCTGGCAACAGGCAGCTATGACTCGACTGTCAAGCTCTGGGATTGGGCTGGCGGAAAGGAGCTCGTTACGTTTCGCGGCCATACAAACATGATCCGCTCGCTGGCCTTCTCACCCGATGGCAAAACCGTCGCTTCCGGCAGCCACGACAACACGATCAAGCTGTGGGACGTTGCGACCGGCACGGAGCGGGCGCAGCTCAATCACAAAGGCGCAGTACGAGCGCTGGCGTTCAGCCACGACAACAAGCTCCTGGCATCTGGCAGCAACGACTACGCCGTCAAGGTCTGGGATGTCGCGACCGGCCGTGAGGAAGCGACCCTGACACGGCACGGGCATGGCGTGCGGGGCATCGCGTTTTCCCCCGACGACAAGATGCTGGTCACCGGCAGCATGGACACGACAGTGCGGCTCTGGGATGTCGCCGCACGCGCCGAGCGCGTGATCCTTGAAGGATCACAGAACGAGGTGCTCTCGGTGGCGTACTCACCAGACGGCAAGCTCGTTGCCGCGGGCGGCCAGGACGACACTCTCAAGATTTGGGACCCAGCGAGTGGACGGGAATTGGCGAGCATCCCGGATGCGGGTGACCGCGTGCGCGCAGTCGCGTTCTCACCTGACGGCAAGACGCTGGTGACCGCCACGATGGATTCGCTGGCCAGACTGTGGGACGTCCAAGAGGTCCTCAAGCGCGGAATTCAGGTGCCCGCCGAAACGGTGAAAGACCAGGAGCAGGAATCCTTTGCTGGGCATACCGCTTATGTGACTGCTGTGGCGTTCACGCCGGATGACAAGATCCTGATATCCGGCAGCCATGACCACACGGCCCGGACGTGGGATGTCGGGACCAGTAAGGAACTTGCCATTCTCAAGGCTCACACCGGCGCGATCGTGACGCTTGCGCTCTCACCCGACGGGAAGATTCTGGCCACTGGCTCCTACGACCGAACGGTCAAGCTCTGGGATCTGGCAAGTGGCAAGGAACTTGCGACCCTGAGCGGCCACGCCAACATCATTCGCGCTGTGGCCTACGCACCGGATGGCAAGACGATCGCATCCGCGGGATATGATCAAGCGATCAAGATTTGGGACGTCGCGACTGCAACGGAGCTCGCCACGCTCCTCGGACATACGGGTGGTATCAAGGCGCTCGCTTACTCGCCCGATAGCCGCATGCTCGCATCGGGCAGCATCGACGGCACCATCAAGCTCTGGGATCTTGCTACGCGGAACGAGATCGCGACGATCGACGTGCACACGGGGCCGGTGCACTCGGTGTCGTTCTCTCCCGACGGCAAGCTTCTGGCGTCGGCAGGCGCCAGCAATGATGTGCAGCTCTGGAATGTCGCGACCCACGAAGAGCTCGAGCCTTTCAAAGGCCATACGCGCTGGGTCCGCTTTTGTGCTTTCTCGCCTGACGGCAAAATGCTGGTGTCGGTCGGGCTCGATAATATCGTGAGGTTCTGGGACGTTGCCAGCCGCAGTCAGGTTGCCGCGCTCACCGGGCACGAACGGCGGATTCATTTCGTAACGTTCTCGCATGCGGGCACGTCGGTCGCGACCGCAGGTATGGATCGTAACGTGAAGCTCTGGAGCGTGCCTAAGGAGCCGACCTCGCGCACCGCCGAGCAAAGCGCCAAAGACAATCAAGAAGCACAGAAGGAAGCGGGTGGCCGCGGAGCTGTGCGTTTGGCCTGCAAGGGTGAGATCGACAGGTTGTGTCTCGGTGAAGAGCACGTCGGGCGGTGCCTACGCAAACACAAGGACCAGCTATCCAGGGGGTGCCAAACCTCGATGGGACAAGGACATTGAGCTTAGGATCTTTTTGACGGCGACTGCGTGCTCCGGAGCAGGATGGAGGACAGGATGGACAAGGAAATCTTGGACCGAATGACGATGGCGCTGATGGGCGCGAGTCCCACCGACGATCAAATGATGGCGAGTCTCGACAATCAGCCGGTCGTGCAAATCCTCCCCGATGCCAACGTCGTCAAGGTCGGCGGCCAGAGCTTCATCGACCGCGGACGCGCCGCGGTGTTTCCGCTCATCGAGGAGATCGTCGAGAATCTTCCCCGCCACAAGATGATCATTGGGACCGGCGCCGGGACACGGGCGCGCCATGCCTACAGCGTCGGCCTGGACCTTGGCATGCCGACGGGCGTGTTGAGCGTGCTCGGCTTCTTCGTGAGCATTCAAAACGCCAAGATGATCCATTACCTCTTGGCCAAGCATGGGATTCCGTCAATCGAGCCGGCGCAATTCGCGCAATTGCCGCTGTATTTGGCAGAGCGGCAGGCCTGCGTTTCCGTCGGCATGCCCCCTTACGCGTATTGGCAGCCCAACCCGGCGATCGGGCGCATTCCGCCTCATCGCACCGACACCGGCTGCTATCTGATCAGTGAAGTGCTCGGCGCGCGCTCCATGATCTACGTAAAGGACGAAGATGGCCTTTATACCGCCGATCCCAAGAAGGATCGTGGCGCACGCTTTATCCCGAAGATCACCGTTGAGGAGCTCGAACAGCTCGACCTTGTCGATGTCGTGCTGGAGCGAAGCGTTTTCGAGTTGATGAAGACCGCAAAACACCGCCGGTCGGTGCAGATCATCAACGGATTGAAAAAAGGCAACCTTACCCGCGCGCTCAATGGCGAGCCGGTTGGGACCATTATCAGCGCGTGATCGGAGACCGAGCCATGTCATCATCAGATGCATCGCCTAATGAAATTCCGGCCGATGGCCGTCATCACGTCAAGTCAATGTTGATGCGCGAGAGTCTCCTGGACAAGAAGGTGATGTCATCGACCGAAACGCCGGTCGTTCGCATGCTGCCATTTGCTCACGTTATCAAGATCGGCGGACGATCCATCATCGATAACGGCCGGAAGGCGACTTATCCGCTCGTGGAGGCGCTCGCTGCTGCTCTTGAGAAATTCAAGCTCGTGATCGGGCTTGGCGGCGGCATTCGCAGCCGGCACGTCACGTCGATCGGAATGGATCTTGGCTTGCCGACCGGAGTGCTCGCGCAGTTGCGGATCATCGACGCGTTAGGCAATGCCCACTTGCTCGGGACGCTGCTCGCTCCCTATGGCGTCGTGGCAATCCCGCCGGAAATCCTTGGACACATGCTGCCGTTTTTCATCAAGTCAGCTCCGGGCGTCATCTGTAATGGCGATCCGCCGTTCTCGATCTGGGAGCATCCGCCACGTTTGGGCCGTATCCCGCCGCATCGCACGGATGCGGGCACATTCCTGCTGGCAGAGTGTTACGGATGTGCCACGCACACGCTGATCAAGGATGTCGATGGGCTTTACGATGCCGATCCGAAAGCCAACCCGAACGCAAATTTCATCAAGGAGATCACCGTCAGCGAGCTGAAGGAGCGTAACCTTGCCACGCTGCCGTTCGACCGGGTGCTGATCGATCTGCTCGCTTGTGCCCGTCAGGTGAAATGCTTTCAGATCATCAACGGTTTGAAACCGCATTTGCTCGAACCGGCGCTGCGAGGTGAACACGTCGGAACGATCGTACGCCAGGACGCCTCCCGAGACGCCACCAGCATCTAAAGGCGCTAACCCCTTCAAACAGGGCTACGAGCGCCGCGGCCCACTGAACAAGGTGAAAAGTCTCAGGAACTTAGAGCCGATATCTAAGTTGCCTTAAGTTTCTCAACTGGAGGAGTGCCATGCGGAGAACGATTCTGGCTTTGACAGTGATTTTTTTGACGCCGACGGCAGTGATGGCGTTGACGGCCGGCGGTGAGCAGGTCGGAGACCCTCAATTGGGAACTGCTGCGACTGCCGTTCAAGAGCGCCAAATCGCTCCCGGCGACATCGCCGGAAGCGGCCACGAAGGCTCCTCGGGAGGCAATGTGATCCTCGCCAAGGGCGACAAGACTGGAACCGGTCCGGGTCATGGCGGGCACAAGGGTGCCAAAAAGGGTGAGCACAAGGGCGGCCAGAAGCATGGCAAATCCTGAGTGTCAGTGTTCTTGAGCCGCCATAGGCTTCGCGTGACCCGCACGGCTTGAACGGCACACGCCATCCCCGACACGGCGCCCTGGTCCGCGCTTTACACCGTTGCGGACCACCGGCGCCGGATAGTCGGCAAACACGCCCGGCATCGGTGGTGCCGGCGTCGCGATTAATCACGCGGAAGCGCGCGATCGGCTTGGTTTGTGGTGACGGAGTGCCGGAGCCGGGCTAGTCGGTTTGCGGCGGGCACTCCGGACAAGAATCGCCAGTCGAATTGAGGACGTCGTTGATCTCCGCCACTTGGTCGGCGGAGACGCCGTTCGGCGGATCCTCGCGCGCAAGTTCGACCGCGCGTTTCCGCGCGTACGGGTCGGCCCGATCCCTGGCCCAGCCATGCTCCTCGCATTCGCAGATGGCGCTGGCCTCCTGCAGCACGTGAATGGCCCATCCCCGTAAGGTCCGGATCGCCGGCCGCCGTTCCCTGGTCATCAGCATGCGAGATCGCTCCTGCGGGACGAATCCGTGCCGCCGCCAAACCGTTCCGAGCGGCTAGCACGGGGCAGGGATTCCGAAACGGCGGCACTCGGTTTGTCCACGTGTTCCGCAAGTCGGCTTGCCTTTGCAATCGCCAGAAGGATCACGCCGTGGCTAGACTGCCGGTCGAGGCGCTCTCCCGCCTTAGCCGCCACAGAACCAGGCCATGCAGCATGAGGGCCAGGGGGACTGCGAAGGTGGGGACCATCACCAGCGGATAGGATGAAATCAGCAGGTTCGGCGCATCGAAGGCCAAGAGGTGGGCTCGTCCCGGGGACGTCATAGCCCCCATGGTCAGCGCCACGATGAGGTCGGCGATTCCGAACAGGCACCACCCGTAGGCCGCCCTCAGAGCGCCTGGCGCCTTTTGCGCCAGCAGCACTGCCACCACGACGGCCGCGCAGCCCGTCGTCACGTCACCAATCCCTGCAGGCAGTGCGAACTGCCACGGCAGGCGCCCATCCGCCCAGAGGATGAGGAATATTCCACCGGCAATGCGATAGATTTGCGCCGCGACGATCCAGTGCAGCGGTATCGCGGAGACGAGGCTTGCAATTCTTCCCGACAGGCGCAGGCCCACGGCAGCGGTCATCAGCGGGATCAGCAAGCCGAACAGCAAGGTCGGCGCTGCGTTCTCACTGGTCGCGACATAGGCATTTGCCGAACCCAGATACTGGGCGAGCGCCAGCCACGCCACGAGAATCACCGACAGCACGGCCGCAATTGCGTAACGCGATTGTGCCGGTCCTTCCATGCTGACGGCGCCGATCCAGATGAGGCCCAGTGCAATCGCCGCCACGAGTGGGCGGATGGCCGCCTCGAATGTCACGAGATAGTCGGGAACTGTCATGGCTAGACCCCATCTTTTGCTGTAACTATCAAACAGAATGTCACTATGATTTATGTAGTCAATTGCCAAAATCGTGATCATTCGCCAAGATGGAACCATGCCCAAGCAAAAGCCCGCCGATGGCCCGGTGGCCTACACACTCAGCATCATTGGAGCGAGCTGGACTTGCCTCATCCTGCGCGACCTCCTCACGCATGGTGCGAGGCGCTTTCAGGACCTGCAGGACTCGCTCGATGGCATCGCTCCGACCACGTTGTCGGAGCGTCTCAGGACGCTCGAAAAGAATGGCGTCGTGGAGCGGCGGTTCTATTCCATGAATCCGCCGCGGGCCGAATACGTGCTAACCGAGAAGGGGCGCGACCTCGGGCCGATTGTGGCCGCCATGCGAAATTGGGGGCGCAAGTATTCGGGTTGACGGGCCGCCTCGTCGAAACGGGTTGGCCGGCGACGGTGCTCAGCACCGACCGGCTTTCCGAGCAGTGGCCTCGCTGGGGATTCGGGAGCGTATAGGCAACACCGCGCCGGTTCGGGCCCCAACTGGACGGATCGGCAGCGCCTTGCACAACTCTCTCCCCAGTCATTGCGAGGAGCCCTTGCGACGAAGCAATCCAGAATCTTCCCGCGGAGGGCCCCTGGATTGCTTCGCTTCGCTCGCAATGACGGAGTGCGCTCCTCGCTGAGCGCCGAATCAAGGAGATCAAGATGGCCAGGAAGAAGGATGTGGCCAAGAAGAAGAGAACAATCCGCTCCACTGCCAAGCTCACCACGCTCGATGATTTCCTCGGCGAAAAAGGGGTTTACGGTGACAGTGCACTAAACTCGTCATCGAGCAGAGGCGGCGGACCGCGGTAACGCATTTCGTCCACCCTCGTCGGCCTTCGCCTTGCGGGCCTTCGGCGTTATAACCTTCGTCTCTTTGGGAGTTCGTGGCGCTGGCAACCAGACGTTAAGAGCGGCCGGCTCCATCCATTGAGCTACAGGCCGCACCGGGCGACGGCTCGCGAGACTGCGCGGCCGGCAATGGAGCGCGGTTCGCTGGCAAGGCGCTTCCCCCGCATCTCTCTAAATTGTGTCATGAAGTAGCTGCTGCTTGTGGTAGATGTGGCGGTGCGCAACAACCCAGGCAGGGGTAGAGCATGCAAGTGGCTGATCGTTTCGTCGGGCGTTCATCACGAAACAGGGCGATGCTGGGCATGCTTGTCCTACTCATCAGCGTCCATTCTGGCGCCGCGAGCGGACAGGGTAATGAGGCGGTGTGGCCGACAACGCATTGGCAAAACTCGACGCCGGAGGAGCAGGGCATGGATTCGGCCGCACTGGCCAGGCTTGTTGCGTTCGGTACCACGCGCAGCTTCGATAGCCTGCTGGTGACCCGCCACGGCCGCGTCGTGCTCGATGCATATTACGCGCCGTTCACCGCCGACATGCCGCACACGATCAACTCCGCCACCAAGGCGGTGGTCGCGACGCTGACGGCGATGGCCTACAAGGATGGCCTGCTAGATCGTCTCGATCACCCAATGTTGGATTTCTTTGCCGATCGTAGAGTCGCCGAGGGCGACGAGCGCAAGAAGGCCGTCACCGTTCAGCACCTGCTCGACATGACGTCCGGCCTCGATTGGGACGAGGGGTTTGAAGGCGGCCGCGAACAATCGATGCGGGACATGGGCGCGAGTCCCGATTGGGTAAAGTTCATCCTCGACCGCCGGATGGCGCATGCGCCGGGCGAGAGCTTCTATTACAACAGCGGCGGCTCGCATCTGCTGTCCGCAATCATCAGCAAGCTCACCGGAAAGAACACCGCCGATTATGCCAACGAGCGGCTGTTCGGCCCGCTCGGCATCGCGCCGCCATTCTGGCGCCGGGATCCGCAACGGCTTCCGATTGGCGGCTTCGGCCTCGCGATGCGGCCTCGCGACATGGCGAAGCTCGGCTATCTCTATCTGCGTAACGGCGAATGGGATGGCAAGCAATTGCTGCCAGCGGACTTTCTCGAGGCCGTCGGCCATGCCACCATCAACATGAACGCGCGGTCCGATCCCGCGCTGCGCTACGCCAACCAATTCTGGGCGATTCCCGGCAAGCACGTCTACATGGCGGTCGGATATCACTGCCAGGTGATCATGGTGCTGCCCGAAAAAGATATTGTCGCCGTGATGACGGCGCGGGATTTTTGTCCTTTGGGCAGACTGGCCGACGACATCTCCGGCGCGGTCAAGGCCGATTCTGTGCTGCCGGCCAACCCGGCGGCAGCCGGTCGACTGGCCGAGGTGATCGCGGAGGTCTCGACCGAAAAAGCGACCAAGGTCGGCGCCGCGCCGGCGATCGCTGCCGCGATCTCGGGGAAGACTTACAAATTCTCAGACAATGCGCTCGGCATCAAATCGCTGGTGCTCTTCCTGACCGACGAGAACCCACGCTACATCGTGCAGATGGCCGCGGGCGATCCGGCGCAGCGACAACTCGACGGGCCGATCGGGCTCGACGGCCTGTACCGCAAGAGCGCGCCGAGCTTCCTCGGCATTCGCGCCGCCAAGGGCTCGTGGCAGAACGAACAGACCTTCATCTTCGATTTCCAGTATGTGGGACTTGGCGAAACTTCGATCTGGACGCTGACCTTCGACGGCAACAAGGCAACGCTGCGCGGCAGAGCGCGGTACGGGCGCGAGGCGACGGCGGAAGGGACGTCCGGCGGTTGAGCGATGCGCACCGCGGTGGCAGTCGAGCACGATTTTCAGTTTTCCGCCGCCTGCTCGAAAATGATCGCTTCTGGTTTGCGGTGACAGTGCTGGCCCGCCTCCGCCCTGCGCTGGCTTCGGCGTGGCAGCCTTCCCACGTTTCGCTTTCGATGTGTGGCGCTGGCTCGCCGAGCCGAAGCTCGCGAAGCGAGCGAAGGCTGGTGGGCCCGGCAGGACTCGAACCTGCAACCAGACCGTTATGAGCGGCAGACTATCGATCACCTTCGCTGATTTTGCTGCGGTTTCGCCTGCGTTCGATCGCGTTTGTTGCGTTTCGATGCGGTCGTTTCTGGTGCGAAACTGGTGCGGTTGCCAGTTCGCGGTTCGGAGGTGATTGGCTCAATAGTCTCGCCTTCTTCAAGCGCTTTGCCATCGTCCTCTCAAGGCTGAAACAGGGGTTCGATCCCCCTAGGGAGCGCCAGATATTTCAATCACTTAGACCAGATTTGAAAAAGTCGTTGAATATCCGTCGAATAAGCAATGGCGGACATTGGCGAACGCTGGCCAGGCAAACAGTAGACGCAATCTCCATTCTCGTTTTCATCGCACGCCCAGCGTTGCTTCCGACGTACGACCGGAGACGATCGACAAGCAAAAGCCTGACCTGCGCTTCAAGGCGCGCCCCGATCTACCAGCCAAAGCGACACGCATCCTCGGGATGTGGGCAAGGCGCCCGCTGCACGTTTCCTAGTGTGCGCGGCGTACCTGCAGCACGCAGAGATTGCAGCGGGACAAGCACACCAGATCCAAAACCATCCAATAGAGCGGCCTCTTTTTCCTGCATCGCTCGGCTGCGCAACACGTAGCCGTTGGGACCGACGGAGGAGACGAGGGCACACTTGCGACGGAAACGCAGTGGACGCTTGCGCAGCGTGTTAGCTGCCGATCGGTGCGATCGCGACGCACGCGAGTGGTGCAGGATGGAAAAGGATTAATGTCTCCGTTCGGCCAGTTAATTGCATTCCGCGATGGGACCAAGGGAGGTGTTTTGTCCCGTGAGGCGTTGCCGAGTTGCGCGGTAGCAGCGGCAAATGCGCCACTAACTGTCAAGGCTTGGCTGTTGAGACTTCGCTTTTCACCGCAGACTGAAACATCTTCGGTGGTGGACACGCCGGCCTGCGCCATATGATCCGGCGTTCCGTATACGGGCACGCCGTTCACGATCGTCAAGCTCACATCCGATGGGGATGCCGTCACGAGGTTGGAGTAGGCATCGGGTGAATGACCACTCATCATAAAGATATCGGCATGTCTGCCGGCTTCGATCGTACCAAGCAACTGATCAACATGCGCCATGCGAGCCGGGATAGAGGTTGCCATTTCAAAGAGCTGCTTTGCTGAAAATAGCCCATTAAGCTTTGTAGTCGAGTAATCACTGGCGAACTTAAGCTCGGCCAGCATGTTGCTACTTCCGGTCGGGGACCAGTCCGGCGCTATCGCAATTGTCACGCCCTGTTGAGCCGCAGTCTCGACATCGGTTGTTTCGCCGTAAAGAACCAAATTGCTACGTGGCGACCAGACAAGCGATGCGCCGGCTTTGCTCATATCTGCAAAATCGGATGCAACGAGGCCAACGCCGTGGATGATCACGGTGCTGGCTGTGAGCAATTTGTCATCCTTGAGGAGGCCAAATTCACTCTGTGCTTCCGCATCGGTGCGCTTGCCTTCCGCAAGATGGATGAAGAACGCCTTAATGGAGCCGTCCCTTAAACCGCTCTGATATTTTAGAAGATCGGCAGGCTTCATGTCACCCGGCCAATCCGGAGCGATAAGCGAATAGTTCGGTGGCGTGACACCGAGCGGGTTCGCCACCGGCTCGTGCCCGATGTTCGTTCCGTAAAATCCGCTGTACCAGTCGAGATTGCGCGCAAGGCCCTTGATGCAATCGTACATTGGCTTGCCAAAAGCCGGCGCAGATACACCAAGAAGCGTTGTCGTGCCGCCAATGAGTTGCTTGATCTCAGCGAACTCGTCCATGTCGCAAAACTCGGCGGCAACAATGTTTCTTTCGGGTGCCTGAACCGCATTCTGATAAACTGGATCCCTGCGCCACTCATACCGATTGTTGTAGAGATGCGGCGGCGTCCAGCGTGGCAGCGTGTCGTAGATTGGGTGATTGTGTAGATCCACAAGGCCTGGATAAATGTAGTCACTCGACCGAACGATCTGGCCCTGCACGTTGGGTTGGGTCGCTGTCACCGAGACGATTTTGTCGTCTTTGATAAAGACCCAGCCATCTTGCACGACGCCTGACGGCGTCACGACATCTCCATTGAGCAAAAAATTTTGCGCGGCAGCTGATTGGCTGAACGCCATGATTATGACTGCGAAGCTAAGAGCGCGAAATTCTGCACTCAGGGTCTGTTGCGTTTGCATATTTGCCCCCGACGGTTTGAAGCCCACTCGGCCATTGGTACAATCGTCAGTTGCAGAAGGAGAGACCCAAAGCCGGAAAAAGTCGGCCTTTTAAGCGCCTTTATTCGAAGAGAGTTCAGGTGCGCGGCGTTCCCAAGTCGTCTCTTACAGCTGGGGCCATTCGAGCGAGAGCTTGTGTGCAAGCGAACGAGCTAACCCCGTTCGATGAATGTGGACGCCGATTTCGCCTAGCGGCGAATGGGGCGGAGACGTCCATGAGCACCAGTTGATGCTTGTGATGACGACATCGTCATCTCCCCAGAGCAGAAATTTCGCATGAAATCCTTCGGAGATCCGCAGCAATCGAACTCCGCGTTGTCTTACGTCGGCTGTGAGTCCCGCCGCGCCGATCCCGCTCACCTGACCTGTTGTGCTGCCATAAATAACGACCGGCTCGGTTCGGGCTGTCGCTGCGGCAACCTCGGCGGGGATGATCGCCCCAGGGAAAGCAGAGTTCCCGAACTTGTCGCTGGCCACCAGGAAACGACTTGGCTGACTTCCGCTGGCCTCCCTGAGAACCGCGTCGTGCGATGAGCCGAACACGAATCTCGCGAGGTGGGGACCGCCAATCGGCGGTCGCCGCGCAAGAGTGGATGCCCGTGTGTGCAGCTCCACCGCAGTCTCGGCACGCATACCCGGACGAGAGACGAGCGACGCAAGGCTTTCCAGCGTCTGCGCAACCAAAGCCGGTTCGCGAAGAACCACGGACATCTCGAACCTGTTGAAATTCGTGTAGAGCCAGTTGCACGATCCGACGACGGCGAGAAAGTTTTCCTGGCCGTCGTCGGCGGCGAGCAGTTTGGCGTGCGAACCGGTAGACCTCAGATGGATGCGAACGCGGTCGCGCAACAATTGGTCGGCCGCGATTTGTTGCGCCAACGCTGTCGCATGTTTCATGGTCTTCTCGCCCGGATCATCGGGGGTCCCGGATCCCCAAAAGATGTCGATCTTCGCCCCTTTGCGCACGGCATCCTTGAATTCGCGAGACCACGCGTTGAACCCATCGGCGCGAAGAAAGGTCGAGTGAATAAATATGCGACGCGTTGCCTGTCCTATGATTTTCCTAAAGATCGCGCGGTGCTCCTCACCGCCGAAAACCACGTCGTCGTCCTCGATCCTGAGCGGTGTAGGCGGAAGGAGCCCGTGCCCTTCGTCCTCATCATGGATCATGGAGTCGACGAGGATCGGCCGAGCCTTCTCGGAGGACTTCGAAACACGCGCGATCTCCGCCACGAGCGCCTGCGGCGCTGTGTCGGGGAGTCCTCGCATGTCATCGCCGTCCACGATGACCATCATGAATTCGTTCTGCCGTTCGAAGAACGTGTCCCCGTCAAAAAACAGCAAATTCTCGTCTTCGCGAAGAACCTTCTGAATGCGGGAAAAATTTTCACGTGGCGTTGTTTTCGGAAGCGTTCCCCGCACGCGAATATCGCGTACGTCGACGCCGTTCTCGCGCAACTTCTGGATCATGATGTCCGACTTGGTCTGGACGTCGCGGCGCCTGTAGACCGTTCCCGAGATGGTGTCGTAGACGAACGCCACGTTCCGCGTTGCCCGCTGCTTGGCCGTCGGAATCTCCGAGCCGCTCGCAACGACCGCTCTTCCGTAATCGGTGGTTCGGAATGCGGGAAGACCGTCGATGATCGTGGATTCGACCAGGCGGAAACGCATCATGCGCAGGATCATGACCAGGACCACGCGTCGCGGCAGGCCGAGATCGTCCGCGAGCTTGCTCGCAGATTGATCTTCACGCGACAGGGCCCACAGCACGAGTTCGTCGAGGGCGCTCCATCCACGGCCCTTTTCGATCACCGCGCGGGCCGAGGCCCGCCTGATCGGCACTGCGACAAGCACACTCATCGCCCCGCGCCCTTTATTTGGGTCGGCTTGACGATCTTGGCGGCCGGTTCCCCGCGCGCGCTTCGCGCCTTGGTGAGTTGATCCAATGTCTTGAGGAAACGTACCACGAAGGATAGCTCGTCTTTCGGATCGGAGGTTGCATGCCGCGTGGTCTCCTTGAGAAACTCGAGGGAGCCGACGATGACGAGCTGCTGCCGCGCCCGGCTGAGGAGCACGTTCATCCGCCGGGGATCCCGCAAGAACCCGAGAGCCGGAACCCCGGTTCGAGGATTGTTCCTGACAAGCGAAACAATGACGAGATCGGCTTCGCTCCCCTGAGAGGAGTCGACAGTTCCCCAAAACCTGTCGTCGCTGTTGAAGCTATCAAATCCGGAGAGGCCGTCACCTTTTGCCTTTACGACGTCGATCTCGTGCGTGAGGTGACGCACCTGGGCGCGATAGGGGGTCAGGACGGCGAGCGAGGGTTTCAGTCCGTCGTGCTCGCTCGAGAGCCGTAGATTCCGTAGCATGGCTCCGATCACTCTCGCTTCCGCGCGGTTGTTCCAGCGTGGCCGATCAGACTCAACAGGTTGAGCCTTGCCGGTTCGACTGACATACGGCATGTCGACGATAACGATCGGCGAAGAGGGGAAGTCGGAGCCAAACGAAAACGGAAGTGGCTTGGCGGCATCGGCGATCCGCTCGTCACTTGTGGTCAGGCGATCGTTGTAGAAACAGGCCGATACCAGCCGGGCAATGTCCGGGTCCATTCGGTGCTGAACGAGCAACTCGCTCGACGCCGCTTTTCGCGCGCCCCCCACGATCGCCCGGCGAGATTCGTCCTCCACCACGAGAGCTCGGAACGGTTCAAAGACCCGGATGGCCATGGTGCGGACACGGTCGAGCTGACTGTCGTCTGCGGCCACTGCAGTCAACTCCTCTAGGCCCGTATCATAGAACGCCGATCCGATGATCCGATCTGCGCCTTTGAGAAGCGATCGAACGACCGAGCCATCGGCCAGGATGGCGTTTATCCGCTCGCTATCGAAGGGCGGCAGCTGCTTGTGATCCCCAATGAAGAGCCGGCGCCCCGACAGCGACAGCGGTGCAAGCAAGTCCGGACCTGCAGCTTTCGCGGCTTCCTCTATGATCGCCCAGTCGAACTGCGAGCCCTCGTCGACCAGTCTTTCCACATCCGCGGATGTGGACGTCGAAAAGACCAGGTTCGCGGAGTCGAGCACAAGGGCCGTGTGGGCACGCATCCCTTCATTCTCGCGCTGCTCCGTATTGACAGCGTCGGGCCTTGCAGCCTGCTTGAAAGCATCCAACAGCTCCCGCAAACCGGACTGAAGGCCGGCCGGTGAGTTTGCTGCCAATGTCGATGCCGATGCCTTTTCGAGATATTCGATCGCCCGGAGCCTGATATCGGCGTCCGTCGAGATACTTCCTTCTGGTCCTGGTGATCTTACGACGATAGCGTCTGTGCCGTATTTATTGAGTACTCGATCGGTAGCCCGAAGGACGTGATCGAGAGCCTGATGGCTCTGGGAGCTGATGAGGATGCTTGCGGCTGGCTCATTGGCAAGTTTCCGCCGAATAATCTCGCTCACGAGCTTGGTCTTGCCGACCCCTGGAGGGCCCACGACCAGATGAGTTGGAGACGTGGACCACAGTGCCTCGAGCGCTTCACGCTTGGCGGGGTCAAGCTCTGTAAAGTGCCCGTCCTTTTCGAGAAGGTCGCTGGATGGCTTTAGATTCCGACGCGGATCGACAAACATGGTCACGAGATCGCGCTGTTCGCCGATTACGCGGGAAGTCCGCAGCCTTCTTTTGATCAAGCTCTCCGTGCCATGATCTCCCTTCTTGCGAAGGAACAGCGAGTCCTCGCGCCTCGGTAAGTCGAACGCCGAAAATTCGTAGATGCGTTCTCCGGCGTCGCCCCTTGTCGCCGTTTCAAAGCGGGCCGGTACGTCACCCGATCCGGTTCCCCCGAGCCCGCCAGAGGTGCTGATCCGCCAGTCGACGTCGACGCCCTGATCGTCCTTGTCGAACAGCTTTTCCATGACATCGGCGGTCGCGCGATCTCCGATGCTTGCCGCAATTTCGTCGCGCTCCGTGCTGCGGGGCATTAGCTGAACGATGATCTTCCCCGATTCTCGGCGTGTGCCGACAATCTCGATTGGAAGAATTTCGAGCGCCCTCAATATCGCCTCGACTGATTGCACGAGAAGGAACGCTTGACGCAGAGTTCGCGTCTCGGGATCTTCTTCAGTAGTCGCCTCCTTCACGAGCGGGAGTGTCCACTCCAGAATGTCGTCACTCGCCTTGGAAAGGGTTCTGGCGACGGCCTCCTTGTTCGGAAGAACTTCGATGCTGTGCCTCACCGGAAAGACGTCGCACTCTCGAAGCGCAAAATCTTCGTCGCGAGCCTTGATTGCTGTCACCACGCCGACCTGCCAGGTCTCGGTCCCGAGTTCCGTAAAGCGCTGTACCCGATAAGAAGTCGTGTCCGTCAGGACGAAAAGATGATCCGGGTCGTCCTCACCGGAGGCGGCCGCTATCCGCGCGCCAGTCGCGAGATCGCTTTCCACGAACAATCGCTGCGAAGGGACGTCGGCCGATTCGATCGTCTGCTCGCTGAGATCGTAGATCGTCTCCGACATCTTCTGATTGGGCCGAAACAAAAGAAGAAACTTCCCCGATCGAGAGTTGCCGTGTCCGGATAATTCCCGGCCTAACGCCGCGACGGCTTTGACGACGGCGGACGCCTCGACCACCTCATCGCGATCCGGGTCGATCATCATACGAAGAAAATCAATCTCACCTTCGATCAGTTCGATGGCCGTGCCGGCCGTAAAAGGATCCTCCTCTCGCACCTTGGCGGGATCGACTCCGACCAAGCTCGCGAAAAGACATCCTAAGGCCTTCCAGTCATTTGCATAGGAGTATGTCAGGCTTTCAAGCCGGCCTCTTGCCGCCTGAAGGGTCTGTGGCGCGGCGGCCCGCTCGCCGAGAACGAGACTCCATTCGAAGCCTCCGAGCCGGAAGTCAGGATCGGAAGTTCCCTCGGTGAAAACCGCGTATTCATCGATCCTGCCGTGCAGAAGGCCTCGTGAATGCAGGATGCTGAGCGCTCGCGACAGCCGCGCCAAATTTCGCCAGAGAACGATTCGACTTGCGGGAATATCGAGCGCTCTCATCCAGGAGCGGCGTGGCGCCGTGCGGAGCTTACCCGCCAACGGCATCGGCCCCGGCTCGTGTACGATACAAAAGGTGTCCGACGTCTCGATCATAGCCACGACGCCGGCGAAGAGGTCCTCCGCACCGGGGTAGCTCATGATCCGATCAACTTGCAGCCGCTCGTGACGCCAGATTTCCCGCAACTCATTGTCAGCTTCTGTCCCGGTCTTGGGCCAGTACTTCAGCAGGCGATCTTGACGGCTCTCCCGCTCGGTCCCCTCGATGAGGGCGGGGCGGAGACTCTTGCTCTGGGGTCCTTTTAGGTAATCGGCAGGAAGATCGAACAGGTCCTCCAACGAAGGCAGATGCGATTTTCGGGCCATGGGCGATCCTAGACGCGGCCGCGATTCGGTGACAGCACGAAAGGCATTGCTTCAACGGACTAGGGACTTCCTCGCCCAGGACCAATGGAAGCGGGGAAGAAACGAAGTTTGGGTTGACTCTTCAGAAACGCTGGAGCGCCATTCGAATGGCGAATCATCGAATCTTCCGGATAGGTGGATTTAAGCGTATGCGGTTTCGTAACCTTGAAAAATACCAGCGGGGCAAGTCCGGCAATACGATGGAACTAGGCATCCCCTTGCCGCAAACGCCCGATGGGCGGGTTTACCGATACTCGCCGAACGAGAACGCGCACCCGCGACATTTTGTACTCGGCAGCCGCGTTCCGGAATTCGCCCTGCCGGAAGCCATGACCCCGCGCATGTCGCACCGACCGGGCATTCCAGAAACGGTTTGTCCCTATAGCGGAGTTGTCGCGGCCGATAACGACTTCACCCATCCTGACGATCTCGCCGCGGCGAAGAAAATCGTCGAACATGCCGCACATGCAGACATGCAGGAGGCGATCCACGGGATGTTTGAAGATCTCGGGCGAAAGCTTTCGGGAAGCAAGTTTATCAAGGTCAAGACGGGCGGCCGGTCTGCACCCAAACCGGTGCCGCGCTTCCTCCGCAGTGACCTGCTGCGTGAACTGGTCTGCGACGAATGCGGCCGTGACTATGGCGTCTTCGCCATCTCGTTGTTCTGTCCCGACTGCGGCGCCCCGAACATTCATCTCCATTTCGCTCGCGAAGTGGCGCTGGTCAGGGATCAGGTCAAGCTCGCGGACGGTCTCGGGCAGGACCAGAGCGAGCTCGCCTATCGGCTCATGGGAAACGCGCACGAGGACGTGCTGACCGCCTTCGAGGCGACGCTCAAAACGGTGTATCTCTACAAGGTCGCAATGCGCCCACCAGAGTCGCGGGAAGTAAAGGCTGTCGGTAACGCATTTCAGAACATTGGGCGTGGCCGGCAACGCTTTGCGGAATTCGGCTTCGATCCCTATGCCACGCTATCAGCGGAAGCGCTCGCGGTTTTGACACTGAACATCCAGAAGCGTCACGTCATCGGGCATAATCTCGGCGTCGCGGATGCCGCTTTCGCCGAGCATGCGGCCGATGCCCGTCTCGGCGAGACCGTGCCGCTGGTCGGCGACGACATCCTGCAATTCGCGGAGATCGGGCAGATGGTCGTGAACGGCATTGACGCGTGGTTGGCGAACGGTTCGCCACCGCCAGTCGGAAATGCGACGACCAACCCGATCGTAGCACCTCGGGCGAGGGAGCCCGCCGCTGTGAAGATCGGAGAATTGGGGCCGCTCGCTATCAAGATTGGGCTATGGATCGCCAGAGAATCGACTCACGGTTACAGTGATTTCATACCCGAGGAAGAGCTCCTCGCTGCCTTCCCGGAGGCCTCGGTTGACGAAGTGGCGTTTGCGGTCGCCGAGCTGTCAACGGACGATTTTATCAACACGACCTCATTCATAGCCAAGCGACTTCCGCGCATGACGAGCAATCCCAGCCTCTACATCACGTTCGACCCGTATGCCCTGAAGACAGATCCCGCTGTCGACGTCGTTACGCTCGTGGACATGGTCTTGGCGAAGAAGGAAACAGCCCAGGTCGAGGAATTGCATAAGGAAACAGGCTGGCCGCTTCGGCGCTTTAACCCGGCTTTCGCCTATCTTATTTCACAAATCGATGAGCGTCGCGTCCTAAAAGGCGGCACGAATGAATATCCGGCGCGTGGCTTCTATCTCGTGGACCAGGATCGGGTGGAGTTGCATCGTTTCGGTTCTCGTCTGCGTCGATAACCGATCGTCCATCACTCCGGCGTCGAGGGAAGACAGAAAGCCGTCCTTCCGGCGCTTTGCCCACACGCAGGCATAGCTATATTAATCGAGCCCCATCGACCAGTGAGCGCGCCTATGAGCGAACCTAACGCCATCGAAGTATTTCAGGATCTCATACTCCGCGCGCCGGCCGGAGATATCTCTGTTATCCGGTCTGCCTTGGTCGGATATGTCTCCGGGCACTGGCAGCATGCGCCTGAGGCCGAGAAATCCTTGAAAAGAAACACCTCACTCGATGGCGATGTGATCGCTTTCCAGCGCGCGTCGGATGCGGTGCTGCCGGCGGCAGGCTTGACCTTGTGGTCCCGCCCGGACGGCTATGAGGTCTCAAACATCGTTCCGCGCGAGACGGGTAAACTTGGCTACGGGACGTACAATGCGCTTCTGCGGGAGTTTGCCGATTTAATCGCTCGGCCCGCCGCCATCGGTGGTGGATTTTTAGTCGAGGTTACATCTGACAGCCAATCCCTCCAGGACGTGTCCTCTCCCGATGTCGCCGCCGCCCTGAGGCGCTTCTCTGGTGCCGCGAACAAATCGACAGGGGCGACACATCCGGCAGATCGCAAGCGATGGATGCACTTTCTTATCCTCGCACATCAAAGCGGAGGCGCGCTTAGTACCGATTTTCTTACCCGCTGGCTGGTCGAGGCCGAGGGCTGGGACGACGAGTCGGCGCACGATCTGGCTATCCAATATGAGTTTGCGCAGGATCTGCTTCAGGCCTATGACGACGAGCGGACCTAAACCTCATGACGCCGCAAGAAGTTGCGCGCATTGCGGGGCTGGGTTTGCCGGTGCTTTGTACTGACACGTGCTCCGTTCTCGATATCATGCGCGATCCAACACGAGATGCAGCCCGCGCGCATGAGCGAGTTGCCGCGCAGGCGCTGCTGGCGGCGATGACGACGGGGCCTCAGCTCGTCGGCCTCGTCGCAGACCAGGTGCGGCGAGAGTTTGCTGAAAATGTACCAAAGGTCGAACAAGAGGCGATCCAAGCGCTGACGAAGCTACGTGAGCGCATCATCCGCGCGAACGAAATCGACAAGGTTTTCGGCGGAACGGGCGTCGTCGATCTCTCCCATTTGGATGATCATGTCCAGCGCGCGCATGCCGTTGCTGATCATTGGATGGCAGCTTCGGAGACGGTAAGGCCATCACCCGCCATCGCGGATCGGGCCTTTGCTAGGCTGATGGCGCCGCATACCCCGGGGAGGCGCGGGCAGTCGATGAAGGACTGCGTCGTGATCGAAACTTATTTGGAAGTCATCGTCGCGCTTCGCGCAGCCGGGCTTACCTCACCGATCGTGTTCGCGTCTTCCAATACCGCGGATTACGCTAACGAGCAGCGCGGCATATTGAACGCCGATCTACAGGCCGAATTTAGCCCGATCAACGTGCAATATGCGCCAAATCTTTCAGCCGCAAAACATTTGCTTGGGGTGTAATCGAACGAGAGAGCATCCGTTCTGCCTGGTGACTGTGGGGCGGCGGTCAGACCGCGCGCCAAAGTTTGATTACGAGCCTGGATCCTCTAATCATGCCATGTTATTGGGGCCGGACCCGATGGGGATGTTCATCTCTGGCTGCTGATAATGTCAGGTCAGCTAGTGTCTAATATTCGAGACAGCGGATGACTATCGGCCGGTTCAAAATGTTTGCATCGGCACGGCCGAGCTGTGCGAGCGCAACCAATAGCCAAGCGTCAGAGCCTCGTGACGATTGAAGAACGTCTCGAAGTCGAAGACATGCCGATCGCCATTTAGGTCCGCGAGCAGCACCTCGCTGCGGCCAAGACTACCGCCGCGCTGCGAACCACAATAGCCAACGATCGTCGCGAACAGATCGGTCTCGCGCACAATACCGAACCGCTCACGGAATGGAGGAGATTCCACGCAATACCGGCACGGGTTGGCAGGATCGAAATCAGTCTTGCGCCGCGTGCGATGTGGATGGCCGGTGACCAGCGCTACGATTGGCCGGCCGCCATGGCCTTGTTCGACAAAGCGCCAGAGCGTGGATGTCATGGTGTTGCCGAACCCTCTGCTCAGGCTCTTGACGAAGGCAAGGCTCGGAACCGAAGAGGTGGCCTCTTCCACAAAACGGCCAGCGAGAAAAAGCAGCTGGCCGGCGGCGTAGTTTGCCTCGGCCTCCATGATCTGGTGACACGCGGGTATGAGCGTCTGCTCTGTGTCACCCAACATCATGCCAATGTGCCAGGGGATGATGTCGTGGCCGATCTCGTGGGCCTCGTTCCAGCGGTGCTTAAGGATGGGCAGATCCTGGTCGAGCAGGATCCGCTTCTGGTCGGGCAAATAGAGGGCCTTCAGACTAAGACTTTGGACCGCATCGCGCAGGATCGTCGGGCGCAAGAGAACTTGAAGGCCCGCGACCTTCAGGCGCGAGAAAGTCTCCCGCAAAAGGCTGTCGTCCGTGGTCGAGTAGTAGCCGCGGTCGAGCTTCAACAGCTCCCGAACCAAGCGCAGGTCGACCGGCGGCTCGGGATTGCCAAGGCCCCGCAAGACCTTGTCAACCTGTCCGTCAATGTCGGCGATCGTCCGATCTTTGAGGCTGACGTTTTTCACTTCACTCGCTTAGGATCCTGCTCGCTCAAGACAGCTACGAACGCTTCAAGAGCGGAATTTTCTTCCGGAGTGAGCTTCTGCACAGCCTCGGAGCGCGCGGCAAATCGTACGGCTTCCTGCCGCAAGCCGGTGTCATTTGCCGCGGCTAGGCCTGCGAGCTGCATCAAGCGCCGCTGCGACACCTCAAAGGTCTGCGCCAGTTTGAAGACCGTTCGTGGCTCTGGAACATAATGGACGTCGTCCTCGATCACGAGGAGTTCGCTGGCGTCGAGGTCGGCAACCTCAGCCAGCCTCTCCATCGAAAAGCCGCGGCGACGGCGCATCAGGTTCACGAATTTGCCAAACGCGATCCGCGTTTCCTCGACGACGGTAGTCTGCCCGGTCGCAGTAGGCCGCTCCTCCGACACCGGATCGAACGCAAGCAAGCCGGCGCCGATGACGGCGTCGCCTTCACGACGTGCCCGAGCCATCCACCATTCTTTGCTTCGTTCAAGTTTCATCGTTCTCCTCCTTTTCGAAGAACGCGCGAGCCTGCTCGCTGGTCATCTCAAAGTATCTTAAATTCTGGTACGCCGCGTCCTGACCCAGATCGGTCATCCCGATCTTGCGGTAGAAGTTATCGGCCTGAGGCAGCGAATGCAGCCCCAGACGTCCCTTGAATCCCTCGTCTTCGCTGAGCGCGACGGCAGCCGTGATGAGAGCCGTACCGACGCCGCGCAGGCGCGGAGCGTTCCCGAGGTCTGGCCGGTTCCAGGGAGCGACTTCAAGGTAGTCCAGATAGACGAGCGGCTTGCCGCGCTGGTTGGCTTCCCGGCCCATTTTCGTGAGGTCGATTTGTGCGAGTCCTTGCGTCTCACCGAGGGCGACGACGCTGAAGCCGCGAAAGGCCAGCAGCCCTTGGACACGGGCTGTCTTCTTGTTCCAATCCCAGTGCCAGCTTTGCGGCCACTGGTCCATCGGCACGCCCTTGCGCGCGAGCTCCTGAAGTATGCTCAGCAGGGCAGGCCGCCACTTCGTCTGCCAGTCGTTGAGTTGCGCCTGCTCGATCGCATCGCGCAGCTCGGCTTCGACGCTTCCACCGCTCGCGACATCGAGAAGATAGATTTTCGAGACGTCGACCGTCATAGAAGCATCAACTCCGCCTTTTCCTTCGTCGCGTCGTTCTCGAACAAGAGCTTTTCGCCCTTTTCGACCCGAGCATCGATCGTCTGATAGAGGCGCAAGGCCTGCCGGAGCACGGCAGTCTTGGTGATGTCCTTCCGGGCCGACAATTCGTCCAGAACCCGCATCTCGGCGTCGGTGAGGTTCAGCGTCATGGTTCGCTTCGCCGTCATCTCATCCTCCGTCGTTGTCCGCAGCATATAGAGAATCAACCTATTTTGTCAACGTGAAATAGCTGTTTTACATGCCTTGAATAGCCAAAATTTAGCTATTATATCCTGATCTCAACGCCGCCGCCCCCGGGCTGCCGGCCAAAATGGAGCAGGATATGGGACGGCAACACGTCGGCCATTACGAGATCGCCGCCTTTGCGCAGGACAAGGTGAACCTGCCCAAAGAGACGGCGGATGAGTACCGGGCTCAGGCCCGGCGGCTTCGCGAGAAGCTCGAGGGTTATCTGTCCGAGCATCCGGACTTCACCCTGAAGAAGATGCTGCTCTCGGGCAGCCTGGCGAAGGGCACGGCGCTTCGCTCCCTCAACGACATCGATGTCGCCTGCTACATCAGCGGCGCCGATGCGCCGAAAGATGTGCGGGCGCTGCTCGACTATCTCGCCGAGCGGCTGCGCAAGGCTTTCCCCAACTTCAACCCCGACCAGGTCAAGCCGCAGACTTATTCCGTCACCGTCTCTTTCCGGGGGACGGGCCTCGATGTCGATGTCGTGCCGATCCTCTATGACGGCGACCCCAAGTGGTACGGCAACCTCGTCAGCCAGGACGACGGCTCGTTCCTGAAGACGAGCATTCCGCTGCATCTGGACTTCGCCGCCAAGCGCAAGCGCGCGCAGGAGAAGCATTTCGCCCAGGTCGTTCGGCTGGTGAAGTTCTGGGCGAGGCGCACGAAGCAGGAGCGGGACGGCTTCCGCTTCAAATCCTTCATGATCGAGATGATTCTGGCAAAGCTCTGCGATGATGGCCTCGATTTCGCCGACTATCCGGATGCGCTCCAGCACTTCTTCACCTACGTCGCCCGTACCGACATGCGGTCGAAAATCGTCTTCGGCGATTACTATCCGGCGTCCTCGGTCGGCACCTTCACCGACACGGTGCAGATCATCGATCCCGTGAACGCCACCAACAACGTCGCCCGGCTCTACACGACGGCGAATGCGGATGCGATCGTCGATGCCGCGCTCGACGCCGGCGACGCTATCGATGCGGCGCTTGCGGCTCCCAATAAACAACTGACCGTCGCCTATTGGCAGAAGGTCTTCGGCTCCTCCTTCCAGACGTGAGGTCGACGATGTCCCATAGCTACAGCTTTACCGAAAGCACGACTTTCACGGTCACCCACGCGCGCCACATGGCAGCCAAGGTCGCGACCGACCTGAAGCGCATGCAGCGCTTCTATGGCAAGCCGTCCGACGAAAGCATCGTGGACTACGAGACCGAAGCGACCGAGATGCTGCGGGCCGGCTATCTCGACACGGTGACCTACGGCTTCAAGAAGGACGGCAAGTGGATCGAGCCGACCCTACGTTACACCTCCCGCGACCTCGCTGGCGCCTCGGCTAACGACGACGACCCTGGCAAGATCCGCCCGGGCGCCGACGTCGGCGGCGCCTCCTTCTACAGCTACATGACCTACACGGCGGCCTGGGACCGCCTCAGCCAGACCGAGCGCGACGCCTTCAAGGCCAGCCTGCCGTTTTCGCGAGGCGGTGCCCCGGAGCCCGGAATATCTGGCTATCTGTCCAACGACCGCACCTATTCGTCCGGGGGCAGAGCCCTCGACCGCGCCACCGTCAGGAGCTTCTAATGAACACCAAGCCGACCCTCGACGAGCTGTTCGAGCGCCGCATCACTTATCCCGACATCGATCCGCAGGCGCGGCTTGCTCGGCTGGTCGGGCTCGACGAGCAGAAGAACCGCCTTGCGAAAATCCTCGGCCTGCTCGTCAATCCGGGCGGCCTTGCCGATTGGGCGAAGAAGTACCATCCGGGTGCACAGGCGCTGCTCGACACGGTGCTGCGACGGCCTCCGCTGATCGTGCTCGCTGGTGACGTCGGCTCGGGCAAGACGGAGCTGGCCGAGACGATCGGCGATGCGGTGGCGCGACAGGAGAAGATCGACATCACCCTGCTGCCGCTCAGCCTGTCCACCCGCGGCCAGGGCCGGGTTGGCGAGATGACGCAGCTGCTTTCGGCGGCGTTCGACTATACCCTGGCGGAGGCGACCAAGCTCAAGTCGGCGTCTGGCCGCTCGCGCGGGGCCGTGATCTTGCTGGTCGACGAGGCCGACGCGCTGGCGCAGTCGCGCGAAGCGGCTCAGATGCACCACGAGGACCGCGCCGGCGTGAACGCCTTCATCCGCGGCATCGACCGGATCGCCAATGCGAAGCTGCCGGCGGCCGTCCTGATGTGCACCAACCGCCTCAATGCGCTCGATCCTGCGGTGCGCCGCCGCGCGGCCGACGTGGTGAGCTTCGCACGGCCCAGCGACGAGCAGCGCCGCTTCGTGCTGTCCAGCCGGCTGGAACCCATCGGTCTCGGGCGTCATCATATCGATGGCCTGGTCTCGGCGACCGGGCCGCAGCGGGGCGGACGCGATTACGGCTTCACCTTCTCCGACCTGACGCAGCGGCTGCTGCCGACGATCGTGCTGGACGCCTATCCGACCAGCGCGGTCGATGGCGCGCGCGCGGTCGAGATTGCCCGGTCGATTGTTCCAACGCCGCCCTTCAAGGACGGCGAGATGCCGAGGTAAGACCTCCATGACCCAGGCCGTAACCGTCCGGCGCGACGGAGACACCTTCCAGGCGCGACTGTTTTGGTATCATGCGGCGCGCCTGCTCGATCCCGATAGCCCCGTCGTGCGCGTGGGCTTCGAGACAGGACCGAAGAGCTTCGACGACATCTGGGTCGAATACGATGCTGCGCGCAGCGCGGTCGACCACTATGGCGACCCACTGCGGCGCGAGCACATGCAGTGCAAATGGCATGTCACGCCCGGCACCTATGGCTACTCCCATCTCGTGGACCCGGAGTTCATCAACGCCAATGCCCGATCATTGCTGCAGCGGGCGCGAGAGGCGCAGCTTGCCCATGCCCCCCAGGGCTGCGGCGTGCGGTTCAAGCTGGTGACCAACTGGCGCCTCGACCGCGACGACCCGCTGCGCGAAATGGTCGGCACCCGCTCCGGCGCGATGCGGCTCGAGCGGCTATATGGCTCGGTGACCGACAACAGCAAGGCTGGCGCCGTGCGCAAGGCTTGGCGCGAGCATCTCGGCATCGATGAAGCCGAGCTTCGGCTGCTGGCACGCACGCTCGCCTTTGGCGAGGCGACCGACACTCTCGATGGGCTGCGCGATCAGCTTGACCTGTTATTTGCCTATGTCGGCCTGCAGCGCATTTCCGCCAACCAGAGCGCGTTCCCCTATGACGATGTTGTCTTCCAGTGGATGGCGCAGGGTCGGCTCGAATTCGACCGCGCCGGCTTCCGCGCCGTCTGCGCTCGGGAAGATCTGCTGGGCGCTGCGCGAGGCGGACCGTGGGTCTTTGGCGTCAAATCCTTCGAGCACGCCTTCGATCGGCTCGAGGAGCGTTGTCATGCCGTGCTGGACATGATCCCGTCCTTTGACGAACGATATATCCGCAGCGACGGGGACTGGGAAACAAAGCTCTATCCCGCGCTGCGAGGCTTTCTGCTCGCTGCTGCCAAGGACCAGCCGCGCCTGCGGCTTGCGCTTGACGCCCACGTCACGCTGGCCTTCGTCGCCGGCTCCATCATCAACATCAAGTCGGGCCGCCAGGTCGAGCTCGAGCAGCGCAGTACCGGCCGTCGGCTCTGGTCGGCCGATGATGCAATTTCCGATCCGAGCTGGCCGGCTCTCGTCGCGGAAACAGTGGAGCTTCGGAGTGACCAGCCGGATCTCGCTGTCGCGCTCGGCCTGACTCATGACGTTTCGGCCGATGCGCGCCGATACTGCGAAACCGCGCTTCCGAGTGTCGGCCGGCTTTTGATCCTGAAGCCGAGTTCTGGCTCAGGTGCGCAGTCGGTCACCTGCGGGCGCCACGCTTTCGAGCTCGCGGACGCTGCGACCAGCGCGGTTCGGGCGGTTAAAGCCGATGTGATCGGCATCGCCCATCTATTCATCGCTGCGCCCAATGCCTTCACGTTCTTTCTTGGCCAGCGCCAGACGGCGCTTGGCTCTGTTCGGCTCTATGAGTTTGATTTCGACGGCGGACGTGGCCGTTCCTACATGGCCGCTTTGACGCTTCCGTTCTCCAAGGCAAACGCATAAGGCAAACCCTAAGAGCGGCGCTGACCCATGATCCGCTAGGATATAGCGCCACGCGACCGCTTCCGTTGCGGGGGCCCGGCCGCTTTCGTCTTCAGCTGCGCGATCTCGCCCATCATCTCTTCTATCCGCTTGCGTCCGCGCGATCCCGGCGATCTCGCAACATTTCCGTCAAAAAGCGCACACTCGCTTGCGCGTCGCAGTGAGAAGGCAAGAATCTTGGAGCAGGAGAACTCGATCCGATGCATGAGCGAAAGTAGCGTCACCTCTGCCGGCGGGATCACGATCACGGAACGCAGCCTGGTGGTCTTGTTAATTAAGCGCGCTGCTCCACGGATTCGTCCATATCGACATGATCTTGCGCCGATGCGGTGCGGCCCCGTTGGTAGTCAGTCTCGTCGGTCACGCAGTTGGCCCTGTTAGGTCTTCCTTGACGCCGCGAGCGACGATCCGGAGCGTGCCGTCCGGAAGTGGCCGCTGCAGCTTCAAGGCCTCGTCCGGAGGTGCCGTCATCCAGGTCTCGACCTCGTCCGGCGTCGTCAGGATCACGGGCATCGCCTTGGGGTGGATGGCGCCGACCTCGGCATTCGGCTCTGTCGTGAGGAACGCGTAAAGGTCGTTAGTCGTCTTACCTTCCTTGACCTTCCGGACCGACGTCCAGTTGGTCCAGATGCCGGCGAAGCAGGCGAGGGGACGGGTCTCATCGAGCGCGAACCAGACGTCACCGCCTTCGGCCTTGTTGAACTCGCTGAGCGAGTTGAACGGCACCACGCAGCGATTTTCGACGCCGAGCCACCGGGCCCAGTGTTTGCTCTTCACATTGCGGATGTTGGTCGTGCCGCTGTCCGGCTCTATTCTGAGCAATTGCTTGAAATCGACTGCCTTGCCCTTGGCCTGCAGCTTTTCGGCTCGTTTCTTGGTGGTGTCCATCAGCGCTTTTGATGACGACGGCATTCCCCACCGCGCAGTAGCGAGTTCGCGGCCCTGGACCCCGTTGCGTACGATCGGCGCTTGGTAGTCCGGAAAAACTCCCGGCATTGGTGGCAGGTTGCCAACGTATCGGTTCACGACGCGAAACAGCGCGCTGATCGCGGCCTGGTTGGTCGTGATCGAATAAAGATTGCACATCGCTCAAGATTCGGTTCGAGGGTGGCGCGGCTGCCACGTCAACTGTAGCAGAGTCGCGGATGGACGCTGGCCCGCCTTGGCGCATTTGCGGCAGCGCAGCCGGCTGGCGAGATCGTGCACGAAAGTGGTCGGCGGGTGCTTCATCGCCGCGAGGTCGACGTCGCTCGGCGTCTTGCAGCGCGCGCACCTGATCTCCAGCCAGGCAAAGCCTCCATTCACGGCCTGGTCGATGGTCGGCGACGGATCGACCGGTTCGCCGTCACTCCACATCCGTTCATTCCAGCTTTCGCAAAGCAGCCTGTCAGCTTGCTGGATCATCGCCTCGCCTTTGGCCCGCATCTCCGCCGATTGGGTAACCAGAATGTTAGCCATCGCACGTGCCTTGCCGAGCTCTTTCGCCAGAGCCTTGCGATCGCCGCCCGACAGGGGCGTGGGGTGATACTTCGGGGCCATCCGGACATCCAGGTGCAAAGAGATCGGATCGGCAAATCCAGAGCGACTACGGCGTCTCGAACGCTGGCCAGCATCCGTCCCCTTCATGCCTGCCGGTGCGCTGCTGGCAGGTGTTATCGAGCAGCCGCTGCGCGACATCCTTCCAGAGCGCATTGGCGCCATACAAGCGAACGGCATCGGCGGTTTGAATTTCCACGGTCCGCTCGCAGCGGCTGCAGGAGACGCGGAGCACGTGGCCCCTAATTCCGAAAGGCGTCGCTGTCGGGCCCGAGCCACGGTCGCGCCGGCGCGACTCTTTGAGGACCGATTCCCAATATCCGGCCGGGAGAGGGGCGTCTGGACTCGCAGCGGACGGTGCTCGCCTAGGGCGGCTTCAGCGGCCAGTTTCTCCATCTGCTTCGGGGTCGGCATGCGCCAGCTCGCGGGTCGGTCGGTCATGCCCCAATTAGAACATAACAAGAACAAATGTCGAGTTCGACCAGGCAGCCGCTGAGAAAAATCCTCCTGTGGGCACGGGTGGCGATGCCGGAACCAAGCCCGGTCGTTCGTCTTGACTCCGGTATCAGTATCGGAGTTCCCCGGCATGGCCCCCCGCGCTAACTGGAAAGGCTTTCTGCGTCTTTCCCTGGTCACCTGTCCGGTCGCGCTCTATCCAGCCACCTCGGAATCCGAAAAGGTGTCTTTCAACCAGCTGAACCGAAAGACTGGCCATCGGATCAAGTACGCCAAGGTCGACGCCGACACGGGCGAGGAGGTCGACAACGAGGACATCGTCAAGGGCTATAAGGTTGACACCGATACCTTCATCGAGGTGACCAAGGAGGAGCTTGAGAACGTCGCGCTGGAATCGACGCGAACCATCGAGATCGACGAGTTCGTCGACCGTAGCGAGATCGACCCGCGATATCTCATTCGGCCCTACTACCTGCGTCCTGACGGTAAGGTCGGGCACGATGCCTTCGCGGTCATTCGGGAAACCATCCGCGAGATGAACAAGGTCGCAATCGGCCGCGTGGTGCTGACCAATCGCGAACACATCATCGCGCTCGAGCCTCTCGACAAGGGACTGATGGGCACGCTGCTGCGCTACCCCTACGAAGTCCGTTCCGCGGAAGAGTATTTCGATGACATTCAGGATGTCAAAGTTACCAAGGACATGCTTGAGCTCGCCAAGCACATCGTCAATCAGAAGGCGGGCCATTTCGAGCCGGACAGGTTCGAAGACCAGTACGAGACTGCGCTCATTGATCTGATCAATCAGAAGCGCGCCGGCAAACCAATCACCGCGAAAGCGCGTCCCCGCGGCGAGAACGTGGTGGACCTGATGGACGCGCTGCGAAAGAGCATCGGAAGAGAGGGCGCGTCCGCGACAGAGGCACCTAAGAAATCGGGAAAAAAGCCGCGCAAGGCGGCGGCCGGGTAGAAGGAAATGCTAATGCCGATCGCAGGCAAGAAGGCAGCGAAAGAGACCGCGACGAAGAGGTCGGCGGCCAAGCCGCAGCGGAAGTCGGCTTAGGTGTCGTGAAGCACCCGGTGACGCCGGAGGGCCACTATTTCGTCGTCCGTGGCAGGCTCTGACGAATGGCAAATCCCATCTCGACGAGGTCACGCGAGGTCATCTCGTCGGCCGTCTAATGGCGGCCCGGCGGGGCGGTGCGCGCGCCAGGAAAGCGGCCGACCGCGGGGCCGGGTGCATAGGACTGTGGACGAGGCTAAGCAGGCGAGCGGCGAGCTCCGTTACGATGCCACCGCCTCTTGTCCGATAGCATGAACGAAGTAGTGGCCTTGCTCGGGATGAAGACACCTGGTTCCCTTTGAGGCCGGTGGACGCGGTGTCGGCGGCAGCGCAGAATCGGACGTCAAATGAGAGCCGGCCGGTTCCTTTCGAGAGGGCGTTGCGCAGTTGATGAGGCGGTATAGCTGCTTCAGACAATCGCCACAAAGTTCACCGAGACGCTTCCCGCAATTAGTCTTCACGAAGGCCGCTATGTCTCACTATTCACTCGATGTATTGCGTCAGCGCTATGTCGTCGAGAAAAGACCGCTCGAGGCCAGCGTGGAGCAGATCTTGCGGGCCGACACCCGCGCGGGAGTCCGTGCCATCCTGGCTTCGATCGATAAGAGGCGCTTCGAAAACAGGTCCGAAGGGCAGCGCCTCCGCAAGATGCTCCGCTTCGAGACCTCTCTCTGGGAAAGCGGCCATCATGCCGTGGCAGGCGTGGACGAGGCCGGAATGAGCCCTCTTGCGGGGCCAGTGTCCGCGGGCGCTGTGATCCTGAAACCCGGCACGCGGATAGTCGGAATCGACGACTCGAAAAAGCTCGACGCCGCAGCCCGCGAAGAGCTTGCGAAGGAAATCAAGGAAAAGGCTGAGAGCTGGTTTGTGGCGTTCGTCGAAGTCGAGGAGATCGATGCGATCAACATCTATTGGGCAGGCATACAGGCTATGCAGCGTGCGGTCAGGGGGCTCGGCTTGACGCCGCAGCACTTGCTTGTCGATGCGAAGCGGCTGAAGGACATCGACATCCCTCAGCAGGCCATCATCAAAGGCGACGCCAAGTCCGCTAGCATCGCTGCCGCCTCCATTCTCGCGAAAGTCGAGCGCGACACCGTCATGCGGGCGCTCGACGTGCGTCACCCCGGCTACGGATTTGCGGATCACAAGGGTTACCCGGTGCCGGCCCATTACGATGCGCTTGCTCGGCTTGGCGCATGCGCAGCCCACCGGAGGTCGTTCGGACCTGTACGCAAAGCTCTCGGGTTACCGCCGCTGCCGCCGTGGCCTTCAGCATCCGAGTAGCGCGAAGCAGTTTGATCCACATCAGATCGTACGCTGCGTCCTAGCGTTGTTTTCGCGACCAAGTCCTTTCGCGAACGACATCCTTAGCCTTCTTGTCGGACCGCAGGCCGAGATAGACCGGCTGGCGCAGCTCGCCCTTAGCGGTCCACTCCGCGAATTTCACCTCGGCGATCAGCGAAGGGCGCACCCAGGTCGTGACTCCCTCATCCTTTACCTTGGCGGGGAAGGGTGACTTGGCCGTCTTGAGCCTCATGAGCTTTCCGTAAAGCTCTTCAAGAACCTGATGGCTGAAGCCGGTGCCGACGTGTCCGATGTACCGCCATGCATCATCTTCGCGTACAGCCAGCACGAGGGCGCCGAAGAAGGGCCGGGTTCGCCGCGGCGCCGTGAAGCCGGCGATCACCACCTCCTGCCGCTGCGCGGTCTTCACCTTCAGCCAATCGGCGGTCCGCCGTCCGGACGCGTACGGGCTGTCGGCGCGCTTGGCCATGATGCCTTCGAGATGTCTGCGCTCGGCTTCTGCGAAGAACTGCGTTCCCTTAGCCTTACGATGGTTGCTGAACGCGATCAGCTTGTGGCGCGGCAAGATGGCCTTGAGCCGCTTCTTGCGCTCGAGGAGCGACAGCGCACGCAGGTCCTCGCCGTTCGCGAACATGAGGTCGAACGCGCAGTACAAAAGCTTAGCCTGATGGCGCAGCGCGTTCTGAAGCAGCTGGAAATGCGAGACGCCGTCCTTTCCGATCGCGACGAGCTCGCCGTCGATCACGGCGTCGCCCTTCACGCCCTCCAGCGCTTTGGCGACGTCGACATAGCTGCGGCTGATGATCTTGCCGTTGCGGCTATAGAGCGAAACCTTGCCCCCACGGTTCTCCGCGATCATCCGGAAGCCATCGTACTTATCCTCGAAAACCCAGCGGGGGTCGTCGAACGGCGCGTCGGTGAGCGTAGCGAGCATTGGCTGTAGGCGTTTGGGCAGGGTCGACGTACGGCTCATTCAAGGGCCAATCCTTCAGTGCGTGTTGCGTATTGCACGGATGGCACCTTATCGCTCGAGGTGGCCAGGACCGGTTCGATGAAGCTGGGGAAAAGCGCCTTGACACAGATAGCCGTCGGCCTTTTACGCTGAAACGGCACTGAAGAACTCCAGGCTACGGCCGATTCAAATTGGCACAGTTCGAATCGTTCCGGAACCTGCGAATCCTTGTCGCGTTTGCTTCGATGTCACAACAGGAGGCACCGATGGCGGTAGCGAAGAAGAGCAAGACGGCGCGCGGACGAAAACAGGACCGGGCTCGGGTGGGTGGCGGGCAGCACTACGAAGTGCAGTACGAGGCGAAGAAGACGCGAAAGTCGGCATCGGCCGTGAAAAAGGCAGTCAAAAAGGTCGGCAATTCGCGCAAGCGTGTGGAGAAACGGCTGGGCCGCTGAGTCGAAGACGGGTCGGCGTCGGGGCCTAGCGCCGGTCCTCCTCGTCAGGGGGGCATTCTGGGCAGATATCACCGATCGAGTCCAGCACGTCGCGAACCGCGGCCTCCGCTGCTTCACGGGATACGCCTTCCGGCAGGTCTCGACGGGCGATATCGAAGGCCCACTCTCGGGCATGCGGATCGGCGCGGTCCTGCATCCAACCGTGCTCCTCGCACTCGCGGATGGCGCCGGCTTCCTTCAGCACGTTGATCGCCCAACCGGGCAGGGTGCGGATCGCCGGCCGTCTCTGCTTGGTCATCAGCATTTAAAGGTTCTCCCACGCTGAGACGAATCGTTTAGTCCCGCAGACGTTCCCCATCCCTAACACACGACTGGGATTCCGGATCGTGGGATCTCGTGGTCCTTCAAGGGCCAAATTTTACAGCCGGCCAGGTGGTGGGGTAGGCGAGAACGAACTGAAAGAAACCGTTTTCCGATACTTCAGACGTCTTATCCGTTTTGCGCGTGCGGCTGTCGCCCACCGCGCTCTCGTAAACCGAGCCGCGGAGCGTCTCGGCCCTGCGGATTCGCGTACGAGCAGGTCACGCCCTCGCGGGGACAGAAATGAAAAACCGGACCTTTATGCAGCAGCCTCCTGCACAAAGGTCCGGCCTTATCGTAGCGTGCCGCGATACCGAACGGCTGCAAAGGACGCTTCATATCCTTTGGAAGGTCTCGCTTTTCATCCGGGTTGCGACCCGGAGGCGGCAATAGATCAGTAGCCGATACGACTACTTCTTTTTCTTTGAAGTCTTCTTTGCCACCTTCTTGGTGGCTGCCTTCGCGGTCTTCTTTGCCTTCTTCGCTTTCTTGGCCATGTCGTCCTCTGTAAGAATTGGCTCTCAGTGAACATGCCCACGTCGTGCATCGACATGCGCACGAGTGAGACGATATCACAAAAGCAAAATTGATACCAAGGAGGCGTGAAGCCGCATTGAGTCGCTCGCCGGAGGCACTCGCCCTCGGGGCCGCCGTCATTGCATGCCGGCGTCGCTATCACTGCTCTTCGGTCGGGTGCCTTTTTAACCGGTCTTGCGACTGCACTCCGTCCGGGTCCCGCCACTACGCGTGGGCGCTATGCTGACCCTCCTGCGGGTGCCTCCTTTGTTGCGTCCCGCGAGCGCTCTTCGCTTTCGCTCCGCCCACGGGCCTCTCTTCCATAATCGTGAAACGCCTGTGGAAATGCCGGGCGGTTCTCGTATCATTGCCTGCATCACGTTCGCTTAGGCTTTGCGCGTGCGGCCAGAGCCGCACCGGGCTCTCGTGAACCGAGCCGCGCAGCGTCTCGGCCTTGCGGCTTCGATCCCTCGCGCTAGAGCTTTGGTGCTCCTCGCCGGGGGCACTCGGGAAAGGGGCTCGCCTGCGGCGATCGCTATCACTGCCCCGTTCCCGGGTGCCCTCTTAAACCGGTCTCGTCGCTGCACTCGGACCCGCGTGCCCGTTCGGGTCACTATGCTCACGCTCTCCGGGTGCCATTTTCCGTTGAGGCGATGCGCCGCTGGCGCACGCCTGATCGGAACTCCACCCAGGCAGATGCGCAGGGAGCTAAGAGTAAGAGTGCAGGCAGGGTTTTTCCGTGACGGGTTACAAGCTGCGAGAGAGGCTCGCGGTGCCCGTCGCGGAGACCCGCGATGTCAAACCCTACTGCGAGCGCGCGCCCCGGCCAGGACCGGGCCAACCTCTATACCGAAATTACCGACAAGATCATTGCCGAGCTCGAGGCCGGACGCGTCCCCTGGGTCCAGCCCTGGGGTACGGCCGCGGCAAAAGCGCCGCTGGCCATGCCGAAAAACGCGTCGACCAACCGGCAATACGGTGGGGTGAACATCCTCATCCTCTGGGGAGCCGTGATCGAACGTGGATTTACCGGTCAAAGTTGGCTCACCTTTCGTCAGGCCCTCTCGCTCGGCGGCCACGTTCGCAAGGGAGAGCGCGGCACCACGGTCGTCTACGCTGATCGTTTCGTGCCGAATGACGAAAGGCGACGCGCCGCCGAGACCGGCGAAGACGCGCAGGCAATTCCATTCCTCAAACGGTTTACCGTTTTCAACACCGATCAGTGCGAGGAACTGCCCGATGGCATCGCGGACGCTGCGCCGCCTCCGCCCGCCGGCTTCATCGAACCTACCGTCGACGCCCTGATCAAGGCTAGCGGAATTCCGTTTCGGATCGGTGGAGATCGCGCGTTCTATGCAACAGCCGAAGACTATGTTCAGGTCCCGCCGCCGCAGGCCTATTTCGAACCCATCAACTGGCACCGCACGGCGTTGCATGAACTCGGTCATGCGACCGGGCATCCCTCGCGCCTCAATCGCGACCAGAGCGGATCCTACGGTACGAAGAAGTATGCCTTCGAAGAACTGGTCGCCGAGTTGAGTTCCGCGTTCAGCTGCGCGTCGCTCGGGATCGTGCCAACCGTTCGCCATGCCGACTATATCGGCTCCTGGCTTGAAGTCCTGCGCGAAGACAATCGGGCCATCGTGCGTGCCGCCTCGCAGGCGAGCAAGGCCGCGGACTACTTGCTCGGCTTCGTTCCCGAGATCATTGAACCCGCGTCGCTGGATTCGGTTGTTGCCGATCACGAGGCGGCGTGATGCTTGGCCTTGTGACGGCGCGAGAGCGAGAGGAGGGGGAAGCTGTTCGCGACGGGTTGGAAGCCGAGAGAGAGTCTTTCGGCCGCCCGTTGTGGAGAGCCAAAATGACGAAAGCCGTACAAAAGATCACGCTGTCGCCTTCGCCGAAGCCGCCCTACCGGCCGCACCTGCCTTCGGATCTGATGGCAGATGGAATCCTATCGGACGCCCAGATCGAGAGCGTCATTTATGCCGGCGAGGCTTTTTCCGAATTTTTCGCGGGCTCCTGGACGGTCGATGCGAACTTTGATGTCGTGGCGGCCGCGCGCGATGAGGCAGAGAATGCCGTCCGTTTTCGCCGCGGCTGGTTTTTGGGCGACGGCACCGGCGCGGGCAAGGGGCGGCAGGTCGCCGGAATCCTGCTCGACAACTGGTTGAAAGGCCGCCGCCGTGCGGTCTGGATCAGCAAGTCGGACAAGCTGATCGAGGACGCGCAGCGCGACTGGTCCGCGCTCGGCATGGAGCGGCTGCTTGTGACGCCTCTGTCCCGGTTTCGCCAGGGTAGCGCGATCCGGCTTTCGGAAGGCATCCTTTTTGCCACCTACGCCACGCTACGCACCGACGACCGAGGCGAAAAGCTTTCGCGTGTCAAGCAGATCGTTGAATGGTTGGACTCCGACTTTGACGGAGTGATCGTCTTCGACGAGAGCCATGCCATGCAGAATGCGGTCGGGGGCAAGGGCGAGCGCGGTGACCCCAAGCTCTACGAGCCATTTACCGACTCGGAGGGCAACCTCTGCTCCCGGCCTGTCTATCGTGATGGCCAACCGGTTGAGAGCCGGGAAGCCGTCGCACGACGCGACAGACTCATCGAGAAACTCGCATCGCTCTCGCCGGTACCCGGCGCGCTGGATCAAATCGTGCAGCGCTTCGGCACCGAGATGGTCGCCGAAGTGACCGGCCGCTCGCGACGTGTCATCCGCAAGGGCGATCGGCTGGTGGTCGAAAACCGAGCTGGTTCGGCCAATCTCGCCGAGACATCGGCATTTATGGACGACGTCAAGCGGATCCTCGTGTTCTCCGACGCCGGCGGCACGGGGAGGAGCTATCACGCCGAACTGTCGGCGCGGAATCGCCGCTTGCGGGTCCATTACCTGCTCGAGCCCGGCTGGAAGGCCCACGCCGCGATCCAGGGGCTCGGCCGGACCAACCGAACCAACCAGGCGCAGCCACCGCTGTTTCGGCCCATCGCGACCGACGTGAAGGCCGAAAAGCGCTTTCTCAGCACCATCGCCCGCCGGCTCGACACCTTGGGGGCCATTGCGCGCGGCCAGCGCCAGACCGGAGGGCAGGGCCTGTTCAGGCCCGATGACAATCTCGAAAGTCAATACGCGCGTGATGCGTCGCGGCAAGTCTACACGCTGCTGGTGCGAGGCAAGGTCGAGGGATGCTCGCTCGAGAGGTTCGAGGATGCGACAGGCCTGAAGCTCACGGACGCCAATGGACTCAGGGATGATCTTCCGCCGATCACGACCTTCCTGAACCGGTTGTTGGCCCTCACCATCGATCTCCAGAATGTCTTGTTCACCGCCTTCGAGCAGCTTTTGACCGCCCGGATCGAGGGCGCGCTCGCATCGGGCACCTACGACGTCGGGCTGGAAACGCTCCGCGCCGAAAGCTTTGTCGTCACCGACCGACGGACCTTCTATGTCCATCCGGGTACTGGCGCCGAGACCAGGCTGCTCACGATCACCCAGCGACAGCGCAATCATCCTGTGAGCCTGGATAACGCTCTCGATCGCCTTTCCGATCATCGCGCTGTCCTGCTGATCAATGAGCGGTCAGGACGAGCCGCCGTGCAGGTCCCGGCGGCGAGCGTCATGCTCGACGAAGGCGAAATCGAGCGCCGCGTCCGCCTGATCCGGCCAATGGAGCAGCACCAGGTCTCCTTGAACATGATGGCGGAGAGCCATTGGGTCGATGCGGACCGTGAACGCTTCGCCGCAGCCTGGCTGGCGAAGCTTGCCGATGTCCCCAAGTTCACGGAGAGCAAGATCCACGTCGTGGCCGGCTTGCTGTTACCCATTTGGAAACGCTTCCCGAACGAATCGACTCGTGTCGATCGGCTCCAGACCGACGCTGGCGAACGCATCATCGGCCGTAAGGTTTCTGCCGCGTGGGTCGCAAACGTCGTCTCGGCGGACGCGCCTACGTGGTCACCGGACGCCGCCTTTGCGGCCGTGAGGGAGGGACGCACCGTCCTCGAACTCGCAGAGGGGCTCCAGCTTCGCCGCGTCCGGGTCAGCATCGAGCTGTCGGGATTCAACGACACGATGCGCGATCGCCTCCGCGCTTACGGCCTGTTCGGAGAGATCATCTCCTGGAAGCTGCGGATGTTCGTGCCCACGGACGCAAGCGGCGTGGCGATCCTGACAAAGGTGATCGACACCTATCCGGTTACGCGCGTCAGTGGGCGGGAGGCTGCGTGATGTCCCAGCAGCCTTACGAACTGGCACGCCGCCTCGCGCGCGAAGCCGAGGCCGTGTGCCGATACTATCTTTCCAATGGCAAGCGGGCGGGGCGGTACTGGGTGGTCGGCGACGTCCACAACACGCCGGGCCGCTCGATGTTCGTGCGGCTCCAGGAATCACCTAAGGGCCCCGCCGGCAAGTGGACTGACGCTGCGACCGGCGAGCATGGCGATCTCCTCGACATCATCCGCGAATCCCGCGGTTTGCGCGACTTCGGCGAGGTCGCCGAGGAAGCGAGGCGGTTTCTGAAGCTGCCTCGTCCTGAGCCGCAGCTGTCCTCGAAACCCATTCGCTCGTTTGCTCCGCCCGGATCGCAGGAAGCAGCCCGTCGGCTCTTTGCGATATCTAGCGCGATCGAAGGCACGGTCGTCGAGACGTATTTGCAGCGGCGCGGAATAGCCCGTGTCCACCATGGCGGCAGCTTGCGCTTCCACCCGCGTTGTTACTACCGACCGAATGAGCATTCGCCGACCCAAACCTGGCCGGCGATGATTGCCTGCGTCACGGACCTTGAGGGACGGATCACTGGAGCGCACCGAACCTGGCTCGATCCAGACGGCTTTGATCGCATTCGTCTCGGCAAAGCTCCGATCGACACGCCACGGCGGGCCATGGGCGACCTCCTCGGCAACGCCGTTCGCTTCGGCGTGGTGGACGACGTGCTCGCGGCCGGCGAGGGAATCGAGACCATGCTTTCATTGCGTTACGTGCTGCCGACTATGCCTATGGCCGCGGCGCTCTCGGCCAATCACCTTTCGGCCATGATGCTACCGCCTGGCCTGCGTCGGCTCTATATCGCCCGCGACGCCGACGCGGCCGGAGATGCCGTGCAGGCTACTCTGATACAGCGCGCGGAAGACGCCGGCATTGAAGCGATTGCATTGTCACCCCGGCTGGGCGATTTCAACGAAGACCTGCACGTCCTCGGTCTCGAGACCCTCCGGGCAGCGTTGCGGCTTCAACTCGTGCCAGAGGACGTCGCCCGTTTCCTCCAATCGTCGAGGCTAGCCGCAGAATAGGCCGGTGCTTCGATCGACGTTGTTAGGTCGGTCATAACGAGGCCATTGCCGGAAGAGGACGCGACCTCGGCCTTCTAGAGGGCGATCGGACGGCAACCGGACCGGGCCGGCAATGGCTACGTCCGGCTATTTTCCGCCGCGCTCGGGCAATGAGAAGACACAACAGCCATCAAACAAGCGCGCTTTGCATCGCGAAGCAAAATAGCCGGCCTCCGCCATCCTCCGCTGCCGCTTCGGCCCTTGCGGGTTCTGGCCCGTTCCGCCCGCCGTCTGAGTGATCGCCACGAAGGCCGCGATGGGCGCGGCCGATCCGGCAAAAGGTCCTCCAATGACCGACCACGACGACATTGAACCGCCGCACGCCTCTTCTCCAACTGACCACGTCCTCACCGAATTACAGCTCTTCGGCTACCGTCCCTTCGACGACCAGCCTGACCCGCGACCGCTTCCCGACGGCAAGATGATCGCAGGCGCTGTCGCCGATATCTTCGACGCCCTGGCCGCGACGTTGAGCGACACGCGGCTCGAGGCGGACTTAGGCGATCTGCTCTGGTCGACAGTCAACCTGTTCCATCGCGCCGTCCACCGCGTCGAACGCCAACTGGACGATAACGAGCAAGCGCAGCAGAAAAGCCAGCGCGAGCAGAACGGCTCGGAAGTCCGATCGGTCGAACTCGAGCGTCTGACGGCCGAAGGCATCACGTTGATCGAACGCCGCAACTGCCTGGAGCTCTTCCGCGACCAGGCCATCGAGCGGTTTGAGACACACACCGGCTCATTCTGGCGTCCGCGATCGGGCTCGCTGGTGAACCACCGCACGCTGACCGCAGCGATGATCGACTCGCGCGACTTTATCGCCGCCAAGCGCCGCGCCGAGACCGAGGTCATGCTGCCCTCAGGGCCGAAGATCGCGCTCACCGGAGGGCTAGACTTCAATGACCACCACCTCATCTGGGACCGCCTCGACAAGGTTCACGCCAAGCATCCCGACATGGTGCTACTCCATGGCGGCTCGCCGAAAGGAGCCGAACTGATCGCATCCAAATGGGCGACGACCCGCAAGGTACCTCAAATTGCTTTCAAGCCCGACTGGACGAAACATGCCAAGGCTGCGCCCTTCAAGCGCAATGATGCCATGCTCGAACTCCTGCCGATCGGCGTCATGCACTTCCCGGGCACGGGAATCCAGGACAACCTCGCCGACAAGGCGAAGCGGCTCGGCATCCCTGTCTGGAGGTTCGGCGGCGCGTGAGCGCCGTTCGCGGTCGATCATCGAAGCGGAGTGGCATGCGCCGCAACTCCGCCTCGTTTCGATTTTAGCTCTGAGGTTGCGCCGTGGTGGTGGTGGAAGGCGCGACTGGTAGATTTATGCACATGGAGCCACCACCATGCTCGCCCTTGGGCTTGTTCTCAACACATTCGGAATTGGCTTGTTCTGCTGGGCGATCTTTGCGCTCGCTGTGTATGCCCTGCCGTTTTTCGTCGCACTGAGTATCGGGATGACAGCGTTGCAGAGCGGCGCCGGCCTCGTTGGCGCGCTGCTTGTCGCAACGGCCGGCGGTACGCTGACGCTTGTCCTCGGCCAGGTTGCCTTTGCTGTTACTAAGTCCTTGGCCTTGCGCATCGCGATCGCGGCACCATTCGCTGTTCCCGCCGCCGTCGCCGGCTATCATGTGGTGTTCGCCGTGTCCCATATCGGAGTGCCTTCGTTGGCCTGGCGTGAGGTCTTCGGCTGCATCGGCGCAGTTTGCATTGGCATTACCTCATGGACGCGCTTGATGGTTTTGGCAGAGACCCGCCCGTTCGACCGCGTAGGGTGGTGGAGAACTCGTCCTAAGCAGTTCTTACGGCAGCATGGCCCGAGGGGATGACCGCTTTCCGCCTTCATCGTCGAACAGGTGCGCTTAGATCGGCGCGGTGAACGGGGACGATCGAAGCCTGAGCGCGGCGAGGCAAGCCTCCTCTGAATTCCTCGATCAAATAACCCGGTATTCGGCCTGGCCCACGCATCCGCGGCGCAGCGTGTAAACCTCGACCCGTTCCTGGAAGACGATGCCGCCCTTTGCAGCAGATTGTTTCTCTTTCCGCGCTGAATCGTTCCGACCCCTTGTTCATCAAAACCGAGATAGCCACGCTTCTCCAGAGATTGTGGTTCAAGCACGCGGACGCACGTGGCCTCGTTGATGGCTTGATCTGGCCGAAGACCGGCTTCGCCTCGATCGTCTGAGCCGCAACGCCGTTGCTGCGACTTTCTTCCCCTGGGCTTCGCCCATTCCTCGCGAGGCAAGAAAGTCGCCACAACGACGTCCTCCGCTGCACTCCGGCCCGCGAGCGGGTGCGTCGCCGATCGTCTTCGGCCCTAGATCGCCATCGAGGCCGCGGTGGTCGCGGGCTCGAAACACAACAGGAGAAGAGACATGGCTATCATCGGTTCTTTCAAGAAGGTCGGTAACGAATTCCAGGGCGAGATCGTGACCCTGAGCCTAAAGGCCAAGGGCGTCCGCATCGTCGCCGAGACCAACCGATCCAACGACAACGCTCCCAGCCACCGCATCTATGTGGGCCGGGCCGAGATCGGCGCGGCCTGGTCGAAGCGCTCCGAAGAGGGCCGCGACTACCTCTCGCTCAAGCTCGATGACCCCTCGTTCAACGCGCCGATCTACGCGAACCTGTTCGATGACGAAGGCGGTGAAGGCTACACCCTGCTCTGGTCGCGGCCGCGCAAGACCGGCGAGTAAGAGCGCACCAGTAACCCCGCCCGAGCAAATCGGGCGGGGCTTCATGCCCGTGGCTGCGCGCAAGAAATTGAGCAACTTAAGCTAGGCGGATGCGCAAAGCTAACGCATCCTTCGCCCGGATGCGTGCCAAGACACCCGGCACGATCCAGAGGCGGAACCACAACTCGCGGGGGAGAGCTGAACCCTCGTCCATGCCCAAGCTCCTACGAGCGGACCTGAATGATCGTCTTGCCCTGGCGGCGCTGGGCTGAGTTGAAGGTAGCGACCGCGTCGTCGAGAGAGGCGACCTTTCCGATGTTTGTCCGCAGTCTTCCGTCCCGCACCCTCTGGACGATCTCACTCAATTGACCGCGATCGGCTTCGACGACGAAATCGATGGCCAAACCGTCCAGCGGCCGAGCCTCCGGCGGGCCGACGACACTCACCAGCGTCCCTCCGCCTCTGACGAGGGCTGCAGACTGCTTCTGGATCTCGCCGCCGATGACGTCGAAGGCTAGATCGACGCGGCCGACATCTTTGAGGGCGTCGTGCTCCAGGTCGACGAATTCATTCGCGCCGAAGTCGAGCGCTTTCTGCCGGTCCGCTGCGCGTCCTGTTCCGATGACATAGGCGCCAGCCTCTCGTGCGAGTTGAACGACCATAGAGCCGACCGCACCGGCCGCACCATGCGCAAGCACGCTCTGGCCTGCCTGAAGTCGGCCATGCTGGAAAAGCCCTTGCCACGCGGTCAAGCCCGAGATCGGCAGGCTCGCACCCACCTTGAAATCGACGTCACCCGGCAATGGCGCCAGATTGCGCGCCTCGATGGCAATATATTCAGCCAGCGAGCCATCGCGATACCAGTCGGCAAGGCCGAATACGCGCTGTCCCACCGACAATCCCGTCGTGCCGTAGCCAAGAGCCGTGACGATGCCGGCGAATTCGTGCCCAGGGATCGAGGGAGTTCGATTCTGGTCGCGGCGATCGGTCCACGTCGAGGGCCATTCCAATTCCGTCGGAACGAATCCCGATGAGTGAACCTCCACGACAACGTCGTTTATCGCTGGTCGAGGTTCGGGCCGTTCTATCAGCTTCATCCCGGAAAACCCGGCAGCCTGGTCCGTCACGATAATCGCTTTCATCTTCGACTCCTATATGTGTGGTGTTTTTTCAAATTCCGAACTTCCCGACCGTGCTCAGATTGAGCCGGCCGGTGCCACCGCGGGGAAAGTCCTTGTCCGGATGGAACACGTTGTTGAAGAAGTTCGTCAGCGAGTACATGGCCACAAGCGCGACGATCTCCATGATATTCGCATCCGTGTAGCCCGCATCGCGAACGGCTTGCAGATCGGCGTCTGTGACATGGCCCCGGTTCTCGATGATCTTGCGTGCAAACTGGACGGCGGCGTCCCGCTTCGGATCCGTGGCATGACCCTTTCGAGCGAGAATGATGTCCTCGGCCGGGAGCTTGGCCATACACTCGGCCGTGAAGCTGTGCACCGTCAGGCAGTAGTCGCAGCCGTTCACTTCGGAGACCGCAAGGCCGATGCTGTCGCGCGTCTTGACGTCGAGCGCCTTGCTCAAGGAGCCGAGCAGAGCGGCCCATGCGTTGAACGCGATCGGGCTTTGCGCGAAGGTCGCCATCATGTTTGGCGTGAACCCGATGTTCTTGGTGAACATATCGAGGGTCGGTTTCGAATCAGCCGGCACGTGTTCCGGCTTCAGAGCGGCAGCTCTGGCCATGATATTTCTCCTTAATGATTGGCTTTGGGATTGGCTATGCGAAGTGCAGCACATCGACCACGGGCAGGCGCGGCTTCTGCGGCCAGTTGCCGGGCCGCTCCGGCCCGACGGTCAGCAGCATGACCGGGATTTCGTCTTCGGCCAGGCTGAACTCTCTGTGCACGGCTTCTGCATCGAAACCGATCATCGGTGTCGACCCCAGGCCTAGCGAGCGGGCTGCATAGACGATAGCTGCGGCGCCGAAGGTCGCGGAGCGCACGGCCTCGTCGCGCTGGCGCTGCGGGTGGTTGTCGTACAGGCTGCGAGCCGGCCCCTCCCATTCCGGCACCATATGTGCCGGCATGATTCCGGCTTCCACGACGGGCGCCAGGCGCTCAGGGACGGTGCTGGCATCAGCCAGTTGGCCGATGATGATGAAGGTGACGGCTGCTTCGGTGATTGCGGGCTGATTCCAGGCGATCGGAAGCAGCCGCGCTTTCGCTTCGCTTGAGCGCACGGCGATGAAGCGCCAGTTCTGCAGATGGAAGGATGTCGGCGCCGAAGTACCGATCCGCACCAACTGTCGGATCTGGTCGTCACTGAGAGTAGCGGTTGGGTCGTAGTACTTCGCGGCACTGCGGCTCAGGATGGTCTCAATGACGACGTTTGTCGGCAGCGGCACCGCGAGCCAGCGGGAGGTTTCGCGATTAGCTGCGGTTGTGGGGGTGTCGTGCATTGGGTGGCTCCTCATCAAGTGATTACGGAGCCAACCTACTGATGCATTTGATGATTTCGAGCCTCTATAGGCTCAATATGATGCTCAAAAGGATCATTTTGTCTCGGTCTGCATGTCTGCAGGCTTCTCGCCGTTGTGAGCCCGTCGGCGCCATTCCCCTGGGGTCATCCCCAGTCTCTCCGCAAACACACGCCGGAATGCCGAAACGGATTGATAGCCGACTGCCTCGGCCACCGCTTCCGTGCTGATCCCTGGCTTCCTAAGCTCGTTGGCGGCCATGCTCATACGAAGATCGGTCAACAGGTCGAGGGCTGAGCGGCCTAACTTGTCCTGAAACTGGCGCATGAATGTTGCGCGTGACATGCTGCATAGATTGGCCAGATCGGGAAGCGTCCAAAGTCGCGCTGGGTCTGCGAAGAGTGCCGCAATGGCCGGCGCCAACCTTGGATTGCGAACAAGCGCCAGCAAGCCGTCCGTCGATGTTCCGGCTTCGCTCGCTGCGCGGAGAACCAGCGTGAACAGGACCGAAGAAAGCGCGTTGAGAATGGCTCGTCCTCCCGCTTTGTCACCGGCGGATTCCATTCGCATCAGGCTGACGAGTCCGGAAAGTTGACTTGACGCCGACGGGACGTCCTCTTCTCCACGGTTTTTCATAGCCCGCACGACCAGATTGGCTGGCAGGTAGTTGCGGACCAATCGATCGTGGGGTGGCATGACGAAGAACCGTCCGCACAGCAGATCTAGTCGCTCACCTCGTGCATCGTTCTCGCTCAACATCCATCCTGCAGCGCCCCTGCTTTGGTGCGTGCTGACTGGCGTTTCGCCGCTGCCGTCGTGCAGCATATGCGCCGACCCGTGAGGGAGCAGCACGATATCCCCGCTCTCAAGCTCCTGCACGGTTCTCGAATCGGGGTCCTCCAAAATGGCACGACCCCTGACTATGACATGGTAGGGGATCTCGTTCGGCGCCGCCCTGGGCCAGACGATACGCCATGGTGCGCCGTAGGCGCAGCGGACCTCAAGCTGGCCGGTAACGGTGATGATTTGCAGGAGATGACTCAACCAGTCGGCTTGAGACATAAGACCTCTAAAACGTGAATCGCCGACGCAGCATATCAATTTAGCGACGCCTTCGGCGAAGGCATGGCGTTCCGTCCTCATTGATCCCGGCGACGAGGGCCAGGAGGCTCAGTTTCTGATTGACCCCACATCGGCGGTGAGTTCAGTGATCCTCAATCCCCACTTTGACCATGGGGGCTCAGACTCGCATAGGAGGTCGGCGCAGCGCTTCATGACGATGTCGTTCCTCAACGGCAGCTACTTCCGCTTCAATCGCTGCTTGAACGCGCAATCGGCAAACTGTACGGCCTCTATCTGGTCGACTGCGGCGACCCATTATGCCGGATAGTGGCGATACTGGTCATCGATATTTACGGGCGCGGACCAGAAACGCGGTAGCCATCATCTAATCCTAAGGGAAGCGAAGCGAGTGAACGTCGGCTTGTGGCCCCTTCTCGGATCTCGCTCAATCTCTGGTTCTGCGCCGCTGTTGAAGACTAAGCGGCCCTCAGGATTCATGAGGACACGCCCAGTCGTAGGTCATAGAGGTGCCTCTCTGAGGTTCAAGCCCGCTTTTACGGTTTTTCTTTTCGGCTCGCGAAGAAGGTCGCCTCGTCGGTCTGTCGAATGCGCATAAAGTCCGGCTTTTAAGGAAGCGAGGCCCCAACGCATTGAGGGCCAAATGAAAATATTGGAAGGATTATGCAAACACCGCCGCTCGCTCTCGACGTGGCTGACCTGGCTCCGACAGAGCCAGCGTTGACACCTTACGATGAGCAGCACGTTGTAACCTACGTTCTCCTTCTGCAGGCCGAAGGTGAGGGGGCGGACTGGCAGGAAGTCGCTCGAATAGTGTTGCATGTCGATCCGAAGCATGAGCCAGATCGCGCGCGCAATGCATATCAGAGTCATCTCGCTCGCGCTAAGTGGATGACCGAAGAGGGACGTCTCTCGGCGCGGGCTCTGGCTAGAAGAAGTTCATCGACGGAAGCCCATCTTGGAAATGATCTTCTCCCGCCAACTAGTGGTCATGCGAGAGCACCACGTGGTGCCAAACTAGGGGCTTCCTACAACCGCCTCGTTCATACCTATTGCGCTGCAATCCTTGTTAGTCGCGCAATGGGGCGTAAGCAATGCCTGAATTCGACTGGCGGTCGCCGGATTCCTACAAGAGCCTACAAGACGCTGAAATCACCGACATCGCCTGGGAATGTCTTCGTCGCAATGCGGATTATCGACGCGAATATGAGGCGATGATCGCCAGTAGCCCAGCTGGCGAAGTGACCGGGGAATTCAGGAGGAGGTGGGGTCTCTGCTTTCGCCCATGACCCGCAGAGGTCCTTCGACGAGCAGACGATCTTTTGGGCGCCCGAGGTTCTAGCGGCGGTCGTTCCTGTCAAGGTCGCAGTGGCCGACGACGGCAGGGTGCCGTCTCAGCCACTGCTCGACCTTACAGCCGGCCAGGTGCGCCGAGCTGTCGACGGCTGGCATGCGGTCCTGCGCATCGGTTCAGTGGACCACCGTATCTGGTCCAAAGAGTTGCGGTACTCGGCGCGTCATACGCAGCCGAATTGCCGTTTGATGGCGATTTCGACGCGCGCGCCTATGCAGCCCGCCGGCTGTGGCGCGCGATCAATGGACGCGCGCCAGGTCCCGCCTTTCATCAATTATCGAAACAGCGGCGCGAGCGCTTGAGTGCTGCGATCCGTGCGCTCGATGCGCATAGCGCGGGAGGAAGCTATCGCGTTATCGCCGAAACGCTGTTCGGCAAGAAGCGTATCCCCGATCGCGCCTGGAAGACGCATGATCTACGCAATCGGACGGTCCGCTTGGTGCAAGGCGCCCTCGCGTTGATGCGCGGTGGTTATCGCAAACTTCTGCGGCCCGGGCGCAGGGACGAGTAGCGCAGTCGCTCGAGGGGTGCCGAAAATCATTCCTCCAACATTCGGCATCCCCCTCCGAGATCTTGCTCCTCCATGATGACCGCACACACGCCGGCCTAGCCAAGCGTGGTGCGCTGTCCTCTTGGAGTCCTCAAATGCCCGATCCGATGGCCGGTCTTCCCCCGCGATTCCTGCGTACACCTGAGGCCGCGCGCTATCTTGGCCTGTCCGGTCGCACGCTCGAGAAGCACCGCACGTACGGTACGGGACCGACGTATCGGAAGATTGGCGGACGTGTCGTCTACGCCCTTGATGACCTGAAGGCGTGGGCCGACCGGGGCGCCAAGACATCGACCTCCGATCCCGGGAATGGGACCGTGCTGCCGGCCAAGAAGCAGCCTGCCTTGCGCCCTTATGCGGGCCAGGAACGTCGCTGATTGCCGCGTGAGAGGAAGAACCATGCGGCGCAAGCACCATTCCGAGCGTGAGCAGCTTGAGCTCTTTCGGGCGTTGCCCGGTGATCTTGCGCCCCGCGACGCGCAGGACCTGATGGCTTATCCGTTCTTTTCGCTGGCAAAGACCAAGCGAATCATACCAATCGATTTCCGCGCGGGTGCGATCGCAATTCGTGTCGAAGCCGTGCCGGAGCACGGCATGGCGACCATCTGGGATGCAGACGTTCTGATCTGGGCCGCTTCGCAGATCGTCGAAGCCCGTGACGCCGGCCTGAAGACGTCGCGCCTGATGGCTGCAACGCCGTACGAGATTCTGACGTTTGTTGGCCGCGGCACCAGCGCGCGCGACTATGACCGGCTGAAGGCCGGTCTCGACAGGCTTCAGTCAACGACCGTGCTGACATCGATCCGACAGCCGGCAGAACGGCGGCGACATCGCTTCTCCTGGATCAACGAGTGGAAGGAGACGGCCGATGCAAATGGTCGTCCATTTGGCCTCGAGCTGATCCTGCCTGATTGGTTCTACGCTGGCGTCATCGATGACGCGCTCGTGCTGACGATCGACCGTGCTTATTTCGATCTGACGGGCGGACTTGAGCGTTGGCTGTATCGCCTTGTGCGCAAGCACGGCGGTCGGCAGCACGACGGCTGGAGTTTTGATCTTGTGCATCTCCATGCCAAGTCGGGCATCCTCTCGCCGCTCAAGCACTTTGCTTATGACGTACGCCAGATCGTCCAGCGCCAGACATTGCCCGGCTATCAACTCGTGCTCACGCGCGATCCTGATGGCACCGAGCGGCTGAACTTCGCGCCTACGCCCGTTGATCCCTTAACGGCGCGCCTGCGCCGGCGCGGTCTCATTCCGAATTCGGAGGACAATCTGTGAATCAGCTCGTGCTATCAGGGACCGCAACCCTCGTGCTATCGGGGACCCGATCCTCGTGCTATCGGGGACCGAAATCGAGCTTAAGAGCTTGTTTCTGCGCGCTTTCCGGCCGCTCTAACTTTACTAACCAGAAATCCTTCGGATTTCCTCTAACGGACCAAGCTGAAAACCACATCGCAGGCGCGTGGCAACCGCGGGCCGTCAATTCTCCTTTCCGGCACGACCCGCACAGGTGCTTCACCGCCGCCAATGCTTATAGCTGCCCATTCGCCTCGTCGGGAGCGGCAGCATGAGCGTTCTCACCGAAGTGGAGGTCCTGTGGGTCGAAAAGCGGATTGAAAACCGCATTCGGTTCGGTCGTATTGTCAAGGAACGGAAGCTTGATCGCCACCGACGTGTGCTGTCATTCGCGCCAGGCAGCATCTTTGGCTTCGTTCGCTGGACGTCCAATGACTTTGGAACAGTCATTTCGCGGATCGACATCCTGCGTGCGGTCGCGCCTGGACAGCGCTGCTCGACCGTCCCTTATGTGACACCCGGCGGAGAGATTTTGCTTCGTCTGTCCGGCTCGCCAAAGGTCGAGCGAGTGCTGCAAATGACCGATGCCGTTGAGGCACTCGGCATCGATCCGGCTGATGTCGCGCCTGATCATTGGCATCACGTTCATAACCGTCTGACCGTCAACGAAAACCCGCGCCCCTATACGAAAGCGCGCCATCAGGCCTGGCTTCACCGTCAAAGGGTGATGCGATGACAGGCGGCTTGAAGACGCTGGCGGTGACGTTTGGGGTCGCTGCTGCGCTCGTCGCGACGATCGTCCTGGAACCGCTGCCGGTTTACATCTGGAATGCGTCGGCAAGCGTGCCGATCGGTCTCTATCGCCTGCGACCGGCTGAACGCTTCCACGTTACGGAGTTGGTCGCCGTGCAGCCGCCGGAGCCGCTCGCGACATTCCTTGACCTGAACGGCTATCTGCCCATCGGCGTCCCCATGCTCAAGCGGGTCCTTGCGCTGCCCGGGCAGACGGTCTGCAGAAGCGGGCCCACGATCTCGGTCGACGACATTGCAATGGGCGAAGCGCGGGATCGCGACGGACGCGGCCGGCCGCTGCCGAAATGGCAGGGCTGCCGCGTTGTCGGCGACGGCGAGCTGTTTCTGATGAACTGGCAGTCGGACGATTCTCTTGACGGCCGGTATTTTGGATTTCTTCCGGCATCCAGCGTGATCGGCCGTGCGATGCCGGTGTGGACGTGGGAGGAGTGATCTCGTGGGTATTCCACGTGTTCTCCTCGCCCTGACCCTGTTCGATCGATTGCGGGATCCTTGCCCCGTCTCGATCGATCTCTGCAAGGCTGACGCGAATCCTCCCGCATGCTTGAGTCGGTCGGGCACGCGCGTTTGTGCTGTCGTTCCCCTGATGCTTCTTTTGACCACGATTGACAGCGCTGCTTTGGCCCAGAGCGGATCAGCCGCCCCGCCGGCGATAAGTCAGACCGCTCACGCATTTGCCGGCTTCGTCAATGAAGCCTCACAACGCTTTGCGATTGCGCCGAACTGGATCCGATCGGTCCAAAGCATCGAGAGTGCTGGTGACGTGCACGCCAGATCGCCGAAAGGCGCAATGGGCCTGATGCAAATCATGCCGGCGACTTGGGCGGAACTTCGCGAGCGCTACAATCTCGGGAATGACCCCTACGATCCGCACGACAATATTCTGGCCGGCACGGCTTACTTGCGCGAACTGCTCGATCGGTATGGCTCGCCTGGCGTGTTTGCCGCGTACAACGCGGGACCTGCTCGCTATGAAGAGCATCTCGCAGGCGGCTCTTTGCCGGACGAGACGCGAGCATACGTCGCAAAGCTTGCAAATCTGCTTGCCATCGAACTGCCGCCGAGGTGGACGTCCAGCCGAGAGTCATCAGCAGCTGCGGCGCCATTCGTCATGCGATCCGATCTCATGAAACCGCGCCATCGGCTGCTGGCGCTTATGCCGTCGAGCGGTGTCAGGACCGCAATCTCGGCACCCCATGTTTCGCCCATGGTGCCTCGGCCTGTTGGCGTCTTCGTCCCTCGATCGGCTTCGGGAGTATCGCAATGAGCAAATGTGCAGGTTCGCAAGGTGATGGCGTATGGGCGATGCCTTCGGCCCGCGCTCTACTCGTCGCTTCGCTCCTCACCGAGCCACCCTTCGGGTGTCTCGGCCCTTCGGGTAACGATCGCTATCGCAAGCGCTCGGAAGCAGTGGGGGCTTCGCGAGTTGGCTGCCAAGTCGCGGCGGCTCTTTCGGGAACCGGCGACCGGGAGACAACGACGGCAGGACGGCGAGATAAAAGGGGCTCGCCGGTCGAACCGCAAGCCATTGACATGGCTTGTGTTCTGGCGTGCCGGTCGGTCGGGGCGCGTGCCGCGCCTTGCGCTTTGAACAATGTGATCAAGGGCATTTTCGGCACTGTAGCTGTTTTAATGCTGTTAGAGGCTCGGCCATGACCGCCGGCGATAGCGATCTGCGCATTCGGCCCGGGCGTATCCGCAGCACCCGCGCGCCGACGCCCAAGAGCTTCATCAACCAAGTGCTTCGTGCCGCGAAGAAGGCCGGTCACACTTCTGGTCAGGTGACGGCCGGCAGGCGTTCTGCGGTCTACGGACGTTCGACGTTCGGCCGCGGCCGGCTCGCTTTTAATCGCAGCCGGTTGTTCAGTCCGACACGGCGCGTGGTGGTGAAGGCGCGCGTCGTTCGCCACAAGGGACGAGCCTTCCGTTCAGCACCACTGATCGCCCATCTCTCATACTTGAAGCGCGATGGGGTGACCCGGAGCGGCGAGAGGGCCGAGATGTTCGACGCTGGCGGCGACCGGGCTGATGGTGCGGCTTTCGCTGAACGTTGCAAGGACGACCGGCATCATTTCCGGTTCATCGTCTCGCCAGAGGACGCCGGCGACATGACCGACCTCAAGGCCTTCACCCGCGATCTCGCCAAGCAGATCGAGACCGATCTCGGCACGCGCCTTGATTGGGTGGCTGTCGATCATTGGAACACCGACAACCCTCATGTTCATCTTCTCGTTCGGGGAGTAGATGAGGAAGGGACGGATCTCGTGATCTCCCGCGACTACATCAGCCAGGGCCTGCGCTCACGCGCCGAGGAACTGGTCGCCATCGAACTGGGACCAAAACCAGAGCACGAGATCCGCAATTCGCTGGAGAGGGAAGTTACAGCGGAGCGATGGACGCGGCTCGATCGGGAGATCCGGCTGGCGGCAGATGCGACCGGCTATATCGATCTTCGCCCAGAGAGTCCCGGCAAGTCCGATCCTGAGATCAGGCGTTTGATGATCGGTCGCCTTCAGCACCTGGAGAAGATGGGCCTTGCTGCATCCGCCGCGCCCGGGGAGTGGATGGTCGGGCTGGAAGCCGAGCGCAGCTTGCGCGACCTCGGCATGCGCGGCGACATCATCAAGACCATGCACCGCGCCTTCACCGAGCGCGGAGAAGCTCGCGGCATTTCCGACTACGTCATCGAGGGGGAACAGCCGACATCTCAGCTCATCGGACGACTGGTCGACCGAGGACTGCATGACGAACTGACCGGCGAGGCCTATGCCCTGATCGATGGGACAGATGGACGAGCGCACCACGTGCGCTTTCGAGGCCTAGAGGCTTTCGAACATGCTCCGCCGGCGGGCGGTATCGTTGAAGTCCGATGCTTCGGTCAAGCCGGCGATCCGCGGCCAACCGTAGTGCTCGCAACCCGTTCCGATCTCGATCTCCGTGAGCAGATCACAGCGAGAGGGGCCACCTGGCTCGACCACAGGCTGGTTGACCGACATCCCATGCCGCTCGCGATGATTGGCTTCGGCCGAGAGACCCGCAACGCCATGGAAGCGCGCGCCGAGCATCTGGTTCAGGAAGGTCTGGCGCGACGGCAGGGACAGCGCGTCATTCTGCAGCGCGACCTCCTGAACACGTTGCGCCGACGCGAGCTGGACGAGGTGGCTTCAAAAGTCTCGGCCGACGCCAGCCTGCCTCATGTGAACGCCGCGTCCGGGGAGCATGTGGCGGGCACGTACCGCCATCGGCTGACGCTCAGCTCGGGGCGCTTCGCCATGATCGACAACGGGCTCGGCTTCCAGCTCGTGCCCTGGTCGCGCGAACTCGAAAAGAGGCTCGGCCAGCACGTCACCGGCGTCGTGAAGGACGGCGGCGGTGTCGAATGGGCCTTTGGTCGAAAGCGCGACCTCGGCCTCTAGCAATCTCTCCAATTCAGTTGCGGAAAGGCGTGCGAGATGTCCGGAACCAAAATCCTCTGGGGACAAGTGATCGTTGTCGGCCTGATCGTTTTAGTGGCCATCTGGGGGGCAACTGAGTGGACGGCTTGGCGGCTCGCCTGGCAGCCGGAGCTTGGGCGACCCTGGTTTGAGCTGTTCGGCTTCAAAATCTATTACCCACCGGTCTTTTTCTGGTGGTGGTTCGTCTACGACGCCTATGCGCCGCAGGTCTTTGTCGAGGGTGCCTTCATCGCGGCGTCGGGGACTGTCGTTTCGATCGCGGCGGCGATCGGCATGTCGGTGTGGCGGGCGCGCGAGGCCAAGAACGTCGAGACTTATGGCTCGGCGCGCTGGGCTGATGCGGACGAGGTTCGAGCGGCCGGACTTCTCGGTCCGGATGGTGTGGTGTTGGGCAAGCTAGACCACGACTACCTGCGCCATGACGGGCCGGAGCACGTCTTGTGCTTTGCGCCCACTCGGTCCGGCAAGGGGGTGGGCTTGGTCGTTCCTTCGTTGCTGGCCTGGCCGGACTCGGCCATCGTGCACGACATCAAAGGTGAGAACTGGCAACTGACGGCCGGCTTTCGCTCGCGACATGGCCGCGTACTGTTGTTCGACCCGACCAACCCGAAATCCTCAGCTTACAATCCGCTGCTCGAGGTCCGGCGCGGGGAATGGGAGGTTCGTGACGTCCAGAACGTCGCCGACGTCCTGGTCGACCCCGAAGGCTCACTCGACAAGCGGAACCATTGGGAGAAGACCAGTCATTCGCTCCTGGTCGGCGCCATCCTCCATGTCCTCTATGCCGAGGCGGACAAGACGTTGGCCGGCGTGGCCGGCTTTCTGTCCGACCCGAAGCGGCCGATCGAAGCGACGCTGAAGGCGATGATGACAACGCCGCATCTTGGCGAACACGGCGCTCATCCCGTGGTTGCCTCGACCGCGCGCGAACTCCTCAACAAGTCCGAGAATGAGCGCTCTGGCGTCCTGTCCACCGCGATGTCGTTTCTCGGGCTCTACCGTGATCCCGTCGTGGCCCGGGTGACCTGTCGTTGCGACTGGCGGATCGCCGATTTGATCGCAGATAGCCGCCCTACGACGCTGTATCTTGTGGTGCCTCCCTCGGATATCTCACGGACCAAGCCCCTGATCCGGCTGGTGCTGAACCAGATCGGCCGACGCCTGACCGAGGACTTGCACGCCCGTGACCGCCGGCATCGAGTCCTGATGATGCTCGACGAGTTCCCAGCGCTCGGGCGGCTTGATTTCTTCGAGTCTGCGCTCGCTTTCATGGCGGGGTACGGCCTTAAGAGTTTTCTGATCGCGCAATCGCTCAATCAGATCGAGAAGGCCTACGGGCCCAACAACGCCATCCTCGACAACTGTCACGTCCGCGTCAGCTTCGCGACCAACGACGAGCGGACCGCCAAGCGGGTGTCCGACGCGCTGGGCACCGCGACGGAAATGCGGGCGATGAAGAACTACGCCGGTCACAGGTTGAACCCCTGGCTGGGTCACCTCATGGTCTCGCGTCAGGAGACGGCAAGGCCACTGCTGACCCCGGGCGAAGTCATGCAGCTTCCGCCAATAGACGAGATCGTCATGGTGGCGGGCACGCCGCCGATCCGCGCGAAGAAGGTCCGCTACTACGAGGATCGGCGATTCACCGAGCGGGTTCTACCGCCGCCCAATCCGGCGAAGGCCGGTCGATCATCGCGAACGGACGGATGGTCAGCGCTCGGAACGCCGAAGCTGCCGGGAGGTCCAACTGACAAAACCGCGGAGGTCGAGGAAGACACCGCGAACAGTGGTCTTCGGCGAGAGCCCGAACTGCCCGACCACGTGGCAATCGTCAAGGAGACGACCGAGCCGACACCGGCAGAGGAGTTTGCAGTTGTTCTTGACGACGATGAGGACGCGGTCCGTCAGTCCCGGCTCTTGCGACAACAGATGCGAGGTGTGGCCCGTCAAGCCGCACTCGACCCGAATGACGGCATGGAGCTCTGAGGCATCATGCGCGACCGGATGAATGTGTATTTCCCGCCAGAGCTTCTGAAGCAGATCTCGGAACTCGCCGATCGCAAGAAGCTTTCTCGTTCTGCGATCGTGGAGGCGGCGGTTGCTTCGTTTCTGTCACCGGACGGAGCGGACAGGCGGGAGGCAGCATTTACTCGGCGCTTGGATCTGCTGTCGCGTCAAATGCAGAGGTTAGAGCGCGACGTCGCTCTGACGGCGGAGACCGTGGCCCTCTTCATCCGGTTCTGGTTGACGATCACACCACCGTTGCCAAACGACGCGCAGGCGGCCGCGCAAGCAAAAGGCAGGGAGCGCTTTGAAGGATTTGTCGAGGCGCTCGGGCGCCGTTTGCAAAAAGGGCAAAGCTTTCTGCGCGAAATCCCAGAAGATATCCGCCGTCAGGAACCGGCCGAAGAAACCTGATTGAACCGGTAGAAAGACCCTTTCGCCGGTCCTTCTTTTTCTACGCCAGCCTACGACCGCAGCAGTTCAGCCGATCTGACAAAAAGCTGGACGCGCTATCGGCTCGCACGAGCTGAGAGCAAAAGGGGCCAGCATGCAAATCTCAACAACATGGCGTCGAATCGCGTTCGTTTTTCTCCCTTTCGCTGCCGGATACTATCTTTCGTATCTGTTTCGAACGATCAACGCTTTGATCGCCAGTCGTCTCAGCTCGGATACTGGGCTTGGGACTGCCGACCTCGGGTTGCTTACGTCGGTCTATTTCCTTGTCTTCGCGGCGGCTCAGATCCCCATCGGCATTTTGCTGGACCGCTTTGGTCCGCGTCGCGTCCAGAGTGTTCTACTCTTGATTGCCGCGGCGGGCGCCGGACTGTTCGCGGTATCGACCAGCTTCCTGTCATTCTTGATCGCGCGTGGAATGATTGGGCTTGGCGTCGCGGCGGCGCTGACGGCAGGGCTGAAGTCCATCATCCTTTGGTTCCCCAGGGAACGAGTCGCCTTGCTTAGCGGCTACATGATCATGCTGGGATCGCTCGGAGCGGTGACCGCTACGGCTCCCCTTGAACACCTACTCGCCTGGATGGGCTGGAGGCAACTCTTTGAGATCCTGGCGGCCGCTACCGGTGCCACGGCCATTTTTATCTATGTCGTGGTGCCCGAACGAGGCAATGTCCCATCGATAGCGTCAACCTCCACGACCTTAAGCTCTGTTTTTGGAGATCGGCGCTTCTGGCGAATGGCCCCGTTGTCGGCGGCTTGTATTGGATCGGCCTGGTCCCTGCAGGGATTGTGGGCATCGCCATGGCTGACCGACGTGGAGGGGCTTGATCGCGCAAGTCTCGTCAGACAGCTTTTCATGATGTCGATCGTACTTAGCGGTGGTGCCTGGTTATTCGGTATGACGGTCCATTGCATCAAACGAAGGGGAATAGGGGCGGAGACAATATTGGCGCTGGTTGCAGTTCTGTTCATCGCAGCTGAGTTTGCCTTGATCCTGCGAACGCCTCTGCCATCCATCTTGCCTTGGTCAGTTGTCGCAATTGTCGGAACGGCAACCGTGGTCAGCTTCGCGGTGATAGCAGATTACTTTCCGCCCGAGCTTGCCGGTCGTGCCAACGGCGCCTTGAACGTTTTGCACTTTGGTTGGGCGTTTCTAGCACAATACGCGACAGGTCTGATTCTGGAGCAATGGTCTGCGAATGATGGCCATAGGCCCTTCCAAGCCTATCAAGTCGCGTTCGGTTTCAACGTAGCACTGCAGATCGCGGCGTTCGTCTGGTTCGCGATGCCCTGGCGCCGATCAATCGCTTCGTGGATGAGTTCAATCCTCTTCTTCAAGCCGACTGATGTTTTCTACGCTGTCGAGTCAGTTGGGTTGTATGAGGATTCGGTCATCCTGCTGCCCGCGGATGACGATGCGGAGTGGTGAGCAGCAACTCGCAGCGAACGGATACGATTAAGTAGCCGTCAAATATCGGTTCCCAGTCTTTCTTTTTGTACGCCAGCCTACGATCACCGAAAGCGCTTGTTGCGCCAAGTCCATTGGTCGCTTTTCTAATTGTCCCCATCTGAGGGCGCTCTTTGGGCGTCCTCATTCGTGGGGGCGAACCGTGGCAATCCATTCTATTCAATCGGAAGCGAGTTCGCGCGGTGCGCGAATGCTGCGCAGCGCGCTTGGCTCGGCGGTTGCGGGCTACCTCGAGGATGAAACGATCATCGAGGTAATGCTCAACCCAGATGGGCGGCTGTGGGTCGACCGGTTGTCGAATGGCCTGATCGACACAGGCGAAACTCTGTCCGCAGCGGATGGCGAACGCATTGTTCGCCTGGTAGCGCATCACGTCGGTGCCGAGGTGCATGCCGGTTCGCCACGGATCTCGGCCGAATTGCCTAGGACCGGCGAGCGCTTCGAAGGTCTTTTGCCTCCGGTCGTTGCAGCACCGACCTTTGCTATCCGCAAGCCCGCCGTCGCAGTGTTTACGCTCGACGACTACGCCGCGACGGGGATCATGACCTCGGAGCAGGCCAGGACCCTGAAGGATGCGGTCGCCGCACGGAGGAATATCCTCGTCGCCGGCGGGACATCGACCGGCAAGACAACCTTGACGAACGCGCTCCTGGCCGAGGTCGCGAAGAGCTCCGATCGGGTCGTGCTGATCGAAGATACGCGCGAGCTGCAGTGCAAGGCACCCAATCTCGTCACTTTGCGGACAAAGGATGGTGTGGCCACGCTATCGGACCTCGTTCGGTCCTCGTTGCGACTGCGTCCCGATCGTATCCCGATTGGAGAGGTCCGCGGTGCCGAGGCGCTCGACCTGCTCAAGGCCTGGGGCACCGGTCACCCCGGGGGCATCGGCACTATCCATGCGGGCAGCGCGCTCGGAGCGCTGCGGCGGCTAGAGCAACTCATCCAGGAAGCCGTCATCACGGTTCCGCGTGCCCTGATCGCCGAGACCATAAACATTATCCCCGTGCTGGCGGGGCGCGGTGCTGACCGTCGCCTCGCTGAGCTCGCCCTGGTCTCGGGCCTTGGCGCCGCCGGCGACTACAGCCTTTCAACAGCAGGAGACTGACATGTGTCAGCAATTTCCCTTTCTTCGAGGTGCATCGTTGGCAGCCTTCAGCACGGTGTTTTTGGGAGCGGCGCCGGCATGGGCGGCTGGCTCGAACATGCCGTGGGAGCAGCCACTCAATCAGATCTTGCAGTCGGTCGAAGGTCCGGTCGCTAAGATAATCGCCGTCATCATCATCGTGGTGACCGGGCTCACGCTCGCGTTCGGGGACTCGTCAGGTGGTTTCCGCAGGCTGATCCAGATCGTGTTCGGTCTGTCGATCGCGTTTGCCGCCTCGAGCTTCTTCCTGTCGTTCTTCTCCTTCGGCGGCGGCGTGGTGATCTGATGGATGATCAGGTGGCAGGCTTTGTCGTGCCCGTTCATCGCGCGCTCACTGAGCCAATCCTGATGGGCGGCGCGCCGCGATCGGTTGCGATCGTGAACGGCACGCTTGCGGCAGCCCTTGGGCTCGGACTTCGGCTGTGGATTGCCGGTCTTGTCCTCTGGTTCATCGGCCATATGGCCGCCGTCTGGGCCGCCAAGCGCGATCCCGCCTTCGTCGATGTGGTGCGCCGACACCTGCGCATTCCCAGCCATCTCAACGTCTAAGATCTCGGTCATGATGAACCTTGCCGAATATCGCCATTTCAACACCCGTCTTGCCGACTTTCTGCCCTGGGCCGCCTTGGTCGACGAGGGAATCATCCTCAACAAAGACGGTTCGTTCCAGCGGACGGCGAAGTTCCGTGGGCCTGACCTCGACAGTGCGGTACCGGCCGAACTTGTCGGCGTCGCCGGTCGCCTGAATAACGCCTTGCGTCGCCTGGGATCTGGCTGGGCCGTATTCGTCGAGGCGCAGCGTCATTTTGCGGGGGCCTACCCGCCTAGCTCCTTTCCGGATGTCGCGTCTGCGCTGGTTGATGCGGAACGCAGAGCTCAGTTCGAGGAGGCGGGTGCTCATTATGAGTCCAGCTACTTCCTGACCTTCCTCTATCTGCCTCCAGAGGAAGGGGCCGCCAGGGCAGAGCAACTGCTTTACGAGGGGCGCGACCGCACCGTCGGAGCCCACGCGCGCGAGATCCTCCAGGGGTTTATCGACCAAACGAACCGCGTGCTTCAACTCGTCGAAGGGTTCATGCCGGAATGCATCTGGCTCGATGATCAGGACACGCTGACCTACCTGCATTCGACGATCTCGACCAAGCGTCATCGCGTTCGGGTGCCAGAAATTCCGATGTACATCGATGCGCTTTTGGCGGATCAGCCGCTGACCGGCGGGCTCGAGCCGATGCTGGGTTCGGCCAATGTGCGGGTGCTGACTATTGTCGGCTTCCCGGGCACCACGATGCCGGGGATCCTGGACGACCTAAATCGTCTGGCGTTTTCGTATCGCTGGTCAACCCGGGCGATCATGCTCGACAAGACCGACGCCACAAAGCTGTTGACCAAAATTCGTCGCCAGTGGTTCGCAAAGAGAAAGTCTATCGGCGCCATCCTCAAGGAGGTCATGACCAACGAGGCGTCGACGCTGCTCGATACCGACGCTCACAACAAAGCTATCGACGCCGACGCGGCGTTGCAGGAGCTCGGGTCGGATCAGATCGGACAAGCCTTTGTCACGGCAACCATTACCATCTGGGACCGCGATCCCAATGCGGCCGACGAAAAACTACGGTTGGTCGAGAAGGTCATTCAGGGTCGCGATTTCACCTGCATGATCGAGACGGTGAACGCCGTCGAAGCTTGGCTCGGCAGTCTGCCAGGGCATGTCTATGCAAATGTGAGGCAGCCGCCGGTATCGACACTCAACCTCGCCCATATGATTCCGATGTCGGCCGTGTGGGCCGGCGAAGCCAGGGACCTGCACTTGAAGGGTCCGCCTCTTCTGTTTGGCAAGACCGAGGGATCAACACCGTTCCGATTCTCGCTCCACGTCGGTGACGTCGGCCATACCCTTGTGGTCGGACCGACGGGGACTGGCAAGTCGGTACTGCTCGCTCTGATGGCACTGCAATTCCGCCGTTACCCGAACTCCCAAGTCTTTGCATTCGATTTCGGTGGTTCAATCCGGGCGGCCGCGCTCGCCATGGGGGGCGACTGGCATGATCTCGGCGGCGCGCTGTCCGACGGAAGCGAAAACCCCGTTGCGCTGCAGCCGCTGGCCTGGATCGATGATGCTTCCGAGCGCGGATGGGCCACGGAATGGATCTGCGCGATCCTGGCACGGGAAAAGGTCGAGATCACCCCGGAGGTCAAGGATCATTTGTGGTCAGCGCTGACATCTCTCGCCTCGGCCCCGAGGGAGGAACGCACCCTCACGGGACTGTCAGTCCTGTTGCAGTCGCACTCCCTAAAACGCGCCTTGCAACCCTATTGCCTGGGCGGATCCTCTGGCCGGTTGCTTGATGCCGAATTCGAGCGTCTCGGTGAGGCATCGGTCCAGGCGTTTGAGACCGAAGGCTTGATCGGAACGAGTGCTGCGCCGGCCGTGCTGGCGTATCTCTTCCATCGTATTGGGGACCGTCTCGATGGCCGGCCGACGCTCCTTATTGTCGATGAGGGTTGGCTTGCCCTCGATGATGAGGATTTTGCCGGTCAGCTCCGGGAATGGCTAAAGACGCTTCGGAAGAAGAACGCGTCCGTCATCTTCGCCACCCAGTCGCTTTCTGACATGGATGGGTCCGCAATCGCGCCGGCAATCATCGAAAGCTGCCCGACCCGCCTGTTGCTGCCGAACGAACGCGCGATCGAACCGCAAATCACTGCCATCTACCGCCGCTTCGGCCTCAATGACCGCCAGATCGAGCTACTGAGCAGGGCCACGCCGAAGCGCGACTACTACTGTCAATCCCGTCGTGGCAACCGGATGTTCGAACTCGGGCTCGGCGAGGTTGCGCTCGCATTCACCGCGGCGTCGTCAAAGACAGACCAGGCTGCCATCGCGCAGCTCCTCGCCGAACACGGACCTGACGGCTTCGTGCCGGCCTGGCTCCAGCACCGTGGCGTCGCTTGGGCGCTAGACCTGATCCCCAATCTCGTCAATCTGGAGAAATCGCTATGAAGCCTCTTGGTCTATTGGCGGCCGCTAGCGCCATCTCTCTCCTGCTTGGCGTCACGGTGCCCGCACGGGCGCTGATCGTCTTCGATCCCAACAACTACGTTCAGAACGTCCTGACTGCCGCACGAGAGCTGCAGCAGATCAACAATCAGATCACCTCGTTGCAGAACGAGGCGCAGATGCTGATCAACCAAGCGAAGAACCTGGCTAACCTGCCGTATTCCTCGCTGCAGCAACTGCAATCCTCGATCCAGCGCACCCAGCAATTGCTCGCCCAGGCGCAGCGCATCGCCTACGACGTCCAGCAGATTGATCGCGCCTTCTCGACGAGCTACGCGCCAGCTACTCGTAGCCAGTCCAGCCAAATGCTTGTCACAAACGCGCAATCGCGGTGGCAAAATACGTACGCGGCAACGCAAGACGCGCTCCGGGTTCAGGCCGGAATCGTCGGCAACCTCGATACCAATCGCATCCAAACGTCCGCACTTGTAACGTCAAGCCAAAGTGCCGGCGGCGCCCTGCAGGCAACTCAAGCCGGCAACCAGATCCTCGCGCTTCAAGCGCAACAGCTTGCCGATCTCACGGCGGCCGTGGCGGCGCAGGGTAGGGCGCAGAGCCTCGAAGCCGCTCAGCGCGCCTCAGCCCAGGATCTGGGGCGAGAGCAGCTCAGACGATTCCTGACGCCAGGACAGGGCTATCAATCCTCCAACGTGCAGATGTTCCATTGATGACCGATGTAAAGGCATTCAGGGCGCTCTCGCTGCTTACGACAATCGGCCTAGTGGCCGTCGCCGCCTGCACGATCCAACTCAGTGGTGGAGACGATTCTCCGCCGGCGCCAAAGGCAGAGCAGACGACCTATCCAACCAGCGCCGACCTCGCGCGCTGCCGCGTCGTCGCTCCAGAGGAAACGGCAAGCTACCGCCATTGCCAGCAGGTTTGGTCCGAAAACCGGCGCCGCTTTTTTGGCAAGAAGAACGGTCCCGCAGATGCTGGCCAAAGCGATTCCACCACGGGCCTAGCGCCCGCCCCCAAGGATCAGAGCCGAATACCACAAGGATATCCAGCGCTGGCGATACCTGACACGAGCAAGCCATGACCGGTACGGGGATCATTGACCAGTTCCTGGAAACGTTCACACGTTATATCGACAACGGCTTCGGGCTGCTCGGTAGCGAGGTTGGGTATCTCGCAGCGACCCTTGCCGCGATCGACATCACGCTCGCCGCGTTGTTCTGGAGTTGGGGAACGGACGAGGACATCATCGCGCGCCTCGTCAAGAAGACGCTCTTCGTCGGGGTCTTTGCCTACCTTATCGGCAACTGGAATAGCCTGGCGCGTATCATGTTCGAGAGCTTTGCCGGACTTGGGCTGAAAGCGTCTGGCTCAAGTCTCTCCGCGGCAGATTTCCTGCGACCGGGAAGGATCGCCCAAGTCGGACTCGACGCCGGTCGACCGCTGCTTGATTCCATTTCTAACCTAATGGGCTACATCAGTTTTTTCGAGAATTTCGTCCAGATCGTCGTTCTCCTGTTCGCCTGGGTCGTGGTGCTGCTCGCTTTCTTCATTCTGTCGATCCAGCTCTTCGTCACCCTGATTGAATTCAAGCTTACGACGCTGGCCGGCTTCGTGCTCATTCCCTTTGGCCTGTTTGGCAAGACCGCCTTTGCGGCGGAGCGGATTTTGGGCAACGTTATATCTTCAGGGATCAAGGTCCTCGTCCTGGCCGTCATCGTTGGCATCGGCTCGACCCTGTTCTCGCAGTTCACCTCTGGTTTCGGCGGCGCGCAGCCGACCATTGAAGACGCGATGACCCTGGTGCTTGCGGCGCTCTCTTTGCTGGGCCTCGGTATCTTCGGTCCGGGTATCGCAAACGGCCTAGTATCGGGCGGACCCCAACTCGGCGCCGGTGCCGCGATTGGAACAGGCCTTGCGGCCGGCGGCCTTGTTGCGGTAGGCGCAGGTGTCGCCGCCGGCGGTGCTGGTCTCGCTGGCGGCGCGATTGCAGGCGCCGCGCGCGGTAGCGGTACTGTCATTAGCGGAGCATCAGCCGCCTATCGAAGCGGCGGCCTTGCTGGCGTCGCGGAGGCCGGCGCCTCGGCTGCGATGAGTCCTTTGCGCCGAGCAGCGGCTGCCTTCGGGGGTGGCCAAGCCGGCGAGCAGGCCACGAGCACCTCGGCCGAAGGGCAGCCCGATTGGGCTCGCCGCATGAAGCGTGCTCAGACCATTCGGCACGGTGCCTCGGCTGCTGCCCACGCCGTCCGCTCGGGCGATCATGGTGGCAGCGGTTCCTCCGTTGACTTGTCCGAACGAGAGCGCTGAGGCGGACCAGTGCACCTCCGCCGCACAGCGCGCCTCAAACTCCATCCCACGACTTGAAAGCGATCACTCGATATCAGGGTCAACCATCGATGTTCAAACGACCATCAGTTCACTATGGGCGCATGCCCGAGCCGATTACGCCTTATCAAAAGGCGGCGCAAGTGTGGGACGAACGCATTGGATCAGCGCGGGTGCAAGCCAAGAACTGGCGCCTGATGGCGTTCGGCTGCTTGATGATGTCGGCCGGTCTCGCTGGCAGCCTTGTCTGGCAATCGAACCAGGGATCGATCACGCCTTGGGTGGTAGAAGTCGATCATCTCGGTCAGGCCCAAAGGGTTGCGCCCGCCAACATCGACTATCGACCAACCGATGCGCAGATCGCCTACCATCTGGCGCGCTTTATCGAGGATGTCAGAGGTCTGCCAGCCGACGGCATCGTTCTGCGCCAAAACTGGCTCCGTGCCTATGATTTTACCACCGATCGCGGCGCCGCTGCGCTCAACGACTACGCGCGCAACAATGATCCCTTTGCCAAGCTGGGTAAGGAGCAAATCTCCGTCGACGTATCGAGCGTCATTCGCGCTTCGTCAGAAAGCTTTCGGGTCGCGTGGACCCAGCGCGTCTACGACAACGGCGCGTTGAGTTCGATCGAGCGTTGGACGGCCATTCTCACCATCGTAATCGAAACGCCGCGCGATGCCGAACGCCTGCGCAAGAATCCCCTTGGCGTCTACGTCCGCGCCATCAACTGGTCGAAGGAGTTGAGTCAGTGAACGATATGACGTTAGAAGTATCTACGAAGCGTCGCATCCAACATCGTAGGCTCTATTCGGCTCGGCGCGAGTTCGTGAACTCGAAACGTGCATTTTTGTTCGCTCTCCTGCTTAGTTCGTCGATGCTTGGCGGGTGCGCGACCTACATTCCGCCGGAGATCAGCTATGACGCTGAAGTTCCTCCGTTGCCGGCACCGCCTGTGGCTCTCGACGACAAACCAAAACCCCTTCACGTTCCACCCCTCTGGAAGCCAGCACTCGGCGGTAAGTCAGTAGGGAAGGAAGACGCGGAGCCGGTGAGCCGGGTCGAGACGGCAAACAGCGCGGCCCGTGTTGAGCCGCGCAAGCGGGGGTATTTCAACGCAGCCCAAATCTACGCCTACAGTCCCGGAGCGCTCTATCAGATTTACGCCGCACCGGGGCAAATAACGGATATCGCGCTCGAGGAGGGAGAACAGTTGACGGGATCAGGACCGATCGCGGCCGGAGATACCGTACGCTGGATCGTGGGCGATACCGAGAGCGGGAGCGGGGACACACGGCGCGTCCATATCCTGGTCAAGCCGACGCGAGCTTCGATCGAGACCAACCTCGTGGTCAATACTGACCGGCGCACCTACCTAATCGAGCTCCGCTCCCGCGAGCGGCCTTACATGCCCTCCGTTGCTTGGTACTATCCAGAAACTGTACGGGAACGATCGCGCTCGGTCGCTCTGAAGCCCGTCCTTCCGGAGCCGCCGCAGCGCATCTCCCGCTATGCCATCGAAGGGGACAGTCCTCCCTGGCGGCCGCTCGCCGCATATGACGATGGCCGCAAGGTCTACATCGAATTTCCGGCAGGGATCGTGCAAGGCGAGATGCCTCCGCTCTTCGTCATTGGTCCAGACGGCAAGAGCGAGCTGGTCAACTATCGCGCTTACGCCAACGTATTGATCGTCGATCGGCTGTTTGCTGCCGCCGAACTGCGGCTTGGCGGCGAGCATCAGCAGAAGGTCAGGATTGTCAGGACTGACGGGAGGCCGTCGACATGAACACCCGGAATGCAAACGATGACGAGCGAGCAGTTCCCTCGGAGACACAAGGCGAGCAGTCCGAAAGTTTCCGCTTGAGAGCAGAGCATCCGCGCGTGATGCGGTTGTCGCGGAAGGTCTTAGCCGGCGGGAGCGCGGTTGCCCTGCTTGTCGTTGGCGGAGCGGTGCTGTGGTCGCTACAGAACAATCGCTCACGTAATCAAGCGGCCGATGGGCTTTACAGTACCGACCACCACAATGTGGCCGACGGCATAACGACGCTGCCGAAGGACTATACTGGCGTCCCGCGCCAGTCGATCCCGCAGCTTGGTCCGCCGCTCCCCGGGGACCTCGGTCGACCGATCCTCGCCGCTCAAGGTCAGTTGCCGACGAGCGGCGCTGATCCGGACCATCAGCGGCGGGATCAAGAGACCGAAGCTGCTCGCATCAGTCATCTATTCGCTTCGACCAATGGAAGTGAAGTACGTCCGCCCGTCGCTGCGGCTGTTGGAAGTGACCGCGCTGTGCCATCGAATGCAGCGGGGACCGCCGATGACGGATCCGCGCAAAACAGTCAAGACCGAAAGCTTGCCTTTGTGAGCGGTTCTGTGGATCGCCGCACGGTCAGTTCTGACCGCATCGCCAGGCCCGCTTCACCCTACATCGTGCAGGCCGGAACTGTGATTCCGGGAGCTCTGATCACAGGGATTAGATCGGATCTTCCAGGCCAAATCACCGCGCAGGTGACCGAAAACGTATACGACACGCCCACCGGTCGGTTCTTGTTAGTGCCCCAAGGAGCGCGCCTAATCGGGGTCTATGATAGCCAAGTCACTTTCGGCCAGTCGCGCGTTCTGCTCGTTTGGACCCGACTGATCATGCCGAATGGACGTTCAATCGTTCTCGAGCGGCAGCCTGGCGCTGATACTGCCGGATATGCAGGCCTCGAAGATCAGGTCGAAAATCACTGGGGTGAACTGTTCAAGGCTGCGGCACTATCGACGTTTCTGGCGGTCGGGACCGAATTGGGTGCCGGCTCGGATACCAACAGCAACGACAGCGCAATCATCCAGGCATTGCGACACGGCGCCTCCGACTCACTGAATCAAACCGGACAGCAGGTCGTTCGCCGCAGTCTCAGCATCCAGCCTACTCTGACTGTACGACCTGGATTCCCGGTTCGTGTTCTTGTCAATCATGACCTCATACTTACGCCCTACAGAGGGTGACAACATGCCAAAACTCAAAATTGGAGAGCTTCCAGACGACAAGCCGGTCAAAGTGAGTACGGAGCTGCCTGCGGCAGTGCATCGTGATCTCATTGCATATGCAGAAGCGCTTACGCGTCAGGGTGGTCAAGTGGTTGATCCGACTAAGCTCATCGCTCCCATGTTGGCGCGCTTTATGGCCACGGATCGAGGATTTTCTAAACTGAAACGTGAAGGCCACGTACCGGCCGCTGGCGAGGGACAGTGATGCTCAAGGTTTCCGAAACTGTTGGTCGACGCTAAATATAGGCGCTGCCGAGCTGGCGCCAAGAGCCGAGATATCTTCGGAAAGGTGTGTTCGCGCCCGATACAACTCCGATTACCCAGGTTTTCTCAGTTTTCAGACGCGAGGTGTTGGGTGCCAGTTATTGCCTTCAAGCGCGTTACACTGCTCCGGCCATCGACGCTAACAGGCACGTCACCCTCGACCGTGGCCCGCCGTACGATGCGATGCTGGTCCCCGTAATCGTTGACCGCGTAATGCTGCGTTGCGCGGTTGTCCCATATTGCAATATCGCCCTCTATCCAGTTCCAGCGCACAGTGTTTTCGGGCGCGGTGATGTGGGATTGGAAAAGATCGAACAACTTTTGTCCGTCGTATTTGCCGATCCCTACAAAGTGCTTCACCAAGGCGCCGAGCACTAGCGTCCGCTCGCCTGTTTCGGGGTGGACGCGCACAACGGGATGCTCGGTCTCAAAAGCCGTTCTGGTGAACACCTCGTCAAAGTGCTTCTTGTCGACCTCGCGGACACGCGCGATCCCGGCGTAATCGAAAACGTTGCTGTGAACGGCCCATAGGCCGTCGGCAAGCCGTTGTAGAGGCGGCGGCAGACCAAGATAAGCGGCAGCTGTGTTCGACCACACCGTGTCGCCTCCGAACCTTGGCATTACAACGGCCCGCAGGACCAAAATCTTGGGATAGGCGTCGGCGAAGGTCCCATCCGCATGCCAAACGTCTGCGCGACCGCCGCCGCGAGAGGAGTCCAGTTCGAGGAGCGACGCCGTCCCCTTGGTGGCACCGAGCATCGGATGCGGCACTAACTTTCCGAGACGAGCGGCAAAGCGCTCCTGCTCGGCGTCATTGAGATGTCCTTGATTACGGAAGAAGATCACCTTGTGCTCGAGCAATAAGCTTTTGATCGCAGCGATCGCGTGATCCGGTAGATCGCCTGATAGCTTGATATTTTTGATTTCGGCGCCGATGCGCGCTGCACGTTTCACCACATCGGTGCTCGGAATGACGCCACCGATCAAAGCCGTTGTGCTCATGTTGCTTTTGTAAGCCCTTGCAGTTTTTCTCTCTCTCGCCTCTCGGAGCGAATGATCTTCAGCAAGCATCGTGCCAAGCGAAAGACGACCAGGTATCGCCAATGGCACCGAACGAATATGGTATTTGGCGCGAGTCATAGAAGCCGATGGTTGGACCGAGTGACAGAACTCGATCATCGAACTTCCACTTCTAATGTCGAACTGTGAAGCCGAAGCGGAGAGCAGGAGGCGCCAACCCGGAACATCTTCAGTTATGCTTTTGTAATCATTCAATTGTGTTGGAAAAACAATGCTTCTGTAGAATTGGTAAACTTCATGCGAGATTGTGCCTCTGTCAGAATACGGACAAGTGTCTACAGCGCGGTAAGCTCGAGCTGACTGTTCGGTTAGTAAATGTGGCGAGGTAATTATATTGCCCAGGTTAATCTCTACTAATGCCGCCGGAGCGTGTGAGAGCTGCAGATGTAATGTCCATCGGCGCTGTTGGCCACGGTCAAGCACATTATCGTTTCAGTCCTGAGCCAGGATAAGAGCTGCAACTTCCTGGTCCTGTGCCAGTTTGCTCGCCGCTAGGCCGGTGGCGACACCAACGCGATCAGGCGTAGGGCGGTTTTGGCTCATCTTGCGCTTGCCTTCTACCATAGTGATCGGGATGCGCACGCCGACGATTTCACGCAACTGGACGGCAATGAAATCCGCGGGAGCATCGCTGACGGCCCAGGGCGTCGCACGTGACATCTCATGGATATTCGTCAGACGCGTCACGATCTCAAGGAGGCGTTTAGGATCCTCGAAGAACTCAATCGGCCCATGGGCGTGGACCGCGATGTAATTCCATGTAGGCACCACGCGTTCAGTTTGACGCTTGCTTGGATACCAGGATGGTGTCACATAAGCCTCTGCGCCACTAAAGATCGCCAGAGCTTCTCCAATCGGGGCCGTGCGCCATTGCGGATTGCCCTTCGCCAAGTGCCCGTACAGCGCGCCGTGTTTGCCTTCGCTCTCATCGAGGAAGAGCGGAAGAGGCGTCGCAAGTGGCCCATCTGATGTCGCTGTGATCAGGTTGGCCAATCGGGCGCAGCGGATTGTCGCTCGAATGCTCTCGAGGTCGTAATCTCGAAAGTGGGCTGGTATGTACATAGAGGGTCTCCGGTGGCTGTCGTCCAGATAAAAACCGAAGTCACGAAGCTAGAAAACCGCCAGTTTCAGTAGCTCGCGTAGAGGTGCTCCGCTTTCTCTCTTGACGTGAAGTTTTCGGATTGTCTGGGACGTGACCTGCCACTAAGTATCTGTTCCAGAAGGCCTGGATCGTAGCGCAACTGTATCGCAACATTTCTCGTTCTGCCGCCGGTCCGACAGACTTTGAGACAATAACCGTAGCCATCCAGCGTACTGGCTCTAACTTACTTCAGATGAAGTTCGACGGATGTCTGGCACTTTGATTGGAGAGGATCTCACAGTTCTGCTTCAGAAAGTCGGTTTGAAGCTCAGGAGCCTCGGTGATCGCGCAAACGCGCCCGCAAGGACCTACCAAGAATGGTCGGTCGCACTGTTACGGGAAGTTAGTTATACTGTCGCTCTCAACGAGGGGGATCCGTGCCTTACAGTATTAGGTGTCATCGAACGGGGTTTAGCCGGAAGCATTTTTCGGTTCAAAGTGTGAGCGCAAGAGAAGCCCTGTGTAAGTCGGAGTGTCTTGAGAGATCGGGAGTAGACATAGACTATATTGATACTCCCTCAGGCGGACGTGTCGACCTCCGCACGCTCCGGAAGCTGGCTGAGACGGAGGGCGGCTTCGAACAAGAAATTCCCAGCCAATGATGGTGATCATACCTGTGCTTTCAGCAAAATACTCGAATATTTGAGCTCGCACCTACGAAGCCCTGTCACTTCAAAGCTGGCGCCTTCACGTTTCGATGCGATAGTACCTGGTGCATCGAGCGCGATGGTCTGCACCGGGGTCGTGTCGGTTTCGGCCTGGAATCTCAGAGGCACTTCTTCGGATACCGGTGGGCCGGCCAATTTGGGTTGTCTCGAATACGCGCATCGTTGCCTTCCCTAGCATCCATCAACTTCGCGCATATTCCACCATGCACAATAACTAATAAGACGAGCGGCTACTCCAGCGAGTTCAGTATTGCGAGCTGCCTCGGACTGCCACCGAAGCAGTGTCCCCTGCCGTTAAGATTGTTTCGTCGAGAAGATGCTGCGCATTTCAGGATGCGTTTAGAAGACCGTTCACAGTCTTCAAGCCGAGCCCGTCTTACGGCAGGATGCATGATCCGACGCAGCAGCCTAATCTGCACAGTAGGCGACCGTTGTTGAGCCACGAGCCTACGACAGCTTTCCGGGCCGGCAGCCTCAAGCCGAGACCTTACTCACCATAGCGAAGTACGTGCAGATTGCCGAGTGACGCGCACGTGAGGTGCGGCGCGGTTTTGGTCCGGCGCAAACGATCCATGCTTGCTTGGGCCTGCCAGTCCAGCTTCGCGAACTGTCCTAGACATGCACTAGTTCCGGCCCTTGACCTTGCGCGGCACTTAGCTAGCCGAGGCGCCACGCTGACATAAAGAGGATTTGCCGTCAGGGCCTGTGAAACAGGCAGTGTGATTTTGCTTTGGGAGGAGTTCCTGGTTCATAGTAGCCAGCGGGAGCGAAGATAAAACAGAAATCCGGACCGGGCAAAGCACCGGCAGTAAAAAGACATTAGGCGACAAAGCCGGCCGGCATTATTCGGCGGAAGAGAGGATCCGCATGGTGCTGTGCACGGAATGGAGAACATCTCGAGATCTGCCGCCCAGAAGGCATTGCCGCCTCGATGTATTACAGCTGGTTCAAGGAGTCTGACGACGGACGTCTGCTCTCAAACAAATGTCGACAACTTGACCCTGCAGCCCGCTACGAAGTCCCTGCTGAACCTCCAATTCTCAATTCGGCACGGCCCTTGCTTGGTTAGGGGTACCATCACGTATTGCTCCAGATACGGCGATGTTAGGGGCGGGCTCGGCGTCGCGAGCGTCTGGTCCGCCCCGCCGATTTGCTGCGGCTTGCGAATCCGGTGCCCAAGCGGCCATGCCATAGCCTTGAACACACGTTAGATCAGAGATGCAGACTGGAACGGTAGTCTCCTACAGTGTTGAGAAGGGCTGGGGCTTCATCAGACCCGACAACTGCGACGGCATGAATTTGTTCGTGCACATTTCGGGACCTTTGCGACTGCACAGGCGCTGATCTGGTGCCGGGGACGCGCGTGTCTTTCGATCGTCGCTTCAACAAACGCCGCTCGAAGTACAGAGCCGCCGAGGTCAGAGTAATCAATTGAGATGCCGTATTTTCTGAAGCACGCGTTGCTTATCATTTGATATCGGAAAGGCGATGCAGGAGCGCGTCCCTTGCAGGGCGCATTAAAATTGACGGCTTCCATTCTGTACGTTCAGGTCGATCTTCAGAAGAATCTTGCCCACTCCAAGACTCCTTTTGGCGTAGAGACGTGCCACCTGGATGCCGTGAGCAATCCTGGTCAAAATCGTTCAATGAAGCATCGAAGATGTTGGACAATTTTAGGACGCCGGGGTCATCTGACGGGAGCGTTTCGGCACGGAACTCGTACAAATACGATCGTCCCCAAACAACCGAAACTGGACGGCCGCGCCGATGGATCATACATGGATTCGGCGACGCCCGCGGTGACGCTCAGCGTAGTGCAGTCGACGATCTTGACGAGATCCTAGCCACGCCGCGTGTATTGGCCATCGGTATGTCTCAGACATGCCAACAACGCGGCGTTGAGCGTAGCGAAGATCAGACACGAACAGGCTATGGACGATGCGCGCTTTCACTTACTCGCTCTCGACATTAAGTTCGGCCAGCCGCTGATCGAGTTCTCGGATCGAGTTAACTACCTCGAGGCCGAACTCGCGCCAGCCCGCGACGGAGTCTTCGTCGGGAGTCCTACAATGAGGCGCCTTTGCTGGGTGCAATTGCGCAGCACCTCCAGCGCTTTGATGTCACCGTGATTGTTCCAGATCTTGCAGGAGAGCCAGATTTCGGCTGCGCGATTGGGGGTACTGGACGCGTTATCTTCACCGGCGGCCCGATCGCACAATTCCGTCGGTTTCTTACGCGCTACGGGCTCTGATGCTGCTGCCCTCACGACTCTTTGCCGCTTTCCACGGCCTTTTGTGGCCGTACTTGACGCCGATTTTGTTTCGCAAACGCCGCTTTCAGAATCGGGTTCCGCCTTACCGTCGTTACGTTGCTCAATCCGGCGAAATGCTATTGGCGCGCTCTTCTCCTGGGAGCGGCTGCCATACTGTCTTAGCGCCATGTGGTTTGGCGCGCTGGTGCCACTCGGCTCGACTGGGGGCGCGCTTCCTCATGCGGACTTAATCGAGCGGACATTGGCACTGTTTAACGAGCCGAGCGTTGTCGAGTCGAAGATTCGCATGCTCGAAGCGCTACTGTCCTCGTCCCTCGTCCATTGCGACTCGAATCAATCCGGACCTGACGCCTTATCGTGGAGGAATAGGGTGATCTGTTGCCGTACTCGAGCGCTCGTTCCTATCGACGAACAGATGCTCTTCAGATCGTCCCAGAGCTAGTTGGGGGATCAAGTCGGGCTGGAGGACAGGCGCAGTCCGCCCCTGCCATAACTTGCGGGATCGACAATGCTTGAAAGCAGAAATCCAAGACAGCGCGTCGGCCAAGTCGGCAGCGTCCTTCATCAAAAGCCCCGTGAAGATGACGTTGCCCTAGCATGCGGCCCGCCCGGTCACGACACCGATCACAGTCCATCCGAACCCATCGCGTCAGACCGCGTAGCGAGCTAATCTGGGTGAGAGCTCGATCGCGTTTTACCACTGTGCGTTTAGCCGACGCGGCGCTATGGATGCTTTGCCACTCAGACAAGTCTCGCGGATACCCATCTTTGTAGGATCGCCAGCCCACGGCCAATGACATCTCGCGTTTGCCAGCTCTTCTGCTGCTATGACTTGCGAGATATACTGGCCTAAAACCTGGCCCATCAAACAGGAGGGCGCATCCTCCTGGCACGATGATGATCTCGGCTAGCCCGGCGTAGGTTTCATACCTCCATTGCCTAGCTAACTACCGGGTTAACCCCTTTGATATTGACGGCAACGCGGGTGCGACTCGGCGCCTTTCCTCAAGAGAACTCGACGCTGTCCCTGCCGCGCCCACGCTGCCGGTGAAGTTAGCCCCGACGTGACTCGGCGCTTGTGCTGGTCCGAAAAAGCGCTGTCCCTACCACGCCCCACTAACTTCAGTGGCCAACCTTGCCATAACAACGCTAACCACCTCGCCTTCGCCGGAGTGTCTCAAGCTCCCACAGGCCGCGGAATTGTAGCGCCAAGAGCGATCAAGGGACGCCTACCAGGATTGGTGGCTGGCCTACGGCGTAAAGGCGCACTATCGGTATGGTAATGGCCGCATGAGATGGGCACATGCACATCAACACGATTGCCCGCGCCAAGCTTGGGCAACTACGGGCGCTCACCTCAGCCACGTAGAAAGGGCCCCGAGCATACCTGGCGAGGATGCAGACAAGCCGGCCCTACAACCGTGGTGATACGGGCGTGGCGTGTGCGATGCTACGAGCCGCATGCAGGTTGACGACGTGCTCAAGCTTTAACTCAGTGAGCTGCTGCCGGTTTAATGGACACCGGGTTCAGCTAAACCCGTCTTGCGCCCGAACTCAACCGGGCTGACATAGGCGTGGTGGAGTCCCTGCTGGGTCTTGTTGCAAAATCTTTCAGTTTAGCTGAACACTTTGGCGCGTGCCTCGTCTGGTTCTGTAGATCTTTCCTGCCGTCCGTTCGGTCTTGAGAAGATAAGACGCTCTCCGTGGCCGCATCGTCCCACACTTCCCGGAACGGCTCATGCTGCGCAGGATGCCATGGTCGGCCATCAGGCGCTAGAACTACTCGCTCGTGTGCCGGCGCACCAGTCGGGTGCTTCGCGATGATGGATGATACCTGGGCGACAAACGCTACTTTCAAGCCGCCACCAAATATCTCGCTGGCCGACGCATTCCTCGGGATCGCGACAGCAACTGATGCCGCATGGCCGGCGCTACGGGCGAGTCCTCATCAGTTCGGAGAGGTCGCCGGGCCCAAAGATATCCATTTGGCCCTGTTTAGACTACGCACCCTCACGATCCGCAAACAACATTGGGAAAACGGCCTTAAACTGGCTCCAAGGCTGCAAGCCAATCCCGCTGTCGACCGTGTTTTGCACCCAGCACTAGTTCCCCAAGCTTCGGTGGACATCAATGCCAATCACCCGTCGCATTCGCGACTCCTGCCAGACACGATGAGCCGAGAACTTAGGGCTGGTCGCCTCTGACACGCCGAGAGTGCGAATCCGTAGTTGTCGCGTCGCCCGCAGCTCCCGTCAGGTCATTTGGAACCGAGAGTTTTTAGGCGCGAGCAGCCTTTTCGGAGTTGTGCTGAAGCGATGCCGCGCGCTCAGCTAGCGAGCGTAGCAGGGACAGCGTGGGGTTCTCACTCACTCGAGGCGCCGAGGCACGTCCGCGCTGCTCAGGAGGCGACATGGTGCATCGACAGCTAGGAATCCAAGCCGAGGCACCGGAAGCACGGTGCGGGTAGCCCGATATACACACGACACATGCAGGCCGCATTGATATCACGCGGGCTGCGCTGCAGGATCAGCCGGTTCAACAGCCCGCAGAAGCTGGTGAGCGATTTCGGGCTCAACCGGCGGCTGCGGCTGTCGAGACTGGGAGCTGCCCATCACGGCCGGATCAGTAAGATCGACCGCAGTTATGCGCGCGCCATGCTAGTCGAGGGGGCCTTGGCTGCGCCCAAGGCACCCCGGTCCACTGCATGCGTTTGGTACTGCCGGTTCTGGCCGCGGCGGGCGATCTTAGCGATAGGCCATCGCACGCAGGTTAACTCCAGGGCCGCACGCCCATCTCACAGGTTGTCCATCACGGTCTGGGTGAGTCCTAGTGGCTCCAAGATTTCGTTGGCATAGGAGCAGCTTCGGCTATGCCAACGTATAGCTTTCGAAGGAATTCCTCCGCCGGCATTTATGAGGACACGATCACTGGGTAGCCGAGGCGACGCTATGGGGGGAGGCCATACAGTTGATCACACTTAAATCTGTTCAGATGAGTTTTCGTCATCCGGATTGGGACTGTACTGCGCATTCCAGAACATGAACGCGGAGATCGCAGAGCAAGCTTGGCAATGCGCTCGGCACGGAACAGGTTGGACGGGGCTGGCGGACAGTTCTTCTCTAGAACCGCATGAATTCAGGGCTAAGAGGTTAACTTGAAGGCGGCTCTCCGCTCTCCTCGCTGGACCAGACGGGAAGATGAACTGTTGCGCGAGCTTGTTGATGCAGGCGCGCCTGTGGAATCCATTTGCGAAACGCTCAACAGGCCCGAGCCGGAACTTCGGAGGCGTGGCTACTACATTGGCCTACCAAGGAAATGGTTTAAGCGAAGAGTCGCCCTCTGACGTTGAGGCCGCGCTCGACTGCGATCCTGGTGTTGGCAAAGTAAGGCGAGGCAGCCTCTTTCATTCAGCAAAAAAGGCGACGTCGACTTCCGGGCCCTCCGGCATATGACGATGGTAAGCGCGCATTTTGGCGCGCGGCTATGCGCTCACTCGGCCGCTGGCACGATCTGACGCGGGGCTGGCTTGATTGAGCCCGGCGATCGAACGTCAGCATCTTCGTCGACCCCATTCAGTTCGGACTGAACGAGGATCTCAGCACCTACACGTCCGACTTCTTGCAGGATGAGGGACTGTGCCGCGACGCCGATGTTGCGTTCCTCTTTGCGCCGGATGCACAGGAAGTTTATTCGAGTCATTTCGAGACGTTAATTGAACCGGGGGACCTCGCCAAACCTCTGTGCGGAGCCTTCAGGCCTGGACATTTTCGCGGTGTCGCGACTGTCGTATGCCAGTTGTTGAACATGGTGCAGCCCTGTTTTTTTGCCAGAAGGATTTTCAGCAATGCGCAGTCGTGCGTCGCATGGCGATTGATCTCAATCGCCCAATCGAGCTCTTCACCGTACCGACCGTTCGCGAGCAGGATGGGCTCGCGATGAGCCGTCGCAACCGGTATCTCGGCAAGGAAGAACGTCAGCGGGCCCTTGCGTTCAATCGTGGACTCTCCGCGCCGCGCTCGATGAATTCCGCTCGGGAGAAAGGCTAATTGCGATTGCCAATGCATTTAGAGACTGTTGACCGACTCCAGTATCTTGAACTTCTGGACGGTGACACGCTCAACGCCGCCCACAGTCCACTGCGACGCCCCGCGGCGCTTTGTGCAGCAGCCTACGTTGGATCGCCCGGCTGATCGACAACGTAATACTGGCGTTGCGCAACTCCGTAGCGCACTGCATAGCCAGCATTACGCAGCATATTGAGCTGGAAGAAGTGCTCAAGCCAACCGTTCCGACCGTGTTGGTACCAAGGGCGAACTCCGAGCAGACGTTGTTCAGCGAGTTAGCGATGCGAGAGGGGGCTTGCGGAATACTGTTAGGATCGAGAACTTTGCGTCTGGCAAGGTCACAAGTTTCGCGAGTCTGCGATCAGCGAGCGTTTCGACAAACCTTGGTATAGTGTTTTGCAGCCCATTCAATATTGCCCACTTACCTTTGTAGAGTTGAGCACCCGTCAGGTCGTTTGTACTTTCGATCTCGAACCCGGATCATTCGATCGACGGGCGGCGCGAAGCCCGAAGTGACGCCTTGCTAGAAGTCGTTGCGTTCCAATCAGGTGTGAGGACGAACATCTTGAGTCTGACCGTTGGCCGGCTGCACGCAAAAAAGACTAGGGGGCTGTGTCTCAAAAAGGTGCCCACTATTCGAGATCGCGATGAGTGATCAGAACAGCGCAACCAACCTGCATTCAAGCGACGAAGGTGAAGAAGCGGAGGATTGGGCACGCTATGCTCCGCAACGTGTGAGTCTTTAGAGTAGCCGATAATGCTTCCCTCATATTACGGGCTTTAGCGCAGTCGCCGCATTGATAATCATTGCCGCAATTTGCTGGCGTATTTGCATCCCCCTCTGGAAATGCGAGTCGAGATGGCGTTTACCGAGCTTTTCATCAAACGTCCGGTATTGTCTATTGTCGTCAGTCTCCTGATCCTGCTGGTCGGCTTTCGCGCGGCCACTGTGCTGCCGATCCGGCAATATCCCAAGCTGTCTAATACGGTCGTCAATATCACGACTTCCTATCCTGGCGCCTCCGCCGACATGATCCAGGGGTTCATCACGACTCCCCTGGAGCAGGCAGTCGCTTCCGCCGAGGGCGTCGACTACATCAGTTCCTCGTCAGTGCTCGGTACCTCGACGATCCAAGTTTACATCAAGCTGAATTTTGATCCCAACGAGGCGCTCACCGAGGTGCTCTCCAAGGTCAACTCAGTCAAATATTTGATCCCAAAGGAATCAAACGATCCGGTCGTCACCAAATCGACCGGTCAGGCCACCGCTGTCATGTATATCGCGTTCTCCAGCGAGGAATTGACGGCAAGCGCGATCTCCGACTACCTCTCGCGCGTCGTGCAACCCGTTATGTCAACCGTCGATGGTGTCGCAGCGGCAGACATCCTGGGCGTTCAGAGTTTTGCGATGAGGCTATGGCTCGATCCTGCGAAAATGGCGGGGCACGGCGTGTCGCCGGCTGAAGTTTCGGCTGCAATCGCCGCTAACAACTTCCAGGCCGCAGCCGGCCAGACCAAGGGCAATTTCACTATCTCCGATGTCACTGCAAACACGGATCTGCGGAGCGTCGATGACTTCAAGCGCATGATCGTCAAAGCCAATGACGGCGGCTTTGTGCGCATGGAAGACATTGCCGTAGTCGAGCTTGCCGCGCAGACCGCAGACATCAGCGTCGCCATGAACGGCGAGCACGCGGTCTTTATCGGCGTTCAGGCGAGCCCGCAAGGCAATCCGCTAAACATAGTGCGAGGCGTTCGGGCCCTGTTTCCCGACATCGAACGTAACTTGCCGCCTTCACTGAAGATGAAAGTTGCCTACGACTCCACCAAGTTCATTCAATCATCGATCGATGAAGTGGAGAAGACGCTCATTGAGGCCGTCGTTGTCGTGGTGGTGGTGATCTTCCTATTCCTGGCCTCGCTGCGGTCGGTCATCATTCCTGTAGTCACTATTCCTTTGTCGCTCGTTGGTGTCTGCAGCATGATGCTGGCGCTCGGGTTTTCATTGAATCTCCTGACCCTTCTTGCCATGGTTCTCGCGATCGGTCTCGTGGTCGACGACGCGATCGTGGTGGTGGAGAATATTCATCGCCATTTAGAAGAAGGTGCGCCGCCTGTCCAAGCTGCTACGAGGGGCGCGCGAGAGATCGTCGGCCCCGTTATATCCATGACGATTACCTTGGCTGCTGTATATGCCCCAATCGGATTTCTCGGCGGCCTCACCGGTGCGCTGTTCCGCGAGTTCGCGTTTACGCTAGCCGGAGCGGTAATCGTGTCGGGCGTGATCGCTTTGACGCTATCGCCGATGATGTGCTCGCTCTTCCTGCAGCGCGCTGAGGAGGGGCGGGTCGCAAGAGTTGTGAACCGCGGGTTCGGCGCCATGACACGATGGTACGGCCGCAAGCTCGACCGCTCGCTCGACTATCGTCCGATTACTGGGCTGTTTGCGCTGACCATGTTGGGCCTCGTCGGCTTTCTCTATATGAATATTTCCAAGGAACTCGCACCCGAGGAGGATCAAGGTATCGTATTCGCTCTCATCAAGGCGCCGAAATACGCCAATATCGACTACCTCGACTACTACGGGACCAAGCTTGAGAAAGCGTTACAGAAATTTTCCGAGACTGATTTGAGTTTCGTGCTCAATGGCGTTAGTGGCCAGCAGAGTGGCATGGCCGGCATGTTGCTCAAGCCATGGGACGAGCGCAAGCGATCATCGAGCGCCCTACAGTCCCTTGTCCAAGCCGAGCTGTCGAAAATCGAAGGGATTAACGCGTTTGCCTTTAGCTTGCCGCCACTTCCCGGCGGCTCTGGTGGCCTACCAGTGCAGATGGTGATCAATTCGACGCTTGGCTTCCAATCCGTCTACGAGCAAATGTCGAAGCTGAAAGATGCCGCGCGCAAGAGCGGCCTGTTCATGGTGAGCGACTCCGACCTCGAGTTCAACCAGCCGGTGGTACGAATCAAGGTTGATCGATCCAAGGCCAACGAGCTTGGCATCACCATGCAGACCATCGGTAGCGCGCTCGCCACCTTACTTGGCGGTAACTACGTCAATCGCTTCAATCTGCAGGGTCGCTCCTACCAGGTGATCCCGCAGGTGCCACGTGAGGAACGCCTGGCGCCGCAAGCAATCGGGAGCTATTATGTGAAGACTGCGACGGGGGCGATGCTCCCGCTGTCTACCGTAGTCTCCATCGAGACTGCGACCGATCCGAACGCGCTCACCCACTACAATCAGCTCAACTGCGCGACCTTTCAGGCTGTGCCGATGCCCGGCGTCACGATCGGTCAGGCTGTGGACTTCCTCGAAGCGGAGGCAAACAAACTGCCCACGGGTTTCAGCCACGACTTTCTCGCCGACGCCCGGCAATATGTGCACGAGGGCAACCAGCTGGCGATTACCTTTGCTTTTGCAATCATCATCATCTTCTTGGTGCTTGCGGCGCAGTTCGAAAGTCTGCGCGATCCCTTCATCATCATGATCAGCGTGCCGATGGCAATCGTCGGCGCCTTGATCCCGCCATTCTTTGGCTGGACGACTATGAACATCTACACCCAGGTCGGATTGTTGACACTGGTCGGGTTGATTTCCAAGCACGGCATCCTAATGGTTCAGTTCGCCAACGAGCTGCAGCTCAAAAAGGGGCTTGACCGTCGCTCGGCTATAGAAATAGCTGCGCGCGTCCGCCTGCGTCCAATCTTGATGACTACGGCGGCGATGGTCACGGGCTTCATACCCTTGTTGACTGCAACGGGAGCTGGCGCCGCGAGCCGCTTCTCGATTGGGCTCGTGCTCGTCGCTGGCATGTCTGTCGGCACGCTGTTCACGCTCTTCGTGCTGCCGGCGGTCTATGTCGCTATCGCGTCCGATCACGGTGCCGATGCAAGCTCCGGCCGCGCGAAGATTGCCGCCGAGCTCGGCCTCACCGGCGCTGCTGATGCCCAGCTGGCCGAGCAATGACGATAGATTCAAGCCAGTTCGCTCGGTGTGGTGAGCGGAGGAGCCTGCGACCGGTTCCGCTGGGGAGGAGAGAGTTGATGCTCGCCTGATAAAAAAGGCTTCGTCCTCCACCGAACGAGAGGTGAACTTTGGCTTCTTGGGTCCTGTCTTCAGATCACTGACGGAGCCGGGTCTCTTCCACTTGGCGACCGAGTTGGGATTGATCCCGTAGCGCTTAGCCAGCGCTCTTAAAGCTGTCTTGACTGTTTTGTATTACTCGACGGACCGCCTCCGCCGTGGTGGCGCAGCCGTGTAAAACTTGTCCTATAGCTTCCTTCGAATCGTGCGATAAGGATGCACCATCAAAGCCCGGTACTAAACATCTAGCGAACCTCACCCCGCGGTAAGCGCGCCGCAGGCAAGCGGACGACGATCTGGCTGTCCGTGATGTCGACGACTTCCTTGCGCTTCCTCCCGTCATCGTACCGCAATTCGAACGTCACTCCCGATGCAGATGGAGCAAAGGGCTCAGGCGTAAGGCTGATCCGCCCCTCCCCCAAATTCAGAATGATTGGTCGATCCGCCCGGAATCGGGCGTCGAGCAGGACCAAGTCCAATCGGAGAGACTGGAGGCGCACGTTGAGCCGTCGCCGCACGCCATCACGTGGCCAGATACGCAGGGTGTGAGCGAACGTCTCCATGGTGCCACCGTAACAAACCTGTCCAAAGATGGGATCGTCGGCAACGATCGTCGCGGCAGCGCGGACCGCCCCACAAAATCCCAGGTCGATCTCACACGAGTAATACCACGATCCACGGCGATGCGGCTGACCGAGCCATGTGGTCCCGCTCGGCGCCGGCTCGAAGCCGCCACCGGCCGCGCCGTCATTCTCCTCGCCCGGATACCAATAGCCATGACCGGCCGACGCAGGGCCGCTGTTCAGCAAAGCCCACGCGCTGAGTTGTGACGCATAGCCGAGACGAAGAAGCGGATGCGGGTCGTCTGCATCGTTCAGCGCATGATCAAGCAGCGCCCAGCCGCCCATCTGCGCCATGTAGGTCAGCGTATAGGCGTCGCCCGCAGTCCCGCGATAATCGCTGCCCAGGTAGTAATAAGCAGGTTCCAGCCAGCCACGGCAGAACAGGTTTGCAGCGATCTGGCGCTCCGCGAAGGCACGGGCTGCCGCCTTCGAAACCCCCATGGCGACAGGGTCGTCAAGGGCCGAGCGCGCCAGTGCCTGCGTTGATTCGAAGCCTGTGGAATCGAACGCATATTCCGACCCGAACAGGTCGGCCTTCGGATCGACGAAGGCGCGCACCTTACGCGCCCAGTGCGCCTCCAAAGTCGTCGCCTCGCGCATCAAGCCCGCCGTCTTGAGCGCCGAAACCAGTTCGGGGATCACACATTCGTTGTAAAAGCCGGTGTGGTAGGCAGACCACATCACCACGCGCATCGGCACCGTGAACATGGCCAGCGCCGTACCATAGGCGCGTACCAAATAATCTCGTGCGCTCTGGCGGGTGGGTATCGCGGGATGGTCACGCGCGATGCGGTGCATGGCCAAATACATCGCGAAGATGTGCGGATAGTCATAAGGCCGCCAGATATGCAGGCGACCCTTTGGGCCGGGATCGCGGCTTTCCCTGTTCTGCTTCCAATCGGGTATGCCGTAAAGGCCGTAGGCGTATGCCTCCTGTGTGGTACGTTGCAGCCCGCCCCAGACGAACGTATCTATATACCGATCCAGCGCCGCCACTTCCGCCACATCAGGATGCTCGGCATTCTTGGTCGCGAGGTAAGCGGGCTTGCTCAACCCGGGATCGTCGCACGTCACCTCGTAGATGCGCCAGCCCTTGATCCGGTCGTAATTGTCCGGGCCAAGCAGGACCTGCGTCTCCATATTCCACTCGCCAAACAAACTGTCGTACCATTTGGAAGGGTCACGATGCTGCCGCTTCACGATGAAGGTTGCGCGCTTCTTCATCATCGTCTCGACGGGCTCGGTAGCGAAGAATTCAAGAAAGGTCTGGCGCGCACCAGGCTGGTGCAGGGTCAGCCGGTTCTCGCCCAATCGCGAAAACCGGACCCGCCACAGTTGCCTGCCAGCCCGATCCGGCAACCGTTGCACCACCGTGTCGTCGGTAAATTCCGCTTCGATTCGCTCCACCGGAATGGAGGACGCGAGCGCGATGTCGACATGCAGGTCGTTGGGAACCGTCATGCCGGGCATTACTTCCACGTCCACCAGACCGGCGTTCGCGATAGCCCTGCGCGCCGCCTCGTAATCGGCAACCCACTGGAAGCGGAGACGGTAATGCCGTTGCTCGGCCGGCGACAGGGACAGGGAATGGGTCGGCTGTCGCCAGCGAGTCCCGCCCGCCACTGCCTCGCCGGCGGCCGCCCCACCCAAGATGTAGGCGCACCACGTCCCACTGGCTTCGGCCGAATCCTTGTGGACATCCCAATATTCCAGTGACGTGTCCGCGTCCGGTAAGAGCATGAGGAAGGGACCGGCGCTGTTGCCGCGAATCCAGAAGATGTGCGATCCATGCCCCGAGACGAAGCTGTGCTTCAAAACAGCCCCCGATACCGGTTGCCCTGCCGGAAAATCGGTGTTCATCGGCATGGGCAAATAGAGGTCGCCAACCTCCACGCTCGCCATGGCGTCGTTCTGCAGCATGATCTCCCACGTCAATCCAGCCTCGTCGACTGCGAGGCGGGTCGTGAGAAGGACACCGGCATCACGGGCTGCTAGTTCAAGGGCCGCGCTTTGCATCGGCTTCGTTGCATCAACGCTGGTTCGAAGCGTATGCCACTCGGAACCGGCACGGCGAACTCTAGCGTGAGCCGTCCCCAGCACGGCTCCAGGCAGAACATAATCCGTGTCATACGTATCGTTACGATAACGCAACGAGGTAATGCCGTCTTGTGTGCACCCAACGACGAAGGGAGAGTCGGCCGCCTCCAACACCATGGCAACGTTGCGCTGCGGCCGATTGGGTGTAGGCACCATAACGCCCCCGAACAACGCGCTACCCAAGAAGCTACTGCCCAACAGCATCGTACGACGCGTATACGTCCGGGCTTTAGACATGCCTTTGGTCTTCGTCAACTACCGTATCCGGTATCGCTACATACGGATGATCAAGGCGTGCCGTTTCCCGCCGTAAGCGTCAACGCGACAAAGCGACATACGTTCTCAAGTACCCAGCGTTCGGTCGGCACCGCTTCGGCACCATCGGTCCTGATGGTGCCCTCGGACACGAGACCTTGCACGCAAGGAGGCCAAGCTGCTCTGGGCCTGATTGCCAATGGCAAAGACGCGGTCAACGACAAAGCCACGGCGCGCCTGAGGCGTCCACATAAGGACCATGATCCCAGGTTCAACCCAATCACGCTGAAGCCACCAAGGAGGTCGATCATCCAATCCCCTGGGCGATCGTCTTGCCATCCGCGCTCAACTAGGAAGCAAAATTGATTGTTACGTGAGGTCAGCTAGGGTGGACGTTCACCGCCGATTGATACGTAGGATCGGCCCGTTATCGGGAACAGGCAGATCACTCGGGTGCCGTCCGTCGCTGTCGGCCCGATACGCCAGGTACGCCAGCCGAATCCCGTCCTCGAGCGAGGTCGTGGCGCGCCAGCCGAGCCCGGACAGCCGCCCGACGTCGAGCAGCTTGCGCGGCGTGCCGTCCGGGCGCGACGCGTCGAAGCTGATCTCACCGCGAAAACCGACGGCGGCCGCCACCATAAGTGCTAACTCGGCGATGCTGATGTCCTCGCCGGTACCGATATTGACCAATTCCGGCGAGGAATAGGTCTTCATCAGATGGATGCAGGCGTCGGCGAGATCGTCGACGTAGAGAAATTCCCGGCGCGGCGTGCCGGTGCCCCACACCACCACATTGCCGCCGCCCGAAATCTTGGCCTCGTGGAAGCGGCGGATCAGCGCGGCGATGACGTGGCTGTATTCGGGGTGATAATTGTCGCCGGGGCCGTAGAGATTGGTCGGCATCACGCTTATGAAATCGGCGCCGTACTGGCTGCGATAGGCCTCGGCCATCTTGAGGCCGGCGATCTTGGCGATGGCATAGGGTTCGTTGGTCGGCTCCAGCGGGCCCGCCAACATCGAATCCTCTCGCAGCGGCTGCGGCGCCAGGCGCGGATAAATGCAGGAGGAGCCGAAGAACATCAGCTTCTCGCATCTAGTGGCATGGGCCGCCTGGATCACGTTGCTCGATATCGCCAGATTGTCGTAGAGAAACTCGGCGCGCAGTGTGTTGTTGGCGACGATGCCGCCAACCTTAGCGGCGGCGAGGAACACGGCCTGCGGCCGCTTCGCGGCAAACCAGGCATTCACCGCGGCCTGGTCGCGCAGGTCGACCTCGCTGCGCGACACCGTCAAGAGATCGGCCTGTTCGCGCGCCAGCCGACGCATCAGCGCCGCGCCGACCATGCCGCGATGGCCTGCGACGAAAACCCTCTTGCCCTTCAGCTCAAACGCCGTGCTTGCCATCGGCTGCGTCCTGCCTCGCTTGGACGAGATCGCTAGCGACCATTTCCTTCACCAATTGCGAGAACGGCGTCTTCGGCGCCCAGCCGAGTTTCGCGCGCGCCTTGCTTGCGTCGCCGATCAGGAGATCAACCTCGGTCGGACGGAAATAGGTCGGATCGATCTGCACCAAGGTCTTGCCAGACGTCTTGTCGACGCCGACCTCCTCGATGCCCTTGCCGCGCCATTCGATGCTGCGTCCGACCTCGGCAAACGCCAACTCGACGAACTCGCGGACCGACCGCGTCTCGCCGGTCGCTAGCACGAAGTCACCGGGCTCGTCGACCTGCAGGATCCTGTGCATGCCCTCGATATAGTCGCGAGCATGGCCCCAGTCGCGCTTGGCGTCGAGATTGCCGAGATAAAGCTTGTTCTCGAGGCCGACCTCGATGGCGGCGACAGCGCGGGTGATCTTGCGCGTCACGAACGTCTCGCCGCGAATCGGACTCTCATGGTTGAACAGGATGCCGTTGCTGGCGAACATGCCATACGCCTCACGGTAGTTCACCGTGATCCAGTAGCCATAGAGCTTGGCGACGCCATAGGGCGAACGCGGATAGAATGGCGTGGTTTCCCTCTGCGGCACCTCTTGCACGAGCCCGTAAAGCTCCGAGGTCGAGGCCTGGTAGAACCGTGTCTCATTTTCCATGCCGAGGATGCGGATCGCTTCCAAAAGGCGCAGCACGCCGATCGCATCGGCATTGGCGGTGTATTCCGCGCTCTCGAAACTGACCTGAACGTGGCTCTGGGCGGCCAGGTTATAGATCTCGGTCGGCCGGATCTGCTGTACCAGCCGGATCAGATTGGTCGAATCCGTCATGTCGCCATAGTGCATCAGGAACCGCACGTCGTCGGCATGCAGATCTTGATAGAGATGATCGACGCGCGCGGTGTTGAATGAGGACGACCGGCGCTTGATCCCATGCACGGTGTAGCCGAGACCGAGCAAATACTCGGTGAGATATGCGCCGTCCTGCCCGGTGACGCCGGTAATCAGCGCAACGCGCCGCTTTGAGTCCTGAGCCGCCATGATCTCCCTTAGTTACGTCGTAAAGAGCCCCGCTGTGAAGCACCATTGCGAAGCCGTTTCTCGAAAAATCTAGATGCGCACGCGCGCTCCACCCGTATTTAAAGGAAAGCGATCGTTAGCTCCAGTCATACACATCATGCAGGAATGCACACCATATACATTGATTTATAATTGGACTGAAGGATGCCAACACATTGAACTTCAAAAAATGGAGCCACTAACCCTCGCAACGCGATGATCCCGAGCAGGCGAGATGGATGGCAAACGACGTTACGCGTGCTCCGCAACGGTCTGTGCTCCTTATCTATCCTCAGGCGCATGTATGCATTCTCGTGGTGGTCTCGTCATTGCGAAGAGCGGCGAGTTGAGGCCGCAGTCGTCAATGCATTTGTTAGAATGACGGCATGCAAGCCAGCACCAGTCAAGCCTGCGCATCGGGTCGCAGTCTACAAAGCCTGTTAACTTCCGAACAGAACACGCAGTCTTAGCGGTCGACTCATCAACCATGATCAGCGCTGTTGCCAATATCCAATTCGCGGCAAGAAGTGGACGACCGACAAGACAAAATGAGAAAGAGTAACAAACGTTGGTATAGATCGTGGAACGTTTAGATATCCAGAGCTTACGTTCGTACAATGGAGCTTCGACGTTAATCCTTTTACCTTGACCGCGCGTAAGTTGGCCTAGGTCCGAGTATGATAAGTCTCTTAAACCCGCGCGCGAAAAATGTCTCCAGTAAGACAGGACAATTCAAGCGAGAGCTGCTGCGCAGTTGTACTCGATCGGTAATCAAAAGCGGAATGCGGCCGGGCGAAGCGATGATGGCTGAAGGAGGTCTTACTCACGCTTGCGAATGCGGCGGCGATACAGGCCGCCGCGAAAAAGCCCGAGCTTGACACCTCTTACCATCGGGCAAGCGAATTTCATGATCGGATTCCTGTAGGGGAACCTCGGACTCCCTGAGCTTGGGCTGCATTGATCGATATGTGCGGAATTGTTGGCATTTTGGGGCGTGGTCCGGTCGTTGGCCAGTTGGTCGCGTCGCTCAAGCGATTGGAATATCGTGGCTATGACTCCGCAGGCCTCGCGACTCTCGAAGGTCTCCGTATCGAGCGCCGCCGCGCTGAAGGTAAGTTGAGAAACCTTGAAGAGCAGCTGCGCTATTATCCGCCGTTGGGTCATACCGGCATCGGTCATACCCGCTGGGCGACTCACGGAAAGCCGACCGAGAGCAATGCTCACCCGCATGCGACGGAAAATGTCGCGGTCGTTCATAACGGGATCATTGAGAATTTCCGCGAGCTGCGAGCCGAACTGGAGCGGAATGGAGCCCATTTTGACTCAGAGACAGACACGGAGGTGGTGGCGCATCTCGTCGAATCTTATCTCAAGAAGGGCTACTCGCCGCGGGATGCGGTACAGGCGTCGCTGCCACGACTGCGCGGTGCGTTCGCGCTGGCATTCCTTTTCAAAGCCCACGACGATCTTTTGATCGGTGCGCGTAAGGGGTCCCCCCTTGCGATCGGACATAGTGACGGCGAAGTGTATCTAGGATCGGACGCGATCGCGCTCGCGCCTCTTACCGACACCATCACCTATCTTGAAGACGGCGACTGGGCCGTGCTTACGCGCACGATGTGCGTGATTTATAGCGCAGACGGATCTGTCGTCCAGCGGGAAACATCAAAGTCTGGCGTATCGTCACTCCTCGTGGACAAAGCGAATTATCGCCACTTCATGGCCAAGGAAATCCACGAGCAGCCGACAGTGGCCGGCAAGACATTGGCGCATTATCTCGATATGGCCGCCAAGCGCGTCGTCCTGCCGGTCACATTGCCGTTCGACTTTAACACTATTCAGCGTATCTCAATTACCGCGTGCGGCACTGCAAGCTATGCCGGGCACATCGCCAAATACTGGTTCGAGCGGCTGGCGCGCTTGCCTGTCGAGATCGATGTAGCGTCCGAGTTCCGCTACAGGGAGGCGCCTTTGCGCCGGGGCGATCTCGCGGTCGTCATCTCGCAGTCGGGCGAAACCGCTGATACGCTAGCTGCACTGCAATATGCCAAGAACCAGGGCGTGCACACGATATCTGTGGTCAACGTCGCAACGTCGACGATTGCGCGCGAGAGCGAATCCGTTCTGCCGACGCTGGCGGGGCCGGAAATCGGCGTCGCCTCCACCAAGGCGTTCATCTGCCAGCTGATGGTATTAGCGGCGCTTGCCGTCGCAGCAGGCAAAGAGCGCGGTAAGTTGTCTGAGATCGATGAAACGAGGCTCGTGCGTGAGCTTATCGAAGTGCCGCGGTTGATTGCTGCGGCGCTGTTGATCGAGCCGCAGATCGAGAAGCTCGCGCGTTATATCGCCGATTCAAGGGACGTGCTCTATGTCGGTCGTGGCACATCGGCCCCCTTGGCGTTGGAGGGCGCACTCAAGCTGAAGGAAATTGCCTATATCCACTCAGAGGGTTATGCCGCCGGCGAGCTCAAGCACGGACCGATCGCACTGATCGATGAGGCCGTGCCTGTGGTGGTGATCGCACCTTATGATGATGTCTTCGAGAAGACCGTCTCGAATATGCAAGAAGTTGCGGCTCGGGGCGGCAAGATCATCCTGATCACCGATTCGAAGGGTGCTTTGGAAGCGGCGGTGGACACACTCATGACCATTGTGCTGCCTGAGATGGTCGCAAGCTTTACGCCGATGGTCTATGCCATTCCGGTTCAACTCTTGGCTTACCATACCGCTCTCGTAAGGGGCGCGGACGTGGATCAGCCGCGTAACCTAGCAAAATCGGTGACTGTGGAATGAGCTACAGTGTTATATCGGACCTTGAGGCCACTAATGGCCTGGGCGAGCTCAAAAAGAGAACGATCCCTGTATCAACAGGTCAATCATAGACCGATCCAGCTCGATGAGCAGAGTCAGCCCTGCTTGCGTCATCATCGTCAACCGACTAACGTAATGGGAGCGAGCGTTACCTTCCTGCCGTTCGAGCGGAACGAACGGTCGATAACAAGTGGGATTACGGACAATTGGAAGATCGAAGTCGGCTCTCGGTTACCCAGCCCGCGATCTGCTTTGCAGGGCCAAGTCAGCCTAAAGCTCGGTCTACAAAAGATACTCTCTAACTCATCCTCCCACCTCGCCGATGTCGACGACCAAGTCGGCGCACAACGGCTTCGGGCCGCTCCGGCCCAGCTTATTCACTGGCGGCGCATACGTGCGACAACTCACTTTTCCCGATTGCCAGCATTCGCGCGATGTCGGGCACGTCGAGCATGCATTTCGCCCCGGGACGATTGCTTAGGATTAGCAGTCCAGTGTGTCTCTTCGATCGCGCGTGGCAGCGGTTCACGCAATCTGGTTGGGCCACACGCGCTACCGCGGCCCTCCGGCCTGATACGTGTCACCAAATGGATTGTTAGATACCTGACATTCCCGCGCAAGGTCGAGGGCCCAAAACCACGTGCAGGAGCCGCCGCACCGGAAGGGCGCGGCGCCCCTGGCCTATATGTGGCAGGCGAGTACTATTGACCACTATCTGATCCAGCGACAGTCACCCGCTCGTATAGCAGGATCGATTAGCCTTGCGACGACGTGGGATTAGCACGACTTGCCAATCCGGTTGGTGGGCCAGCGATCGCATCGGGTTCCTAACGCGGAGCTGCAGATCGGGTTGCCAGAAGAACCGGTCCTCATAATCGGCACGGGAATTGCTGTCCCCCACGTCGAACGACTGCTGTCAACGCATGTCTGGGAGTGCGGCGCCTGGGTAGCCTCACCATTTCTATCGTGTGAACCCTCGCACCGAGACTACAAGTGTGCAGCCGCAGATCTCAGAGCCACAACCTTAACGACGCAATCGTGGTGAGGTGGCTTACTAGGCTCCGTTCGCCACACGCCAAGGAGGAACGAGATGGGTGATCGGAATGTGGCCGAAGTCGATCTTCACAATCTAGAAGTCTTGGATCCGCTGATTGGGCAATGCCAGCAACTGGTCAGGGAAGTGGCAATTCCCTACCAATGGGAGGTGCTAAACGATCGGAATCCTGAGGCGATACCGACCCACGCGGTAGAGAACTTCCGTGTTGCGGCCGGACGTGCGAGGGGCGAGTTCCATGGCATGGTTTTTCAGGACAGTGACGTCGCAAAATGGCTTGAGGCGGCTGCATGGTCGCTATGCCAGACACCAAATCCAGACCTGGAGAAAGCCGCCGATGAGCTGATTGAATTGATGGCGGACGCCCAATGTGGCGACGGCTATCTCAACACCTATTTCATACTGAACGCGCCTCAGGAGCGCTGGACCAACCTAGCGGAGTGCCACGAACTATATTGCGCGGGCCACTTGATCGAAGCAGGTGTCGCGTTCTTTCAGGCAACTGGCAAACGGCGATTGCTGGAGGTCGTTTGCAGGCTTGCTGACCACCTCGGCACAGTTTTCGGCCCAGAGCGCGATCAGTTGCACGGCTACGATGGCCATCCGGAAATCGAACTTGCGTTGGCACGCCTCTACGAAGCGACAAAGGAGCGGCGATATCTCACACTAGCCAATTATTTCGTGGAGCAACGCGGCACGGAGCCGCACTTCTACGACATTGAGTACGAGAAGCGCCAGCAATCCCGCGCCGCCAAATCCGGCGGCACGCCTTGGATGATAAAAAACAAAGCGTATAGCCAAGCGCACTTGCCGCTCTCGGAGCAGCGGACTGCAACAGGTCATGCAGTTCGTTTTGCATACCTAATGACGGCAGTAGCTCATCTCGCGCGTCTGCGCCAGAACGAGCAGCAGCGCCAAACTTGCCTACGGCTATGGCAAAACACGGTCCAACGCCAGCTCTATGTTACCGGAGCCATCGGCTCGCAAGGTGCCGGCGAAGCGTTCAGCAGCGATTACGATTTGCCGAATGATACGGCGTACGCGGAAAGTTGCGCGTCGATTGGCTTGATGATGTTTGCGCGCCGTATGCTGGAGTTGGAACTGGACAGTCGCTATGCCGACGTGATGGAGCGAGCGCTCTACAATACCGTTCTCGGCAGTATCGCGTTCGACGGGCGTCACTATTTTTATGTTAACCCACTCGAAGTGCATCCAAAAACGCTGAAGTCTAATGGCATCTACAATCATGTCTCGCCGGTGCGACGACCTTGGTTTGGCTGCGCCTGCTGTCCACCGAACATCGCACGGCTTTTCACATCGATTGGTCATTACATCTACACGCCCAGCACCGATGCGCTCTATGTAAATCTCTACGTTGGTAATAGAGTAGCAATATCCGTCGACGGACATGCGCTGCGGTTGCTCATAAGCGGCGGCTATCCCTGGAGAGAAGAGGTGGAAATCGCCGTCGAATCTGCGCCGCCAATTGCCCACACGCTCGCCCTGCGCCTGCCAGAATGGTGCAGCGTGCCGCAGGCGAGCCTGAACGGCGAGCCTGTGAATTGCGAGCCGCGCAAGGGCTATTTGCACATCAGCCGAACGTGGCAGCAGGGAGATCGCGTCAAATTATCGCTGCCGATGCAAGTGCGTCGCGTATACGGCCATCCACAACTTCGCAATTTGGCCGGCAAGGTGGCCATCCAGCGTGGCCCCTTAATTTATTGTCTGGAGGAGGCCGACAACGGGACCGAGTTACACAACCTTTGGCTTCACTCAGATAGCCGGTTTTCCGTTATGGAAGGATCTGGTCTCTTTAACGGCAAGATTTTGCTGCAGGCCGACGGGGCGCGGTTGCAACACACGCATTCTGAAGAAACGGCGCTTTATAACTACGACAAAGTGCCTGGACAGCTAGAACCGCAGCGGCTGACATTCATTCCGTGGTTCAGCTGGGGTAACCGCGGCGAAGGCGAAATGCGGATTTGGATAAATGAGCGCTGACGCCGGACGCGCGGGTCGCGCTTCCACGAGTCGACGTTAGACGGCCTTTTCTGGCACAGGCGATATCGTTGGTCAAAGTCTGGAAATCGGCCAATCTATGGAAGGCGGTGCGCGAGCTCCACTGGAACGTTGAAAAAAATCGAATATGAAGCAGCGCGGCCCGAAAGAGTACGATCCGATTGGGTCAGCAGGTCAATCAGCAATCGGCCCAATTCCCAATAAAGGAGCCTCCTCGGAGGTGTTCGCGGCCTCTCATCAAACCTGATGAATGCCGATGGCACGAGCGTGCCGCCGTGTCGTTGGTTGCCCTAACGTGAGGGCGGCCACGTCAGGTTTTGGTAAGCCAGGCTTCCTATCAGCGCTGCTGGGCCTAACAGGCCTAAACTAGATGCGGAAATGTATGTCCGACGGGAGCACCAATCGCCATGTATAATCGGATCAATGGCTCGTCCTACTTCCAATCCTCTGACTTTGCCGAAATTGATGAGCAAATGGACGCAGACATCTTTGCGGATGCGTTCGCGAATATGCGCTTAGCCGAATCTGGTTCCAGTAGCAGTTCATCTTCGGCAACAAGACCGTATTCGCTCGTCTCAACCCCTCCCATAATAGAGTTCAAAAATCGTCAGTTATTCCGAAAAGCCGCGGAGGCCTATCATGGTGACGAAATCATAAAAATCGCCGACAACCCCCAAGAGTATTCCGACTTCGTGTCCGGCAAGGCAAGGCGAACTGCAGAAGTTGCCAAAGACTACGGGCGAACCCGAGATTCCGAGAATGCGCGATACTTCAGCTACCAATTGGGCAACAAGAGTGTTGGACTTCTAAGAACGGAAGGCGGCGACAGCATGACCGAGTTCGACGAAAAAAGGTGGAAGAAGCTATTTCCTGGACGCCAAGGGACTACCTCTACTGTGGATCTTCAAGTCGTTCATCCGCTTGTCGAGAACGCTGGCGATATCCTGCTCGAGCACCAGCTTCGACTAGACGGAAAACAGCCGCTGCTCAATTTGCGTCCGGCTAATTCGGAAGCGAGAGCCCGTGCGGCAAAGATGGGATTCGTCGAGGTTGACGCCGACAACATGGTTCTCGACCCAGAGAAGTCAGACAAGTGGGTAAGGAATAGCGATGGCGAATGGCAGCGCAAAGGTACTGCTGCGCTGTATCTTTCCAAAGCTGACGACAGTGAGGGTAGTGATACCGAGATCTCAGCGAGCCCCTCAACATACGACTATGAGGATGATTTTATGTGACAATGGGATCACCGTTGGCCCGATGGAGTAGACCAATCCTCTGTGTTGGAGAGTTCCTCTGAGTTGGCTCAGAATACTGTCCCCAGAGTGCTCCTTTGCTTAGCGGTTGCTGATCTGTTTGAGCCTTGGAAGTAGGGGCTCACTGCGCAAGGCAATTGTGACAATGCTCGCTGCGGCGAGGACCTGCATGGGGTGCCGCCAAAGTGCGCCCGGCCGCCAAGGGGCCGGGCGTGTTGTGCCGAGCCGTTGGACGGCTTGGAGCCAGAAGTCGTCTACAGATGACGCCTACGAAGTAGTAAGGGCGTGAGCGCCTGCCGTGAGTGGTGGGTAAGGAAATGCACAGCGAAGCGGCGCCCGATGGGCAAGACGGCTGGCGTGCGTCAACGGACATAACGACGCCGAGAGCACGATCATCGTTCAGGGCGCTTTCACCAGAAAAGCCTCAACACAGGACGCGAGGCGGTTGTCCTGGGCGAAGCTCCGTTATCATCGTCACTGCAGTCGGCTGCGAACAGCCAATCTCTTGCTTTGTCGATCGCTCTCGGCCAGCTCCGCTCTGCAATGGAATATATAGAAACGATCCAGGCGAGTTAAGAAGGGCTTAGGGTCGTCGATTGCTTTGGATGAGCATTACGTTGAACGTCGATCTGCAGAATGAGTCGAGCTGGCGTGTCCTTCCAGCACTCGCAGCCATAAGGTTGTTCTGCACCAATGTTGCCGCCCGGCGATGGTCGCTAAAGTATCGACAAGGCGACAATTGGTCTCTCGCTCGCTTGGTCTTAGAGTAAGTAGCATCTTTGACTCGAAGAGGTTGATCAGCGGCGAGATCGACGCGTGGAGCGTTTAGATCGGACATCAACCCAAGCCGCAGGTTGATTGCATCAGATGTCGCGCCGGCCGTCATACGCGTTCAGTGCGGTGTCGAGGCATTCGAGTAACGCTTGTCCTGCAAAGGGTTTGGCGAGGAAGCCAATCGCGCCGGCGCCCAGCGCTGACGCGCGCACGCGGTCGTTGGGGAAAGCAGTAATGAAAATGAATGGCGCGTCGTAACCACGTGTCCGCATCTCTGCCAACAGCTCCAGGCCGCTCATAGCCGACATCTGCACATCGGTAATGACACAGGATGTCTCGTCCAATTGCGGGGACCTCAGGAGTTCCTCGGCCGACGCAAATATTTGGGCGATGTAGCCACGCGATCTCAAAAGATTCTCTGTCGCCGCACGGACTGAGGCGTCGTCGTCAACGACGGAAATCAAAGGCGTGGACAAGACGAGCCCTCCTGACGCGGGAATAGCGGCTGCAAGCATTAGCCACCTTCGGCGAAAAGTGGGCTCGACTGATGAAATTGTAAAATCATACTTGGGTTTGTTCAGGACGATTAGCGCGAATTCCCAGCGTCTCAGTCATCCTGATCAAGTCGGCCAGCGACCGTGCGCGCATTTTTTTCATTACGTGTCCTCGATAGATCTTGACCGTAATCTCGGCGAGCCCAAGCTCGGCGGCTACCTGCTTGTTCATCAGGCCGGCAGCGACCAGTTTCATCACCGCCTGCTCGCGCGGGCTTAAGGTCTCAAATAGAGACTGCAGGTTCGCGACCATCTGCTGAGCCTCCCGTCTTTTGCGATCGCGTTCGGTCGCCGCAACGACGGCGTCAAGCAGTTCCTGATCGCGAAACGGTTTGCTGAGAAAATCGACCGCTCCTTCCTTCATGGCCCTGACGGTCATGGGAATGTCGCCATGGCCGGTAATGAAAATGATCGGAATATGTATGTTCAACCTCGCTAGCTCGGTCTGGTAGTCAAGGCCGCTCAAGCCTGGCAGCCGGACATCAAGAACTAGACAGCTAATAACGTCCGGAATTGTGCTTTGCAGCATTTCGCGGGCCGATCCGAATGCAATGACGTCTAACCCTACCGATTGAAAAAGGTTCGTAAGCGAGCGACGCATGGAGATGTCATCCTCGACGACGAAGACGATCGCCTTTGTCGAGGCCTTGGCGTTGCTGCCTTCACCTGGCGTGTCAAATCGTCCTGTCACGAGACGGCCTCCTTATGCAGCGGCAGGGCGAACTGGAAGGTCGCGCCCGGTCCATCTTTGTGGACCATTGACAGCCGTCCGCCATGAGCTTCCACGATCGACCGGCAGATCGAAAGACCCATTCCAAGACCACTCGATTTGGTGGTGAAGAAGGGATCCAAGAGGCGGTCCGCGTCGTTCTCGGCGATGCCGACGCCGCAATCGGTCACGGCAATCTGGACGTGCCCCAGATCGTCCTTTGATGACTGAATCAGCAGTTCGCGCGTCCGGTCTGTAACTGCGTCCATGGCTTCGATTCCGTTCATCACCAGATTGATGATCACCTGTTGTAGCTGAATCCGGTCGCCGAGGATCGTAGGCAGCGCTGCGGCCAACTCGGTTCGTAACGTCACTCGGTGGCTCACCAGCTCTCGTGTTACCAGCGCAATGACATCCTTAACGACCTCATTGATATCGAGCGGCACCATCTCAATCTCGCCTTTCTTCGCGAGCGCGCGAACACGACGGATCACCTCGCTTGCCCGGATTGCGTCTTCGATGATCCACTCCACCGAAGAGCGCGCGGCGGAAAGATTAGGAGCTTCGCGACCCATCCAACCGAGGCAGGCATCGGCGTTGCTGATAATAGCGGCGAGTGGCTGGTTTATTTCGTGGGCGATGGAAGTCGTCAGCTCTCCTAACGTCGTTACACGCGTCACATGCGCAAGCTCCGCCTGTGCCTTTCGTAGTTCTTGTTCGGCTTGATCGGCGCGAATGGTAGCGGTGATGTCAGTGCTGACGCCACGGTAGCCGAGAAAATTGCCCTTTCCATCGAAAAAAGGCTTGCCACTCGTTCGCACGTAGATCGGAGATCCTGTCCGATTCACTGTACGGTAGACGAGATCTCGAAACGGAAGATGGGCTTCCAACGTCGCCCGATGCTGCCGCCACTTCTCGGGCTCCTCTTCGACGTCGCACGCAATGTCCCAACGAAGCAGGCCCATCAATCCTGTCGCCAAAATTCCCGCAGCGCTGGTGTGCTCGGACAAGTGAGTGACCTGATGATCGGGCCCAGTCTCCCAGAGCCAGTCGGAAGCTGTTTCGGCGTAGTCGCGAAAGCGCTGTTCGCTTTCGCGCAGCGCAGCAAGTGTATTTTCCAGGCGTTCCCTAGCTGCGTGTTGCTCGGTGACATCCATATGTGTTCCGATCAGCTCGCTGACGTGACCATCGCTGCCGATCACCACGTGCGCAACGGAGTGTATGCGTCTTATCCCGCCATCTGGTAGAAGGATACGAAAATCATACTCGAACCGCTCCTCCTCGTGTTCAATCGCCTGGCGCTGCACCTCCTGTAGCCGCGGCAAGTCTTCGGGATGGATGCGCGATCGAATGATCTCTATCGATACCGGCTCTTGTGGGCTAAAGCCAAACAGACGATCGACCTCGGCGGAGCGATATATGAAATCTCGACGGTAGACGTCCCAGGACCAACTGCCCGTGTGACTGAGATGCTGGGCTTCGGCCAGATAGGCCTCGCTCCGGCGCAGCTGCTGTTCTGCTCGCCTCGCCGCTGTAATATCCGTAGCTGCCCCAACAAACTCGATGTCCCCAGAGGCTGTCCTCGTCGCTCGTACCTGCGCATGAATGTGCTTTACCGAGCCGTCCGGTAGCAGAAGCCGATATTCGTGCTCGAAATCGCTCGGGTCTCGGTTCGCGCGATCGATAATTTCTCTAACCGAAGCCCTATCATCTGGATGAGTGCGCTCAACGACGAGCTGCGGCCCCGGTGGCACTGTCTGAGGATCTAATTGGAAAATCCGAAATGTTTCCTTTGACCAGAAGGCCTCGCCCGTAGTGGGGTTCCAGCTGAAGCTTCCCGTGTGACTCAACTCCTGCGCCTGGGCTAAATGTGCTTCGCTCCGCTGCAGGGCAAGTTCGGTCCGCCTTCGCTCCGTGATATCTTCGCAGGCGATAAGGATAATGGGCTGCTCATTCGCCCAGAGCATGGCTTTGGCGTTTTCACGTACCCACAACACCGAGCCGTCCTTCCTGACTTTCTGGACGTCCCACGTGCGCGTTTGTCCGATATCCTCAAGGCACGTCCGAACGCATTCGCGAACGAACGCGCGATCCGCCTCGAGAAATACGTCCAGCACCGATCGACCGATCAGTTCAGCACGAGCATAGCCGAGTTGTGTCGCGCCGAGCGTATTGACGTTGAGGACAGTGCCGGCTTCATCGACCATGAAATACATGGCCGGATTGTGCTCGAAGATGGCGCGCCACCGTCTTTCGCGATCCTCCAAATCGGCCGCACTCCGCTGAAGCTTGGCCGCAACTACACGCGCAGCCTCTCTTTCCTGGCGCAGCCTTCCGATCAGGTGCGCTCCGACAATCGAAGCAATAAAGAATGCAACAACCACCGGCAAATCTTGGGGGTCATCGATTCGCAGGCTGAACGCCGGCGGCGCAAAGTAGTAAGCGAGAGCAGCGATGGCTACGATGCAAAGCGCGGACGACGCGATGAAGCTGCCCATCAACGAAAACAGCAATACCACTAACAAATAGGCGAACGCCGTCGCCGCGAAATGCGCGTGAAGGTACAAGCAAGACAGTGTTACAACCGCCAGCGTTATGGAGCCGAAGGTGAACTGAGTGGCTGAGCGCTTTAAACTGCTGATCTGGCTACGCATTTTGATACCGTCCGGCCTGTTCTCCGGCGGGAGAGCTATAACATTTTAGGCAAAAATGGGGCAATACTCGGCACCAGCACCCGCTGTGAGCGGTTCCGAGATCGATTGCTTGCTGAACTGAGCACGCGCGAAGAAAAAACGCATCACAGACATACGTATAGTTGTCCTAAACCTTTCAATATGGCGCGCTGACACGCCTGGAGTGGAAGCTGAGATGTCTGCTTTCCTCCGCTGCCGATAACCTCCGGGCAGGCGCTTGAGGTTGCAGCCGAGGACAACCCCCTTGCGCCGGCCGGACGAGGACAGCGGCTGCAGTTCGGTCAAGACGTTGAACCGAAACAATCAGGCGCGCCTCGCCAAACCGGAAAGAACAGGGACAAGCTGCCGGACGATTCATCTCGCCGTTACGATCGGTATGCGGAAGAAAGCGCAATCGTCATGTGCCGAGATACGAAGGTGAAGTTACCCGGCTGCCTTGTATGCCTTAGGGCCATTACGCCTAGGTGAGAGGACTTGTCTCCGGGTTAGCCGGTGAGCGCGCGCCAACGACGCCGAACCGACACTAGCCGTGTGCGAGCCGCCATGGCTCCGTCGAGGTACCATCTAATCCATGCTGATCACACCCATCACGATTTAATGCGGCAGCGCGGACCGTAACAAGGGATGACGAGTTGCGTCAGCAAGATCGCTACCACGTCGTTGGTTGGGCGAGGTCAGTGCAATGACCGCGCACATTGGCAATTGTAGGCGGACCAACACCTAGGTCGTCAGGTGCACCGTTCTGTCGCAGTCCCATTATCTGGGACGGCAAAATGTTGCAGAAACGTTCAGATGGCCGGGAGCTCGACAGCTAAAGACGCCCTTGAAAATGACTGTTAAAGATCTCCTACTCTTTTGCTCGGGTGGCAGCTTTTCAGGGTGGCTCCCGGGACGCGACGCGGAGCAAGGGCCTGCGCACTGGAATCATCGTGCGTCGATAGTGGTGGAAACGTTGGGCTGGTTGAGCCGAGCCCGCAGCGTCGCGTGCTCGAGCTCGTCCTCCCACCAGGATATGAACACGGCGGCGATGCCATTGCCGGTGATGTTAGTAAGGGCGCGCACCTCGCTCATGAACTTATCGATTGAAAACACGATTGCCATGCCCGGCACCAGCGCTGGGTTGACCACCGACAACGTCGCAGCGAGCGTGATGAAGCCCGCGCCGGTGACGCCGCTTGCTCCCTTCGACGTTAGCATTGCAACGAGCAGGATCGTGAGCTGCTGGCCAAAGGTGAGCTCGACCCCGAGTGCCTGGGCAATGAACAATGTCGCAAGTGTCATATAGATATTGGTGCCGTCGAGGTTGAAGGAGTAGCCAGTTGGCACAACCAGGCCGACCACGGGCTTGGAGCAGCCCAGCCGTTCGAGCTTCTCCATTAATTGCGGCAGCGCGCTTTCAGAGGACGAAGTGCCGAGCACGATCAGTATCTCGTCCTTGATATAGACAATGAACTTGAAGATTGAAAAGCCGACGAGGCGCGCGATCAAACCGAGCACCACCACGACAAATAGCGCCGCAGTCGCGTAAAACAGCGCGATCAGAGCGATCAAATTGCCGAGTGCTGCCGGCCCGAACTTGCCGACGGTGAAGGCCATGGCGCCGAAGGCGCCGATCGGAGCCGCTTTCATGATGATAGCGATTACGCCGAACACCGCGTGCGCGACGTCGTCGATCATGCCGCGCAGCCGCTCCCCACGCTTTCCCAGCGCCATCAACGAAAAGCCGAATAGAATCGCGAACAAGAGAACCTGCAGAACATCGCCACGAGCGAAGGCGCCCACCATGGTGTCGGGAATGATGTTGAGAAAGAAATCGACGGTCTTCGAGGCTTCCGCCTGCTTCACGTAATTGGCGACCGCCGCAGCATCCGGCTTGACCGCAAGGCCATGGCCGATTTGGACCAGATTGCCCATAACAAGGCCCAACAGCAAGGCAAAGCTGGAGACGATCTCGAAATAGACCAGCGCCTTGACGCCGACGCGTCCGACTTTCTTCGCATCCTGAATATGCGCAATACCGGATGTGACGGTGCAGAAAATAATCGGCGCGATCACCATCTTGATGAGCTTGATAAATCCGTCACCGAGCGCCTTGACCCAGTCGTTGGTCGCGACGGACGGCCATAGGCAGCCGACCATGGCGCCAATCATGATCGCAATCAGCACCTGCACGTAGAGAATCTTATACCAAGTTTGCGACGCGCGCGCTGGCGCCGCAGTTGACATGGTGGTCATGACGCTTCCTTCCCGAATATGCTCGAGTGTGAGCCGCCGCGTCTTTGAGAGGCGACAGCGTCATACGAGACTCATTTTCAGCCGTGTGCGATTGAAGACGGTTCCGAGAGTCGGCGCGTCATTCCAAAGGCAGGCGAGTTGCGTTTATCCTTTCTCTTAAGCAAGATCTGCACCAGATGCCAAAATGCGCAGACTAAGCAGTGGCGGACAAACCGTCTGTCGCCGGCGGCATCGGTTTGAGTGCTCGGACCGCGTTCGCAAGGTCGAACAAAAAAGGTCCAGCGTGACTCCTAACTTGATCGGCTGGGCGCATTAGCGGAGTCACGTCTCGGCCGCGAAGCCCTAGCGTGATCGATATGCGCCGACTGCTGAGATGGATGCAACAGTACGTGACATCGGTAAAATTCATAGTTTGGATTGTAGGCATTTACGCGATGGAAGCCTGGTTTAGGAACTCGATTGCGCGGAAGAATCTTTGATCGATGCACTGCATTGTCGCCAACGGCAAAGCTCGTTCGCGACGGGGCATTGTCTCCAGGCCTATGCTAGCGATGCGCATTAAGCAGACGGCCTTCGCTCTCGGCTCCTCGTGCCTTTTGCCGCGTCGCAGAAGCAGCGTTACGATGATTTCTCAGCTAGATCGTTCCCGTTACTGCCAAACGGCAGTCTTGCTGAGATCCGTTGCATTGCCAGCGTGGCGAGTGCGGCGGTTGAGCCATCGACGAATCAAACAGGCATCATGAGGGCGTCAAAAGCGACCCCTTCGTTGCGGGGCGTGTCGCTGTCTGCTCGGGAACAAAAATGCCTGAAATCTGACAGGGCGTTGGGTTCACGCCACATTGATGTGGGCGTCTATGCGAATTTCGCACGTTGAGCATAGAGCGCGCGACAGTTCGCACGCGGCACAGGAATTGCTGACGACGAACGAGGAGCTTCCGCCGTCAGATAGATGGACGTGGCCCAGTCGCAGGAGTTGCCGATGAGTATTGCGATGCTGCTGCTGCTCGCAGAAGCGACGCGCGCGAATGTGGCGGCCGCCACGAAGTGCCGCGCGACTAAAGGGCGATCTGCGCCACATCGCTGGATGAGCCGGACGTGCAGGCGATCACTGTGCCGACACGGCGACCTGCTCGGACTGTTGGGCTGACCCACATGGATGTCTTTTCGGCAGAGATTTCGCAATCGGTTGCGCTCACGATTGAGCTCGCCAGCGTGACGACCGTGATCCTCCTCCTGATTGGTGTGCCCCTCGCTTGGTGGCTGGCGCGCTCAAGGACTCTTTTGAGCGAGGCGGTGGCGACGATGATCGCCCTACCGCTAGTGCTACCACCGACGGCTCTCGGTTTTTGCGTACTCGTGTTGCTCGGCCCAAACGGACCGGGTGGCGTTCTCGCCTCTTTGTGGGGCGAGCGCACGCTCGCTTTTACCTTCGCGGGAATCGTGATCGGATCGGTCCTCTCGGCGCTGCCGTTGGTGGTGCAACCGATCCGTAACGCCTTTGTTGCGATAGGCGATCGTCCATTGAAAGCTACGGGACGCGTTTCGTCGTTGTATACCTTCATTACCATCAGCGGGCCGCTGGCGCGACTGGAGTTTGTTAAAGCCGCCGTGGTTGGCTTCTCTCATACGATCGGCACATTCGGCGTCGTGATGATGATCGGCGGCAACATTCCTGGGCGCACCAAGGTGTTGTCAGCCTACGTCGTAGACTACGTCCAAGCGTCGCGCTGGCGCGAGGCGAGTGTGATTGCCGGCGGTATGGTGATGTTCGCGTTTGCAGCGATCTTCACCTTAGCCCTCATCGACAAATACTGTGCCAAGAGAGGCATTGAACCGTCTTAGGCTTGCCGGTCGGACATATCCGATCACGACCGATGAGCGGATCTATCCATCCTTGCGAGGCTACAATGAAAAAGCTTGTTATGGCCGCGGCGGCTGCTGGAATCGGCTTCAATTCAGTGCACTCCGCGCCTCTGCCTGAAGCAACGGCCGATGATGTTGGCGTTTCTCAGCAGCGCCTCGCCAAGCTAGACGAGTTCTTCGCTCGCGAGATCGCGAGTAAACGCGTGCCGGGCGCGGTGGTTGCAATCGCCAGAGACGGCAAGCTGATCCACTACAAGGCGTACGGGCAACTCGATCCTGCGAAAGGAAAATCGATGCCGCTCGATGCGATGTTCGCGCTTGCGTCTATGACCAAACCGATGGTGGCCGTTGCCGGGCTTATCCTCATGGAGCAAGGTCGCCTGCCTCTACAGGCGAGGCTTACGGATTACTACCCGGAATTCGCAAACATGAAGGTGGGAGTGCCGCTGCCAGACGGCTCATTAGAATTTCAAACGCAGAGTTCTCCGATCTACATCCACGATCTATATCGCCACACATCCGGGCTGACCTATGGCGCGCCCCCCGACAGCTCAGACCAAGTGGCGCGTCTCTATCCCGATTTCGCCGCTCCGCCACTAAGGGGCGATAAGCAGACGTTCATTGAAGCCATTACCAAGCTGCCGCTAGCGCACCAACCGGGGACAGAATTCGAATACGGCTTCTCGACCGACGTGCTGGGAGCTGTCGTGGAACAGGTCAGCGAACGACGATTGGGCGACTATCTGGCCAGCAACCTGTGGAAGCCGACCGGAATGCAGGATGCCACTTTCCATTTGTCGGAATCGCAACGCGAGCGCCTCGCGCATCCATTTCCAGACGACCCGCTGACAGGAAAGCCACAAGAAATCGAGCTCCTCGAAATTCCGACGAAATTTGACTGCGGGGGAGCCTGCGCATTTGCGACAGTCGGTGACTACGTGCGCTTTGGACAAATGCTGCTCAACGGCGGGGAGCTCGATGGGCAGCGCATTCTCGGTCCGAAGACGGTGCGCCACATGATCTCCGACCACCTCGGGCCAGAGATGAAGAATAGGGTCGCCAATGTGGAGCCGCACCGTGCCGGCTTCGGCTTCGGGCTCGGAGTGGCTGTACGCATAAACGAGGGTCTCTCGGCGGTTCCGGGCAATCCAGGTGAGTTCACCTGGACCGGCGCCTACGGGACACAATTTTTCTGCGACCCAAAGGAGCATCTCGTCGTGGTGGTCGGAACGGCAGCGCCCGGAGAAATCCGGAAGTATTACCGCGAACAGGTCCAGTATATCGTCTATGCTGCAATAATCCGATAATCCGCTTCCCGTCGAAAGGCGCGATCAACCGTTTTGTTTTTTGGCAGACAGTGTTGCTGCTACCCATCGATGTCAACTGAAAGCCGGCGCCGTCACCTGCTATCCGCGTCGGCCGAATCGCGCTAGCTCTGAACGTCCAGGCTCTCGCCCAAGATACTGCAGCGATGCGGTGCGCGCGCCCCTTTGAATCGAACGCAGATCGGATCGATCAGACCTAAAAAGCGAACGCTGCGTGCGCATCGGGGCTCACATTGCGGCTTCTCTTCGTCGCTCGACAGCCGCTCTGGGTGTGGGCTGCTTTCCGCAGTTGCGACTACGAGCTGGCTTTAACGCCCCATTGGTCAGCAATCGGCAAGTCTGATTGAGACTGGGGGCAGTGCGGTCCCCGTCAACTGCACCTATTCTATTCAACAATCGGCATGCCGCGTCAGTGTCGCGGTCGTGCAAGAGCGAGCATGACATGGTCACCGCAGTAGTGAACCATGGTGCTGCTCTGTTGAAGTGCTCACATCGACGTCCAAAACCCGACACGAATAGCATGACAGATCAATGGCGCAGCTTGTGGCTCGCTGGCTGGTTTCGACTGTCCGCAAAGCCAGAAGCGGTGGCGTGCCAGCTATCAAGTGTTTCGGTTCGCTGGCTTGTTTCTTGCTAAACGTCAGTAATTCGTTACGGCCGACGACCCTCACATGGAAGGCTTAATGGGTGGTGCAACAGAAACGTTCTACAGCGTGATCAGACGTCAGGGTATCACGCGTCGTAGTTTCCACAAATTCTGCAGTTTGACTGCCGCGAGCTTGGGACTTAGTCCGCTCGCCGCGGTCAGTATTGCCAATGCCCTGGAGACCAAACCGCGTGTGCCCGTCATCTGGCTGCACGGGCTCGAGTGTACCTGCTGCTCGGAAAGTTTTATCCGCTCGGCCCATCCCTTGATCAAGGACGCGCTGCTGTCGATGATATCGCTCGACTATGACGATACAATCATGGCGGCGGCAGGACACCAGGCCGAAGCCATCCTGGAGGAAACTCGTGCCAAGTACAAAGGCAGGTATGTGCTCGCCGTCGAAGGCAATCCGCCGCTGAACGAGGGTGGCATGTTCTGCATTGACGGCGGCAAGCCGTTCGTTGAAAAGCTCAGGTCCATGGCGGAAGAGTCCGTGGCGGTCATCGCTTGGGGCACGTGCGCGTCCTGGGGATGCGTGCAAGCGGCCAAGCCCAATCCGACGGGCGCGGTGCCGATCGATAAGGTGATCACTAACAAGCCGATCATCAAAGTGCCCGGGTGCCCTCCTATCGCAGAGGTCATGAGTGGTCTCGTGACATTTATGACCACGTTCGGAAAGCTTCCGGAGCTCGATCGCCATGGGCGTCCAAGTATGTTCTATTCCGAGCGGATTCACGACAAGTGCTATCGGCGTTCCCATTTCGACGCTGGCCAATTCGTCGAAAAGTGGGACGATAAGTACGCACGCAAGGGCTATTGCCTGTACAAGATGGGCTGCAAGGGGCCCACCACCTACAATGCCTGTTCTGCCATTCGGTGGAACGGCGGCATTTCATTTCCGATTCAATCCGGCCACGGCTGCTTCGGCTGCTCCGAAGACGGCTTCTGGGATAAGGGGTCATTTTACGACCGCCTCACAGCGATCAAGCAGTTCGGCATCGAGGCGAACGCCGACCAGATCGGCATGGCCGCTGCCGGCGCAGTTGGGCTAACCGTCGCTGCCCACGCGGCGGTCACCGCCGCGAAGCGGTTGACCCACAACCGGGATCGCGCAGCCCACAAAAGCAAACCGAGTTGAGGAGAGGGCGACGGTGGCCGTCCAGACACCGAATGGGTTCAATCTCGATCGTTCCGGCAGGCGAATCGTCATCGATCCGCTGACGCGGATCGAAGGCCACCTGCGTGTTGAAGCAAATCTCGATTCAGACAATGTGATCCGCAATGCGGTCTCCAGCGGGACAATGTGGCGTGGCATCGAAGTTATTCTGCGCGGGCGCGATCCGCGCGACGCCTGGGCGTTCACCGAGCGGATTTGCGGTGTATGCACCGGCACCCATGCGCTCACCTCCGTGCGCGCGGTTGAAAATGCACTAGGAATTGCGATTCCGGAGAATGCCAATTCGATCCGCAACATCATGCAGCTGTGCCTGCTCGTGCATGATCACCTCGTACATTTCTATCACCTGCACGCGCTGGATTGGGTCGACGTGGTCTCCGCGTTGAAGGCCGATCCCAAGTCGACCTCCGCGCTCGCGCAGTCTATCTCGCCCTGGCCGCTGTCGTCCCCTGGCTATTTTAAGGATTTGCAGATCCGGCTCACCAAATTCTTCGGATCAGGGCAACTCGGTCCGTTCAAGAATGGCTATTGGGGGCATCCGGCCTACAAGCTGCCACCGGAAGCGAACCTGATGGCTGTAGCGCATTATCTGGAAGCGCTCGACTTCCAGAAGGAGATCGTCAAGATCCAAGCTATCTATGGTGGCAAGAACCCGCATCCGAACTGGCTGGTCGGCGGCGTGCCCTGCGCGATCAACATCGACGGAACTGGCGCGGTGGGTGCGATCAATATGGAGCGATTGAACATCGTGTCCTCGATCGTCGACCGTTCGATCGAGTTTGTCGAACAGGTCTACCTGCCCGACATTGCCGCGATCTGCTCGTTCTATAAGGACTGGCTCCATGGCGGCGGACTTTCGAGTAAAAGCGTGATGTCCTATGGCGACATCCCCGAAAACGCAAATGACTGTTCCGCCAAAAGCCTCAAGCTGCCGCGCGGGGTCATTCTTGGTGGCAATCTCAAGGAGATACTGCCGATCGACCATGGTGATCCCGAGCAGATCCAGGAATTCGTCGCGCATTCATGGTATAAATACCCCAGCGATTGCTGTGGACTGCATCCCTGGGACGGTATCACTGAGCCGAGTTTTGAACTTGGGCCAAAACTCAAAGGCAGCAAGACAGATATCAAGGAACTCGATGAGGGCGGCAAGTATTCCTGGATCAAAGCGCCGCGCTGGCGCGGCCACGCCGTGGAGGTCGGGCCGTTAGCGCGATATATCATGGGTTATGCGCAAAACAAAACCGAGTTCAAGGAGCCCGCCGAGAGACTGCTCAAGGGGCTCAATCTTCCCCTGACTGCGCTGTTCTCAACGCTTGGCCGTACTGCGGCGCGGGCGCTCGAATGCCAGTGGGCGGCGCATCAGATGCGTTATTTCCAGGATAAGTTGGTAGTCCACATCAAGGGGGCAATACGGCAACTGCCGATGTCAGCAGGTGGAAGCCGGAAACCTGGCGCAAGGAGGCCAAGGGCTATGGGTTCACTGAGGCGCCGCGCGGTGCGCTTGGGCACTGGATCAAGATCAAGGACGCCAAGATCGACAATTATCAATGTGTTGTGCCGACGACGTGGAACGGATCTCCTCGCGATCCCAAGGGCAATATTGGCGCTTTTGAAGCCTCCCTGATCGGTACCCCGATGGCCGATCCGCAGCGGCCTCTGGAGATCTTGCGCACGATCCATTCCTTTGATCCGTGCTTGGCTTGCTCGACCCACGTGATGAGTCCTGAGGGCCAGGAAATGGCTTCAGTCAATGTTCGTTAGGGGCTTGCCGAACAGGGCTCGGAAGCTCCTTGCCGCCGTCGATGCGGCACCGACTGAACGCTGCATCGGCGGTGGTATCGCCTGCGCGCCGGTGCGACTGTGGCATTGGGTCAATGCCGCGGCCATTCTGATACTGAGTCTAACCGGCTATCTCATTGGAACCGCGACACCGGCGATGTCGGGAGAGGCAACCGACAATTTCCTGTTCGGCTATATCCGCTTTGCTCATTTATCGGCGGGATATGTGCTCAGTATCGGCTTTCTTCTGCGGATCTACTGGGCTTTAAAGGGAAATGCGCATGCCATGCAGATCTTTTGGGTGCCGCTCTGGCGCAGCTGCTTTTGGCGCGAGGTGTACCAGGAGATTCGCTCGTATGCGTTCCTTACAGTTGAGCCCGAGCGGCGCGTCGGGCGCAACCGTCTCGCTCAGCTCGCAATGTTCTTCATGTTTACGCAGACGATCACGTTCATGGTCGTCACAGGGTTTGCACTTTATGGGCAAGGTGCAGGTACTGACAGCTGGCAGTACAAGCTGTTCAGCTGGGTATTTTCAATTTGGCCGAACAGTCAGGACGTCCATACCTGGCATCATCTCGGCCTGTGGGTGATCGTGACCTTTGCGCTGGTCCACATCTACGCGGTGATCCGGGAAGACACATGTCGCCCAGGAGCATCTGATCTATAATTTCGGGTGAGCGCGGGTTTCGCGATTGACTGAGAGGCGGATGCTGGCTCCGGAGAACAAGAAGAGGATTCTGGTGCTCGGCATCGGCAATATCTTGTGGGCCGATGAGGGATTCGGCGTGCGGGTGGTCGAGGAGTTTCATCGCCGCTACGCCATCGATGACAACGTCACCGTCCTCGATGGCGGCACACAGGGGCTCTACCTCGTCAGTTTTCTCGAGCAGGCCGATTGCCTGATCGTGTTCGATGCGATCGACTATGGATTGCCGCCCGGGCAGTTGAAGCTTGTGCGAGATGACGAAGTGCCAAAATTTACCGCCGCCAAGAAGATGAGCCTGCATCAGACCGGCTTTCAGGAGGTCTTGAGTGCGGCCGACCTGCTTGGCCGGCGCCCGCGAGAGCTCGCTCTCATCGGCTGTCAGCCGCTGGACCTGGAGCATTGGGGCGGTCCGCTGACCGCCCCGGTACGCTTTCAAATTGCGCCTGCCATTGAACTAGCTTGCAAACTCCTGGCGCAGTGGGAATCGCCGGCAAAACCGCGGACCGCGCCGCTGCCTGCATCAGAACGACTGTTAGCGAACAATATCGACCATGCAAATTATGAGATGAGGGCGCAGCCGATCTAGCGGCCCGCGACTGACCATGTGCCTTGGCTTGCCGATGACGATTCTCGAGACCGACAGCATTACGGCGCTGTGCGAGTATGGCGATGAACAGCGGCGCGTCTCAGTCATGCTGCTCTCCGACGCCGTGGTCGGCGCAAAGGTGCTCGTTCATATCGACAGCGCGGTGCGGCTTTTGGACGAAAATGAAGCAAGGCTGATCTCGGAAGCACTTGACGCGCTTGAGGCCAGCCTCAACGGCCAGGACTGCGATCGTTTCTTTGCAGACTTGATTGGTCATGAGCCGCAATTGCCGGAGCACCTACGCTAGCGGGTCCGCTTGCGGATATTGCGCCCACTGCGCTTGCTCACACATCGGCTTCCAGTCGCACCTAACCTTTGCATGGAAAATGTCAGGCGCTTCGAGTCTTTGGTTCGAGTGGGACTCGCCAACAGACAATGGTTGGCATGCGCCTTGCTAATAGCCTGTTAGCAGAACCGAACATTTACAGAAGGCGTGTGATGAAGTTGCAGCCGGCGCAGCATGGTTTTGCGCGGTCCGCTCCGCCCGAGGTGAGGGGCGTCAGCGTCGATGCGCGCCTAGTCGCGCACGTTCCCATGAGGGCGGCCGTGATGCCGCAGCCGGTGGCCGATCCCCTATATTTGCTCCGGATCGTCAAGCCCGCGTTCTTCCGTCCTGAAATGGTCAACGCATTTCGGCGGCGCATTCGAGGCACAGTGCCTGCGGTCGGCGTTAGTGGCGAGCTGGTCGGCCGGCTCGGCCTGCGCGGCCCGTCGAGCCTGAGCCTGCGCGGTCCGCAGGGTACACTCCGCGTGATCGGCAGGAGACCGGTCCGTTTGGTCACGATCGACCGCATTTCGGTACAGATCGTTCGGTCACACGCCGGCAGCACCTGTGTCGGCAAGGGCTCTCGAGAAAGCCAACGGAACGTCGCATGATGAAGACAGCGCTCCGCGTTGTATCGGACGGCACCGAGCGGGTGGCGAGCAAGCTTGTCACGGGCTCTGGAAGTCTCGATGTATTCCATAGCGGGTCGACGAGCGCGCTCGCCAGCGGCTGGCGCGATGGCGACGAGCTTGCAAGGAACTATCCGAATGCCACCGCGCTGTTATCGAATGCCGCTGCTGCCGTTGGCGGCCAGAGAAGCGGCGCTCGGACGCAACAGTACGGACTCGCGAATCTCAGCGATCCCGAGCGCAAGCTGATTGGCGAAGTGCTCGGAGAAGGTGAGGTTGCTGGCGTGGTTGCGCTGCCAGATGGCACTTTGGCGCAAATCCGGGAGTCCGTGCTTGCGGGAATCTGGCGCGTGCGCATCGGGACCGATCCGGCGCACGAATATGTTGAGGTCGGGGCGATTCCGCAGATTGTCCGGAGCGCCGCAAGTGACCTGACGTCCGCCGATATCGTAATCGGCGCGGCGCCGGACGGCGCGATGAACGTGCAATCGTTGCTCGCGGAAATACGCGAGCGGTCGCGCGTCTGGCGGTTTGGCATGCGCGCGCATGTCATCAATCTCACGTTGCTGCCGATGAGCGTTATCGATCTGGCATTCCTGCAGCACAGCGTGGGCAATGGCCCGGTCCAACTCATCTTCCGCGGTTACGGCACGTGCCGAGTGCAGGCGACCGGGATCAGGAATGTCTGGTCGGTGCAGTTCTTCAATTCTACGGACAATATCATCCTTGATACGCTCGAGGTCGGCGGCGTGCCGATTGTTGCGTTGGCTGCCGACGAAGATTTCCAGGACTCTGCCGAACGCATGCACGAAATGATTAAGGCGTACTTCACATGAAGAGCTTGGAGAACATTCGGCATTGGGTGGGATCCCATAGACAGCGCGTGTGCAGCGACCGCCGGCATACCTTGCGCAGGATGTTGGCGGAGCGGTGCGCATGAGCTTCGCTGCCCGCAGCAAAATCGATGTCACCGTGTCGCTTGCTGCCGACGTAGTCGCCGCGGTCGAGATCCTGCCGCGAGTCCGGCCGCCGCTGGCGCGGCTGTTCGCCGGCAAACAGGCCTCGTCGCTGCTCAATGTGCTGCCGCGGCTCTTCGCGCTGTGTGCCGCTGCGCAGCAAACCGCACTGCTGTCCGCGATCGAGACGGCGCGCGACGAAGCGATCACCCGCACAACAAAACAGCATCGTATTGCGCTTATCGTTACCGAGCGCATCGCGGAATTGCTACGGGGCCTCTTTGTCGGACATCTTACGCAAGACATCGCCAGTGCGGCGGCAATCCGCTTCCTGAGGCGGGAAATGTCAGCGCTAGTCGGCACCGCACAGACACCCTGGGGCTCCGCTCAACGCGAAGCAACAGCGCGGATTGTGGCTGCGCTAGCTGCGCTCGGCATGCCGAATGAGGGTGGCGCGCTGAGGTCCGGTAGCCCATTGGCGCTTCGCATTGCAGCGCTTAATGAGATCGACCTGAAATCAATTCCGGCGGAGCACTCGTTCCTGTCCGTTGCCGACGACCGCAACATCATTAAACGGCTGCTCGTGGATGACGCGACATTTTGCTATTGTCCCGATCTTGACGGACATGCGCCTGAGACGGGTCCATGGGCGCGCCAAATGAAGCGTGATCGACTCTCGCCGAGCCCATCCGGCGCGGCCGAGCGGCTGAAAGCCAGAATTGTGGAAATCCTCCGGCTATGCGCCTGGCTCAAGGCCGGTGCTCATATCGAGTCGGCGGAGCATGGGATTATCGAAAGATATAAGCTAGGGCCCGGCCGTGCAGCGGCCGCGGTCGAATGCGCCAGGGGTCGTCTCTACCACGCGGTTGAGCTTGATCCTCAAGGCCGGATATCCCGCTTCGAATTCCTTGCGCCGACGGAGTGGAATTTCCACCAGCGCGGACCGCTTGTCCGCAGCCTGGAGGGCGCGGTGCTGACGGCGAGACGACATCGGGATTCAGTTCATGCGGTGATTGCATCGCTCGATCCGTGCGTCGGGTTCACCCTCAATTTTCGCGAAGTTGGCGATGCATGAAATGGCGATTTGTCTTGGCATCATTCAAATCGTCGAGGAGGAGGTACGTCATCGGTCGTTTTCGCGGGTGCGGAGCGTCTGTCTAGAGATGGGAGCGCTGAGTCATGCCGCGCCTGAAGCGATCAGGTTCTGTTTTGCTGTCGTTGCAACGCGGACCGTTGCCGAGGGCGCTGTCCTTAACATCGTCGAACTTCCAGGCGTCGCCTGGTGCATGAGCTGTTCGAAGAGCGTCGAAATTGCACGGCGCGGTGAGTGCTGTCCTCGCTGCGGCAGCTATCAGTTGCAGGTAACCACGGGCGAACAGATGCGCGTGAAAGAGCTGGAGATCGATTGATGTGTACCGTTTGCGGCTGCACTGACGGGACGCCGTCGACCGCACGCGCCAAGGCGCACGATGCGGAGAGCCACGCGCGTTACTATGCTGATATGCAGGACGATTTCGCTCGCCGTTACCACCCGCATGGCGACCAAGGCCTGCAGCGTTCATACGATGCTCGCGAGAGTCATAGTCACGATCATCGCTTTGCCCATCACCAGGCTCATGGCGGGCAGGCGCTGCTGAGCGGCGGCGCCGGGCCGGCTGGCTTGAAGGTCGCGGGCATGAGCAGAGAGCGGGTCATTCAGATCGAGCGCGACATTCTTGGCAAGAATAATGGGATTGCGGCGGAAAACCGTGCGCTCTTCGCAGCCGATGACCTGCTTGTATTTAATCTTGTGTCCAGTCCTGGTGCAGGTAAAACGACGCTGCTTGTCCGCGCCGTGTCCGAGCTCAAGCGCAGCCGCCCGGTCGGGGTCATCGAAGGAGACCAGCAGACCTCGAACGATGCCGAACGCATTCGGGCCGCCGGCGTGCCGTCCGTTCAAGTCAACACCGGCAAGGGTTGCCATCTCGATGCTGCCATGATTGGCGAGGCTCATCGGCGCTTGCCGCTGCTCACTGACGGCATTCTCTTCATCGAGAACGTCGGTAATCTGGTCTGTCCCGCAGCCTTCGATCTTGGTGAGGCCTGCAAGATCGTAGTTTTGTCGATTACCGAAGGTGAAGACAAGCCGCTCAAATATCCTGATATGTTTGCCGCTTCTTCGCTCATGGTGATCAACAAGATTGATCTGGCCCCGCTGCTTGAGTTCGATTTGGGTAAGACGATCGAATACGCCAGACGCGTCAATCCAAAGATCGACGTGCTTGTAGTTTCGGCTCGTACCGGCGAGGGTTTTGGCGCGCTCTACGCCTGGATCGATAGACAGGCGAGGCATCAGAGGCACGTCGTAGAGGACACAAGGCGATGAACGCCGCAGCCACCTGCGACCGAACACGGCTACGCCTGCGCGTGAGTGGGGCCGTGCAAGGGGTCGGCTTTCGTCCTTACGTCTATGGACTCGCTATGCGGTACGGATTGGCGGGATTTGTCATCAATGGCCCCGAGGGCGTTACGATCGAGGTCGAGGGTCATCGGGTCTCAGAGTTTGTCGCCATGTTGCCGCTCGAGGCGCCGCCATTGGCACGCATCGACCACATCTGCGTTCGGGAGACTGCGGCGCTCGCGGCGGAAGACTTTTCGATCGGCACGAGCGAAGGCGGCAAATTGTCAACGCAGATCGTCGCGGATGCTGCGGCCTGCCAGCAATGTCTCAGTGAGCTGTTCGATCCAGAAAATCGGCATTATCTTTACCCCTTCATCAGTTGCTGCCATTGCGGCCCACGCTACACCGTCGCCGAACGGCTTCCGTACGATCGCCGCAACACCGTGATGAGGGTTTTTAGGCTGTGCGCCGCCTGCGCGGCTGAATATGGCGATCCGGCGAGCCGTAGGTTTCATGCGGAGGCGATCGCGTGTCCGGCATGCGGTCCTCGGCTCAGCCATGAGATCAGCGCCATTGTCGCGGCAATCGCTGGGGGACAAATCGTGGCGATAAAGGGGCTGGGTGGATACCAGCTGCTTTGCGATGCGCGTAACCAGGACGCGGTGCAGCGTTTGCGCAGAAGAAAGCAGCGCCCTCAGAAGCCGTTCGCGGTTATGGTCGATTCCATAGAGCGCGTCAGCGAGATCGCGGAGGCGAACGCGCCCGAGCTTGCGCTGCTCGAATGCGCAGCACGTCCCATCGTCCTTCTGCCTTCGCGAAACAATCTGGCGCCCGCCATAGCTCCTGGCTTGTCACGTGTGGGTGTCATGCTGCCTGTAGTGCCGCTGCATCACCTCATCTTTCACGCGCTTCGCTCGGCAGGAGCATGTGCGGGGGACGGCCCGGTCATCGTCGCCACCAGTGCCAATCTTTGCGGCGAACCGCTCCTGATCGACAACGCACAGGCGCTGCGCCGGCTCAAGGGAATCGCCGACGTTATCGTGACCCATGATCGCGATATCCTGACGCGTGCTGATGACTCCGTGGTGTCGGTGGTGGCTGGCCGGCCGCAATTCATTCGTCGTGCCCGTGGCTATGTTCCCGAACCGATCCGGCTTGCGAGGTCTGTACCGCCCGTGCTCGCAGTCGGGGGCGCGCTGAAATCGACCATCACCATCACGCGGGACAACCAAGCGTTCGTCTCCCAGCATATTGGCGATCTGGATACGGCCGAAGGCATTCGTGCGTTCGAGGAGACGATCCGACACCTCACATCGAGCCTTGACGTGGAGCCTGTCGTCGTCGCCCATGATCTGCATCCCGATATGGCTTCTACCCGGTTTGCGGAAGCAAATGGCCGCGAGCTGGTGGCTGTCCAGCATCACCACGCACACGCTGCCGCAGTGATCGCCGAGCATGGTCATGCGGGACCTGCGCTTGCCCTGGTGCTCGATGGCCATGGCTTTGGTTCCGACGGCGGTAACTGGGGTGGCGAACTTTTGTTGTGTGAAGGGCCGAGGTGCCGACGCATCGGGCACTTAGCGCCGCTGCAAATGCCTGGTGGAGATCGTGCAGCTCGCGAGCCGTGGCGCATGGCGAGCGCAGTACTACACGGGCTCGACCGGGGTAATGAAATCGGGCTGCGCTTTGCGGCGCAACGGCAGGCTAGATGTGTCTCGGCCATGCTCGATCAGCCGGGCGGGCCCACCACCACCAGTGCGGGCCGGTTGTTCGACGCGGCAGCGGCGCTGCTGGGGATTGCGAGTTTGCAGAGCTATGAGGGCGAAGCGGCGATGAAGCTCGAGGCGCTGGTGCGGCGGACTGCGATTATCGAAGCCGGCTGGACGATCGATGGCTGCGTGCTGTCGCTTCGTCCGATGTTTGCGCGGCTGATTGCAGATGACATTGACGCCGTAGGCGGAGCCGGGCTTTTTCATGGCACCTTTGCCGCCGCCTGCGTTGACTGGGTCACCCGCTCCGCGCGGACAACCGGCGTTAATACTGTCGTTCTGAGCGGCGGCTGCTTCCTGAACGCGGTGCTGGCGGAGGAAATCCCGCGCGGTTGCAGCGCTGCCGGCCTTACCCCGCTCGTGCCACGGCGGGTGCCGCCCAATGATGGCGGTTTGAGCCTTGGCCAGGCCTGGATTGCCGCTCTGCAGATTGCTCAACAGTCGTCCGCCAGGGGAGGAACAGCCTGATATGTGTCTTTCAGTGCCGGCAAAGATTGCGAAAATTCTTCCCAACGACATGGCCACGGTGTCCATCGATGGCATCAGCCTGGAGATATCGATTGCTCTCGTCGACGAGCTCGAGGTCGGCGATTGCGTCCTTGTCCATGTCGGCTATGCGCTGGCCAAGATCGATCCGACGGAAGCCAAGCGCACGCTGCAGCTCCTGCAGGAGCTAGGCGGCGCAGGAGAACGCCGATCGTGAAATATGCCGACGAATTTCGCGACCAGGCCATCGCGCAGAGAATCGCGCGTGCGATTGGCGCCGAGGTCAGTTCGCAAAGAGCCTATCGGTTCATGGAATTCTGCGGCGGACACACTCATGCGATCTCCCGCTACGGCCTGGAGGATCTGTTGCCCGCGAACGTTCGCATGATCCACGGGCCCGGTTGTCCCGTCTGCGTTCTGCCCGCCAGCCGAATTGATATGGCGATCCGGCTCGTCGACCGACCAGAGGTCACTCTGTGCGTCTACGGCGACCTGTTGCGCGCGCCTGGGTCGCAAGGACAGTCCCTGTTGCGAGCCAAAGCGCTCGGCGCAGACATTCGGATGGTCTACTCGACGCTCGACGCTATCCGGCTCGCCGAACAGGCACCGAGCCGCGAGGTGGTCTTCTTTGCCATTGGATTTGAGACCACGACGCCTCCGACGGCGGTGATGATCCGAATTGCCGAGAGGAAGCGGCTGAAGGGGCTCAGCGTGTTCTGCAACCACGTGCTTACACCCTCTGCGATGCACAGCATTCTCGAGAACCCCAAAATCCGCGACACCGGCGGGATTCCAATCGACGGCTTCATCGGGCCTGCACATGTCAGCACCATTATTGGTACGCAGCCTTACGAGCCTCTGGCGGAACAATTCGGCAAGCCCATCGTGATCGCGGGATTCGAGCCGCTCGATGTGATGCAGGCGATCCTGATGCTGGTGCGGCAGGTGAACGAAGATCGCTACGAGGTGGAGAACCAATACAGTCGTGCGGTAACGCGCGAGGGCAATCGGCGCGCGAAGGAGGAGGTATCGCAGATATTCGAACCGCGCGAGCAGTTTGAATGGCGAGGGCTCGGACTCGTACCCAACAGCGGACTGAAGCTGAAGCGGGCTTACGCGCAATTCGACGCCGAGACGCGTTTTGCGATCCACGACTTGCGTGTCGCAGACAATCCGGCATGCGAGTGCTGCGCGATCTTGCGTGGCGCCAAGCGGCCGGTCGAGTGTAAGCTGTTTGGAACCGTCTGCACGCCGGAAACTCCCATAGGGTCCTGCATGGTGTCATCGGAAGGCGCTTGTGCGGCGTATTGGACCTACGGCCGAGTTCGCGATGAACAGTTGAGGCGGCCGTCATGAGCGTAAAGGGTTATCAACGCAAGCTCGACGTCGAGAACGGACGCGTTGATCTTTCCCATGGATCCGGGGGCCGCGCTATGGCACAGCTGATCTCCGGCCTTTTTCACCAAGCCTTTGGTAATGAATGGCTCGCCCGCTGCAATGATCAGTCGGCCTTTGACGTTGCGGCAGGCAGGATGGTGATGACGACCGACGGCTACGTGGTTTCCCCGCTGTTCTTTCCCGGCGGCAATATCGGGTCACTGGCTGTGCACGGCACGATCAATGATGTCGCGATGTCCGGCGCGCGTCCCCTCTATCTGTCGGCCAGTTTTATCATCGAGGAGGCCTTCCGGTTTTCGGATCTGAAGGTAATCGCGGAGTCGATGGGCGCGGCAGCGCGGGCGGCCGGCGTTTACATCATTGCCGGAGACACCAAGGTCGTCGAGCGCGGGAAGGCGGATGGTTTGTTCATCTCTACGACCGGCATCGGGATTGTGGCCGATGGGCTCGATCTCTCCGCCGACAAGGCAAGGGTCGGGGACCGTGTGCTGGTGTCCGGTAGCCTCGGGGATCATGGGGTGGCGATCATGTCAAAACGTCAGAACGTCGCTTTTCAAACCGAGGTGGTCTCGGATTCCGCAGCGTTGCATAATCTCGTAGCGGTCATGGTTGCCGCCGGCGGTAGCAGCATCCGGGTGATGCGCGACCCCACGCGGGGTGGGCTTGCCGCGACCCTCAACGAGATTGCGCATCAATCCGACCTCGGGTTCCGTCTGCAGGAAACATCCATTCCGGTGAAGCCCGCGGTTGCAGCTACCTGCGAGCTCCTTGGTCTCGATCCGATCCATGTCGCCAATGAGGGCAAGCTCGTTGCGATCGTCGCGCCTGATTTGGCCGATGCCGTGCTTGCAGCCATGAAGGCGCATCCGCTCGGGTCCGATGCAGCTGATATTGGCGAGGCGGTAGCTGACGATCGGAGATTTGTGCAGATGGCAACCGGTTTCGGCGGCCGGCGAATCGTTGATTGGTTGTGGGGCGAACAATTGCCTCGGATCTGTTGAACACATATGGGCGAGCCTACCCAACCGGTAGACTGCGACCCCGCTCTTTAAGAAGTTTCGGCGAGGCTGGATTTCGGTTGTTAGCTTTTCCACGAGCCGAGAACGCAATTCGAAACTTCATCGCGATCACGCATTTTCGACGGTTAAGCTCAGCGAGCATGGCCACACGATCCGCTCGGCACCGGTGGGTTTGAAATCCTGCGAAGCTTGCCAAATATCGCTGAATTTCTGCGTCATTTTGACGGCTGCGTCGCAATATCCCTGCTCGCTTCCGATTAGAAAGGCGCTCCAGGCAGGGAGTTTTCAAATGAAGGTCGGAGTCCCCAAGGAAATCAAAGCGCACGAATATCGCGTGGGCCTTACCCCGGGAGCTGTCCGCGAATACGTGGCAGCGGGCCACCGCGTGATGATCGAGACCAATGCCGGCGCTGGCATTGGTGCAACCGACGACGATTATCGCAATGCTGGCGCAACGATTCTAACTTCCGCAGTTGAGGTATTCGCATCGAGCGAGATGATCGTAAAGGTTAAGGAGCCTCAGCCGTCCGAATGGTGTCAGCTGCGGGAGAATCAGATCCTTTTCACTTATCTGCATCTGGCCCCCGACCCTGATCAGGCCAAGGGCCTCCTGAAATCTGGATGCACCGCGATCGCCTATGAGACCGTAACTGATGCGCATGGTGGTCTTCCGCTACTGGCGCCGATGAGCGAGGTCGCGGGTAGGCTTGCGATCGAAGCGGCGGGTAGCGCCCTGAAGCGGAGTGCAGGCGGACGAGGGCTGTTGATCGGTGGGGTGCCCGGTGTTCAGCCTGCCCGAATCGTGGTGATCGGAGGTGGCGTCGTTGGTACGCACGCGGCACGCATGGCGGTCGGTTTGGGCGCAGAAGTGACCATCATCGACCGTTCGATACGCCGGCTCCGCGATCTGGACGAGCTCTTCGAAGGACGCGTTCGCACCAGATTTTCGACTATCGAATCCGTGGAGGAAGAGGTATTTGCGGCGGATGTGGTGATTGGTGCGGTGCTCGTTCCAGGTGCGAGCGCGCCGAAACTGGTCCGCCGGAGCATGCTGAGCTCGATGCGCAAGAGGGGGGTGCTCGTGGACGTCGCTATCGATCAGGGCGGCTGCTTTGAGACATCGCGCCCAACCACTCACGCTGATCCTACTTACGAAGTGGATGGCGTCATTCATTATTGCGTCGCCAATATGCCGGGGGCTGTACCGCTGACCTCGAGCCAGGCACTGAATAACGCGACGCTGCCGTTTGGTTTGGCTCTGGCCAACAAGGGTTTTTCCGCCGTGCTCGAAAATCCGCATTTGCGCGCGGGCCTCAACGTCCATCGGGGCCGACTAACTTACAAAGCGGTGGCCGAAAGCCTCGGGCTGCCCTTCTCACCGATCGAACAGGCTGCGGCCTGATCCCAGAGGCCCTTATGGGCGTTTCCTCCCTGACTTAGGCCACCCCTCGGGGTGGCTTTTTTTCGGCTCCATCGATCTGTTGACCGCCGTCGGCAGTTATTTGGAACGCGGAGCGAAGCGAAGGATCACCAGACGAACGCCTGGCTTCAGTCGTCCGCACGATGCGAGACAATGTACGTTCGCCCATACAGCGCATATGAATGCCGGTTTGGCCAGGTAATCCAAGGCAATTGAGAATGTGTCCCGCGGGTCCGCAGAGGACCCGCAATCACGGAGCCACTTTATCTGGCGCGATCGCCGCTGGCTGTGGAACGCCGATCGGACCGGCGATGACTGCGCGGGTGGTTTATCGCGGTGCGGTCGCCGAAGCCGCCGCTGTCCCGATGAGTGGAACCAACAAGGTGCGGCTTGGGGTCGACCTGACACATCGGCGGAGAACTTTGTGAAGTCGCGCGGCGTATCGATCCTAGCCGCGGCACGGCGGCCTTAGGATGCATTGCAGACTGACGAAGGCGGTTCACCTGATTGCTGACTGCCGAAAGATGACCATGCGCAAACCACGGCATCGACATCAAGCTGCTGTCATGCGCGTTGTAGGAATTGCGACACGATGTCGAGGCGGCGACTTGCGTTATCGAAAATAGCCCAGACAAATCAAGGTTAACTGTCTGGCACAAGACTTGAAGGCAAGAAACTGTCGCGCAACTTTTGCTCATGGAATCGGAGTGATGGCCTACAAGATAATCGCATCCCAGTGCACCGTCTGCGGTGCGTGTGAGTTCGAATGTCCCAATGCCGCGATCAGCCTGAAGAACGATATATATGTGATCAATCCGACCCAGTGTACGCAATGTGAGGGGCAATTTGACGCGCCGCAATGCGCGGTCGTTTGCCCGGTGCCAGATACCTGCGTGCCGGCATAGGTGGGGTAACCGATGAGAGGAGCTCCGGCGCGAAACATGATGAACACGCTATCGTCAGCCGCCGTCTTTTGGATCCATCTCCTGTTTCTCTCACTCGCTGGCCCCGAGTTGGCGGCGACTTGCGCGATCCGCTCAGAGAGATTGCGACGCCATCCTCGCCGGCGGGAGTTATCGTTGCGTGAGTGGAGCGGGCAATGGTAGCTCTACAAGAGACGGTCGAGCGCGTGAAGCGCATCGACGTCGACCAGTATCGTTATGGGTTTGAGACCCTGATCGACTCCGAGAAGGCTCCCAAGGGGCTGTCGGAAGAGACCGTCAAATTCATCTCGCAGAAAAAGAACGAGCCCGCCTGGATGCTCCAGTGGCGGCTGGAGGCCTATCGCCGCTGGCTGACCATGACCGAGCCGACCTGGGCGCGCGTCAATTATCCCAAGATCGACTTCCAGGACATCCACTATTACGCGGCACCAAAGCCGAAGAAGACGGTCACCTCGCTCGACGAGATCGATCCGGAGATCCTGAAGACCTACGAGAAGCTCGGCATTCCCCTGCGGGAAGTCGCCATGCTCGAGGGCATCGAGCTCAAGGCGGGCGAGGACGATCCGGCCAAGCGCAAGATCGCGGTCGACGCGGTGTTCGACTCGGTCTCGGTCGCGACCACGTTCAAGGCCGAACTGAAGAAGGCCGGCGTGATCTTCATGCCGATCTCGGAGGCGATCCGCGAGCACCCTGAATTGGTGCAGAAGTACCTGGGCTCGGTGGTGCCGACCTCGGACAATTTCTATGCGACGCTGAACTCGGCGGTGTTCTCCGACGGCTCGTTCGTCTACGTGCCGCCCGGCGTGCGCTGTCCGATGGAGCTGTCGACCTATTTCCGCATCAACGAGCGCAACACCGGCCAGTTCGAGCGCACGCTGATCATCGCCGACAAGGGCTCCTACGTCTCCTATCTCGAAGGCTGCACCGCGCCGCAGCGCGACGAGAACCAGCTGCATGCGGCCGTGGTCGAGCTCGTCGCGCTTGATGATGCCGAGATCAAGTACTCGACGGTGCAGAACTGGTATCCCGGCAATTCGGAAGGCAAGGGCGGCATCTACAATTTCGTCACCAAGCGTGGCGACTGCCGCGGCGCCAATTCCAAGATCTCCTGGACCCAGGTCGAGACGGGATCTGCGATCACCTGGAAGTATCCGAGCTGCATTCTGCGCGGCGACAATTCCCGTGGCGAGTTCTACTCGATTGCGATCTCGAACGGCTTCCAGCAGGTCGATTCCGGCACCAAGATGATCCATCTCGGCAAGAACACGTCGAGCCGCATCATCTCCAAGGGCATCGCCGCCGGCAAGTCGCAGAACACCTATCGCGGCCTCGTCACGGCGCATCGCAAGGCGACCGGGGCGCGCAACTTCACCGCCTGCGATTCGCTGCTGATCGGCGACAAATGCGGCGCGCACACCGTGCCGTACATCGAGGCCAAGAACTCCTCGGCGACGTTCGAGCACGAGGCGACGACCTCGAAGATCTCCGAGGACGTGCTGTTCTACTGCATCCAGCGCGGGCTCAGCCAGGAAGAGGCGGTCGGCCTCGTCGTCAACGGCTTCGTCAAGCAAGTTCTGCAAAGACTTCCGATGGAGTTCGCAGTGGAGGCGCAGAAGCTAATCGCGATCTCGCTCGACGGATCCGTCGGATAACCAAACCTCCCGCGAGCCACCTCGAATGCGGCTCGCCACATGATGCATTTCAGGGGGCAGATCAGAATGGCGCTACTCGAAATCCGAGATTTGCATGTTGGTGTCGAAGACCGCGAAATCATTCGCGGCCTGCATCTTAGCGTCCATGCCGGTGAAGTGCACGCGATCATGGGGCCGAACGGCTCCGGCAAGTCGACGCTCTCGCACGTCATCGCCGGCAAACCCGGCTATGAGGTCACCGACGGGCAGATCCTGTTCAAGGGCGAGGACCTCCTGCAGATGGAGCCGGACGAGCGTGCCGCCAAGGGCGTGTTCCTGGCGTTCCAGTATCCAGTCGAGATCCCCGGCGTGACCACCATGAACTTTCTGCGGGCGGCACTGAACGCCCAGCGCAAGGCGCGCGACCAACAGGAATTCTCCACCCCCGCATTTCTGAAAAGAGTCCGCGAGGTGGCCGGTTCGCTCAACATTCCCCAGGACATGATCAAGCGCGGCGTCAATGTCGGCTTCTCCGGCGGCGAGAAAAAGCGCAACGAAATTTTACAAATGGCGTTGTTCGAGCCGGGTCTGTGCATCCTTGACGAGATCGATTCCGGCCTCGACATCGACGCGCTGCGTATCGTCGCCAGCGGCATCAACGCCTTACGTTCGCCGGAACGGGCGATGATCGTGATCACCCACTATCGGCGGCTTCTCGACCATATCGTGCCGGACATTGTGCACGTGATGTCGAAAGGGCGGGTTATGAAGAGCGGCGGCAAGGAACTCGCGCTGGAGCTCGAGGCTTGTGGCTACGCCCAATTCGAAGACGCGGCCTGACGGCTCTAGGGATTTCCCGATGAAGCAGGTTTTGGTCAAAGCCGACGCTGAGCGTGCAATGGGCAATGTTTTCGCTGCAGCGCGTGGACGGCTGCCCGGTGCAGGCCCTGTCCCCCAAATCCGGGAGAGGGCATTCGAGATCTACGAGCGTACCGGCCTCCCGCATCGGCGCATGGAGGATTGGAAATACACAGATCTGCGCGCCCTGATCGGCGAGGTACTGCCGCTCGCTCCGCGACCCGATGCGGAGGCGCTGGTGCGCGCAAAGGTCTCGGTCAAGCAAGTGGCTGCCGATCAGGCGGTCAAACTGGTTTTGGTGGATGGCATATTCGCGCCGGAGCTATCCGATCTCGGCGACCTGGAAAACGAAGTCGTTGTGCGGTCGCTGCGAGAGGTTCTGGAGAATTCGGCCACTGGGGCCATGGCCGGTCTGGTGCTGTCGACGACGAGCGATCCGGCGATCTCGCTCAATGCCGCGATGGCGACAGATGGCTTGGTGATTACGGTCGCCGACGGCAATGCGCTGGAGCGTCCAATCCAAATCGTTCACGTCGCAACCGGACTGTCGGTGTCCACCTTTACACGCTGCTATCTGCAGCTCGGTAAAGGAGCGCATGCGGCCATCGTGGAAAGTTTCGTCCCGGCTGAACGCGCGAGCGGCTATCAAGCCAACGATGCGATAATCGCCCTGGTTGGTGACGAGGCGAGCCTTTCGTATATCCGCGTGGCAGCTGCTGCCTCTGACGCCGTAAATATCTCGTCGGCGATCATCGCAGTCGGCGCCAGGGCCAAGCTCGACCTCTTCAGTATGACCTGCAGCGGCTCCATCAGCCGCTATCAGGAATTCATCACGCTGGCCGGCGAGGGAACCAAGCTCTCGGCGAATGGGGTTAATCTCATCAGGGATAGGCTCCACGCGGACACAACGATCGTGGTCGACCACGCGATGCCACATTGCACCAGTCGAGAGAAGTTCCGCGCGGTCGTAGACGATTGCGGTCGCTCGGTGTTTCAAGGCCGAATTATCGTTCGTCCCGCCGCCCGGAACACGGATGCCACCATGACGACGCGAGCGTTGCTCCTATCCGACCAGGGCGAGGTCGACAATAAGCCGGAGCTTGAAATCTTGGCTGACGACGTGACCTGCGGCCACGGAGCGACATCGGGTGCGCTGGACGACACTCTCGTATTCTATCTGCGCGCCCGGGGGCTACCAGAGAAGGATGCGCAGATGTTGTTGATTAAAGCGTTCATTGGCGAGTCGATTGAGGAGATCACTTCCGAGAATCTGCGCGATCTTGTGACGGCGCAAGCTGAACACTGGCTGCGGGCCGGGCGATGAGCGCACATCCCGCCGTGAGCAATGGCAGTTACGAGGTCGACCGTCTGCGTAAAGACTTTCCTGCGCTCGCTATGACGGTGTACGGCAAGCCGCTTGTCTACCTCGATAACGCTGCATCCGCGCAAAAGCCCACCGCGGTGCTTGACCGTATGATGCAGGTGTACTCCAGCGAATATGCCAACGTTCATCGCGGCTTGCACTACCTCGCTAACGCGGCGACAGAGGCGTATGAAGACGCCCGTACCAAGGTGGCGCGGTTTGTGAACGCGCATTTAAACGAAGAGATCATCTTCACCCGGAGCGCCACGGAGGCAATCAATCTGGTGGCCCAGACTTTTGGCCGTGAACGCATTACCCCGGGTGATGAGATCGTTCTCTCGATTATGGAACACCATTCCAACATTGTGCCATGGCACTTTCTCAGGGAACGACTCGGTGCAGTGATCAAATGGGCGCCAGTGGATGATGACGGAAACTTTTTGCTCGATGATTTTGAGCGACTGCTGACCCCGCGCACCAAGATGATTGCAATCACGCAGATGTCGAACGTGCTCGGCACGGTATTGCCGGTGAAAGATGTGGTGAGAATCTCGCATGCTCGTGGTATCCCGGTGCTGGTCGACGGCTCGCAAGGATGCGTCCATCTGAGCGCCGACGTCTGCGACATTGACTGCGATTTCTACGTCATGACGGGCCACAAACTCTATGGTCCGACGGGGATCGGTGTGCTCTACGGCAAATCTGAGCATCTGGCATGGATGCCGCCCTTCAATGGCGGCGGGGAGATGATCCGCGAGGTCTCGCGTTCCGGCGTCATTTATGGTGATCCGCCACATCGGTTCGAAGCGGGTACGCCGCCGATCGTCGACGCCATCGGTTTGGGGGCGGCTATCGATTACATCAATTCAATAGGCAAGGCGCAGATCCGCAGGCACGAGAGCGTACTGCTCGCTTACGCGCAGGAGAGGCTGGCGGACATCAACTTCGTGCGCACGATCGGGACCCCGGCCGAGAAGGGGCCGATCATTTCCTTTGATATGAAGGGTGCGCATGCCCATGATATTGCCACCGTCGTCGACCGCGCTGGCGTAGCGATGCGGGCCGGGGCCCACTGTGCGATGCCGCTGCTCAAGCGCTTCGGCGTGCTAGCGACGTGCCGTGCGTCCCTCGGACTTTACAATACACGTGAAGAAATTGATGTGCTTGTGCGTGCGCTGATCAAGGCGCGGCAGCTATTCTCGTGATTGGCGAGCCTACGACTCCAGGTGGCGAGGCAGCTCGCATTGAGATCTGGAGCATGCGGTCATACACCTCATCGTCTACGCAGCACGTAAGCGCCTGCAGATCTCAGCAGGCATAGATAGCATTGGAAACCCTGTGTAGGCCAGCGGCCTTCCAGTTCGGTCCGGCGAGCGCGATTGCGGAGCATTGCTATCGCGGACACGTTCTAGAATTGGGCGGGCAATTTCACCCATAACCAGCCCTTGTTCCATTTCGAACAGCGCCAAACCAAGAGTTCTCTGCCCTAAGCGTGATGTCGGGTTCGCAACAATACCCACTGTCACTGCACGAGGTGCGCTAAGTGATCTTGATTGCTCTGTTTTTTGTGCTCACGAGACGCTGGCATGCTGGTTGCAAAAGTCTTGGTCAAGAAGCCGCCCCCGCAACAGCTAACTTTGAAGGACATCAGATGAGTCTCGCCACGACCCAGAGCATCGCAGAAATCAGGGCTCGCAACAAAGAGCTGATCGAGGAGGTGCTGAAGGTCTATCCGGAGAAAACCGCGAAACGGCGTGCCAAGCACCTCAACGTTCACCAAGCCGGCAAGTCAGACTGCGGGGTCAAGTCCAACGTTAAATCCATACCTGGCGTGATGACGATCAGAGGCTGCGCCTATGCAGGGTCAAAGGGGGTGGTCTGGGGACCGATCAAGGACATGGTCCATATCAGCCATGGCCCGGTCGGCTGCGGTCAGTATTCGTGGGGCTCGCGACGCAACTACTATGTAGGCACGACGGGCGTCGATAGTTTCGTGACCCTACAGTTCACCTCCGACTTCCAGGAAAAGGATATCGTATTCGGTGGCGACAAAAAGCTGGCCAAAATTCTTGACGAAATCCAGGAGCTGTTTCCACTTAACAACGGCATCACGATCCAATCGGAATGCCCGATAGGATTGATCGGTGACGACATCGAAGCCGTGTCAAGAGCGAAATCCAAGGAATATGGCGGCAAGACCATCGTGCCGGTCCGTTGTGAGGGCTTTCGGGGAGTGTCGCAGTCACTAGGCCACCACATTGCCAACGACGCGGTGCGCGATTGGATTTTCGACCAGCCCGAGTCGGATAGCAAACCAAGGTTTGAGCCGACGCCGTACGATGTTGCGATCATCGGAGACTACAATATCGGCGGCGACGCCTGGTCATCGCGAATTCTGCTGGAGGAGATGGGCCTGCGGGTGATCGCGCAGTGGTCCGGCGACGGTTCACTGGCTGAGCTCGAGGCAACGCCGAAGGCAAAGCTCAACATTCTGCATTGCTACCGTTCAATGAACTACATCTCACGCCACATGGAAGAGAAGTTCGGTATCCCGTGGTGCGAGTACAACTTCTTCGGGCCTTCGAAGATCGCCGAGTCTCTGCGCAAGATTGCGGGGTATTTCGACGATAAGATTAAGGAAGGCGCCGAGCGGGTGATTGAAAAGTACCAGCCGCTGGTGAACGCCGTGGTCGCAAAGTATCGCCCGCGCCTGGAGGGCAAGACGGTGATGCTGTACGTCGGCGGGCTGCGTCCGCGTCATGTGATTGGTGCATACGAGGACCTCGGGATGGAAGTCATTGGCACCGGATACGAGTTCGGGCACAACGACGACTATCAGCGCACAGCTCAGCATTACGTAAAGGACGGCACGCTCATCTACGATGACGTCAATGGCTATGAGTTCGAGCGCTTCGTCGAAAAGCTCCAGCCTGACCTCGTCGGCTCGGGTATCAAGGAAAAGTACGTCTTCCAAAAGATGGGTGTGCCGTTCCGGCAGATGCACTCCTGGGACTATTCGGGCCCATATCACGGCTATGACGGCTTTGCGATCTTTGCGCGCGATATGGACATGGCGATCAACTCGCCGGTGTGGAAGAAAACGAAGGCCCCCTGGAAGGAAGCTTCGAGGACCAAGCTCCTGGCTGCAGAATAAACCAACTCATCTCGCTCTCTGGGAAAGCCGGGGCGACACCAGTCTCGATAGTGAAGGATTTCAACAATGGCGCAGAGTGCCGAACACGTGCTCGATCATCTCGAGCTGTTCCGCGGTCCAGAATACCAGCAGATGCTGGCCAAGAAAAAGATATTCGAGAATCCTCGCGATCCCGCCGAGGTAGAACGTATCAAGGAATGGACGAAAACGTCCGAATATCGCGAAAAGAACTTTGCGCGGGAAGCGCTAGCGGTAAATCCGGCCAAGGCATGCCAGCCGCTTGGCGCCGTATTCGCCTCTGTTGGCTTTGAGGGCACGCTGCCCTTCGTCCACGGCTCGCAAGGTTGCGTGGCTTATTACCGCAGCCATCTGTCGCGGCACTTCAAGGAGCCTAGCTCCTGCGTCTCCTCGTCGATGACGGAAGACGCTGCCGTATTCGGCGGCCTGAATAACATGATCGACGGGCTCGCGAACAGCTACAACATGTACAAACCCAAGATGATTGCGGTCTCGACGACCTGCATGGCCGAGGTCATCGGCGATGACCTCAACGCCTTCATCAAGACGTCGAAAGAAAAAGGCTCGGTTCCGGCAGACTTCGACGTGCCATTCGCCCACACGCCAGCGTTCGTCGGCAGCCACGTTACCGGTTATGACAATGCGCTCAAGGGCATTCTAGAGCATTTTTGGGACGGTAAGGCCGGAACAGCGCCGAAGCTGCAGCGCAAGCAGAACGGGGCGATCAACATCATTGGTGGGTTCGATGGCTATACCGTCGGAAACCTTCGCGAGATCAAGCGCATCTTGGCGTTAATGGACATCCAGTACACGATTCTAGCGGACAATTCTGAAGTTTTCGATACTCCGACAGACGGCGAATTCCGGATGTATGACGGAGGCACGACCCTGGAAGATGCGGCCAACGCGGTTCACGCCAAGGCGACAATCTCCATGCAGCAGTGGTGCACCGAAAAAACGCTGCCATTCGTGGCTGAGCATGGACAGGACGTCGTATCCTTCAACTACCCCGTGGGCTTATCCGCAACGGATGACTTTATCCTGGCGCTGTCACGCATCAGCGGCAAGGAGATTCCCGAGCAACTCGCGCGAGAACGTGGCCGCCTGGTCGACGCGATCGCTGACTCCAGCGCGCATATCCATGGCAAGAAGTTCGCGATCTATGGCGATCCGGATCTTTGCTATGGGTTGGCTGCGTTTCTGCTCGAACTCGGCGCCGAACCGACCCATGTGCTATCCACCAACGGCAACAAGGCGTGGCACGAAAAAATGCAGATGCTGCTTGCAAGCTCGCCATTTGGGCAGGGCTGCCAAGCCTATCCGGGCCGAGATCTCTGGCACATGCGCTCACTCCTGTTCACCGAGCCAGTCGATTTTCTGATTGGCAACACTTATGGCAAGTATCTGGAGCGCGATACTGGAACGCCACTGATCCGCATCGGCTTTCCGGTTTTTGATCGGCATCATCATCACCGCTCCCCCCTATGGGGCTATCAGGGCGGCTTGAATGTGCTGGTGAAGATCCTGGACAAGATCTTCGATGAGATCGACAAGAAGACAAACGTTCTTGGCAAAACTGACTACAGTTTCGACATCATTCGTTGATGAGCGACCGTGCGCGTGCCATCGCCAAAGCACTTGACGATGGCACAAGCACACGAGGGTTGACCATGCAATTAGTTTCCGCTGAGAGGAAAACGGGATGAGTTCACTAGCGGCCACGCTCCAGAATATTTTCGACGAGCCGGGCTGCGCCAAGAACGGCAGTAAGTCGGAGGCTGAACGCAAGAACGGCTGCACCAAACAGCTGCAGCCGGGTAGCGCTGCCGGCGGCTGCGCTTTCGATGGCGCCAAGATTGCGTTGCAGCCGTTCACCGACGTCGCTCATTTGGTGCATGGTCCGATCGCGTGCGAAGGCAATTCCTGGGACAATCGCGGCGCGGCGTCGTCCGGCGCGAATCTGTGGCGTACCGCATTTACAACCGATTTGAGCGAAACCGATATTGTATTTGGAGGCGAGAAGCGGCTCTGCAAAGCGATCAAGGAGATCATCGAGAAGTGCGACCCGCCCGCCATCTTCGTCTATCAAACCTGCATCCCGGCGATGATCGGCGACGACATCAACGCAGTCTGTAAGGCAGCATCTCAAAGGTTCGCAAAGCCGGTGATCCCGATCAATTCGCCGGGTTTCGTCGGCTCGAAGAACCTCGGTAACAAGCTCGCCGGCGAGGCATTGCTAGAGTATGTGATCGGGACGCAAGAACCGGACTATACCACGCCGTACGACATCAACCTGATCGGGGAATACAACCTTTCGGGAGAGCTCTGGCAAGTGAAGCCATTGCTAGACGAGCTTGGAATACGGATTCTCTCCTGTATCTCCGGAGACGGCAAATATCGCGAAGTCGCGTCATCTCATCGCGCGCGGGCGGCGATGTTGGTGTGCTCAAAGTCCATGATCAACGTCGCACGCAAGATGGAGCAACGCTACAGGATCCCGTTCTTCGAGGGGTCGTTCTACGGTATTCAAGATTCGAGCGAATCGCTGCGTCAGCTTGCCCGCTTATTGGTTGAGCGCGGCGCTCCGACAGATCTGCTCGGCCGCACTGAAGCAGTGATCGCGCGCGAGGAAGCGTGGGCATGGGCTGCGATAGAGCCGTACAAGTCACGATTCGAAGGCAAGAAGGCCTTGTTGATTACCGGCGGCGTCAAGTCATGGTCGGTCGTTGCGGCGCTCCAAGAAGCAGGGCTTGAGTTAGTCGGAACCAGCGTCAAGAAATCAACCAGGAAGGACAAGGAGCGCATCAAGGAGCTCATGGGGCAGGATGCCCACATGATCGAGGACATGACGCCGCGCGAAATGTATAAGATGTTGAAGGACGCAAAAGCGGACATCATGCTATCGGGCGGCAAGTCGCAGTTCGTCGCGCTGAAAGCGGTGATGCCCTGGCTCGATATCAACCAGGAGCGTTGCCACGCCTATATGGGCTATGTCGGAATGGTCAAGCTGGTGGAGGAGATAGATAAGTCGCTCTCCAGTCCGATGTGGGAGCAGCTACGTCGACCGGCACCATGGGAGGCATTGGCCAAGGCGATGAAGCAAATGCAATCGCCGATCTCCGCGATCGCCCGCAATTCGACGCTCGCCGAAACTGAGCGCCGCGCGACGAAGATCTGCGTGTGTAACACGGTCGATCTGGGCACGATTGAGGATGCAATCTACGCGCACGGCCTGAAGAGCGTCGCAGCGGTCAGAGAGCATACCAATGCGGTCGGTGGCTGCTGCCAAAGACACATCGAAGATATCTTGGTTTCCGAGCCGTCTGCCCTGCGACAGGCCGCAGAATAGCGAGGCGTCATGGCAATCGTCACGGCGCCGACAAAAGCCTGCGCTGTCAACCCGCTGAAGATGAGTCAGCCCATCGGCGGCGCATTCGCCTTCATGGGGCTGCGCGGGGCGATGCCGCTTCTGCACGGCTCCCAGGGGTGCACATCCTTCGGTCTCACGCTCTTTGTCCGGCATTTCAAAGAGGCAGTACCGCTGCAGACCACCGCGATGAGCGAAGTCGCGACCGTACTCGGTGGCTATGAGAATCTCGAGCTGGCGATACTGAACATCTATAACCGTACCAAGCCAAAGATCATCGGAATCTGCTCGACCGGCGTCACCGAGACCAACGGCGACGATGTGGATGCCTACCTCAAGCTAATCCGGAGCAGTCATCCGCAACTCGCAAAGTTGCCACTGGTGTATGTCTCGACGCCTGATTTCAAGGGCGCGTTCCAGGACGGCTGGGAGAGGGCTGTGGCGCGCATTGTGGAGGTGCTGGTGGAGCCCAACGCCAACGGCCTGCGGGATCCATCGAAGGTGAATGTTCTGCCGGGATGTCACCTCACGCCCGGCGACCTTGATGAACTCCGTGTCATACTGGATGATTTCGGGTTGTGCCCGTCCTTCCTCCCTGATCTGGCGGGATCGCTCGATGGACGTATCCCCGATGAGTTTACGCCAACGACCATCGGCGGCATCGGCGTCGACGAAATTGCGAGCATGGGCCGCGCCGGGTGGACAATTGCAATCGGCGCGCAGATGCAGCGCGCGGCAGAGGTCATGCAGGGCAAGACCGGCGTGCCTGTTCGTGTCTTCGAGCGGCTGTGTGGCCTGTGTCCGAACGACGAATTCATGACGTTCTTGAGCGAGATCAGCGGCCGCCCCATACCGCTGAAGTATCGGCGCCAGCGCGGTCAGCTCGCCGATGCAATGCTGGACGCGCATTTCCATATTGGCGGTCGCAAAGTTGCGATCGGCGCTGAGCCAGACCTCCTGTTCGATCTGTCCGGCATGCTGCACGACATGGGCGCGCAGGTGACCGCGGCCGTGACGACCACTCAGTCGGGGGTGATTGAGCGGATCAAGACCAAGGAAGTACTCATTGGCGATCTTGAGGATCTGGAATGGCTTGCCAAAACGAGGCATTGCGACCTGCTGATCACGCATTCGCATGGCAGGCAAGCGGCGGCTCGGCTGAAAGTCCCGTTCTATCGTACGGGTTTTCCGATGTTCGATCGACTTGGTGCGGGACACCAACTATCCGTGGGCTATCGTGGTACCCGCAATCTGATCTTCGACATCGCCAATCTCGTGATCGCGCATCGCGAGGAGAACGATCAGCCTACGCCCGACAAATGGCGGACTGCGGCCGGGCTGCCACCATACTCGGGGTATCGCAGTCCGATCGGCGCAGATGAGGGGGCCATTGCATGAAGGTCGCGTTTGCCACTCAGGACCTGAAACGCGTCGATGCCCATTTTGGTTGGGCAAAGAATATCGCAATCTACGATGTCACGCCTGGCGGTCACGTGTTTCTCAAGGCGATTGAGTTTGAGGGCGATCTTAAGGAGGACGGCAACGATGACAAGTTGGCGCCGAAGATCGAGGCGATCAAGGATTGCGCGATTCTTTATGTCGCCGCCATTGGCGGTGCCGGGGCTGCGCGAGTGGTGGCCAACAAGATCCATCCTATTAAGGTGAACAAGCCAGAAAGTATTCTGGTGTTGCTCGAGAAACTCGAGCGCGTACTGAAGGGCACGCCACCTCCTTGGCTACGCAAGGCTATGGCAAAAGACCGACGCCGAACCTTCGAGTTCGACGAATGAGGTGATATGATTGCAAAAATAGAGCGGCAGGGGAACGCCGTCGACGCGCCGTTCCTCATGGAGTTGATCAAGGTTTGGCGTGCTCAGGACACCAACGGAGCCTGGAAGGCGAAGAGCGATCTCGATCTGCTCGAACTCTATATTCTAGACGAGGAGAAACGGCGTGCATTGCCGATTATCGGTGATCCCGATCCCGATACGCTGTGGCGGCTTAAGCTGTTCTTCGATGCGGTCGCGCTCTCGATCGAGAGGGAGACCGGCGTGATGACCCAGCCGATTCTGGATCTGCATCATGAAGGCTTCGCCCGCATGGTGCTCATCTCAGGCCGTCTGATCGCCGTGAACAAGCAGCTGCGCGATGTGTATCGCTTCGGATTCGATAATTTGGTAAAGCTCGCGCAGCAGGGCGATAAATGTGTCAGCGATGGAATCGAACTGATTCGGAAGTTTCCCGACGTGGCGAACTATTGGGGATACTCATGAGCGATCGTGAAGAACTGAAGGTAGAACTAAAGAAACTGTCCGTCAAGGCGACACAAGCCAAGATGGATCTGCACGACCTTTCGGAAGAATTGCCCGTCAACTGGACCTCGATCATGGTGGTGGCGCAGAAGGCGTACAACGCCTATGCCGAACTGGAGCGCAAGAGCCGTGATCTGAAGGCGATGGAAATTACCTGAAGGAGGCCCCGACCCATGTCATTTGCTACGCGAGATGGACGCGAATGGACGCCAGAGTATCTGATCTCGATCAATAGCAAGAAGTGCATCGGCTGCGGCCGATGTTTCAAGGTGTGCGGTCGAGATGTCATGACTTTGAAAGGAACCAACGAGGAAGGCGAACTTGTCGATCTCGACAATGACGAGGACGATGAGATCGAAAAGAAGATTATGGTTCTGAACGATGAGGGTGCCTGCATCGGCTGCGGTGCGTGCGCCAGGGTTTGCCCGGCGGACTGCCAGACCCACGTTTCGGCCGCAGCCGAAGCTGCATAAGCGAAGGCATCTCTCTCTCTCTCTCGCGCGCGCGCGAGGACGGCGCAGCAGCTGGCGGGATATGGAGGGAGGAGCCGTTGGTGATCAGGTGAACCCGCAACGGAGACGCGGCCGGCGGGCTCGAGTCCACGTTTTCGCCAAAGGCGCCTAGTCCTTACGCGGGGCGGATGGCCAAGTTGCCTTCGTGTTCTTCATAGATTGTGAATTGCTTATTTCCGAAATAGGGGACGTTCCCGCGGAAACAAGGTGCCGATCTTCTCCTGTAGCGTGCCCGGCTGCGGGATCGGCAGGAGCGTAAGTCGGCTGCGGTGCGCCGGTCGTGGTCAATTGTCTGCCTGATCATGGCCGATCGCGTCGAAGCGCATGTGATGGGGGCACCTGTGCCTCCGCAATTCTCCAATTGGGACGCTGCCCGGAATTAGATGGACGGTGCGACGCCGCGACAAAAGCACCGAGCGGTAATTCTGGTCGCAAGCCGCCGATCCTCGACACACGGCTGCAATGGCCAATGTTCCTGGTCGAATGGGTCTCTCAATGGTGGCGACGGTCCGAGGAAACGACGGTGGTGCAGGTCTGCACCGTTGGGTGTCGCATCCTTGATGGATCGAGCGTCGGCAATATCACGCTCCGTCAGCCTACGATTGGTAACCCGCGCGTGTGCATGCGCGTCGGAGTGCCGCGCAGATGCTGCGGTCAGGTTGTGGTCAGCTAGCTTGTATATTCTAGCGAACTTGCGAGGCACGAGCTCAATCGGGTGCAATTTTGCCGATAGGAGAGCGATCTAAGAGCAGGAGGCCCGGCACGAATTAAAGGAGACCATTTTCAGGAACAGTTTAGCCGCAACGATCCGCTGGTCGTGAACGCGGGCGATATCTTGCGGGAACATCAACTGCGGGAGGACAGCGAGCATCCGTTGGTTTTGTCACGTCCTGCCACAAGAGGCATGGACCCCCGTCTGGCGGAGATGGGTTTTGTTCACGTGGGCCGCAACCACTGGGCGGGTGCTTGACCCGAATCAGCACCCAGAAGTGTGGACGAACAGCGAAAACGACGAGTGGCGGCGGGTCGACAAGCCTACGAAGTAGTCGACCGTTAACAAACCGATTTCAGCGGTGAGCGGTCGCTGAGGACAGCGATGATGGTGGTCAGGAAGAGACGCCAAAGAGCCCTCGGGCAGACGAGGATGCGGCGGAAGTTGTCGCCGACGACGGAGACGATGACGTTGGCGGCATCGCCGGCGTGGCCTTTGAGGTAGCAGCGGCCGAGGTAACTGTCGGCCTTTAGTGTCCGACGACGGGTTCGATGCCGAAGACCCCGCTCTTTTGGCCGGAGATGAAGACGCGACGCGGGTGCGCCTAGCTCGTAAGGTGCGCTGGCCTTTCCCTTGCCGATGCACTTCCCCTCCCGCGCGTGGAAGGAATTCAGCTTCCGGCCGCACCGGCGCTGCTGCTGCGAGCGGATCTGCGTGGCCCGACCAAGCGGGAGGGCGAACGCGTCTCGAGCGCAACTGGCCTTCCATCTCGCGGCGGATGTCGCGGATGATCGGGCCTAGCCAGCTGCGCAGGATGCGCATGTGCCGCTGATGTCGCTTGAATAGGCGTAGCGGGAAGCCATTATTGCCGCAGTCTTGGCAATGCGAAGATAGGACTACCGCAGCTTGACCCCTTGCTTGCTCGCCAGGCGGTTGAGCCCCTTGATCGTCGCGTGCAGCTTGGCATCGGTTGGGAAGGTGATGGCCTTCTGCACGGTCGTGTCGACCGTGACCGCATGAGGGCCTGATTGCGTAACGCGCCGGCCTCGTGCGCCACCCGCAGGCTCTCGGCGAGCAACAGCTCCAGCTTGTGCTAGCCGCTTGCGCCAGTGGCTCAGGTCCGAGCGCTCGTGCAGGAAGGCGTGACGAAAGAACCCTTCGCCGATGAAGTGCTGGAAATACAGGTCGTGGAGCCAGTGCTCGCATACCCCCTCATCGGGCAGGCTGTAAATGTGCTTGAGCAGCAGCCCGATCACAAAGCGGGTCACGATTCCGGACCGGCCGTTCACGCTGTGCAGCGGTGCGATCTCGCTCTCCACCCAGTCGCAATCGACCCTGCCGGCGAGCTGACCAGCGCGTGCTTCATACTGATGATCTGGTCTAGCCTGGCCCGGAACAGATCGCCCGATCCGTCGTCCTGTGCTTCTTCGTTTGCATCGCCACCTCCGATGCGACCACGGAATCATGGCTGGCGATTCGACAGAATCTCAAAAATGAAGTTGCAAGGCTCCGATGCCCGGTGCACCAAACACTGCATCGCAAACCAGTCCACAGCGGCAAAAATGCGATCCTAGCTCAATCGCTTAGCCGTTCTTCGTGGATCACGAAGTAGCTTCCTCTTCACAAGAGCGCGCAACTGATGCTCAACCGGGCGCGTCAGCTCATAGTCAGCTACACCTCTTACCATCCTCGGTAGAGCTCGCGCGAGCTCAGAACCCCCAAACCGTACCGACAGGAGGACGATCCGATGTATGGCCGAATTGTTGGCTCATCCAGCCAATCCACAAGCGCTACCCAGGCTGATGAAGCGAGGCATTCAGATGACGAGGGCTTTTCGGAAAGGCTTGCAGGCATGGCACCCGATGCTGGCCCAAGTTCGTCTCAGGCAGCGACACGGCCGTATTCCGTAGTTTCACGACCTCCGATCGACGAGATCGACATCGAGACCTTTGGGGAAGAAGTGAAGGCTTTCTATAGCGATGACATCAAGCACATTGCTGATAATCCACAGGAATACTCGGATTATATATCGACAAAAGCTGAGCGCGCAGCATACGTTGCTAGAACCGAGGGTCACACCGATGAAGATACGGATGAGGCGCGATATTACGCCTATCGCTTGGGTGACAAAACTGTTGGGCTTCTGAGGACAGAAGGCGGACTTCGGGTAGGAGGAAGGCGATTCAGCGCCCAGTTTCCCGGTCGAAACCGGGTCACATCCCAAGTAGATCTTCGGGTTACTCATCCGCTCGTCGAGAACGCTGGCGATATTCTACTGGAGCATCAGCTTCGGCAGGACGGCGAGCGAGCATTGATTATGTCAAAACCTGCGTTGCCAGGCATCGAGCCCCGTCTGGCTCAGATGGGCTTTGTTCCTGTGAGTGATAAGCACTGGGTGCTTGATCCTCACCAGCATCCCGACAAGTGGACGCATAACGCTGAAGGTAAATGGCAACGGGCAGGCAAACCTGAAGGATATCTCGCCGCCGAGAGTAGTGGTGCTCAGGCAAGAATCGAGCGGGCTGCGAGTGAAGCGAGTGATGAGACAGAGTCATCCGGCGACAACCCGTCTTGGTACTTCGAGCGACTTAATCTAGGCCCGGGGTCGCCTGCAGAATAGTCGCTGTGAACGAGGCCGGACCTTCAAGCGGCGACTACTGAGCTCGTTGAGTATGTTGCTGCAGGAATGGCTCGCCACTTCAAAACGAGCTTAGGCGGCGGGGTCGCGCCCGGAGTGCTGTACCGACCAGCGCTGGGCCGCTCGCCGCCAGCGCGGCTTAGTCCTCAGCCGCCTTTGCTGGCGCTGCGCAGTCCCGTGCCCCCGGGGTCGGCTAGAGTCGGTCACCGAGCAAATCTTGCTGAGTGGGACACCATACAGTTGGCGACATCTCGCTCGCGAGCGCAATGTGTCTTGTCAATTGTGGTCTCTCTGCGAGATGGTCAAGCTTGGCCGCGAGCTTCGCTTGGAACTGTGGGGGAAAGTGGGTGATGACGGCCTGAGACAGGCGGCGTATCAAGACGGGTGTAGAAGCCTGCCAGACCTTCGAGGAGAATAATACGACATGAATGAGACTACCAATACTGTCCCGCATCGTCTGCCTACGAGATCGATGACCGACTAATCGGAGTCCGGCGCGGCCGGTGCGCGGCAGCTTCTGGCGCAGGCCGTCGAGGTAGAAGCCGAGGCATTTCTTGCCACGGTGGAGGATTCGAAGCTTGCCGACAGACGCGCCCGTGTCGCATGGTTACGGCCCGGCGCGAACATTGTGACCGGCGTCGGACTGGTCGAGGTGGCGCCAGCGAAGATTCGTGACCGCGGGGCGGCGGGAGATGGGCGGATCCGGTCAGCTCGGCGATCCTGCCGCTGTGGGCAAGGCGGACCAGAACCCTGGATGTCTGCGGTGCTGTACCTGCGCGGCAGCTCGAGCGGTGATTTCCAGGATGACGGCCTTGCGGGGCAAGAACGCGTCCAACCTGTCACCTGCGGTGATTTCCCGGCTGCCGGCGGAGTGGCAAGGCGAGTACGAGCGCTGGCAAAGGCGCGATCTGTGGGCGCGGCGATACGTGTACGTCTGGGCTGATGGGGTCTTGCTGCAGGCCTCATGGAAGATCATGGCGAATGCATGCTGGTGCTGATCGGGGCAACGCCGGAAGGCAAGAAGGAACTGATTGGCTTTCAAATTGGCGTGTTGGAGAGCGCACAGAGCTGGTGCGAGCTCCTGATCAACGTCAAGCAAGCGCGGGTTGCAGATTGCCCCCGCAATTGCGGTCGGGGACCGCGCGCTCGGCTTTCGAAAGGCGCTCGAGGTCTTTGCGGCATGCGACACCAGCGATGCTGGGTGTACAACACCGTCAATATCCTAGAAATGCTCCCGCTCTCGGTGCAGGCCGCCATGAAGAAGTATCCGCACGAGGTCTATTGGGCGCCGAACCGGACGTCCGCTCGAAGCGGCAATCGCGGAAGCTCGCGCTCGACTATGTGACCAAGAACCAGTCTTTGCGGAAAGATAACGGGCGGACGGTCGAAATCCCGGTTAAGGATCGCGAAACCCTGATGGACTTCTACGGCTTCCCTGCCGAGCATTGGGATCAATTGCGTACGACGGACGAGATCAATAAGCGATTTCTTCCTGGTGAGACGACGATTGCGGCGATGGCCGCAACTCCATTTTTTCTGTTCGGCTACGCTGGCGTGGAACGGACGGCTCTCGGCTAGAACTTGCCGTCAGCCACGATTATAGTTCTTGGGCGCGGGCGACCTCGTGGCGAAGCCTGATGCGTCGGCTGCAAGCGTCACCGGACTGCCCATTTGGTCTTGCCGAGCTGAGGCGCCCGCGCGCCGGTGTTTGGCCGCGGCGGTTTCCATTGCGACGCAAATCGTTGGCGGCTTTGCGCCGCCTGGTTGCCAATCAACATCTCGCGGTGGCGCAGCGCCTTGATGTTGTAGGATAGAAGGCAGGACCACGCCGGCTGCCTTTCTGCTGGGATGTCCGGCTTGAGACTCGACCTGACAGCCGGTGCGTGTAGCGGCAGGTGTCCGACAAAGATCTCACGTCCGGCGTCGCGCAATCGGTGCCGCGGTCGGTCAGGATCCAGCTCAGCGGAATGCCATGCCCGTCGAAGAGCGGCACGAGCCTGTCGTTCAGCCGCTGTGATCGGCGCCTTGGGGGCATACAGCTTGGCTAACGCACCTTGCTGTAGGTCTTGATAAAGGTTTCTGCTGATCGATGCGCCCGTTCCTGTTCATGTTGCCAACATAGAAGGTGTCCTGCGTGCCGCACCGGCCGAGGCACTCGCTCTCGAATGTAAGTGGAAAAGCTGCGGCCGTCACACGGCGTGGTTCCATGGCGTAAGCGCGTCGATTTCGCTGCTCGACCATCCGTTGGCGATACGCTGGAATTGTAGGGCGAGCCAGGCGAACGGATCGACGTTATTCATCTTTGCCGTCTGTAGCAGTGTTGCGATGGTCGCCCAGGTCGTCCGCCGCCGTCGTTACCGGCAAAGAGGCTATTCCTTGTAATTATTGGTAGCCTGATGGCGTGTTCGCAGATTTTGGAGTCGAGCTCAGAGCTTTCTGCAACATGCAGCTCGTAGAACTTGCGCCGGCTGTGTAACCAGCAGCGACGCGCGAGCGCAAGGGTCTTGGCCTAAAGCGGGCGCACGCTCGCGGCTTGCGCACCATCGGAACGCTGGAAGCGAGCGTTCAGCTTTCCTGCGAAGGCACTTGCGATGCCGGATACGCCATCGGACGGCATCGCCACGGGGCCTTTCACAGGTGGCGAACCAGCAGCAAAGACCAGCAGCCGCGTTTAGGTCTCCGAAAACTAGCCCAGAAATGTTGGAACACGAAAGCTGCAGCTGCGCAGCCAGCATGGAAACGGCAGCAAGGCTCAATGCTCGTGCGAATTAGTCTAACTGTGCACCCCCGCCAATGAAGTGCGATGCAACAGTGAAGCTTGCACGTTGTATTCCGGAAACACGAGCCGTTCCGGCACTTGTACGGTTCTTGCACGGTTGATTGCACGGCGACAATGAAGAACGTCTTGCAATGTACGAGCGATCAATGCAGCCAAATGCGATCTATGCGGTTTGCGGCTTTAACGACATTCCGAGCCGCCACGCCATGGGATTCCATCTCATGGTCGTCGATGATGGTGGCAATCACCGCCCGTGGTCCATCATTGTGGTGCGCTGGGGCAAAAAGGTGCTTGGCTATGTCAACGAATGCCCCCACAACAGCGTCAATTTGGACTGGGAGCGGAACCAATTCCTCGATCCATACGGTATCCGACTGATGTGCGGCAAACACGGTTCTACCTTCGAACTCGGTACTGGGCGGTGCGTCGAAGGTCCGTGTAAGGGTAGAGCGCTCACGCCGATCGCGTTGACAGTTCTGGATGGTGATATCTGTGTCGTCGGCGTGCGCCTTGTTGAAGACGATGCGGCCCAGAACGAATGAACCGCGCTTAGACTGGCCGGTTCTCGTTACGGTTTCTGACCGGTTCCATCCTCTTCAGCCCGTCCTCGTAGGAGATCTCGTTGTAGGCCAGATCGAGTTTCCTTGCCTCATCGAGCAGGTAATCGAGCTTGCCGCCCGCATCCAGCTTCTTGATGTCATCCTTATTGATCCCGACCAGGTCCATCATCTCCTTCCAAACCGTGGATTCATCGCACGGTAGGACGCGGAAGGTAATACCATCGAGCTTGGTTCGGTATTTCGCCAGCAAGTCTATGTTGTTACAGAACATGAAGTAACTGCCATTTGGGCTTAACGCGCCATCGAGCACAGTTGCGACGTCAGCAAGATAGGCGAATGAGTGCAGGTAGCCGGCCAGCACCGGAATGGTGCCTTCTCCCTCCTGCGCGATCGCCAAAACCTGCTCAATCGAATAGTCCGGCGGCCGTTTCTCGTCCGCAACTTGAGCCTGGAATTTTAGTGCGACGTCGCCGCGAAAACCGAACCGGCCCGGCTTGGTAGTCCCGCCTTTGAGTACGGCATTGAGCAGGCGGCCCTCGCTCTCAAGTCTGCCGAGTGCGGTGTTCTCGATTGCAGTCATTAATTCGTCCTCGATCTAAGCTCTTCACCGACGCGTTGGCCAGTGCCCGACGCGATGCAAATTGCTTGCCGTCGCGTGCGTCGCTGCCCCGAGCGTAGCTTAGAAAGAAAACGCGTCGAGGGGCTGCACCTAGTTCTGTCAGGAACCCAACACCGATCCAAAGCCAACAGGCGCGATTCGAAAAAGTGCGCATCATCAAGCGTCTGCGCGCTGGCACGTGACTTGCCCTTAGCAGCTAGATCCAAGCTGATGAGGGAAAGCCGTGATCAACCTGACGGACAGCGCAGTGAATGCAATCAAGAGCGCGATTTCATCGTCGGCGCGCCCGACCAGCGGTCTACGCGTCATGATCGAAGCAGGCGGCTGCAACGGATTCAAATACAAGATGGGCCTGGCCGAGGAACCGAAGCCTGACGACACCGTGATCGAATGCGACGGGCTGAAGGTGTTCGTCGATAAAAAGAGCCGTGAGCATCTGGTGGGAACGACCATCGATTTCGTGATGGCACTGGAGAGTTCTGGCTTTACCTTTCACAACCCGAACACCACCGCGAACTGCTCCTGCGGAAAATCTTTCAGCTGATGAAAATCGTTCAGCTGATGAGGAGGAGACATCGAAGCATGCCGGCCGAACCAGAACAACTGAGGCAATCGTTATCCACCGCGACAGACCGAGAGCGTCGCATTAGCGGCGTAATCGAAGAGATCCGATCCAATCTGAAACGCGACGGTGGCGACTGCCACCTGATCGGGATCGATGACAGCAGGGTCATGGTTAGGTGGACCGTTACCTGCACGTTGTGCAAGCTTTCGAGGATGACGCTGAAAGGCATTCAGGCGCGGCTGGTCGATAAACTCGGCGAATTGGTTCGCCTGATCCCCGTTGCTGCTGTAGGCGAGGCAGTGGATTGAGCGGAAATCGAGTGCCGATTTACCTCGATAACAATGCAACGACGCGGACCGATCCATCCGTCGTGCAAGCCATGTTGCCGTTCTTCACCGAGCAATTCGGCAATGCCTCGTCCACGCATGCCTTTGGCAGCGAGGTCGCGGTCGCTGTGAGGCAGGCCCGGCGTAGCTTGCGGGGCCTGCTAGGGAACGCACATGATCATGAAATCGTTTTCACCTCGGGGGGGACCGAGGCCAATAATGCCGCGGTCCTCTCTGCGCTTGCGACGCAGGAAGACCGCGACGAGATCGTCACCACCTCGGTAGAGCACTCTGCCGTTCTTGCGCTAATCGAGCAATTGGCGACAAGAGGAGTCAAGACGCACATCGTACCCGTAGATTCCCGCGGCCGGCTCGACATCGAGGCGTTTCGCCGCGCGCTCGGGCCACGCACAGCGATTGCCTCGGTTATGTGGGCGAACAACGAGACCGGAACGATGTTTCCTGTGGAGTTTCTGGCAGGGTTGAGCCGTGAGGCGGGCGCGCTGTTTCACACCGATGCAGTCCAGGCCATCGGTAAAGTGCGAGTGAACCTAAAGGACAGTGCGATCGATATGCTGTCGCTGTCCGGGCACAAACTGCACGGCCCCAAGGGGATTGGCGCGCTATATTTGCGCAAAGGGACAAAATTCCGGCCGCTGATCTGCGGCGGATCACAGGAACGAGGGCGCCGCGGCGGGACCGAGAATGTTCCCGGCATTGTCGGCCTGGGAAAGGCTGCCGAGCTTGCGGCGGAGCGGCTCGAACCGGAGAGCGTTCGCATTCGCGGATTGCGCGATCGGCTTGAGCAGGGAATTTTACACAATGGCGAGTGCGTTGCGCTCGGCGATATCGGCAATCGATTAGCGAACACGGCCCTCATTGCCTTCGATCATCTTGAAGGCGAAGCCATCGCGCACCATCTCAATCTGGCGGGCATTGCCGTGTCCCTCGGATCAGCCTGCAATTCCGGCTCAATGCAGCCATCGCATGTTCTGCGTGCCATGGACGTGCCGGCGTGCCGGATCCGTGGCGCGGTGCGCTTTTCTCTGTCGCGTGAAACCTCCTTCGCGGAGGTCGATGAGGTCGTGTGCGCAGTGTCCGAAATCGTGGCTCGCCTGCGCGCCACCTCCTGCGTCACAGCCAGGGAGTTGACCTCGTGAAAATCATGATCCGCCGGTCTCCGGACGCGGGCCTGTCGATCTACGTGCCAAAAAAGGATCTCGAAGAGCCAATCGTGGAATCCGAGCACGAAACGCTATGGGGCGGCTGGATCAAAGTAGCTAATGGCTGGGTACTCGATTTGCCCGAGATGGCGAGCGACACACGGCTACCGATTACAATCAACGCTAAAAAACGGGGCGAGAACGGGGACGATCCGTGAAAGGCGCCCCCGCAGATCGACTTTGTCGATGCGGCCGATACAAAAGCCACGCTCGTGGACACCGCTGCCGCCCTGAAGGCCGCGAGCATTGTTCCCCACCTCGGTCCTGGCCTCGCCGAATTGTGCAGGTCCGATATGCCGACCACACCGGAGGCGTTGGCCGGCTTCTTCGATCGAGGTTGCGCTGCCGCGGCGGGCTAGGGCAATGCGTGGGCGTCGGCGCAACATGTCGAGATCAACAAGGATCGCTCCACCGTGACGGCATTGATGACGCAGGCTTTCGCTCGGCCAGTCGAGCCGACGCTATCGCTGCCACTCATGGTCGACGTCTGGTATTATGCCGCCACGCTCGCGGCGCTCGGTAAGCGCGATCGATGGGGCGAAGTGCAAGGTATCACCGTATCACCCGCGTCGGCATTGGCGAAAATCGCTGGTATCGCTTTTACGATCTACTTGGCCGAGAGATCGGCAGTGCCGTGACCGTCAGCTGGGCGACGGGGGTGCTGTACAAGTCGCATGGCAGCGTGCAGCCGGCCAACAACTTCCTTATCTCCAACGCGGACTACGTCGAGGGCGTTGACCGAAATCGACATTCATCATCAAGGTCAACCGGAGAGACCTTTCTCTTGATCGGCTGTCGCTTAACGAACAGCTGTTGCCTAGCTATGCGAGGCAGATCATCGAGCGCTCGGCCCACACCCACTATGCGATCGTTGATTCGGACGCGCTCTCTCGCAACAAGCTCCGCTTTCTACTTGAGCAAGGCCTGACACCGCTTGCGATTGGGCTCCGTTGCGCGGTTGAGATACTGCTTACCCATTGGTGGCCTTGCGAAACTGGTATCCCCCAGCTCGTATTGGCATATTGTGAGAGCCGCAACGCGAGAAAACCCGTTCAGATGGGGCCGGGTTCCGGCGAGCTTAGCGCGAGAATGAATACGCAAGCCATGGAGCTCTGCGTGAGAATGACGACGTATCTGTCGCATCGTCAACAAGTGCATCATTGCTGTTCTTTCATGCGCCAGCGACGATCGTTTCCGCTAACTCTTTGGCGTATGGCTGCAATTTCGTCGTCTCCGCCATGGCATGCAAGTTGCTACTCAGCTCCTTGAGGCTCGCTCGCGGATGGTCCTGGGTGGCCGATGATGCCTGCAGGGAAAAATTTAAGATGAATGCGGTCGTGGAACGCGGAAAGCATGTCAAAGCTGCAGTGGATAACGGCAGGATGATGCAGTCTGCCGCCTGCTGCGCTTCGGCCAAGTCCGCGCAGGCGAGCTGCGGCTCGGAGGCAGGCCAAGGCGATCTGCCAACCGAAATCTGGGAAAAGGTCAAGAACCACCCCTGCTACAGCGAAGAAGCGCATCATCATTACGCCCGCATGCATGTCGCGGTCGCGCCTGCCTGCAATATCCAGTGCAATTACTGCAACCGAAAATACGACTGCGCCAACGAATCGCGTCCAGGTGTGGTGAGCGAGAAGCTCACCCCTGAGCAGGCGGTTAGAAAAGTGCTTGCGGTCGCGACCACCATTCCGCAGATGACAGTGCTTGGCATCGCTGGTCCCGGCGATCCCTTGGCCAATCCAACAAAGACGTTCAAGACGTTCGAGCTGGTTGCCGAGGCGGCTCCCGACATCAAGCTGTGTCTGTCAACCAACGGACTGGCTCTGCCGGACCATATTGATACCATCGCCAGGTCGAAGATTGACCACGTCACCATCACCATTAACATGATCGATCCCGAAATCGGCGCCAAGATCTATCCGTGGATCTTCTTCAACCACAAGCGCTACACCGGCATTGACGCGGCAAGGATACTCACCGATCGCCAGCTGCAAGGTGTCGAGATGCTGAGCGAACGAGGTATCCTGTGCAAGGTCAACTCGGTGCTGATCCCAAACATCAACGATGACCACCTGATCGAGGTCAACAAGGCGGTGAAGTCGCGCGGTGCCTTCCTTCACAATATCATGCCGCTGATCTCCGCGCCCGAGCACGGCACAGTATTTGGCCTCAACGGTCAGCGCGGACCGACGGCGCAAGAATTGAAGGCGCTGCAAGATGCTTGTGAAGGAGAGACAAAAATGATGCGGCATTGTCGCCAGTGCCGCGCCGATGCGGTCGGGCTACTCGGGGAGGACCGCAGGGCAGAGTTCACCACCGATCAGGTCATGAAAATCGACGTCCAATATGACCTAGAGATGCGCAGGGCATATCAGGTCAGGGTAGAGCATGAGCGCGCCGCTAAAGTCGCGGCCGCCCAAAATGAGCGTGCGGAATTTGCCGGAGAGATGAGCGCGATCACTCTTCTAGTTGCCGTCGCAACCAAGGGCTCGGGGTTGATCAACGAGCACTTTGGGCATGCAAAGGAATTCCAGGTTTACGAACTTTCTACATCCGGCGCCAAATTCGTCGACCACCGCCGCGTGGACGTTTACTGCCAGGGCGGTTATGGCGAGGAGGACAGGCTTTCCGCCATCATGCGTGGCATCCGTGACTGCCATGCGGTCTTCGTCTCAAAGATCGGCGGCTGCCCGAAAAGTAATCTGATCAAGGCGGGAATCGAGCCGGTCGATCAATACGCCCATGAGTTCATTGAGAAGTCCGCGATCGCCTGGTTCAGATCCTATCTGGACAAGGTGAAACGCGGGGAGATCCAGCACGTGCAGCGTGGTGACACCGCGATCCGGCAAGGATCTCTGATCTCTGCAGGGTAAGGGGGAAGATGTGCCATTTAAGATCATCGCCTCGCAGTGTACGAGCTGCTCGGCCTGCGAACCCTTATGCCCGAACGTTGCTATCTCGGAGAAGGGGGGCAGCTTTGTCATTGAAGCTGCGAAATGCACTGAATGTGTTGGTCATTTCGACGAGCCGCAATGTGCTGCCGCCTGTCCGGTCGACAATACCTGCGTGGTTGACACGTCCTTGCCTCGCTACCAGCCGCCAGCCTAAAGCGTGACCCCCATGAACGGCCTCCGAAGAGCTGGTGCTGAGAACGTCGCAAGCGTCGTGCTGCGCGTTGGCGGCGACGGCAGCAGGGCCCTGGCGGCATTTCATCCTGCGCGGCTGCCCAAAGGCGCTTCGCGAGTCCGAGAGTGGCCTTCCCACCCAGCGCTGCTATCGTCAATGAGACTGACCACGCCGCGCGAGCATGAAGTGATGCAGGATCTCGCCTGCTGTGGGCGAGGCGACTCTCTACATCTCTACGAAGAAGCGATGCAGGAGGAGCGGTACATGAACAGCATTGTTCGCGACAGCGACGTCGTCGAGCTCAGCGACCCGCCTGCCTTCAGCTTTGGCCAAAAGCTGCGAGCCAATCGCACCATCCGCAATGATGGCACCTATCGCGGCAAAGAGATTGGCGAGGTCTTAGTCAAGAAGGGGGAGGTGGGTTACGTCGTCTCGATCGGCACGTTCCTGCAGCAATTCTACATCTACGGCGTTGAGTTTCTGGAAAGCGGCTACCGCGTTGGCATGAAGCGCAAGGAACTAGAGCCGGTGCACGCCTGCGAGGAGATTGATGATCTGCCGTTACCGGAGGAGTCATGACTCAGCCCGGCTTTCCGAAGTATCGGCGGGGCCAGCGGGTCAAAACCGCAGTCGACCTCATCAACGACCACTCATATCCCGATGCGGAGCCCGAGGGAGTCTTACTTGCTGCCGGAGCGACCGGCGAGATCATCAACGTCGCGATCCATACCGAAGCGAACGTGCCGATCTATATTGTCGATTTCGGTGAGCAGATGCTCATCGGCTGTCTTGAAGAAGAGATCACAGTGCTCTGAACGGAGGCGTCACCATGAATGCCGCGTTGATGAGAACGGTAAGGGCCGGGCTGGTGCCTCACCCCAACGAGCTCGATCGCAAACGGATCGAGCGCGGCTTGAGCTCACGCAAGCGCTATCTCTACGTCTCGCCGAACGTGACGGCGGTGAGGGGCGGCTACCTGGTCGAGAGCCCCTGTTGCTCGCGCAACATCGACAAGGATGGCGCTCTCATCGATGTCGCACTGATCCATTATGATGCCGTGAGCGGGATATGGAAGCTATTTCGCAAGAACCACGCGCGAGGAATCTGGGAATTCTACAGCCTTTACCATCGGTTGACTTCTGCAATCGACGAATTGAATGCGGATCCGGAGCGTCTGTTCTGGCAATGACACCCGCCTTTGATGAGTCATAGAGGAGCCACGATGGCGCTCACCCCGGAGGAACTGATCGAAATCGAGCGGCTGCTTGCAGCCGATGGCGCCGAGATGCGTCCGTTTGTCGAGCTGCGGCGCCGCTTTCCGCAGCTTGCTTGGGTGCGCTGTGATGCGTCGGACGTGGCGGATCCGCCGTTCCGGCAGTTTCCGCGTTTCGACCTTCATCTGATCGATGGATCGGATCATTGCGTGCAGATTACCGCCGATCCGACGCGGGCGACCGGCATCGTATTGGCCAAAAGGAATGTTGGGTGGTGAGCACTGAACGAGCAGAGTATCCGCTTGATGGCGCTCACACTGTGGAGGAGAATACATCATTTATTCCACTGTCCGATCCCGATATCGCCTTCGCCGAGCTCTCTGCCGTGGAAACGCTGCTGTGTTCGCCGCAAATCTCCAACGGACGAATCACTGAGGCGTTTGAGCAAGCTTTCGCTGCCCATCTTGGCCGCAAATATGCTGTTGCGGTCTCGAGTGGTACCAGGCGCGACGCCACTATCGATGATCTGCGCGGCGCAAAGGTTGAATCCGCCGCCTATAGCCAACCGCCGCACCTGCAACACCACTACGTTGACTTCGGCTATCGGCGTGGCGATTTCCTGGTTACGGAAAAAAAGAGCGGATCGTGCTCTGGCGCTTCCGTTTCACCCCCATCTCACGAACAAGCAGATCGAGTTTATCGTCGAGACCGTGAAAGATGCGTCGATCAACGTAGGAGCGGGTGCAGCGAGTTACTGAGATGCTCGTCATCCACGACACGGAAGAACGAGGAGTGAATGGCGAATCGTAATTGTTGTCATCGCTACAGATGAGCAAGCGGACCGAGCATACTCGTTTTTGGCAGCTTTGCCTGGCGCGATCGTGATCCACACAACTGCGGGAGCACGCCGGATGCCCTGGAGGCATGCACTCGTCTTAAGTCCGCAAGAGAAATGTTCCAAGCGAGCGCGAAGAAGACCTGCTCGATGGTAAAAAAGCCTTCGCGTCTAAGGCGCGGCTTGCGGCCCACGCGCCAAGGTGCCCGCGTCGAGATCGTCTGGTGTCAGCTCGGGATCTTTGGAGTTACCAAAACAGGGGAGCGGTATGAACTCGCAAGAAGTCATCATCCACGTCCGTTTCGGTCCGAACGGGAGAGTGATCCAGATCAGTGAGCGTCCGGCGAAGCTCACGCCGAACCAATGGTTTGATGTCCTCAACGTCCGTGCCAGCTCGGCTTATCGGCCGCTCGCTCGTGGCCGCGGGATTTTTCGGCTGAGCCGGACTGCAATCGAAGCCTTCAAGCAGGAAACTGCGAGGCCGGGATTAGCGAACCGAGAATCGGCGACCTGATGAGCGATCAGATCGAGGTTTTTGTCGTCTGTCCGGCCGATGCCATCGAGCGGAGTGGGGCCATGGGCTTTAGCCTGTCGCGGATCGACGACAGGGGCGAGAGCCGGCCGTTTCCAATTATTGTGGTGCGCACCTTCGGCAACGACTATTTTGGTTACGTCAATCGTTGTCCGCATGAGAGCGTCTGGCTCAACATCGGCCCCGGTGTGTTTTTCTCGGCGGACCGCTCCTTTCTCAGATGCGGCCGGCACGGTGCAAAATTCGAGATCGGCACTGGGATGTGCATCGACGGCCCCTGCGCTGGACAATCCCTTGCGCCTGTAGCGCTCGCCGTGATCGAAGATGACGTCTGCCTGTGCGGCGTCAAGCTGCTCGAGGACGATCGGTTTGCCGACCCCTTTGGGGACAGCGACGAAACCATGGATATCACGATCCATCCGGACTAACGGTCCTATCGCATTGTTATGCTCCAGTCCCTGAGGCGCTTTGCCCTCGGATGAGGCCATTGTACTCGTGAGCGTTGGCAGATGCGTGTCACAGCTTTTGATTTGTGAGACAGAACGGGCACCTCGTCGCATTGCGGCCTTGCACTCCGCGACCTCCGCAGCACCAACAAGCTGCTCTTGCGCTGGCTCATCAAGCGAGCCGGCAGGCGGGACATGCTTCCTACGACCGGCGGTATGTTTTAGCGGGAAATGCCCTCGGCGGCTGGAAGTTCGCCGAGGGCATCGTCTGGGCTTGAGGGATGGAGGGACCCAGACTGACAGGATCGTTTGGGGAGGAGGAATGACGATCCTGTGTCAGTAGTCTCTGGCCGGCTGCCGCAGCTGGCGTTATTGCCTGCGTAGCAACTGCCATGCCAAGCCTCCGTTCGTGCGACGCCCTTAGCTGATCGCGCCACTATCGTCAGCTGGGCTTAGGAGCAAATGCATATGAGCAGGTGCTCGTTGTTCGTCCCCTAGTTGCCGCTGCAAGCGCGTCTTGTATCGTGTGAAGCGTGGGCCCATTCTGGGACCGCTGTGTTGTCGGTTTACCTTCCTGCGAATCGGGGTTGCGGCCGGCTTGGTCTGCAGCCTCAAAAATGGCTTAGCGATCTTCGCGGGCTCGTTGGGCTCTTGCGACAGGCGCTATCTGTTGAGCAAATGATAGATCGGCAGCGACGGAACGCTGCGTGCAGCTTCAGGGCTAAAAAGATGCTGTGGGCTCGGCGCGGTCAATGCGCCAACCCCTCGCCCCTTGGCAGAACAGAGCGCCCGATTCACTGCGCGATCGTCGAGCCCTTGCTAGGCGGCTTGAGGGGGTATGAAGATCGCTGCTCATTCCAAGATATGATAGCGGAAGAGGTGGGCAAAATAACCGATATTGTCAGTTATGCTGCGTACGAACTTGCAGAAGGTTGAGGCTGGAGTTCAAACGCCAGATGTTTGTCGTGTCCGAAACAGAAGCGAACGACGTTGTCGTAACCTCGGCAATAATTGTGAGTCGCGCCGGGCAAAGCAAGAGATCGTTGTACAAACGAACGTTACGCATCTGGTGTGCAACTTGCTTTGGAGAATTTGGATGGTGAGCAAGTGATGCAGGAGTAGAAAGATCGCCATGAGGGCAGAAGAGGTTGGAATTGATCAAGGAGGCTGCTCCGGAGGTGAAAGTATCTATCGCTGATCTTCAGCGACGACAATCACTATGGCGCCCGCTCATTTCATCTGCTTTGGCAAGTGCGAGTGGGAATCAGTAGCATCAATTCTTCGATGCGGCGTTTAATCGTAAGAGATTGTGGGGGGATGTGCTCGTACCTTGTCCCTTCTTAGATGAAGCCCATTGATCACAGGATAGGCGCATGAACCTAGAAACCGAATCCGAGCTTCCTCAACTTTATAGGCATCATGTCTTTGCCTGCAACACGCAGCGTCCGCCAACTCATCCGCACGGCAGCTGTGGAGCCTCCGGCGCGCAAGCCCTGTGGGATCGAATGGGCAAGGCAGTCGAAGCGCAAGGCCTCAACGATATTGGCTTGACGATGGCAGGCTGCCTTGGCTTTTGTAACTCTGGTCCCTTGATGGTCGTCTATCCCGATGGAGTGTGGTATCGCGCGACCACGCCTGAGGACGTTGACGAAATCGTAAACTCCCACCTCAAGCGGGGCAAACGTGTCGACCGCCTTGTGATGGTGCTAAAGCGAAGCTAGAGACGTCGCTTACGGGCCACGTGCGCGGGCTAGCGAGCATTGATGGCTTGTCCGCCCATGAGCTGGCCGCGCGGAGCTCGGATCGTCTGAGGGTCGCGGATGCCTCATGCTCAGGGTCTGCGAACAGCAGTCATTGACCTTGGCGCGGCGTCCCGCCTTTTTCAAAGCGGACTAAACAAAAATATGAACACATGCCGGGTCGATCTGTTTGTGTACCGTCACTCCGTGCCGCGCGATCCGTAGCTCACAACGAGAGCAATGCTGTGAATGGCTCTCCGTGTCTCGTGAGATGACGCGTCCTTCGCGTCATCTCGCTCCCTGCTTGCACTGCGGAGGTTAAGGGAAGCGCTCGATGAACTCGCCGCGTCCGGAATGATCAAACGGATTCCCCTCTCTGGTCCTGTTCTCGTGTCAGAACTTGTAAGTGACGCCGCCGCTGACGAGCCATGGATCGACATTGGCGCGCCCGGTGACGGCAATTGCATTGTTTACGGTCGCGGAGTACTCCGGCCGCAGCCACAGCTTCTTCACGTCAAAGTTGAGGCCCCAGTGGCGATCAAGCATGTAATCGAATCCGAATTGGACCGCCGCGCCGAATTGGTTACTGATGTGCAAATCCGTCACGGCAAGACCGGCGAGCGACGTATTGGCTGCCGATTGGTTGAAGAATGCGGTGTAGTTGATGCCCGCGCCGATATACGGCTTGAGTGCGCCGAAATCGGTGAAGTGATATTGCAGGGTCAGTGTTGGCGGCAACAGCCAGGCTTTGCCGATATCGAGCCCAGTGAGCGCGCCATTGCCGCTGATATGATGGCGGGTCACGCCGAGAATGAGTTCGGCGGCAACGTTTTTTGTAAAGAAATAGGTGATGTCGAGCTCGGGTACGGCTTGATCGCTGATCGAAAGCCCAGAACTTGGTGACGACAGCGAGGGCGCCCCAGCGACGCTGACTGAGCTGCCTGCGGTATCCGGCAAAATGCCAAGCACGCGCAGGCGGATCATCCATGGATTGAAGGGTTCGATCGGAGGGGCTTTATAGTAGACCGGCGCCCGACCCAGATCCGCAGCCTGTACCGAGATGCTGGCCAACGAGGTCCCGAGCGCGAGGAGCGATGCCCTCGTCAGAACTGTCCTTTGTCTCATCGAATTCTCCATTCCAAAATTCGCGCGAAGAGCCGCGCGAGATCTTTGTCACACACGGGGTATGGCGGAGGATTTGATGCCGATCAAAATGGGAGCGGTCAGAACGCAATTATGCCGCTAAGTTGCATAAGGATCACGGCCGTGAATCCTGGAGTCTGTTCTGATCGTTATTCAATTCAAGAGAGCCGTGTCTCTTCAAGAAACCGCCTCTCGGCCTGGTGCTCTCTGATCGAAATCCAGGCCGCGGATGTCATGTGCGATAAAGGCGGCAGCTGTCGCGGCCTCTCGCAAGCGCGACAAGCGCGGCATTCGAGCGCAATATAGGCGATGCCCTCACATCCGGAGCAGCCACTCGCGCGGGCCATTTCACCGAAGGTCCGTATTGCCTGTTGAAGGAAGCCGGAAGTAGGAAACGTCATCTTTGGCTTTTTTGATGGACTTGGGGACGCTCCTTCGCCTCCTCACGTCTGCGGACAACGCGTGCGGTTTGCTTCGTGCAAGCATCCATCGAGATCATCTTGCGTGTTGCCGACAAGCAGCGACAGCACGGGCTCATGATCGAATCCGGAACATCGTGCCCCGTCTACGTCGAGCAGCGGTCGTCGTATAAGGAGCGGATCGCTCACCATCAATGCGAGTGCGCTTGCCGCGTCGATAGTATCGGCATTGACTTCGCCTGACTTGATACGCGCCGCAGCTCGGTTGAACCAGGAGGCGACGGGCATATTGCCGAAGAAGCCGCGTAATTCCTCCGCATCCCATGGCTCCTTCAAGATGTCTTGCGCGATCACGTCGTGGCCGGCGGACTGCAGTGCTTGAATCTGACGCGCGTTAGTAGCGCAGCCGGGCTTCTGATAGAAGATGATTGTCGCCACCACATACCTATGTAGGCGCGCTGAGCTGAACGATTGGCACGGCGCGGATGCTTCGGGAGCCTGTTCAATTTCTTGCTGATTATCTCCAAAATCAACGCACCAAGCGCCGTGCCACGTATGCATCCTCGCCGCTGGTGCGCCAGGTTTCGGGCCCGACCGACAGATTCACTGTAGTCACATCGGAGCAAGTTCCGTTCCACACCTGAAGTCATCGGAACAGGTCCCGCCTAATCGGCTTTTCGCGTTGATGGGTGTGCCCCTTGTCGGTTTTCTGACAGCCACGCAGATCCTGTTAGATCCGAAACAGGCAGGGTTTTACTCACCGCCTAGTTGGTGTTCAGAAACGTAATCAGAAGCTTAAGGAGCTCGGTCAAGCGTTGGCACGGCGGTTGCTAATAAGCGGCAGCAACACTGAGTGAGGGCTGAGTGCACGCCGACGCGTAAGACGAGCGATGTGCTCCTTCCCTTGAACCCGTGTGCCCCCGTTTCTGAGAAAGAAACAAGCTCGCGCGCAAGAAGCGCAACTTTTGGCAAATCGGTTGATGGAGAGCAACATGGCTTCACTGAGACAAATCGCGTTCTACGGGAAGGGCGGCATCGGCAAGTCGACCACTTCGCAGAACACGCTGGCGGCGCTGGCCGAGATGGGTCAGAAAATTTTGATTGTAGGGTGTGACCCGAAGGCGGACTCGACCCGCTTGATTCTGCACGCCAAGGCGCAAGACACGATTTTGAGCCTTGCAGCGAGCGCCGGCAGCGTTGAAGACCTCGAGCTCGAGGACGTAATGAAGGTGGGCTACAAGGACATTCGCTGCGTGGAGTCCGGTGGTCCTGAGCCGGGTGTCGGCTGCGCCGGCCGCGGCGTCATCACCTCGATTAATTTCCTGGAGGAGAACGGCGCCTACGAGAACATTGATTATGTCTCATACGACGTGCTCGGCGACGTCGTTTGCGGTGGCTTTGCGATGCCAATCCGTGAGAACAAGGCGCAGGAAATCTATATCGTGATGTCCGGTGAGATGATGGCGATGTATGCCGCGAACAACATTTCCAAGGGCATCTTGAAATACGCGAACTCTGGCGGCGTACGGCTGGGCGGTCTGATCTGCAACGAGCGGCAGACCGACAAGGAGCTGGAACTGGCGGAAGCGTTGGCCAAAAAGCTAGGCACTCAGCTGATCTACTTCGTGCCCCGCGACAACGTGGTGCAGCATGCCGAGTTGCGCCGCATGACGGTGCTCGAATATGCACCCGATTCCAAGCAGGCCGATCACTATCGCAATCTTGCGACCAAGGTGCACAACAATGGCGGCAAAGGCATCATCCCGACCCCGATCTCCATGGACGAGCTCGAGGACATGCTGATGGAGCATGGCATTATGAAGCCTGTGGACGAATCCATCATCGGCAAGACCGCCGCCGAACTCGCGGCCTCGTAAGGGTCGCGAGTCGCGGCCTTGTGAAGGCGCGCAACGGATGCCGGTCTCCCTCACCGCCCATCCCGGGGAGGCCGGCATTCTGATGATCGACCCTGACCAAAACCCGGATGTGGCGGGGGCAAACCTGACTATTGTGGAAACCCGCAGAATTATGTCCGAAGCGAACTTCCTTCAGTTGATGGCTGCTTGTGCCGATGATGCCAACAGCCGGATGCATAGGGGAATTGCAACCTACCGTCTACTCACCGGTGTGCCTCCTGCAGATGCCGATATTACCATTGACAGCAATCTGGATCGCCATGTCCTGGCGTCTATCCTGGCGGCTGCAACAATGGATGGTGGCTCCCTTCCCGAGAAGGCCGGCCTATCCGCCCTTGAACTGGCGGCCTTGCTGGAGCAGTACTTTCCCTCACTTGAGATCAAGCTCGCGGAGCAGCTCTCGGTTTTCAAGTGCGAAGAGGACGAAGAGATTGCAATGCTGCGCGATCTCTTGCTCAAGCAGCGCTCGACGGAAGGGGATATTGGCCACTGGCTGGCTGCGATGATAGCGCGGCGCGCCATGGAGCCGGGCCATCTGTGGGAAGCTCTCGGCTTGCGCAATCGCGGCGAACTCTCTCGGCTGCTGAGCCGCCATTTCGGTCCGCTCGCCGCGCGCAATTTCAACAATATGCGCTGGAAGCGCTTCTTCTACCGCATGCTTTGTGAGAATGAAGGCCTCGTGATGTGCACAGCACCCGTGTGCACGCAATGTGTCGACTTCAACCTCTGCTTCGGCGAAGAAAGCGGTGAGAGCTGGATGGCCGAGCGCCGGCGCGATTTTCTGTTGCAGGCGGCTCGGCCGCTCGTTGCTGGCGACTGGCCATCTGAACCGCCACATGGGTCCGCGATCGCCCCGTCATCCGAGAAAGCCTCGCCGGATTTGGTAAGCCGCGCGGGAGGTTGCGGGCGCGGCTGACGCCGTTTCGATGCGAGCGAGTGACCATGTGTGCAAGGCGGCGGCGGGCCCCAAGTGTTCCGCGACAATTCTCGATATCCCGGCGCGCCGCAATTGCATTTGCGTTCGAAATCGGCGCGGCAACAGGCAAGGCGTCCGCTTCATGAGCCTGTCGCATTTGCGACAATCCATTTGCTGAAGAAGGTCGAGGACCGAAGCGTTAGCTTCGTCAGTGGGTTGCCTGGGACGACGGGCTGGCATGCTGGTTGCTGAAGCTTAGCTACGTTAAACAATGAGGAGCTCTCGCGTGATTGCCGCCAGCACCGCCAAATCGTCCTGGTCCGACCAGGTGCGCGCCAAGCCTATCGTGCTCAACGACACGACATTACGCGACGGCGAGCAGGCACCTGGCGTTGCGTTCACCACAGAGGAAAAGCTGGCGATCGCGCAGGCGCTGGCGCGGGCCGGAGTCACGGAGATCGAGGCGGGAACGCCGGCGATGGGCAGCGAGGAGATCGCCGCCATCCGCGCCATTGTCGAAGCAGATCTTCCGCTGACCACCATAGGCTGGTGCCGGATGCGGGAATCGGATGTCGACGCGGCGATCGAAGCAAAGGTGTCCATGATCAATATGTCGATCCCGACCTCCGACGTTCAGATCGCGGCCAAGCTAGGTGGACATCGCGACCTGGCGCTGGAACGGGTGAAGCGAGAGGTAGGCTATGCCTGTGAGCACGGACTTGAGGTCGCCGTCGGTGGTGAGGACTCCTCCCGCGCCGACATCGATTTTCTAATCAGACTGATGGCAACCGCAAAAGCCGCGGGCGCGCGTCGCTTTCGTATTGCAGATACGCTCAGCGTGCTCGATCCCGACGCAACCTATGCGCTGGTCAGGAATTTGCGTGCGACCACCGATCTCGAACTCGAATTTCACGGTCACAATGATCTCGGACTCGCAACCGCCAACACGCTCTCCGCCATCAAGGCTGGCGCGAGCCACGCCTCAGTGACCGTCATCGGGCTGGGCGAGCGGGCTGGGAACGCACCGCTAGAGGAAATCGCGGTCGCACTCAAGCAGCTCTATGGGCGCGAAACCGGCGTCATACTCTCGCAGCTCGAGAATGTCGCCGCGGTGGTAGCAGCCGCGGCCGCACGTGCGATTCCTATGAACAAGGCGATCGTCGGAGAGCATGTATTTACGCACGAATCCGGCATTCATGTCGATGGCCTTTTGAAGGATCAACGCACCTATCAATCGCTTGATCCCATTTTGCTTGGCCGCTGCAACCGCTTTGTGATCGGCAAGCATTCCGGACTTGCGGCGATCACCGCGTTACTCGATGAACTGAAGCTCGTCGCCAGCACCGATCAAGCCAGACAGATCCTGTCGCAAGTCCGCAAATATGCCATCGAGCACAAGCTGCCGGTCGAGCGCGAAACGGTGGCGGCGATCTGGCGCGACGTGTGCGGATGCCTGGCAACCCACCCCGCGTGAAAAGCCGTGTCCAGCAGCGTCTGGGTCGGTCAGTCGCAAGAGACGCGCCGCACGGACGGCGTCCGAGGTCGCTGATGGGCACGAACGGCGTCCAGCTTTCGCACGTCAGAGTCCCTGGCGCGAACTCACCTCCAGATCTTACTTCCCGTTCCGCCATACATGTTGTGATCTCCTACCCAATGGCGAGCCGTCGCCGGACTGCCAATCGGCGTCTTCTCGCGCGGCTGATCTCCGGTCCGGCGACCGTCCTGACGAGCGTCAACCTCGATCGTGGTTTGGCCATTGGTCCCGGATCTTCATCGGGGCTGACTTCGTCACCGGTGGACCCGCCGATCTGGGCTCTGGGCAGCGAAGTTGAGGGTACCGGTCTGGCTTTGGCGATGCGCACCCGCTGTGCGAGGCGTGACGGCGGCAGTCAACAGGTGCACCCCATCTCATTGTCCGAAGGAGAAGTTTCGATGATCAACCCATCCCCGGCAGCCGGTATCCTGGATCGGCTCAGCAAGGCCTCGTCGGCAGAGGATTTTTTTTCGCTGCTAGGCGTCGATTACGACCCTAAAATCGTGAATGTCGCGCGCCTTCACATCTTAAAGCGCATGGGACAGTATTTTGCCCAAGAGCAATTTACTGGTGCCGCAGAGCCGGAAATCAGAGCTCGATGCAAGGCGATGCTGGAGCAAGCCTATGCCGATTTCGTGGCATCGTCACCGATCGACCAGCGAGTGTTCAAGGTTTTGAAGGATGCCGTCGCAGACCCTAAAAAGGCCGCGGCCTTTGTCCCGTTGAGCGAGCTGAAGTGATCTCGCGCTCCACTGCAAGCAAGGTTTGCCCGACGGGGCGCGGTGGCAACCCGATGTGGGGCCTTCGTCGTTATCAGGGTCAACTCTCTGCAGCGATCACCCGAGCGGCGCCTGTCGTATTCCCGACCCATGTCTGGACTGGTCGTGTCCACGGTATCAGCGGCTATTTCAAGTGTCTGCCAAACCATTACTTTCGACAGACTTTCAATGGTTTTTGCAACTGGTACGACACTTGCTGTTGTCCTGCCGATCCGATCATCGAGGCCGACCGATGGTAGTCGTCCGAGATGAGAGTGAAGGAAGACCCATGATGCTGCTTTTAGTGCCTGCCGAGCGCTGCGCCATCATCCCGTGGCCTACGATCGCGCCAAGTCCGTTCGAAACGGTCTTTGACGCAATCGAAGCTCCGTATCGACGGTGAGATGGTGGTCAATGGATAAGTCGCCCGTTCGCGTCACACCTGGAAAGGCTATGCACAGCACCGTCCACATCAAACCGGCTCCCGATTCCGCTCAGATTTGTATCCATCTCATGGCGAATAGCAACATGCGTCAGGAAGAGGGCCAGCGTCGGCCCATACGGGTTGTCGGCACTGGAGGCTCGGCATGGATTGCGTGACAGGTGCGCTGACAAGATCGCCCTCGTCGTCACAGTCAATGTGGAGCCGCTGGGCCGAAAGTGAGGCGCAGGTATTGCGCAGCGAACGGACTAGCCAACTCAGGCATGAAAGCGACCGGTCAGAATCACCGCGGCGCCTTGACCGCCGCGGTGGCGCTCGTCGAACCCGGCGCGCAAGAGAGTCCAGTGTGGAAGACCTCTCCAAATGCGGCCGGACCGGTACGCTCTCGCGACGACGCGTCTTGTTGGGCCGCCGGGTCGGACCAAGAAGACGAGGCAGAGCAGCCGGCCACTTGCTGACCAAAAGTGATCTTCAGTGAACGAAGCTAAAAAGCAAACCTGTGGCGCGGGGCGCGCCTACCTTTGAGGGAAATTTAGAGTATGAGCAATGTCACCAAAACGACCCTGCCGGCGGCGGCCGGCCGCGCAGCAGCCAAAAAAGAACTGCCGGAGCACTTCAAGGCGTACAAGCACGTCTGGGTCTTCGTCGAGCTGGAGCGCAGCCAGGTTCATCCGGTTTCCTGGGAGCTCATGGGTGCGGGGCGTAGGCTTGCCGATAGGCTAAAGGTGAATCTTGCCGCTGTCGTTATCGGTCCGGAGGGGCAGCACACACGTAACGCCGCGCTTGAAGCTTTTTGCTATGGCGCCGATTTGGCCTATCTCGTGAGCGACAATGTTTTGTCGGATTACCGCAACGAATCCTATACCAAAGCGCTAACCGAACTGGTCAACACCTACAAGCCCGAGATCCTACTGTTGGGGGCGACGACGCTCGGTCGCGATCTCGCAGGTTCCGTGGCGACGACCCTGTCGACGGGGCTCACTGCCGACTGCACCGCGCTGGACGTCGACGCCGATGGTTCGCTTGCGGCAACGCGCCCGACCTTTGGTGGCTCACTGCTCTGCACGATCTATACCTTGAATTATCGTCCGCAAATGGCAACCGTCCGCCCGCGGGTCATGCCGATGCCTGAGCGTGTCGTACGCGATGCTGCTCGTATCATCGTCCATCCGCTCGGCCTTGTCGAAGACGATATTGTCACAAAAGTATTGTCGTTCCTACCCGACCGCGATGCAGAAACGTCCAATCTGGCCTATGCCGATGTCGTGGTTGCGGGCGGTCTGGGACTGGGATCGCCTGAGAACTTTGGGTTGGTGCGCGAGCTCGCAACTCTGCTTGGCGCCGAATATGGCTGCTCGCGTCCTCTGGTGCAAAAAGGGTGGGTGACGTCTGACCGGCAAATCGGCCAAACGGGCAAGACCATTCGGCCAAAGCTCTATATTGCCGCCGGCATTTCCGGTGCGATCCAGCACCGGGTTGGCGTGGAGGGGGCGGATCTGATCGTCGCCGTCAATACTGACAAGAACGCTCCGATCTTCGACTTCGCCCATCTCGCGATCGTCAGTGACGCCATCCAATTGTTACCGGCGCTGACGGCCGCATTTCGCGCCCGGCTTTTGCCGAACTCACGCGCCCGGATCGCGGTCTAGAGGAGATGATGATGATTGAAGAGAGATTCGATGCGATCGTGGTCGGAGCCGGTATGGCCGGCAACGCGGCGGCATTGACCATGGCCAAACGCGGCATGAAAGTGCTGCAGCTCGAGCGGGGCGAATATCCTGGATCGAAGAATGTGCAGGGCGCCATCCTCTATGCCGACATGATGGAAAAGCTGGTCCCCGAGTTTCGAGAGGAGGCGCCGCTCGAGCGTCACCTGATTGAGCAGCGGTTCTGGATGATGGACGATCGCTCCCATGTCGGCATGCATTACCGCTCAGAAGACTTCAACGAGGAACGGCCGAACCGGTACACGATTATACGGGCCCAGTTTGACAAATGGTTCTCTTCCAAGGTGCGGGAGGCTGGCGCTACCGTGCTGTGCGAGACGACCGTCACCGAGCTCGTTCGGGACGAGCGCGAAAGGATCGTCGGTGTTCGCACAGATCGCCGAGACGGCGAAATACATGCCGATGTCGTCGTGCTGGCCGAGGGGGTCAATGGCCTGCTCGGGACGCGCGCGGGCCTGCGCGCGCGGCCGAGACCCGACAACGTTGCGCTCGCGGTGAAGGAGATGCACTTCTTGCCTCGCGAGACTATCGAGGCGCGCTTCAATCTCAAGGGCGATGAAGGCGTCGTGATCGAGGCGGCCGGTACCATTTCCCGCGGCATGACTGGGATGGGCTTCATCTATGCCAACAAAGAGTGCATTTCGCTCGGCATCGGTTGTCTCGTTGCCGACTTCCAGCGCACGGGCCAGACGCCCTACGGCCTTCTCGATCAATTCAAGAGGCATCCCTCTGTGGCGCCCCTGATAGCAGGGTCCGAAGTCAAGGAATATTCGGCGCATCTCATTCCTGAAGGCGGGTACAAGTCGATCCCGCAGCTTTATGGCGAAGGCTGGGTCGTAGTGGGCGATGCGGCTCAACTCAACAATGCCATTCATCGAGAGGGCTCTAATCTCGCGATGACTTCCGGCCGCATCGCCGCCGAAGCGATAGATCTGGTGAAATCGCGCGGCGAGCCGATGAGTGCAACAAATCTGGCGATATACAAGAAGATGCTGGACGATTCCTTCGTCATCAAAGATCTAAAGAAGTACAAGGATTTGCCGCCCCTGATGCATACGCACTCACAAAACTTCTTTCTCACCTATCCGCAGCTCATCTCCAAGGCGATGCAAAACTTTGTGCGCGTCGATGGCACGCCCAAGGCTGAGAAGGAAAAGGCGACCCTGAAATCCTTTGCCAAGGCGAGGTCATGGACGGGTCTGTTCGGCGATGCTTATCGTTTTGCACGGGCCTGGCGCTGACCGCGACAGCGTGAAGGTCAACAATGGAAGGTCAAACCATGAATGTCGAACCCCCAGTGCGCGTCGAAGACAAGCTGTATTACAACCGCTATCTTGTCGACATCGGTCATCCTCACGTCAAGGTCCGTGCGCACACGACGCCATCACCGCAACTACTTGCACTTTTGAAAGTCTGCCCCGCGCGATGTTACGAGCTCAATGACGACGGCCAGGTTGAGATAACAGTTGACGGCTGCATCGAGTGCGGCACCTGCCGCGTGATCGCCGAGCCCACCGGCGACATCGAATGGAGCCATCCGCGCGGCGGGTATGGAGTGCTGTTCAAGTTTGGGTGATAGTGGAACAAAGGGCCGTGGTGCGACCGCGGTTAGGCGACAGGATCTCACCGCATGTGTGGCGTATTCCGCGCCAGTTGCACGGCGCCTGGAATTGGAGCAAGACGCTCTTCATGCGGACGCTGCGCAAGACATGATTTGCAGATGTCCCGCTCGTTCGGGAGCCGCAAAGGACCGGTTGTGGCGCCACTGAGTGGCGCCACAACGCTGTCAATCGGATGGCGGAAGAAGAAGAATCAGCCCCTCGCCTGAGAGGGGTTGGGCCCAGCGGCCTCGATTGCGATCGCCACTGACTGCATGATCGCGGCAAAGCGCACGGCGGTCTGGATCGCTTCGGAACTGACGCCCGAGGCTCTCAGTGTCTTCTCATGGGCATCGATGCAAGCACCGCAGCCGTTTATGGCGGAGACCGCAAGCGACCACAGCTCGAAATCCGGTTTGTCGACGCCGGGATTGCCGATCACGTTCATACGCAGCCGTGGCGGCATCGTCTTGTATTGCGGGTTGGAAGCGAGGTGAGCGAAGCGGTAATAGACGTTGTTCATTGCCATCACGGAGGCGGCGGCTTTTGCTGCGGCGATCTCCACAGATGTCATCACGGCGGCGGCAGCCGATTCGATTGCGGCAATCAGGGCTGCATTGCGGGTGGCAATCGCGCTCGCCAGCAGAAGCCCGTATTTTCGTTGTGGCGAAAGCGTCTCATCGGCCGCCAAGGAGGTCAAGTTAAGCCTGACGTCCTTCGCGAAATCGGGAATCCTATCGCTTAGTTGTTCGATCGGCGACATGCTGCCTCAAGCAACCTTCAAGGTTTCGCCGCCGATTTCACGGTTGCAGGGACAGAGCTCGTCGGTTTGCAGCGCGTCCAAAACGCGGAGCGTGTCCTTAGGACTGCGCCCGACACTGAGATTGGTCGCATAGACGTGCTGAATCGTATTTTGGGGGTCAATAATAAAGGTGTAACGATAAGCAACCCCTTCGGGTGAGCGCACGCCAAGACCATCGACGAGCGTTCCCTTTGTGTCGGCAAACTGCCAGATTGGCAGATTGTGCAGGTCGACATGTGAGCGCCGCCAAGCGAGCTTGCAGAACTCGTTGTCAGTCGAGCCACCGAGTACAACAGCATCGCGGTCGGCGAATTCCTTGGAAAGCCGGGCAAACTCAGCGATCTCTGTCGGGCAGACGAAGGTAAAATCCTTGGGATAGAAGAAGATGATCTTCCATTTTTCTGCAAAGCTCGCTTCGGTCAGTGTCTCGAATGCACTCTGTCCTCCTTCTTCGTGCGCTTGAAAACCGGGCTTCACGCCTGTGATTTCGAACGGCGGCAACTGACTTCCAATTCCGAGCATGCTGTCCTCACAAATGTGTTTTTTGTAGATCGTGACTTCACCGTTGAAGCAAACTGTATGCCATCCGTTCTCGGGAGTGGATTCCAGCGGCTTTGAGACGAACATGCTCGCTCGCTTGGGGAGCCCGATCGGCGCCAATAAAAAATCAGTAGCCAAGCGCTTCGCTCCAACGATTCACGATCACAAGGCAGCAGCGTGCCAACCCCTACAATCACCATTCCTGCCACGGTATCTTGGCCTGTCGGTCCAAACCTCTGTGTTTCTCGGAAATACATCGTACCGAACTCTTTGCAAATCGGATCGCGAACAAAACGAGCTGCGTCGACGCAGCTTGTTACTGATCGTCTCGATGCGTGCCCTTTGCGGCTTCAACCGCTTCACTAGGCTAAGCGTCATCCACCAACATCGGCGACGTTCCTAGCCCGGGGCAGCCGGTCAGGCGTGCAGTTGTCGGGAGTTGGTCCTACTGCGCCCAATGAGGGCATGCCCGTCTTAGCACGATTCACACATGCCGGACGCTCAAAGTGCTTGAATCGACCGTAGCGTCAGGTTGTAGGCCTTGCGAAGGCAGAACGCCATATTGGGAGCCAGCATCGCCACACATGCTAAACAGCCGATCTCTGTTGGACCTCCGACTTCGCGATGAGCATGTTATGCGTGCCTGGACGATGATTCGGGAGGCCGCAATCATTGCGGCTGCCCCGCAACAGCGCGTCCATGGCTGCCGAGGCGCCGGTAAACAGATTACGCTCGCGGAGGAAAGAATAATAGTTAACGATATGCGGCTTAAGACAGATTTGGTGGGCCAAGAGCGACGAATGAGCTGGATTCCCAATGCGCATAGCTGTGGAGCCGCCCTCATTGCGATCGTGATCGCGATCGCGGCGACGTGGTGCACAGGCTACGCTCGCGCGGGAGATCGCCGGGCCGAGGAAGTCTTGACCTCGTGCAGACAAGACGTGATGCGCTTCTGTGACCGCTTTACAGGGCGTGGCGATATGGACGTGGCCATGTTTTGTCTTAGGGACAATTTCAAGAACTTGCGCGGCGAATGCCGCCGCATGATGCCAATCGCGGCGGAGAGAAACGACCGACCGAGACGGCGTCTCAACAGGCTTCCGGTCGTCCTCCATCGAGAGTGAGGCGTCCGAGCGGCAGTTGCAGAAATCGAGCGACAGGGAGGTGTTCCAGACTGACAGGAGTCGGAGTTTGGCCCGCTTGGTGGCTGAAAGTCGATCGGGCTGAAGCATCAGCCTGCCGAGTCGCAGTTCATCTATCACGGGAACTGAGCTCTGTGAATCGATTCGCCTCGATCAGCGATCGATGTGCGCCCACACGTGTTACGAGGTTGTAATGCGCTCTGAACTCCGATTTCGTACTGCAGCAGTTGCGCTTTATTCTGAGCGGCTGCCATTCGCTGACTTTGAGGCCGTCGTGAGATTGCAATCGACTTGCTGTAACTGGCGGAAGGAGAATCTGCGTAAATTGTGGTGGTTACGGCCGGACATTTGCAGAAATCCGTGCTGCTCATCAATCTATGGCGTTGTGCTCGGCAAGCAAGTATTTTCCGGCAGGTGGCTAAATCGGCTACAACTGGCAAAAGATCGCCGGAATCCTGGCGTTGGATGTTTCTTCAGTAGCGGTCTTCCTCAGATTTCTCAGCTGGGACAGCTGCGGCCCTGGCAAGCGGATTTGTTACAGGAGCTCCGCTGCTGAGTGGCCGGGAAATCGAGATCTCTTGTCCCGTCGCAACGTCGATTGTGAGCAGGACGTGCGTGACATTTGCGCGCCTCTAGTGTCGCTGCACGATGCCGATGCGTAGGCCTTGCTGTGCGATATCCTGAGCGAACTCGGCGAGTAGCCTATCGGCATCGTCTTTTGGACGGTAGAGAATTGCCCACACTATTCGGATCTATCTCATCCGGATCATCGATCACGGCTGGGATCCTGTTGATGGTAGCGCTCGGTCCCAGAAAGACCTGTAGCAGTCAATGACGAATGACGTCCGTGTTCCGGCTAGGCTGCACCAGGCTGACGTTCTGCCGGTGTTAGTAGCAACCGGTGTGCGAGCGTGGCTCAAGGTCGATGCTGGCGGGCTCAAGGCACAGATACAGCTAGGAAGGCTCTTAGCCGCCCATCGACTTCCCGAAGGAACCGCTTGATGTTGTCGCGGCGTTCTCGATGGGCTCCTCAGGGGATTCGCTTCGCCCGATCGTAGTGCTCTTGGCCGAATACACTTTAGGGCTCAAGGTCAAAGGAAACGACGTCGACAAGAGCCGTTCAAAGGCAGAAAGCTGTTCAAGCAGATGCCTCTCAATGGCCTCGCGCTCCGCGTCAGGTAGGTCCCTTTTAAGGAATCGACGGCAGCGCCAGATTTCGTTCCGCAGCCATCTGATCTCACTTAATGTATCATCAATTGAAGTCATCACAGATCTAGTTCACTTCGTCCCTGGGGTATCAAGCCTATGGTCACCGAGCGGGCCATTCCTTGGCTCCGCATTCCAGCCGAATAGTTGATCCGAGAACTTACGACCTCCCGCCTGTTCTTCGCGGGAGTCGGCGAGCAGTTGGATGTATGCAACTCTTATCAATTCAATATCACCCTACACCGCGCGTGTGACGAGAAATCGAGGCAGATCCTCGCGTTTTCACGGCGCCGCGGTCGTGTGCCTTGCAAAATTCCAGCGCTCCACAGGATTGATTGGTGGCGAACACCGGAGAGTAGTTAAGTCCATGCCCGACACGCAGATGTCTCAAGCCGGAGCTGGTAACACACAACGCATGTCCCCATGGTCGATGGGAGCGGAATAAGTAAGCGTTTGACGGCTTTTTTGCCTGTTCAGGCGCTGGGCGCGACCTTAGGCCAGCAGCTCGCGACCCCGAACATAGCGATGTCGACCTCTAGCGGCCCAAGCGGCTTCATTGCGAGCTCTGATGGTGGTCGGACCCGCGCTGCTACGGCCATTCGCAGTCGCTTACCCGAGGTGGACCTCATCGACAAATTGGAAAGCCACGGGGGCGCGATTTTTGACGAAGGCGAGCCAGCCTGAGTGCGATCCACGGCTCGCGCCAGCCAATCAAAGAAACGCACGCGCCGGGATTGGATCTTGGTTCTCCAAGGCAAAATGTCGGCTAAACGCAGTGTCGAGCGAAATGAGCATTGCACAGAAAATCATTGCTATCGACATCCGCTGTGCACGCCTCAGCATTATTAACTTGAATCTCACGTTGCGACAGGTTGTACGCTTGCTGATGGGTAAATGGGCAGGGCCCGCTTGGCAGGCGTTGACGGCGCATCGCAAATGGAGACCGAGAGGACGGCCTGCTGATTGCCAGTTTTCTCGTTTTGCGGGCGATGGCCAGGAAAGCCATTTCCATCATCACACGGGGCAACGGGCCAGCCATTGCCAGTACACTGATCAGCTGGAGTCGCGCAATGATGGAATGATGCAGGCAGCAGAGATCGTTGACCACAGCCGTAGGCGCTTTTTAACGCACCAGCGAAGGCGCGCTGGGTAAACAGCCCGCGCTCGCGAGCAGATACTCCAACGGAATAGCCGGTCACTCCGGCCAGAGGCGATGTACCCGCAGCACTGATGGCCGCGCAGAGCGCTGCGGTGAAAGCTCCGAAGGTCTTATGTCCTTTCAAAACAGCCTCACGAGGGCGCTAGGCGAAATCGATCGCGCCGGCGACATCGTTAAATACTCAACAGTGGTGGTCACGCGCGACAAGCAACTGCGCAATGTCGACCTTTCAGTGTTCCAGAAAGGGGCGGCGGTTGAGTTTCAATTTCTGCCGAGTTTCGAGGAAAGCATCCACTCCAAAAGAGCGAAACGCCGCTGTGGAGCTATCAGAATCGTGCAACTCACTCAATCTGAAGCCGTGCGCCTGTGTTGAGGATAAGCGGTTCGAGCCGTGAGGTAAACGACCATCTCTCGATAGCAGAGTGCAACGGGCATGAAGCCGCGATGTTGAAGACGACTGTCCTTCGCAGCGACACTCTATGCGATGTCGTCGCCAAAGGAACTGAACAAAAAATCAGAGGACTAGGTCTTGAGCCGGGCGGAGAATGACATCGTCGAGCACATGCTCTCGTCATTGACGACCAGCTTGTTGCAGAATCGTATCGCGACCTCCGAGCAGCAGGTGATGCATCATTTTGGGGTAGCGTGCGAGAGAGTGGGGCTGATCGCGACCGAGGAGATAGCAATACGTATCCTGAAACGTGTTTCATGCGAGATCAACAAGTCGCAGTCGATGCTCAAGTTCATTGATCGCGGCGCGGCTCGATTACACTGAGCTCGACATATAAACTCTATCGTACCAGTGTAGATACAGCTGTCCGGTCATTCAGTCGAACGTGTACGGATCAAGAGCCGTCTCATGGGCGCTTGCCTGTCGAGGTTTGCGACGGTAAGCCGAGGGGGACGGCCGGTTCGCGTGGCCGATGTCAAAAACGCGAGGAGCTCGTCATCGAAGAATTTAGCGAGCCCGTGTTGCTAACATTCGAGTGCGCGCGCGTCTCGTAGCCAAGGGCGAGCGGCGTTAGGCGCGATGAGCTGCAAGCTTTTAAGCTCAGCTATTACATAAGCGTTTGAACGCGGGGAGAAGGGGGGCGCCTCGCCGCAAGCAACAGCAAAGTTGCCGGCGCAAGCGCGCCGCTGGCAGCGTGCCGGCACCCGGCATCGGTCGGCCCAGCTCGAAGTCATTCGCCTGCGGGGCGCTGAGCCTAAGCTTGAGAAATTGACAGGGCCATCCGCCATTTTGTCGCTCTACGGTCCGTCAGCTTATCGACAGCTAGCTCTCGTATCGTGAACGTCGCTAGTCGCTTGCAGGCTCGGCTCAATGGACGCAGATCTGGCAGGCGAGACCAGGGTGGACTCCAATATCAACCGATCCACGAGCGAGACTTCGCCTGGGTTCGCTGCACCGTCTGCAGTTCCTCGGTGGCACTCGTAGTCGCGCCAGTCGTGCGTGACGGCCTCGCTCTGTGATCACACCTCATTGCAGTTAGCCGGTGAAGCGTCATCCATAGTTGGGGATTACCGGCTCTAAGATGCGCCGCCCCGGCGAGTTCGCTTCATTTTTGCTACCGAAAAGACGACATCGATGAATGCAGAACAGCTCGGCGCTGGTACTCCTTCCGCAACTTCCGATTCGGAAAGCTCCGAACTGGGCTCTCCGGCCGCATCGCAGTGGGGAGAGGTCCTGACGAACGTGCAGGCGTCCGCTGCCGAGGCCGCTGCCTGGCAGGACGAGGTGTTGACGGATTGGGCTGCCGAAGACGGGCAGGGGCAAAATGAGGATCGGCAACAGGCGGTAAGTCGAACGAGAGCTTGGCGGCGCTCGGGTGATCTCAATGAGCCGCTAGATTGTCGTCTCTGTCCCTGACCGCCTTGTCTGCGCCCATTCTGGCCGGGGTCCGTCGCCTGAATGTCGACAACAATCAGCTGGCCAGCCTGCCTGAACGCCTTCCAGAAACGCTTCAGGAGTTGGACGCCAGCGTTAACCGCCTGATCCGCCTGCCCGGGCTTCCAGCCGGGCTCCAGCGTCTGAACGTCGAGTACAATCAGCTGACGGACCTGCCCGACCCTCTTCCCGCCGAGCTCGAATGGCTCAGCGCCAGCTACAACCAGCTGACCAGCCTGCCTGAGACGGTCCCGCCCGAGCTGATATGGCTCGGCGTCAGCAACCAGCTGACCAACGTGCCCGGGACCCTGCTGACGCAGCTAAGCCGTGACTCGAGCGTTAATCTGGAGGATAATCCGCTCGCCGATTGAGTGCAGGCCGGTTTGGCAACGGCGATGCATGCCGGAGACTATGCCGGCCCTCAGGTTTTCTTCTCAACCGCGGAAGGAGCGGTGGAAGTTCAGCCGCGGTCCCTGCAAGAGGTTGCCGCGGACTGGCTCGAGGGCGCCCCCACGGCAATGGCCACTTGGCAGCACTTCGCCCATGAAGCGGGCGCCGCGGACTATGCACGCTTCCTCGACAGGCTCCGGGGCAGCGTGAACTATGGCAACGAGGCGTTCCGCCAGGCGGTCGCCGAAGATTTGCGGCAGGCAGCCGTCAGGCCGCGTTTGCGCGAGCAGTATTTCGAGTTGGCTTCGGGAGCGAACGCGAGCTGCGAAGATCGCATTACTTTGGCCTGGAACGGCATGCACACTGCAAGCCTGAACGCTGATGTCGAGGACGGCGTCTATGACGGGCGACTCGGCGAACTGCTCCAGCACGGCCGCGTCATGTTTCGCTTGGAAGCTCTGGACCGAATCGCGCGCGAGAGGGTCAATTCGCTTCGTCGTGCCGCCCCCGACGCGGAAGTCGAGAGATCGAGGTCTATCTTGCCTACTACACCCAGCTGCGGGACGCGCTGGAGCTGCGGCATATCGCTCCCGACATGCGCTTCATGAACGTCTCTCACGTGACCGAGGACGATGTGGCCAGGGCCGAGGCATCGGTGCGGAACCAGGAAGCCGCTGAATTTCCGGACTATTTAGCAGCGCGCTGGCAACCATGGGAAAGCGTGGTGAGGCGCATCGCACCCGAAGACCATGCTGAAATGCAGGAGCGGCTCGTCGACGCGATGGGCGTACAGTTTCAAGCCCGCTTGGATGGGCGACTTGCCGAGCATGGCCTGGCAGGCGATGCCGTTGCCGAGCGGGTGCTCGGCGCCCAAGACGCAACTTGATCGCCCGCGAGATCAAAAGCGCGGTCATGCACCAGGTGCTCGGGAAACTCGGCCTTGAGCTTTGAGCGCCCTCCGACTGAAGGGCCCGTCGATCTGCCTAGCTGCTCACAAGCTCAAGACAGTCATCGATCCTTTCGAGGACGGGCGTGTCTGCATGCGGCATCCGGCCAATGAGCTGCCTTCAATTGCCGGTCGTGCGGTCCGTGCGGACGATCACGGTAAAGATGCGCGATCCAAGCGAAGATGCGTATTCCGCAATTCATGCGTTCGCGTTGCGAACGCCATTGAAGTCATTGGTCAACGACTACTCATAGGTCGGACGAATAGATGGCGAGCAGAGCGAAATCTCAAGTGGCCCTTGTACAACGTAGGCTATCGATATCCGTTCCCCGCGATCGATAGGACCCTCGCAGCATCACACTCGAGTCCAGATCGCGAAACATGCTGTAATTCCGTCGGATCCATTGATGCAGCTCGGTCGACCAGTCCTTCTCGTTGCGCAGATATCCAGTGAAGGAAAAGCCAAGCCGATCTATATATCTCTTGAGGAACAGCGGAAGTGCGCGAATCCGAATCACCCGCTCGCCATCCATCGCTTCAGGTAATCCGCCGCGCAGCACGAACTCATTGTGGACGGTGACCAGCGAGGCCGGCGGAATTCGCCGCCGCAGCATCTCATAACCGCGAAAGGAGATACGGTCTGCGCCCGCGACGTAGAGAATGATAGGGGCGACATAGCAGCGCGCCGTCTCCTTCATGAAGCCAATCTCCTCGCACATCTTGAAGAATTCGTCGAAGGCGTGAAAGCCGAGATCAATAACCTTGGGTACCCGATCGTGGATGATAAGAGGGTCCATCAGCTGCATCTTGCCGTAAGTGTCGATCACATCTGCGGTCTCCGTGATGTTGGGGAGGTAGTCGAGCAATGACGGCTCTTTCAAGTTGACATCAAACGACAGTGCTGTGCCGTTTTTCAGCAGCAAGAACTCGCTCATGACCCGAGCGATGAGAGTTTTACCGACCTGCGGGCTAGGAGAGCAGATGATGTAGATAGGGGTCGCTAACATAGCCAGCAGATCAATTTCTTTCGTACGTGGGTCCGACCTGAGCTCGTCGAATATGCGACTACTTCTCGCCGGCCCGGGTGGCGGACTTGGCGCCGGCCAATTCCGTCAAGTTGATGCGATCAAATTCACTCCAGACATTTGCCAGCCAGTGCCGGACGTAGCCGCGCAGCACGAAGGAGTTGTTCGCGGGTTCATCGTTCCGCCCCTTGTTTGCGACGAAGTCGACGAATGGGACGGACGCGACTTCCACCTGCTCATAGGCCATTTCGTTAAGCTTCGGTATGACCAACTCAGTCGCATGCTTGATGCGGTGAAAATAGGAATTATATGTCGCTTGATCCCACTGGAAGAATTGAGTGTCGTTGATGAAGTTCTTGACTAGGTAGTACTTTGCGCCGCTCATGAAGGTCGCGGTTTCAGCGATCTCGTCTAGAGAAGCGATGGATGATCCCAGGATATGGAACACGGCAAACGTGATCTGGCCAGACCGCGCCGAGTCCAGAAATCCGATGTCGCGCAAGGAAGCCAGCGCAGAGGACAGTAAGCCTGCGCGAGCATCGATGACAGTGACGGACAGCCCTGAGTTTAGGGTATCGAAGATCTTCATCTGGTCCGTCGTCGTCGTCATGTCGACGATCTCGGTGATCTCGGGATAAAAGCGCTTCAGCGTCCCCCGAGGCGACTCCGTGTCGAATGCGCGTGTTTGCACGTTATTGACGCTGAAGTAGTCCAGTAGCGTCCGTGATACGGTCGTCTTGCCTACTCCTCCCTTGTCCGCACCGACCACAATTACAACTGGCTTCACCATGGAAATCTCCTGAGACACTCGCTACTGCCGCGCGCAAACTGCGCAACCGGCGCGTCTCTGCTTTGGGTGCGAACATGGCAGAAAGAAGGGGCAATGAATCTTCGATGCGAGAGCTCTGCAACCGATGAACGTTTTCAACATCAAGCGAGTGACGTCCTTGGATCGCAACGACGATGCAGGCCGAGAATGGGGACTAAATCACTTGTACTGGTGATCTACGTGAGGTTTGTGGGTGGCTGGAATGGGTGCCGCCAAGAATCAACGGTCTGCCTGTGGTGATCGGCGATTGCCATCGGTTATCTATCGCTGCCGCTATCTAGATTGGCATGAAGCGACCGAATCTTACGTAGCGTCAGGTTGCGAGCTCGTGGTAGCGCAATCGAGGCGGTGCTACGCGGTCCGACTATGGCTTGGCAGATCATCAAAGGTCTGCTGGATCAGATCGTCGTGCGCACAACGCCTCAGGACAACGTCAACTGACAGAATGGAAGACCTGCAGAAAACGTGGAGTGAGCGGCGATATGACGTCGGTGTAACTTTCGGCAGGCTCACTGTTACACATCTCGCTCTACACGATGAGTGGCTTGGCAATATTTCTCATGGTCGCGAGGCGGGACTCGGCGAGCAGCTCCTTGGAGTACACTGCGCCGAAGTAGTCCAGGACGAAGGTGCCTGAGTAACGTAGACTATCGGCCGCGCGGATTAGGTTAGCGTTGAACATCGCTGGCGTAAGAGAATTGAATAGTTCTTTTGGACTCCAGTTCCGCCGAATGGGCGTAGTTATCAGCGTGCCCCAAATCGCGGTGCGAGCGCTCTAGCGTGCCATTGTTAAGCAAACGTTCGCAAAGCAGTCTGCGGCAAGCAACACGGGCCGTCACCTATTCGCTTTTGCAGGTTGATTCTAGGCCAGAGACGTCCGACCTGAACTGAAGCGTACCCTGGAATGGGGCAGCAAGTGCTTGTGGCCGAGGGTTCATCGATGCTCTTCCCTGGCTGAATTCGTAGACGGAAATCTATCGTCGAGGTGAGTTCAACGCGGCCAGGAAACTTTATCGCGCCAGGTACTGTCGCCGTTGAACAATTTACTCATCCGACCAACGGCTTCCGTTCTTAGGAGCCCCACACTCTTGTTGCCAAGCTGATAACTGAAATATCGCGCCTTTTCCGAGCCGGCCTTGGTGCTGAAGCGAAACGCATCATTAGCTGTGTGTTGGGCTTTTTGGGAGACCGGATGCGAGTACTTCTGCGGATTCGCTGCAATATGCTATATGTCGTCGCCATAATACTCCGCCAGCTTGTTCTCGAATAACGACCTTTAGATCTCAACCACCGGCGGTTCGGAAAATGACGGGGTGCGGGCGGGTCGCCGTCGAGGACCGGCCAGGGGTGGAATTCGAAGGCGCCGAATTCACGTTAGATAATATATCCCGGAAAGGTAGGCTGTCATCAACGTAGTGACCATTGCTCGCCCGCTGTCCCATTTCATCGAGCTCGGAAGCGCGCTGGGACAGGGATAAATCATTGATCAGCTGAAACATGACAGTTCGTTTTTCTCTATATAGGGCGTCACTTCGGTGGCCCGCCCTTCCAGATCCCGCGCTCATAGCGATTATCGGCTGTCGGCAAGCTGGCGGCTGTGCCTCGAGCATTTGCGATTCGCTCCGTGCTCGCCACGCTATCTCGATCGGATCAATGCGTTCCGGCCGTCAGCCATTGCTGCGGGTTGGCGTTCTCAGTCTACGTCTTGCCTTCAAGGGCGAGCGACAGTTTGAGATTGTTGCGCAACATCGGATTTTCGGGTTCAGCTGCGAGCGCTTGATTATAAAGCTCCTGGGCCTCCCGATGGCGCCCCTCGGAATCAAGGACAACAGCTTTGGCATTTAATATGCGCAGATCGCTGGGAGCGTCCAATAGGACGGTATCGAGCACCTTAAGCGCCTCATTCGGGCACCTGCGCTTCAGCAGGGCTCGCGCAAGAGCGATCGCTGCATCGATGTTGTTCGGTTGTTCCTTCAATGCATCGCGCAGCGTCGCTTCGTCAGCATCCCGACCGAGCGCCTGTGAAATGCGCTCGCGCATGGCAGGGTCGACCTCTTTGGCATCTGCTAGATCTGATGTGGACGGCTGCTGCGGTGAAAGGCCATGCCTATCCCGGCTGGCGCAGCCGGCCAGCAGCACAATAGCGAGCATCGCAAGCAGAGCCGGCCTCGGGCCTGGACTAGCCGAGCACAAGTAGCGCCGGCACCTGATTTCATTTGAATTCATAGGCCACTCACGGGGAACTGCTTCGCACTCTTAGGTCGCAGCTGTTAGGAGCCCTCCCGAGGAAGGCGCCTTGGGAAGCTTAACGGATCCGATTGGTTGGACCGTGAAGTCCGCGGCGAGGTCTTGATAGGATAGAACAGGCAGGTCGAGTCCGTTGCGCGTGAGAAAGCCGCGTACGAAACGCCGGATATCCATCGAACCGAGAACGACAGGCTGGCTCTTACTTTGCGCGATGGTCGCGTGGATTTGACGGAATTGTGCAAGCAGCTTCTCGCTCTGCCAATCATCCAAGACGAGGTATGGGCCGACGGCCGTTTCACGTACCGCGCTGCGGATGATTTCCTCGCTCTCGCGCTCTATGATAAATGCAACCACGACGCGATGGGCATTGGCATACCGAAAGCAGATTTGTCGCTTTAAAGTAGCACGAACATATTCGGTGAGCAGGACGGCGTTTTGCTCGCGTTCGCTCCACTCTGCAAATGCCTCCAGGAGCAAGCGGGTGTTGCGGATGGGAATGCCTTCATCGAGCAAGCGGCGCAGGACCTCAGCGATCCGAGGGACCGTCGCCGTACGCAGCACCTCCTTTACCAGGTCAGGGTATTCCTGCTCCATCCGGGCGAGCAATTGGCGAGTTTCCTGGATACCCACTAGGCGCTGTGCATAGCGTGTCAATGTGGAATGGAGACGCAAGGCAAGAACTTCGCTTGGCCGATGATATCCGATTCCGGCGGCTTTGAGAGCGGCTGCATGCCGTTCTTCGATCCAGACCCTATTCGTCTCTGGGTCTTGCCGAAAGGGGATGCCGCTCAATTCGATGTTCGCCACATCGTCGTTGAGCGCCAGGTGCCCCGGATTGATCACATCGCGTTCAACTGGCACACTGTCGACGTCCACCCTGAATTGCGAGATGGACAAGTTCTGGCCGATCTGGGCCGGGATGCGCGGAATGGTGATGCCAAGGTCTGCCGACACCAGCGTTGAAACACGTGCAATGCTCTCTTCCAGCTCGTCTTTGTCGATCGAGTCCGTCAGGTTCGGTGCAAGGAACAACGCAATCGGGAGTGCTTCCGCATGTACGGGTTGCTTCTGAGCCGCTTTGGGAGCCGACGCCGAAGCAGCGCCGCCAGCTCCTGTTTTGGGAGCAGCCTTATCACCTTTGGCGCCCACCTTGACATAGCTTGCCGCAGCGAACAGGACGGCCAAGATGACAAACGGGGGCAAAGGAAAGCCGGGAACGAGCCCCATGAATACCAACACGCAGGCGGCTAGCCTAAGTGCCTGCGTGCTTGCGGTAAGTTGGTGAACGATATCGGCGCCCAGTTTGAGCTTGGAGGGCCCGTTGACGCGGGTGACAATGGTTGCGGCGGTAATTGACAGCAACAACGCCGGAATCTGCGAGATGAGTGCATCACCAATCGTCAGAAGGGTATATTGATGCAGCGCGTCATCCAGCGACATACCCTTGGAGAGCAGGCCGATGCTGATTCCGCCCAGCATATTGATGCAGATCACGATTAGCCCGGCGATCGCGTCGCCCTTAACGAACTTCATGGCACCATCCATCGCGCCATGAAGTTGACTCTCTTGCTCCAACGCGGCACGCCTGCGGCGTGCTTCATGTTGATCAATGTGGCTGTTGCGCAGTTCGGCATCGATCGCCATCTGCTTGCCAGGTAGCGCGTCAAGCGTGAATCGCGCCGACACCTCTGCGACGCGTTCGGCACCCTTGGCAAGAACCATGAATTGGACCATGGTCACGATCAAGAATATGACGATACCGACCGCAATATTACCTGAAATGACGAAGTCGCCGAAGGTGTGGATGATGCTGCCGGCGTCGCCCTCGGCAAGGATAAGCCGCGTTGTTGCGATCGTCAGCGCCAGACGAAATACAGTGGAGATCAGGATGACGCCTGGCAAGGACGAAAAATCAAGCGGTGTGCTGAGATAGAGGGCAACCATCAGCAGCAATATAGCAAAGCCAAGATTGAAGCCGATCAGCATATCGATCACGATGATTGGGATCGGCATGATCATCATGCCGATCGCCAGAAGCAGCATCAAGGCGACCATGAAATCTGGGTGGGCCGGCGCGCGCACGATGAAGCTACGCAAGACGTTGGCCATAAAAGATTCCTATTACTGTTTGATGAGGACTGTGCTCGAGCGCAATGACACATAGCGCTGGAAAACCTCGCGAGCCTCGGCCATGCGGCCAGCTTGCCGCAGGGCGTGACTGCGCAACAGCGTCATCGGTATGCGGGAAGAGGGTTGCGTATCAAGTGCGTCCAGCCGGTCCAACACATCGAGCGCTTCGTCGCCTAGGCGCTCGGAGATAAGCGTGTAGGCTAGAATGCGGAGTAGACCCACGTCGTTGGAATGCTCGCGAGCCGCGATTCGCAACAGAGCCAGACTTTGTGCGCTCTGCCCGCACGCGAGGTGGACATAAGAGAGGGCGCAGAGCAGGTCGCGCTCCGGCCCGGAGATCGACAGAATATCGCGGGATTGGGGGACTTCTGGAACTACGGGCGCGGGGACATGCTGCAATCCATCAGGATCGGCCATGGCTAGCCCTTGATTAAGCTGTTTTGATTCTGCCGAAGCATCAACAAGCGCTGAAGTTCCTCCCGCAGGATCGCCAAACACTCACGCGCCGTCTTGTCATCCGGCGTCGCCTCCAACGCGCGGGTCAAGCGCTCCAGAAGAACACCATGCTTGTCGGCGCGCAGCACGTCCGGATGACGGAGGCGTGGAACGACGAAGGAGAGTAGGCCGCGTGACAGATTGGGACCATAAAGCGCAGCCAATACCGTGCGTAGATCGGCCTCATTTGCCCCTGCCTCGCTTTCGAACAAAGCGACGCGCGAGATGGCACCGACGGAGTTGACCTCGAGCGCCGCTTCGCTCGCACCATCAATTGGCAAATGATGCGAATACGCTTCGCGCCACGACGCGCGTTTCGTGCCGCCATCCGCATGAACGCCCCCGACTTCGATTTTGTCACCTTGTGACGGAGGCGAGCCGACGACCGGTGCGTGCTGACCCACATCTAACCCCTGCGACGAGGTGCCGGGCCCTACGGCGTGCTGGGGCAGCCTAGCCATTGCCTTCTCCTTCTTTCTTGCAGGGTAGAGACCTTAATATGGCAAAGCGGCAGATCGGCCGTTGCGACTGAGCAGAACTCGTCCATCCTCAATTCGATCAACGGTCCATCCATTACTCAAGAGCGCGCCGACGAAATACTTCTGGCCGGCAATAAGCAGATAAGGTTCGCTTCCGCGCCAGACAGCTTGGACAGCAATCGAAGACGGCATCTTCTCCTCTTTCACTGTGACAGCATTCACAAGAGTAGGAGTGCCGTTGGTTTGATGATCGAACCATTGCTGGATTTCCTTCCATTTTGCGACGAGGCTCGGCGTAATTGTGCCTTCCGCGGTCACAACGCCGAGCCCCGCCCCGATCTTGACATCAAGAAGGCCCGCTCGTGCGACCTGCTGCCGCAGCGATTCGGCTATTCCATCAGCAGCCCTTGCATCAAAAAGGTCGACGGTTGGTTTGGCGGCAATCTCGACCGCGCGCGATGACTCAGTGCTTAGCGCCACCGCGCTATCGCTGGGAGCGAAGATAGTTGAGACGGTGCCGATCACCACAGGGATGAGCAAGATCAGGCTGAGTGCCACGATCGAGCTGCGCGAGCGCTTGCTCGAAGCAACTGGCTTGAAATCCAATATCGACCAGCGGATGGACATCGCGCCAACATGAACGACCGCAGGAAGGGGCACACTGACGCGCTCGCCCGAAGTGATGCTCTCGTGACCGTCTATGCGGATATCGGCAGCGAGTGCCTCGACCTCAATCGAATCGCGCTGCGGGATGATGCGGAGGTGATGCGGTTCGAGCCCTTGTTCAACGAAGATAATGTCGGCATCGAGGCCGCTGCCGACAATGCTGCCGTCGCCCGCCGCCTTGCCCTTGAGGCCTGTATAGAGCCCCGAAAGCACCTCGAACTCGAGGGAAACCGATTCGTTCACGGACAATCTCCTGAATAACGAGAGAAGCCGTACGGCAGTGCCGTACGGCTCATCCAGATTTCGTCATTCACAGCGCGGCGGCGACGGTAGCAACGCGGTGAGCCAGGCGTCTTGCAGAATTACTGGACGCGCTCGTCGGCGACCTTCTTCTCGGACGAGAGTTCGGTCGTGATTCTGCGCATCGCCACGGCCTGGGCCTGAACCTTCTGGCTAACACGCTCGAATTCAGCCATCTGATTCTGGAAGCCCGCATCACCGGTCTGCTGGGCACCAGCAGCGCCGCCATTGCCGCCAACATTGTCAACCGCCATGTCTATTCACCTTTCTTTTCGGATATCGTTGGGTCTGATTTGTTACGAGACTCGGGCCGGCGAAACGATCGCAGGAATGGAAAGAAACATGGGCGTACCGCCGAGAGTGCTGAGACCAAGGTTGAGCTCCGGGCTCTTGCCGAGAGTGTCGGGCTTGGCCTGTACCTCGCTCTTTTCGCCGGCGTCTTTGTGGACTGCGGCCTTATCGTGGTCACCCTGCTCGGGCACCAAGGTGTGGACCACCTTGTCGAAGACCTTGTCCACGGTCCCGCCCAGTGCCGAACCAATGGCGGCTCCGGCGGGACCGCCAAGGTATCCGCCGGCAGCGCTTCCGATCATTTCTCCGATCATCGCATTCTCCTATGCTCGTCTTGTTGCGTTCAATAGACGACTGCTCGCCTAGATTTCAGCGGTCTCATGCTAGGGGCGCTACCTTTCGAGAAGCTGACGAGTCTCACGTTGAGCCGACTGAGTTGGTCTTTTGCGGCAGCCTTGCATCTGCTCGCAATCATCGGCTCGCCAGGGCGTTCCCTGCCGTGCGTGTAGTCGGCTTGGACGAGGCGGGCTGAGCGGTGCTTACCTGCGCGTTCAGCAATGATTTTACCTCACGGAGCCTGCTGCGGAGCATGTGGCTTGCGTGCAGCGAAAGGGGGAGACGGAAGCGGACGACAGGGTCATCGAGTTGGGCAGGTGTCGGTCTGCGCTTCACTCGTCCGTTCGCCTAACATGGGCGGCTGGCGAAAGCAGGTCTGGTTTCGGGAAGTCTTGATGATGGGGAAACTGACCGTGTTGCCTCGGGCGTTCACAAATCATCTCTGGAGGCGTTCCATCGCTGCTCGCGGATAGTGTGCAGGACCGGCGGGGGCGCTGATTTCGTGGTGCTATGGGATGATTGGTCGATTACCGGCAGCCGTCGCGTCACTCATCGTGAACACATGTGCGGGCGCCTTTGCTCCAGACGATTCTTGCCAAAGGGGAGGAGGCCTGAAGCTTGCGATACAGTTCAGGGTCATCGGACATCCGATCGATGTCAAAGTGGGGTGCGACTTCGGTCCCTCATCGTCGTCAGCTTTTCGACAGGTATTGGGGCTAAAGTTCCTGTGAGTTGAATGTGCGGCATGTGCTCGTGCCGTTACTGCGGCGGGATGAGTGGAAGGATCTCATTAGGGCTGCTGTTCTGGCAAGGAGAAGCAGCCATTCGCTCCGATGGGCAAAATGGTGCGTTCTCATGCAGATCTGAAGCGGCGTGCCTTGGTTAACTATGCGCGTAACGCTCGCAGTTTTACAGCTTTCTTCTATGCAACAGGAGTGAACTAAATGCAGTATCTTCCCGTGGCCGGTCTCCCCGTAGTCGGCGCGCTCGATTCGATGAACGGAGTGGCGCCAGAAGGTGCGGTTGTCACTCCCGCTTTCAACGCCTTGCTGGGGCCCAGTGCGGTCGTTCCGAGTGTCGTTCCCGTCGCCGTGACCCCAGTCATCGTTACGACCCAGGCGTACATGATGGCGCCTCCTCCTCCCACCATGCTGATGAGCCAGTTGAATCAGAATTCTCAGCCTGCTGTGGATCCAGTGTGGACGCATGAGGTCAAGGATGGCAAGGCCACGATCAACCTTGGCGATAAGTATACCATTACGGCCAATGAGAAGGATGGCACCTGGACAGTTCGCAATAACCAGACCGGCCATGTCACAGTGATTCATGGCGACCCCCACGTCGATGCCGACGGAGACGGCAAGGATGACTTCGATTTCAAGAAGGACATGACGTTCGAGCTCGACGACGGCACGAAAATTACTGTCAATAATGTCGACTACGGTAATGGTCAGGCCATCTCCTCAAGGCTTACCATTACGAACGGCCATAACGCGATGGTTGTCGAGGGGCTCGGGGACGACAAGGATGGCAAAAACAATCTGAGGGTGACGCAGTCGAATGCTGGCATGACCCTCGACGAGCTGACGTCCGATGGTGCCCAGACGATCCATGAGAGTGGCCAAGGCTGGGTCGATGGCGCCGGACGCGCGGTGAATCAGGCGAGTATCGATGCTGGCGAAGAAGGGCGCGGGCCGGGCAACTACCAATATGCGAGCGCGGCGCCTGCCTCTACGGCCCCCGTCTTCTTCGTTCCTCCGCCGCCGCCGCCTCTCGCGATGGTGCCCGTTGCGGTCGCTCAGGCACCCGCGCAGTCATCTCAGCGGTCGTCTCTGCCGGCGCCAGTGTGGTCGCATGAGGTCAGGGACGGCGTGGCTGAGATCAAGCTTGGTGATAAGTATTCGATCTTGGTCGCCGAAAATGACGGGACGGTGCTCATTCGTAACAATCAAACCGGTAAGGTCACGGCGGTTAAAGGCGATCCCCACGTCGATGCTGACGGTGACGGCAAGATCGATTTTGACTTCAAGAAGAACATGACTTTCCAGCTCGACGACGGCACGAAGATTACCGTCGACACCGTCGATATCGGCCACGGCAAAACCATGGCCTCGAAGCTGACCATTACCAACGGCGACAATGCCATGGTTGTCGAAGGGCTGGGAGACCGCTTCGACGGTAAGAACAATCTGAGGGTGACGCAGTCGAATGCGGGGCGTGCGCTTGATCAGCTGACATCGGATGGAGCGCAAACGATTTATGAACAACCAGGCTCGGGCTGGGTTGATCGGTCTGGACGCCAAGTGAACCAGGCGATCATCGATAGCAATGAGAACCCAGGCGCATCGTCGAAAGCCTGACGGGTACTGGGCAGCGTTCCAGCTTATCGGGTAAGTCACTGAAGCGGGCGCTAGCGCCCGCTTTTCGTGTTGGGCGAGATTTGAGGATATTAGGTGCGGCGGCGTATCGATCCAGGATCGCCGCTCTCGTCGCGCGATCCGGGCGGTCTGAGCTTTGGGGCCAATCGTACCGACAAACAGGCCGTGACTTAGGATCAGGTACCCGCAACAACCTTCAATGCTGGTGCCAGCGATCGAGCAGTTGCGCAGGTATGAGCGCCCCGAGCGCCAAAGCTGCCGATTTTAAGGAAAACTTAGAAGGCGGACGAGTTCGCGGGCGGCTGCAGATCTAATCGAGAACATCCTAGCTCGCACAATTTATCATCAAAATGGAGCGGTCCGTGAGCGCTCCGCGTGAACCCGCATCGGAGAATAGGGGGTAGGCCGCTGGACTTGGGGTGCCCTTAAGCTTGGGCCACCGTTAAGCCTCCTGAGTTGCAGTGCAGCTTTGCCACTGCGGAAGGCAAAAGAAAGTCGCTGCGGCGCTTTCCGATAGATCCGAGTGCGATCGGATTTGCGGACCCGCTCGCGCCGCCGACCTGGAGGATCACCTAAGACGCGTCCAGCTGCTGTTATTGCCAAGTCTGGCTTGCTTCGCCCGATCGTTCTCGATTTGACCGTCCGTCCGACATCCTTTCCCGTGCGCGTCCGAGAATCCGGGGGGCTACCCATCATCTAGCTCGCTCATGGCGTCATCCATATCCGACTGGAAATCGCTTATGACTTGGGTAGCGACGGAAACCAGAGCTTTTTCGAAGGCTCGCTGCAACAATGCTGCGGGCGAGTTGTCGCCGCCGTTCCCGGCGTTATCGGTGTTTGGGCCAGCCTCTGGCCCCGTTGCTGCGATGTCGGCTACGCCTGCGTCCATGTCGTAACACCCAGATAGCGGCGTTGCCGCGAGATGACCTATTCTCGTCATGCTAGCAGGGACAGCTTGCGAGAAGCTGACAAAGAGTGAGGCCCTGCCGATGCGATGATTCCTGCGCGCAGTGATGACAGGTTTGGTTCCGCGCCGGCGAGTGTTGATGCGCAAGGACTGTGCTGGCTCGAAGCTTTTGGCAGCCGCGTGTCCGCCGAACATCGGCGCGCATCGGTTCGGCTCGAGGCGCACCTAAAAGTACGGATCGGATGGGCATCTGCGTTCTACTACCGTGCAATAGAGAGCTTGGGCCTCTGTCTCACGATGCGAGCCGAAAAAAAGCACGATGAAGGTGCACCTCGCCCAACTTCTGAGATAGGTTATCGAGTACTTGGAAGCAGCAGCCTTTGGCTGGGCTGCAAAATGAGATGGGAGACAGTGGGTGCGAACAGATTTTTCGCGGATCAATCGGTCTAAGGCGATCTTCGACGATATTTATGCTTTGGATGATCCGAGGGCATACTTCACTGTTCTCGGAGGCTTGGATTATATGATCCCTGACGTGGCTGAGCCGGTGGTGCGGCAAATTCTAGCAGCGAAAGCTTCGGCAACCGGCCTTAAGCCGGTCGTGCTTGACGTCGGCTGTTCATACGGCATCAACGCGGCGGTGCATCGCTTTCCCCTGACCTTCGGGGGCCTGCGTCACCGCTACGCTCGGCGCGAAATGAGGGCGATTAGCTCTGAGACACTGGTGCGTCTTGATCGCCATTTTTATGCAGCTTGGCCTGATGTCGGTTTGGCGCGGTTTATCGGCCTCGACGTCTCGGCACCGGCAATCAGCTACGCAACAAATGTCGGTCTGCTGGAGCAGGGCATTGTCGCTGACCTTGAACAGGAGCCGCTATGGACAGACAGCGCGCACATTCTCCGCTCTGTGGATGTTGTCATGTCGACGGGGTGCATCGGCTACATCACGGAGAAGACGTTCAGCAAAATTCTCGATGCGACACACAAATGTCCATGGATCATCTCCTTCGTGCTGCGCATGTTTCCATTTGAGTCTTTTGCCTCGACGTTCGCCAGTCGTGGCCTTGTGACAGAACGTCTTTCCGGCGCGACCTTTGTCCAGCGTCGCTTTCGCGATGCTGAAGAGTTTGAAGGGTGTTTGGCCAGCTTGGCGGCTCTTGGCCTTGATGCCACCGGTCTTGAATCAGAAGGGCTATTTCACGCCGATCTGATGTTGTCCCGTCCTGAGGCGGACGCGCGCGCCGCTCCTCTGCAAAGCATTGTCACCGTCGCCAGCGGCAGGGGGCGGCCGATTGGGCCGCGTTACGTCCATGTTGAAGGGGCCGAGGGCTTGCAGGTCGCGCTTGAGCCGTAACAGGTCAGGAGCCGCTCCCCTGCGACAGTCCGTTCGGCGGCTGATCAAGAACTCTAACTTAGCGGACAGGGATTACCAAGTTTCCGTTCGGCGACTCACAGCATCAGATCAGTTTTCTGGCGGCGCGAAGTGCGCAATTCTTGTTCAAATTCCGACAGCGGCACAAAGCCCGTCGGGTTCAAAACACTGGTCGCCGTGAAGTGTCGTTGAGCTATTCGTGCGCAATTAGGCACTTAATGCGCGCAGACGATGCTGGCACGGACGTTGCTAGCAAGGTGCAGCAGTACTGAAAGTGCTGAGCACACCCAGACGCGACTCGAGCGATGCTCTCCTTCCTTGAACCGATGTGGCCCGCTTGTGAGAGGACGAGCTTGTTCTCTGTGACTTTGTGTGTCGTCGCGCTTAGCGCGGCGACACCGACATTCGCTACGATCTCGTTCGGCAGCCCGTCTACACCAAAGCACTACCCCTCTCGGTCGCGGTCGCCATCGGAGTCAGTAGCACAAAACGTCGCGCAGCCTATGACAACAACTTTGGAGAGTAACATGGCGCTGGGCTTAGAATCCCCGGCTCCCCCGATCAAGGTGGAGAACTGGCTGCGTGGTCAGCCCCTCACGAGCTTCCAGCCCGGGAAAGTGTACATCGTCGAATTTTGGGCAACTTGGTGCGCACCGTGTGTGGCGGCGGTCTCCGATCTGGTACAGCTGCAAGAGAAATACAGAGATAGCGGAGTTGAGGTCCTCGGAATAGCAGCTAGTGAGCGCGCTCAAACAGCGGAAGAGGCCCGAAGCAAGTTGGACGCATGGTTAACAGAAAAGTTGCCGAATCTCAACTATCGGGTCGGGTTCGACTACACACGCGAAATGAACAAGCTTTGGATGGAGTCCAGCTTTTCTGTTGGGATTCCCACCTCGTTCGTCGTCGACCGCGATGGCCACATCGCCTTTATCGGTTCCCCGACGCAACTCGAAGACGTCTTGCCGAAGATTCTGACCGGCAGCTGGCGCATCAGCGATGAAGCGAAAGCCGCCGATGCAGAGCGGATCGCCAACGGCGAACGCACAATGCCGATCTTCGCCAAACTGACGCCGGCGGTAAAGGCGCAGGATTGGGCGAAGGCGCTTTCGGTGGTCGAGGAAGCCGTCGCTGTTCTGCCGGATGACTTGACCTTCCGCGTGCTCCATGCGGATCTGTTGCTTCACAAAATGCGCGACTTGCAGGCCGGCCTGCCGGTGATGCGCCAATTGGTTCGTGACGCGATCAACAAAAAATCCGCGGCTTGGACGGCGCAGGCGATGCAACAACTCTTTGATCCGGCGAATGACAACGCTCATTTGCCGCAGGCCGAGCGCTTTGCGATGGGCAATGAGTTATCCGAACACATTCTTGCAGTAAATCCTCCGCAACGCGGCGAGGCCCCTAAGTTCGTGTCCTATCCGGCGGTCGCCCAGTACTATTACGAGAGCGGCAACAAGGATCGCGCGATCGAGTTGATCGAGGTGACGCTGAAGTCGCTGGACGGCCCAGCACCTATCCCGGACAACCTGAAACAGCATGTTATGTCGGAATTGGTCCAAACGCTGGCTAACTACAAGGGGCAGAAAGCTTGCTATGGGTCTCTTTGTGCGACTCCGCAACCCGGAGTTTCGCAAAGTACCAAAGTGCAAGCGCCGGAGGAGAGAAGATGAAAAGGGGTAACGATCTGAGCTGCTCGCTGGTTAATCGTCCATTTACCCGGTGGGCCATCGTCAATTAACGATCAGCGAGCACGGCGGTGGATCGTTTGTGGCACGTTGGAAGTTCGGGCTGCTATGACCTCCATCCGGATCGACGCGGAGGTGATCTTCTTGGTGAATTCGCGCGACGATCCCATAGCGCAAAGTCTCTGGCATTCATATGCTGAACACTTCCTTGATCAAAATAAACCTTTGCGGACGCCATGGCCGAGGCCGGAGCTACGTGGACATCCCCACGCTTGTGCAGACGGGCCAAGATGAGTGACGCCGATCCGCCTACCTCGCTCACACAAGCTCGGATCGCGCAAGGCTGGCCGATGTCTCAGATCGATGCTCTCAGCCCGAGGAGGTCGCAAAGCGTGATGCGCTTCAGCTAAGCGTTTAGGCGAAGAGTGGGTGGATGAGTAAGAAGATTTCGGCCGCAGCCCCCAGATTCCGGGCATTTATCGCATCAACTCGCACGGCGCGCCAAGCATTGGGCACATCGGGTCTGGATCGAACGGTTTTTACACCGCGTGTGCCGCAAACCCATAGCGCCATGACCAGTCAAGATGACAAACGACCCGCCGCAATCAGCTTGGTTCTCCCGTTTGCGTTGGAGCACTGGCTGAAGCAGCCAGTCCGTGCCACGATTATCCTTGTCGGCTTCTTAGGTGCGACGGTCGCCGACCTATTCATGCCGGTCTATTCCGGCCGTCTGGTGGATGCATTGACGTCGGGCCCCTCCGACCAAGCGGCGCGACATGCGGCACTGATTGCGTTCGCTGGTACCCTCGCACTTGGTCTGCTCTCAATTATATTCCGGTTTATGGGCTTGCAGGCGATCGTGCCGTTCACGTTGAAGACCATGTCGGATGTGGCCCGTGGGGCCTTCATGCGCGTGCAGCGCTTCTCAACCGACTGGCACGCTAACTCGTTCGCGGGCTCGACCGTGCGCAAGATCACCCGCGGCATGTGGGCGATCGACCTGCTTAACCACACGATCCTGATGGCATTGTTGCCGTCGCTCGCGGTGCTCGTGGGCTCGACGATCCTGCTCGGCCTGCATTGGCCCGAGGTCGGCGCAGTGATCGGCCTCGGCGCAGTGATCTATGTTGCCATCACGACGGCATTGACGATCGGCTACATCGCGCCGGCGGCGCGCGTCTCCAACGCCTGGGACAGCAAAGTCAGCGGCACGCTAGCGGACGCGCTCACTTGCAATATTGTGGTGAAATCTTTCGGTGCTGAGGCGCGTGAGGATGCGCGGCTTGACGGTGTCGTCAGACGCTGGCGGGCGCGGGTGCAGCGCACCTGGCTGCGGTCCAACGGCACGAGCACGGTGCAGCTCGTGATGCTCTTGTGTTTTCGTGCTTCGGTGATCGGCGGCGCCATCCTGCTGTGGATAGCGGGGCGCGCCTCTCCGGGCGACGTCACCTATGTGTTGACAAGCTATTACATCATCCACGCCTATTTGCGTGACGTCGGGATGCACATCAACAATCTGCAGCGCTCCGTCAACGACATGGAGGAACTCGTTACCTTCTATGGCGAGCCGATCGGAATTGTCGATGCCTCCGACGCCAAGCCGATCAACATTCACGGTGGGAGGATCACGTTCGAGGACGTCACCTTCCTCTATGAGGGCGATCGCGCGCCGCTCTATAACGGATTGTCGATCAACATCCGCGCCGGCGAGCGGATCGGCCTGGTCGGCCGCTCCGGCTCCGGCAAGACCACGTTCATCAAGCTGCTTCAGCGGCTCTACGACGTCTCCGGTGGCGAGATCCTGATCGACGGGCAGAACATCGCGCTGGCCACGCAGCAATCGTTGCGCAGCCAGATCGCGATCGTGGAGCAGGAGCCGATCCTGTTTCACCGCTCGTTGGCTGAAAACATCGCCTATGGCCGACCCGGCGCCAGCATGGCGGCGATCAAACAGGCAGCGAGGCTCGCCAATGCGCATGACTTCATCATGCGATCGCCGAAGGGCTACGGCACACTGGTGGGTGAGCGCGGCGTAAATCTGTCGGGCGGCGAGCGGCAGCGCGTTGCGCTGGCGCGCGCGTTCCTTGCCGATGCGCCAGTGTTGATCCTGGACGAGGCGACGTCGAGCCTGGATTCGGAATCGGAAGCGCTGATCCAAGAGGCGATGGAACGGCTGATGAAGGACCGCACCTCGATCGTAATCGCGCACCGCCTGTCGACGGTGCGCGGCCTCGACCGCATCCTGGTGTTCGATCGCGGCGAGATAGTCGAGCAGGGCACGCATCCGGCACTGATCGTGCAACCCGGCGGCATCTATCGCAGCTTGTTCGAGCGGCAGGCCATCGAGTTCGGCCCGCTCTCGGCGGAAGGCCAGCCTAAAACGTGGCTGGCCGCATCTCCGTAGCCCTAGTGCTATTTGGCCCTTCTGGAGGGACATGAGCATGGCCTGATAGTCCCACATCCCTTTAGCAATCTGGTGACGGAGGCGCGCGTGTGCGTTGATGCAAAGGCCCATGAAGAATTCTTCCGGACGTGGCTCGCAGACAGGGTTGTTGAGCCGGGCCGGTCGTTCCGCTTAAGCAAGGTCCGCGACGGCGGCAGCGGGATTACGGAGTCACGGCGGAAGCTGCCGCAGGATGCGCGGGTGCGCGGCCAGGCGTGGCGGCTTGGTGTGACCCTGGCGAGCCTCTGCCATCTCCTTTGAGGGAGGTGGTCGCGCGCAGCAGCGGCTGTGAGCAGGTGGTGTTCGGCACGGTGCTGTTCGGCCGCATGCATGGCGGCGCCGGTGCCGCCGCACGATGGGCCTGTCCATCAACACCGTGCCGCTGCAGCTCGATCTTGACCGCACCGCCGTCGAGGCTGGCCTGCACATCACACATGCCCGCCTGCCCGAGCTGCTCGCGTATGAGCATGCCTCACCGGCAAGGAGTTCTTCATTCAGGTTCGCATCTGATTTCTCCCCAGGCGTAGGGGACCGTAACGACTTCCGCCCAACGTGGTCAGAACGGGTAAGTGGGGCCGCTAAATTTAGAACGAAGCCAGTCTGGTCGACAGCGGGGCCCTAGCCAATGTCATTTGAGCGATGGAAAAGACTTCATCCGGATTTGCGCAAGCTTAAGCGATAACCGGAAAATGCAACCCAACGCATAGCCGACCATTTCGGGCGAGAAGCGATAGCGCGGCAAACATAACTACTGGGGGAATGTTCGATCGATCGGCGAGAGGGTCAGGGGCGTTGCTACTTCGTGCATCATCTCGTTTATCCACGTCATGGACGGCCTGACGCTGTCACTCAGTCAGGGCTCATTGTGCCGCGGCTCAGCGCCGGTCTACCTCGATGTCCAACATCCCGAGATAGAGGAGTTCCTGCGCTCGCGGCCTACAATCTGATCCGCCTGCCCAAGCTGCTAGCGGTGCAGCTATGAGCGTATGGGCAAATGGCGTGTCGTGGAAACGCCCGATCACCACATCGCTGGGGCGAGCTCTTGCATTCTGTTCACAAAGGAAGGCGGCGAATCCGCCTTGGACTGCCTCACGGGGGCAATACATGGCTGTTGCGAAGGCGATGCCGTCGAGTTCACATGGAACGAAGCGACGAGATGGAGCCGCTAGAGGCAGCGTTGGGCAGAAGACCTCGCCGATGGCTCGCTTGAAGTGAGATATACCTCGAAGGCGGCGACGACATTCGTCTTATCGCCCGCCGATTGGATTTCTTCAACAGCCTGATGGACCTGATTTCGCGTCAAATTGCAATGCTCTTCGGCGCAGGCGCTTCTGTTTTCCACTTGGCCATCTGAACAATGACCGGGTCTATTTCGTACATCCAGCTAGCGCGGTCTTTGAGACTTGGACGCAGCCCCCGCGCGACCTGGCCTGGGCACTTATGAAGCGGCCCCGAAAGGAAAAGCTTGGCCGCGGAATACCCGCCGGCAAGGCCGCCTCTCGCCAGGGGCTCGTGCCATCGGCAAGGTCGGCGTCCGCTCCGCGGAGATCACTCTGCTGTGGCTCGGCTGCAGCCGTTAGCGGATGGGCGGATCTTCCGCGTCTGCAGGTTGGTCTTGCTCGCAGTCTTCAGGCCATAGGGTCGGGTCTAGCGACGGTGTGAGACGAATGAAGTCCTCTTCTCTCCATTCGGCCGTATGAGGCACCCCGAGAATGGTGAAAACTGTCGGGTGGTCCTTGCTCGGCTTCACTCCGCTGCGCTCCAGCATGTCGATCTGAGCGCCTGTGGCTGTTTGGCCAGCAAACACCCAGTAATCCTTGGCGAGATGTCCGTCCTGCATACGGAACTCGGAAAGTTCTGGCGGTCCAACCGCGGAAGACCCAGCTTGAGGCGGTTCCGCTTGCAATGGCCCCGCATGGGAGGGGCCGGCTTGCGACGGCTCACCCTGCAAAGGGGCGCCGCGCGATGGTCCTGCATGCGATGGCCCCGCTTGTGATGGCTCAACGTGCGGTGGCTCGGCATGCAACGGGCCGACATCCAGATTCTGCCATATCAGGTCTTGATCGAAGCCGGGATGTTCCTCGATCGCCTGAGCGATGGACTGCTGCGAGAGGTGCTGCGAGCCGTTTGCCGGCTCTGGCGCGGCGTCGGCCGCAGGAGCCGTATATAGAGTATCCTGCCAACCAGAGTCTGGCGAATCGTGCGCTAAATCTGGATATGGCGGATAGAGGTGCCCAGTATCGAAGTATGGAGAGTAGGGATGGCCGGCGTCCAGATAGGGTGAATAAGCCTCGCGCTGCAGTACTGGAGGGGCAACGCCATGGGGCGAAGCGCCAGCCTGTGTGACGCTGAGCTGCCGCTCGAACTCGGTTCTATCTGTAGCCGTCCGCGGTGTGTCGGGCTCCGGGCTCGTATTCGCCAGGGCGACTGCATTGAGATCCACCCTGTTCCTCCTTTCAATTGATGGAGAGCGCATCGAGCGATGCGAAGCATCAGCCAGCTTAGAAGCGCGCGTTCGGAGGCTCGCATTGAACTTCTTGCGCCACGTTAAAAGATGGCGCTACCCACTTTTCCCTCGAGCACCCGGTCTCTGATCCATACATCCGGGGCTGCCACAAACAAGGCAGCCGTCCAGACCTCGCAGGCTCATGCTGGGGACCTTAGCTTTCGAGAAGCTGACGATCGGATGAATATACGCTGACGTCGGATGGACCGACTCCGCTCGAAGGGGTCTCGCATCTTCGACCATCACTTCTGGCCTGGACCGGGTTCGCGCGAAATGCTCTCCTGGTGTGGCGTTTCGAGAGAACCTTCCGGCCGCCCGTCTCGAAAGACCGTGCTCGAAGAGCCGCGAAATAACATTAAAACCGACTCACGCTGTGGCTTTTCGGCCGCGACGGGATTGCGCCGGGCCTGCGCCTCCGCCACGAGGCCCTTAAGGGTCTGGTCCACCAGCGCAACAAATCGGGGTGGGCCAGAAGCAAGGATGAGGCCCTCTCCCGGAGCCGGTTTCACGATATAGCGCTCATCAGAGATGTTGAGCGCGTCGAGCGCGGACTTGAACGCATCGAAGCTGATCGGGTTCAACACAATCAACCGGCTTTGCGCCTCGTGGGCAGCGGAGATGTAAAGGACCAGCCCGTCGTAATACCACTGAAGATTGTAGAGGGCGGTCAAACGGTCGAGGAATTCTCGTGGCGGCAGGTCCGGCATTCGTCCGCGAATCCGGCCCCTGACCTCGACGCTGACATTGACCCTGATATTGAGATTGTTTCCGAACTCCTGCAGTGCCGCAGAAAGGTCCTGATCGAGAACGGTGTAGCTATAAGGGGCGGACGGCAGTGAAAGGGATGCGCCAAACGAGCGCATCATTCCGAGACACACGAAAACGCCGACACAAAGAATCCTTTTCAAAATTTGTACCATGGTGGATCGCGCGAGCATTCCCGGACGTCTTCTCATCATGAAGTTGGAATTTCGCTCCAGCTTGGAAGCGAAACATGATCTTTAGATGACGCAGTCAGCCCGATCTTCGTCAGGTTTTCGTCAGCTCACCAGCCTATGAACTCCATCGGTTTATCGGCCCAAAACGCCTAGGTCTCATCACACGAGCACAATGACTCATTCCATGTTGTTAGGCGCAACGCCGATCTCTCCCAATTCAGCCGACTGTCTTTCCAATGCCTGCTCGCCGGCAGCTCTTGGCGAGCAGGTGCGCTTTGAGCAGTCCCTGGTGCAAGTAGCTTCCAATCAGGGATCTGCTTCCTCGCTCGCGGACAGGCCCGCAGCGCCTCCGCCGATATTGGAGGTCCAGCGCACGAATGTGCTAGCAAATGCGCCGGGTGACCGAATCCTCCAAACCCTTTCGGGCATGTACCACGGCCGTGCCATTCCTCCGGCGATTGCGCCAGCTGCCGTGACCGGCGTGCAGCCTGGGCCGGCTACGCAGCCGCTTTTGCAGACGGACAGTGCCGGTGCGCATACGACTGTTAAACCGGTTGGAGCCGACTTCGATTCGATGATGACGAATCTGCGAGACGTATACAGAGACGTCATTCAGGTTTCCCTCGTCTCCAAGGGCACCAGCGCTGTCAGTTCGTCACTGAATAAGCTGCTGTCGGCCGGCTGAGTGCGTCGATGACTGGCGTGATGAAAAGGGGTGGCTGTGGCGGCCGTCATTCGTGGCGGCGGTTTCGCATGTGTCTTGCTCTGCCCTTTCTCCTCCCGCTGATCGGCTGTAAGGCTGATCTCTACACCAAAATTCAGGAGCGCGAGGCCAATGAGATGCTCGCGCTTCTCCTTGGCAAGGGCGTTGATGCTGTCCGTGTTGTCGCCAAGGACGGAACCAGCACAATTCAGGTCGAGGAAAAGCAGCTCGCCTATTCGATCGACCTGCTAAATGTTGAGGGGCTGCCGCGCCAATCCTTCAAGAATCTCGGCGAGGTGTTCAAAGGATCGGGCCTCGTTGCCTCACCGATCGAGGAGCGGGCACGTTACGTTTACGCTCTAAGCGAAGAATTGTCGCGCACCATCAGCGATATAGATGGCGTCCTTTCAGCACGTGTCCATGTCGTTCTGCCGAAGAACGACTTGTTGCGGCAAGATGCGACCCCATCCTCGGCCTCGGTTTTCATTCGCCACGGCTCCAACGCGAAACTCTCGGCCCTGTTGCCCCAGATCAAGATGCTCGTCGCAAACAGCATTGAAGGGCTGTCTTATGACAAGGTCGCGGTCGTCTTCGTGCCGGTCGAGCGCGCTCCGCTCGAGCAGTCGGCCGCGCCGCCAGCCGCTGCGGCTCAGTCAGCCAGAGCCGGTTCAATGCCGTCACTTACCCTTGCTGTGGGAGGCGCCGGAGCGGTATTCGGCATCGTAGCTTACGTATTGCTGGGCCCGCGTGTGCGCCAGTTTGGACAATCATCGCGCAAGCTGAGCATGTTCGGTAGACGCTCGAGTGTGCCTGCTGAGCAATCGGCTGGCAAAAAGATGATTGCTGATGCGATATAGTCGGGACGCTCATGTCGGCATCGATGTCATCCACCGAAACCAATCGTTCCTTCACGCTCGCTGCCGATCGGCTGCGCGAGCTTGCTGCCTCGGTGGATCCCAGTCGTTTTGCTAGGCTTCTTGACCCGCTGCTTTCGCCTTCCACATTGGTTCGGCTACAGCAGAGCGCCAGGCTGCAGCCAAGACTGGCGGAACTGCTGCTGGGCAGCGAGGTGAAGGTGGGCAGCGCCGACTGGAACGAAGATCCTCTCCTCGGGCATGAACCGCGCCGGGCTGCGCTGCTCGCGGGCAGCATGTGGCATGCACGCTCCATCCTCAAGCTGGTTTCCAGGCACGATCTGTCAGTATTGGTCGAGATGATCGGGGCCGAAGCGCATGCTTTTGCAGTCCGACATCTATCCAGTGCCGTCGCAACGACCCCGATCGTCGATCCAGAGCAATTGGCCCGACAGATCGAATATGACGGGCATGCTTGTCTCGGCGCCTGGCTCGAAGAGGCTTCATCGCTTGATCGTATCCGCGTGCTTCTGCGCTTGCCCATTGGCACGGCCGCGGAGAATCCAGCTGCTGAACACCGGAGCGCAGCAGGCCTGCTACTTTTCCAAGTCGTGGCCCATTTGGGCACAGAGGCTGCGAGGGCATGACGGCCGATGCCCCAGCATCGCCCGCGGCCCCGCAGATTCGGCCTCTTGGACCGCTGATCCCAGCAGCGCAGCTCGAGATCTGGCACGATGCCGTACGGGCGCGGGACGCTGCCGAAAGGCATCTGCAGCGGGTTCGCGGTTGGGCACGCCAGGCGTATGAGCGGGAACGGGCGCGGGGCCGCGCCGAGGGTGCAAAGGCGGGCGCAGAGGAAATGGCGCGGCTGATTGCCCAGGCTACTTGTGAACTGGCGCAACGGAAGGCGGTTCTGGAGCGGGAATTGCCGCAGCTGGTCCTTGAGATCCTTAGCGATCTGCTTGGCGCGTTTGATCCGGGCGAGATGCTGGTGCGCGGCGTTCGTCATGCCATCGAGCAAAGATATAAGAACACGGAAGTTTGCCTTCACGTATCCCCAGTGAAAGCCGACCTGCTGGCCAGTGAGTTCAAGGACTATGACGGATTGGAGGGTCGGCCGAAGGTCCGGATTGAGGCGGATCCGGCGCTGAGCGCGGACCAATGTGTCTTGTGGAGCGAGTTTGGCAATGTCGATCTCGACCTTGCCGCGCAGCTGCGCGCGCTGCGTCTGGGGTTTGGCTTGTCGCAGGAGGGTGAATCGTGACCGTGCAACGACCAACCCATGATGCCGCTGCCGCAGAAGGAACTGTAAGGGCCGCACTCTCATCCTTGAGATCTTCCGCCAAGCGGATCGATACACGCGCCGTCCGCGGCCGGATAACGCGGGCAGTCGGCACGCTGCTGCACGCCGTCTTGCCGGAGGCGCGGGTCGGAGAACTATGCCTATTGCAGGATCCTCGCAGCGGATGGTCGCTCGAGGCCGAGGTGATCGGTCTGTTGCCGGACGGGGTGTTACTCACGCCGATCGGGGACATGGTGGGGCTGTCCAATCGTGCGGAGGTGGTGACGACCGGGCGAATGCAGGAAGTGGCTGTCGGCCCCGATTTGCTCGGCCGCGTCATCGACAGTTTTGGCCGTCCGCTCGATGGCAAGGGCCTGATAAAGGCCGGCGAAGCCCGCCCGCTGCGCGGCAGGGCACCCAATCCGATGAAACGGCGCGCGATTGAACAGCCGTTTCCGCTCGGCGTCCGGGTCCTGGATGGTCTTCTGACGTGTGGAGAAGGTCAGCGGATCGGAATCTATGGTGATGCCGGTTGCGGAAAGTCGACGCTGATGTCGCAAATCGTAAGAGGCGCTGCGGCCGACGTCACCATCGTTGCGCTGATCGGCGAACGTGGTCGAGAGGTGCGTGAATTCATCGAACGCCATCTAGGCGAGGCCCTTCGCCGTTCCGTCGTTGTGGTGGAGACCTCCGACCGTTCGGCGATGGAGCGGGCCCAATGCGCCCATATGGCGACGGCGCTGGCCGAATATTTTCGTGATCAGGGCCTTCGCGTCGTTCTGATGATGGATTCTTTGACGCGCTTTAGCCGCGCCATGCGTGAAATCGGCCTTGCCGCAGGAGAGCCGCCGACCCGGCGCGGCTTTCCGCCCTCCGTCTTTGCGCTGTTGCCGGGCTTGTTGGAGCGCGCCGGCATGGGCGAGCATGGCTCCATTACGGCCTTCTATACCGTACTTGTCGAAGGCGATGGTACTGGTGATCCAATAGCGGAAGAATCACGCGGCATCCTTGACGGCCATATTATTCTCTCGCGCGCGCTGGCCTCTCAAGAGCATTTTCCGGCTATCGATGTGCTGTCGAGCCGCAGCCGCGTCATGGATGCGATCGTGTCCGTGCCCCATCGCAAGGCGGCATCCTTCTTCCGTGATCTGCTCTCGCGCTACGCTGAGGCCGAGTTCTTGATCAAGGTCGGTGAGTACAAGCAAGGCTCTGATCCGCTCACCGATCGGGCCATCGCCTCGATCGAGGAGCTGCGGGCCTTTTTGCGGCAGGGCCAGGGCGAGACGTGCAGCTTTGAGGAGACGGTCGCATGGATATCGCGTCTGACCGCCTAAATCCCGTTCACGCCTCAAAGCTGCGGCTCGTCAAGGACATGCGGGAGCGAAGCGCCCGTCGTGAATTGTCCAACATGGAAGGCAAGCGCCATCTCGCGATTCAAGCTGTCCAACAAGCTTGCGAGCATCTTGCAAATGCCGAGGGGCGCCGCGCAACGGTCGAGGCGGAGCTCTATCGGGAGATGCTAGCGGCCGATGCGATATCGGTCTGCGAACTGCAGCGACGCTATCATCTCATCATCGGGCGGCTCACAGACGAGATCGCAGCGGCGCGGCGAGTTCTTGACAAGGCCCGTGCTGCTCAAGAGCAAGCTGAGGCTGCGGTTCTTGAGGCGAGGGCCGTTTGGACCAAGCGTTCAGCGGCGAGCCAGAAATGGCGTCAGATCGATGGCGACGTTCAGCGCATCACGAATGCTCATTTCGAAGCCGCCGGCGAAATCGAAGCCGATGATGAAGTCTTGCTCCGCTACCGGCGAGGCCCATCAGGGCGGACGGGAGGTGAGCCGACGTGATTGCAGATCCTCTTTCGCGGGAGCCAGGGGCCCGCGACGCGGAAGCCGCACCGGCGACATATCGGCCGGCTGAGCCCGCAGCCTTTATGCCGACGCCGACCCTCTCGCACGCCGTGGCCTCTTGGCTTAACGAGATCGCAGCGTTGCGTGCGCCTCTGCAAGGCCGCCTCGGCGAGAAGCCGCTATCTGTGCGGGTGAGCCGAACCGTCTGGCAGGCGGAGCCGGCTGCGACGTCGATGCTTGACTGCGTCTTCGAAGTAAATGGTGAAACCTTGATCCTGTCCCTGCCCGGTCCGCTCGTGGAAGCGCTGATTGGAACCGTGCAGGATGGCCTTACCCTTCCTTCTGAGCCGACGCGTTCGCTGGTCCTGGAACTTGCGCTTGAGCCCTTGCTTGCTCCGCTGGAAAGATTGACGAAGCGGAATCTGCAGCTTGTTCGCACCGAGGAAGCGCGGAGTACGAGGCCTTATCTTGAATTTGACGTCGCCTATGGTGATCTCGCCAGCAAGGCTAGGCTGCTTCTATTCTCGTCTCTGGACGGTCTGACGCCGCCGGCCTTCCGCGCCCTCGGTGAGCTTCTTGGCCGATCGCCGCGACAGAAGGCCAAACTGCCTTCCGAATTCCCGGTCATCGTTGCAGGCCATATCGGCTCGCTCCGCGTCGCGATCGGCGTTCTTCGCCAAGCAGGGCAAGGCGACGCGCTGCTCCCGGACGCAATTCCCCTCGCGCAAGGCCAGGTCATTCTCGCTGCAGACCGATTGTGGGCCCCTGCAGAGATCGGCGGCGACAGGCTGGTGCTGCGAGGACCATTCCGATTGCGATCCCACCCCTTAGAAAGTGGAGATATGATGCCCCAAAGTCAGGTGCAACAGCCGCCTCCGTCAGAGGCGGATATCGACAGCATCGAGATCACACTCGTATTCGAATGTGGCCGCTGGCCGATGCCGTTGGGAACGTTGCGAACCATCAACGAAGGCCACGTATTCGAACTTGGCCGGCCTCTTGATGGGCCGGTCGATATCCTTGCCAACGGCCAACGTATCGGCCGTGGCGACATCGTGCGGATCGGCGAGGAGCTGGCCGTCAGGTTGCGCGGCAGGTTGGCGCTTAATGGCTGAGATCCAACCCAGCATCCTTGCGCTTCTGGCGATAACCGTCGGGCTTGGCCTCCTGGCCTTTGCTGTCGTCACAACTACCGCCTTTGTCAAAGTGTCGGTTGTTCTTTTCCTAGTGCGCAATGCGCTGGGGACTCAATCGATACCGCCGAACATTGTCCTTTACGGAGCGGCACTAATCCTGACCGTCTTCATCAGCGCTCCGGTCTTCGAGCAGACCTACAACCGCCTTACCGATCCGCAGCTTCGCTACCAAAGTTTCGATGACTGGGTAACGGCCGCCAAGGAGGGACAGGAGCCGCTGCGTGCTCATCTGAAGAAATTCACCAATGAAGAGCAGCGCAGCTTCTTCCTGTCGTCCACTGAACATGTCTGGTCGGAGGAGATGCGCGGCAGCGTAACGGCAGATGATTTCGCCATTCTTGTGCCATCGTTTTTGATTTCCGAACTCAAGCGTGGGTTCGAAATCGGCTTTCTTCTCTACCTTCCCTTCATCACGATCGATCTGATCGTTACGACGATTTTGATGGCCATGGGTATGTCGATGGTGTCCCCCACGGTGATATCTGTCCCCTTCAAGCTCTTTTTGTTCGTGACTATCGACGGCTGGTCACGTCTCATGCACGGGCTGGTATTAAGTTACACGACGCCAGGAGGTTGATCATGAACGAAGCCAGCATCCTTACGCACCTGAGTCAATCGCTCGTCCTCTTCATGATCTGGGTTCTGCCGCCGCTGCTGGCAGCTCTCATCTCCGGACTGATCATTGGCCTCATCCAGGCGGCAACTCAGCTTCAGGATCAGACCCTGCCACTGACGGTCAAGCTTCTGGTCGTCGTCGCCGTGCTCGCCGGGTTTTCTCCCGTGCTCAGCGCTCCACTGATCGACCAGGCCGAGCACATTTTCAGCCAGTTTCCAGCACTCACCGCAAGATATTAGCAGAGCCTGGATGGCTGGCCTATCACCGGCAGAGGCGCAAGCTCTCGTTCAGGGCACGATCGAGCTCGTCGCCGCAACGGGCCTGAGTGCGGCCCGCGCCCTTGGCATCATGCTGGTGCTTCCCGTCTTCACCCGAGCGCGTATCAGCGGCCTGGTTCGGGGAAGCCTGACGATTGCGATCGGCCTGCCGTGCCTTGCTCACATCAAAATAGGTCTGCAGGACCTGGACCCAAACACGCGCCTGGTCAGCGTTACCATGCTTGGCCTGAAGGAGGTGTTCGTCGGTCTTATGCTCGGCATCCTGCTCAGTATTCCACTATGGAGCATACAGGCGGTCGGCGACATCATCGATACCCAACGAGGAATTTCAAGCCAAGTTGCGGGGGAGGATCCCGCGACGCACAGCCAAGCGTCCGGAACCGGGCTTTTTCTCGGTGTTACGGCAGTTACGATCTTCGTTCTGGTCGGCGGGCTGCAGACCATGGTGAGCGGCCTTTATGGCAGCTACCTAGTATGGCCTGTCTATCAGTTTCTGCCTGCCGTGACAGCGCAAGGGGCAATGGAATGTCTGGCCCTTCTCGATCGTATCATGATGACGACCTTGTTGGTCGCCGGGCCGGCGCTGGCCCTGCTGCTGCTGGTCGATATCTCGGTCATGATGCTCGGCCGCTTTGCATCTCAGCTCAAGCTGAACGATCTCTCCCCAATGATTAAGAATGTTGCATTCGGGGTCATCATGGTGAGCTACGTCGTCTATCTGCTCGAATACGCCGGAGCTGAAATCCTAACCTCGAACAATATGCTCGAGTATCTGAAGAAGCTGTTGAAATGAGCTCTACGAGTGAGGAAAAAAAGCTTCCTCCGACGCCCAAGAAGCTGCGCGATGCCCGAAAGAAGGGACAGAGCGCGCGCAGCTCGGATCTGGTGAGCGGCGTCAGCGCCTGTGCCGGTTTCGGCTGCCTGTGGTGGCGAGCGGGTGCGATCGAGGACAAGTGGAAAGAAACGGTCCAACTGGTCGATAAATTGCAGGAGCAGCCGTTCACAGGCGCGGCGCCACAAGCACTCAGCGGCTTGCTAGAACTTTCGATTGCCACTGTCGCGCCGCTGCTCGCCGCTGCCGTGACAGCAGCTCTTCTGGCCAATGTCCTGGCCAATGGCGGCTTTATGTTTGCTTCGGAGCCGCTCAAGCCGAAGCTCGAGAAACTGGATCCCATCAAAGGCTTGAAGCGCATCGCCTCGAAACGTTCGGCCATCGAGCTTGGCAAGACGCTGGCTAAAGTGGCTTTGCTTGGTGCGACCTTCTTTCTCATCGTGACCGCGAGCTGGAAGGCTCTCGTGTACATGCCAGTCTGCGGCATGGTCTGTTTTGGCTTCGTCTTTACCGAGGTCAAAGTGCTGACTGGGATTGCCGCTGGAGCTTTTCTGGTCGGCGGATTGGCCGACCTACTAATCCAACGCTGGTTGTTTATGCAGGACATGCGGATGACGGAAACGGAGGCCAAGCGGGAGAACAAGGAACAGCAAGGCAATCCGCAGGTGAAGCGTGAGCACCGGCGTCTGCGGCAAGAGTCGGCCAACGAGGCTCCGCTCGGCATCAGTCGGGCCACGTTGATCTTGCGGGGAGCGGCAACGTTGGTGGGGTTGCGCTATGTTCGCGGCGAGACCGGCGTGCCGGTCTTGGTCTGCCGTGGCGAGGGCGAAGCTGCTTCACAGTTGCTTGGTGAGGCGCGCGCGCTGCGCCTCAACATTGTGGATGACGATGTCCTAGCGCGTCAGCTGCTCGGCAAAGCAAGGCTCGGCAACCCTGTTCCCTCGCAATATTTCGAATCGGTCGCAAAGGCACTCTATGCCGCTGGGCTGGTCTAGATCATTATCCTGACGCTGCGATCCGCAACGCGCTCGATGGAGGTGAGTCTTGCGATTAAACAGGTCCAGCCGCGGGCCCATACCGCTTTGCTGGATACTCATCAGATGCACTCCTGGATTGTGCAATCGCCGAGCCGTTACTGAGCATTGATGAAGTTGTGTCATTCATGGCGTTCATCGATGTTAGTCTGCCTGCGGCTTTCTTCAAATGCGTCGCTGAAGAATTGGTGCGAAAAACTGTTTTGGATCGTTGTGGCTGTGGAACGCGGCACCGAACAATGTTCCGTCTCTGAGTTACTTGAAAAGGCGCAGCAACTAGAAGCGTTAGCTCCAGTGTTCACCATCTTCACAGTGACGTTTGTATCAAAGGGCCGCGCAATCGTGAGCCATCCAGAAAACCGCCGAGTTCTGGCTCGAGCCATTTCAACGGCTTTAATCGTGGCTCTTGAATAGACCCAACACTTTCTCAGCAGCCCCAGGGTTCGAAGGTTGGTCTCGAACCAAAATATCCCACAAGACAGGAAGCGGCTGGGTGGCGACGGCGGCTCCGAGGGGATGGCTCGGCCGGACCCCATGATCGATTTTGCTGAACTTGACGCACACAACTGTCAAGTTGGGAAGCGGCTACGATTCAGACTTAATACATTGCGGCCTCAGTAGGTGGGCTTGCTGTAGCTTGGAGGGCCCTGTCATTGGCTAGATGACGCCCTCGCGCAACCGTTCGCAGGGCATCCGGCGATGGTGACGGCTACTGGATTTGGTAGGTTTGTTGTCTCCCGGCCCTGAGCTAGTGGTTAGAGCCGCTTTGACAGATGGGCCTCGCGCACAGGGGGCGCGCCGGGACGGGCGAAACTCGATGTGATTGACCGCGCTGGGCCGTACCTTTATTGCAGCCATCCTGTTTGCCTGTGGGGAATAGGCAACGCGAGGGCCGACGATTCGCCGCTGCCCGTCCAAGTCATGACGCCGGCCGGCCAGAAGGCCGGCTCCGGCCAAACTCCTAGTATACCGTCGGCGGCCGAGCAGCATCGGCTGCCGCCCGACTCCAGCACCAGACAAACGCTTGAGCTTTCTGGCAGGACGCTCTCTTTCCTCGCGACCGCCGGCTCGATCCGTCTGTTCGACGACAAGGGCGAGCCGCAGGCCTAATCGTCTATACGTCCTATCAGCTTGACGGCACTGATCGCGGCACCCGTCCGGTAACATTCTTCTTCAACGGCGGACCGGGCTCATCATCAGCCTGGCTGCAGCTCGGCAGCCGGACCGTGGCGGTTACCGATCAATGCGGACGAGGTCACGCCATCGAGCTTTACGGAGGCGAGTCCAAACGCGGAAACTTGGCTCGATTTCACTGATCTAGTGTTCCTCCCCGTAGGTACCGGCTATAGCCGATTTGTGGGTACCGGCGATGATGTACGCAAGCGACTCTATTCCGTTGACGGCGACGCCAACGCGCTCGCATTGGTGATCCGCCGCTGGCTCGAGAAACATGACCGACTATTGTCGCCGAAGTACATCGCGGGCGAGAGCTATGATGGCATTCGCGGCCCAAAGATTGTCCACCAGTTGCAGATGCGGCAGGGCATAAGCGTTAAGGGTCTCATCATGATCTCGCCAGTGTTCGACTCCAGCGTCCGCGCGGGTCTATTGCAATACGTCGCGGCGCTGCGCAAGCTATGCCGCGACCTTCCGTGAAGCTAAGGGGCCGGTCAAGCGAGCCGATCTCGCTGACGTGGAGGCTTATGCACGCGGCGAGTTTCTGGTCGATCTTATGAAAGGCCAGCAGGACAAGGAGGCGACCACGCGTCTGGCCGACAAGGTCGCGGCGCTGACCGGCATCGACCAAGCGGTCAGTCGTAGGCTCGCGGGCCGCATCGAACTCGGTGAGTTCCGCCGTGAGTTCGATCGTAAGAGCGGCAAGCTAATCGGCTATTTTGATGCCTCGGTGCGTGGCCTCGATCCGTATCCGGACTCTAGTTTCCACCTTACCGGCGATGCCTCGAGCGATACGCTACTAGCACCTCTGACTATGTCGATCTCCTTACGCGCAAGCTTAACTGGCGGCCGGACGGCTCCTATGAGCTGGTCAACGGTTCGGTCGGGCAGGCTTGGGATTTCGGCCGCAGCCCTCCGGAGTCGGTTTCGCAGCTGCGCCAGATCCTTGCAACGGATCGAAAGCTGAAGCTGCTGGTCGGGCACGACCTGTTTGACCTCGTCACGCCTTATCTCTGATCACAGATCGTGCTCGATCAATTGCCGCCATTTGCCTCGGCACCTCGCGTAAAGCTTATCTCTATCCGGGCGGCCACGTGTTCTATTCACGACACACCTCGCGCCATGCTTTTCGTGCAGAGGTCGAAGCGATGATGAAGTAGTGGCCGATGGATTGGGCACAAGGTCCGGAGCTAGGTGAGAGCCGGCCAGTGCGCCTTTCGGCCTTTCCGATGATGCGTTCGATACGCCGAGCGCCGGCGCAGCTCGTGCTATGACACCTAAATCATCCGCTTCTGGGCAGATGTAGGCGCGCGGCGGCAGTTGCGCATCATGGCCGCGAGCAACCCGCAATGAGCCGCCTGTGGTGAGCTGATACTGTAGCGGCAGCTTCGTTGCCGGATGTGCGCTGCAGCTCGCAGTCGATTTAGCTTCCGGCTATACATGATACAACCCATGCGCGCCACGCGCCTGGGCAGCTTTTGGAGCATCTCGGTGCTTTTAACTTAGGGAGCTCACGGCGGCGCAACCGCTAGATCTCCTGCAGACCTGGCTTCATCTATCGTGGCCAGAAAAGGCTTTTGCCGCGTCGGGTGCCGAACTCCTTCATCAATTCCGCAGAACATTGTCATGAACGTCCAGGTCGCGGCCCGCTTGCGCACACCGAGACCCCGAGGCTGGTGTAATCTCCTCCCTTTCATCCGGCTCCATTCCGCCTTCGGGTCCCCCGTTCCAAATGGAGCTAAAAGCCGCCACTTTCCACTTTCGAGAAAGAGTTCCACTTTAGGCAATGCTCAATTTGAGCCTCTCGCGACCATGCTCAAAGTTAAACCCGGCCAACTTACATCATCAACGGCGGATAGATCCCCACCCATTTTGGGGAGGTCTTCGCTACAATTTCTTCGGATATGCTGCTCCGGTGACCATAGTTTTCCAAGACAGAGCGAAGCATACATGACTCAACGCGTGGATCTCGGACCTGGCATGGCAAGCATTACCAGCACCAAGAAACTTGGAAATCGTTCCGATCAGGGGCTTCTCAACGCCAGCGGCCAAAGAAATCTCTACGAGAATTATTCGTGCAACTACGCAACTCGGACCTGCATTCTTTCCCCGATGGCAAGAGCGAGGGCGGATACACTTGACCCTGAGCGTTAAGTTCGACGAAGGCACGATAGGAACGTTCTCGCTCGATTGAGCTCTGGAGCTTCAACTGATCGACTCGCATGACGATGCACGAAAGCTCTCGCGCGATCCCCCAATTTGCGATTTTCCGTAGGTCGTGGGCGCAGCATCGCGGTGTCCAGTCCCGTTGCCCTGGCCCGACAATGGCGAATCGCTGCAGTGGTGCGCCGAGAGCCGTAAGGACACAAGAACATCAAGGAGCGCTAAGAACATGCGATAACTGGAATGGTGGTTTCTCACCAACACGTGTTTTGAAGGAAGCCTATGCAGGACCGCTCAATGGGAGAGAGGTGATGATTCGCTGCCTGGTCTGAGCTCGACGCGCGACCCTCGCTAAGCTGCTCGTCGTGCCGGAACCCGGTTCAAAGGCTGCCATCGCCCCGATGTTCGTGTCGAGCGCATGCGGTGACTTCTTCGGGCGTGCAATTTCATAAGCGTCCTCGTGTCATTTCTCTGAGTGGTGGCAGGCTGACGAAGCTTGTCGAAGCTTCCTTTAGGACGGCGGGGCGACTTTCAGATGCCCCTTCTGGGCCTGCAAGCGCAGAAGCCGGCCAGGAAGATCTAGATCCAAGCAATGCCTAGCAAGGAGCTTAATCCGAAGTGACCATCAAGATCAGCCAGGCGGGGAGCTCAGGCCGACGAACCTTCGGTGTATCCATTCCGCTCCCATCAGAGGCCGTGGATGCCGTGCTCAAGGCCGAGGCCAAACAGAGACCCGAAATGACTTCATGACAGAAGAATCGGATATCAGTTTTGCGAACGCAGACCTTCGTGCAAGCACTATCTGCACAATTGTGCTCGGCTTTGCCGCCGATCCGTTGATGCGTTGGAGTTGGCCTGACCCAAGGCAATACCTTAGAAGCATGCCTCAGTTCATTGATGCCTGTGCCGGGCGAGCATTTGCACATGGCACAGCCTACGTCGTGGGAGAGGTTTTTGGCGCGGCCCTATGGCTGCCTCCCGACGTGCAGCAAGACGAGGAGGCTTTGGATGGAATTATGGCGCAATCCTTCGCCCGGAGATCACCGAAGATATGGCACACTTGCGGAGGAGAATGGCCGAGCATCATCCCCGCGACCCACATTGGTACCTGCCACTCATTGCTGTAGATCCGAACTGGGTCGGAAAAGGTGTTGGCACATTGTTGATGAGATACGCGCTTGAACAATGCGATGAGCAGGGTATAGCGGCCTACCTCGAAAGCTCGAACCCTGAAAATATTCCCTTTTACCAACGTCACGGCTTCAAGGTCGTTGGTGAGATACAACACGGTTCCTCGCCGCCGCTCACGCCAATGTTGCGAACGCCTTGTTGACCGGCAAGATGGGGATGCTTCAAATGTTTGCCGGAGCTTTTCTTGCACGGACCCGGAACTGATGTCTAATTTAGCGCAGATTCCGCAAACAAAGGCCGGCCTGCTAGCTTTGCGGCTCTTTTCTATTATGCCCTCTAAGGCATTCCAGCGCGAGGGAGCTGCAGTTCTCAATCGGCACGGCATTTGCTCTATTCAGACCGTAATCACAACTCGTTCCGGTTGTTGGCTCATGGCTCCGCAGGCTCAATCGGGAGTTGGTGAGCTGGTGCCCAAGCCCTTTCGCAAGCAGCCGATCTTAGCGCGCTGGACGAGATCGATGTGAGTGAACGTGGCCGCCATCCACACAACGAGTGCGTAACTCCAAGCAGACGGGCACGTCGGATAGGCGGAGTGAGTAGCCGTTTTCGTACTCGCCAGCGGAAAAGCAGTAACGGTCCAGGAATGCATTGCTCGGCGCCACCTGCGCCTACTCAAACGACCTGGTCGATATTCATCGGAACCGCCATTAGGAGCTGAGATCGAAGAGGTGCGGTCGATTGGGCATGGTGCCAACAGTGACCGCAGCACCATCTGGCTCGACTGGTTTCGGCGTGTTGAGCTCACACGACGAGTTGGTTGCATCGCTCATACCGTCGCCTCCTCCGGTTAAGTCTAGTTGGCAATAACTGACATGGCCGCGTTCGATGAGGTGGGGCTTATGTCCGCGGGCAGACATTGAGGCGGCTCGCCCGATCTGCGCAAAGCATACGAACCGTCTCTACGCCAAAGTTTGCACGTCTGATGCTGCAGACCCGCAATCATGCTGTTTCGCCATGGTCCACTTTGGCACGAACATTCTCTCGACTAATAAAGCGCCGGAAATAAGTGCAAAGTGGGCGAGCAGCATCTCTGACCGCAGGATGCGTCGGAGCCCATTGCGGCCGGGTTGGAACAGTAATGGCAGCCAACGGGACCCATACTCGTTCGTGCGTTACCGGATCGCGTAACTGGGCGATCTTGTTCGTGCGAATGTCCAGCCACTCGAACGAACGACCACGGACGGCGACAAGTTGAGCCGGCCGCAGAGCAGCGAAATGATCCGCACAAGAGACCCTTATCATTGCGGCGCAACCTGACATTAATATTGTGCAGTCGGTTTAAGATGATGCCGCCCACTTGTTCAACTGCAGGAAGGAGGGACTTGACACTCGGCAGGTGACCACACGACCTTCTCGCCGCTTCGATCGAATCTCTGCAGCCCTACCCTTCAGCGAAACTAACAAGCAACATACCAGTACCAGCAAGGCCGGACGCAAACTGATAATCCGGAGACGCTGGCGGGAGACTGTCTTGCCGATCACGAGACCGCGAGGCGCCCAGCCTATTAAATGTGGCGCGAGGGGGCCGCTGTCGGTTGAGCGCTTGTGCTATGAACATCCCAAGGTTAGCTAGGGCCTCCAGCTGCTCGGGCCGGCGCTATACGAGCTGATTGCGGGAAGCTAGCTGCAAGTGACCCGTCCGGGCGCACGCACAGGACGGGTCAAAAGGGGGGCCGTAATTTGGGGCGAAGGTGAGCTGAAGATAGAGGCACACGGCGCGTGGCTCTCGCCAGGACATTGGGTACACGCGCCGTGTGCGTTCCGCAAAGCGCTCAATGGAACGACATCTGCTACCCGCGGGATGTCTGTGCACTTCGGGCAGCAATGGCATAGCTGCGCTAGCTGACGAGAAGCTGACTACCATATCCTCGGCAGCCGCTCTTACTTTTGATCTGGAAGACGAAGAGGGGTTTACTGGAGGGATGGGCCCATGAAGCGACATGGAACGCCTCATGGCTTGCCCCGCTCGCAGTTTGGTAAAGCGCGGTCGATCACTTCGAGGTTTGCGGGGTATCATCGCCTCCCGTCCCATCATGTAGAGCACAGCTTCATGTAGGTCTCGGTGGGTCGGCAATGCTGCGCGCAGCGCGACCACCGGCACAACCATGTCTCGATTCCGATCGGCTCGATCATGCCTAGCCAGCGCTACGCTTTTGGGCAAGCGAGCGACGGCGGCTCCGAGGGGATGACTCGGCCGGACCCCATGATCAATTTTGCTGAACTTGACGCACAGAACGTCTCATCAGCCTGCGGGGAGGAAACGCACGGCGGAGCAGCAATTCCCACCGCCCTACGCAAGCAAATACTGTCCGCCCACTTTGCAATAGAACTGCTGTATCTATCATTTTGCGGAGAATAACGCGCTCTTGGATCGAGAGACGGCTCGGTAACATGGTCATGTTCACGAGGAATGCTGCCAGCTAGACCGCTACTTTGTAAGCGGTGGGACGTATTTGGTCCGGATGCGCCTGATGCGCGATCCACGTGGTAAACTCTCCTCCTCGAAGACCCGCACGAAGCCGGATGTCATAACCGGCGATCAGTCATAAAGCTTGCAGTGGATTAGCTGACCGCCCTCCGGTCGGTCGCGCCGCTGTAGCTGCCGCTGATCGTAAGCGGCGCCGAACGGCCTTTTGTCTGGACCTGAACGTCCGACGTCTAGTGGCACGCTGCCCTGGGGCCCCTTCCATTTGTGAATTGCCGCGCAGGTCTGTCAGCTTTCAGTAAGCTCGCCCGGATACAGAGCTGTTGAGGTTGGCGGGATGTGGCAGGGACAGTGCTAGCGTACCAGAACGGTCGGCGCCGAGTCATGTTTCTCGTCAGCCTCATCAGCAGTGCGGATGCGGCAGGAACCTTTCTTCAACTCAGCCCCCCGGCCGGTAGGGACCGGACCGCGCCCGCACTGCTTCCAAATTACGGGCTGATCCCCGTTCTAGTGGTTATGCCCGTTCTACCAGCATGACCTCCCGGTCAACTTCTTCCGCTACTTTGAGGCTGGCTCTGCGGGAGTCAGCGGCGCGTGGCAGGGACAGCAATTTCGCAGGCCGGCAGTGACAGCACGCCAGAGCAACGCCTTTCCAGGAGCCGAGTCGTAAGCGGCAAGCTATGCTCGCAGGGTCGAGCTTCTCCGATCGTCGGCCGAACCGGGCGCGGTCAATGGCCTTCAGGATCTGCGTCAGCCGCGCGATGCGTGCATCGGCATCGGCGTTGCGGGCCTTGAGATCGTCGACCTCGATCTCCAGCGCTTCGACACGCGTCGCCTTCTCAGCCATGGCAAGCACCATAGCCTTGAGCATCTCTACTTCATTCGGGAGGTCGAGAGATCGGGCGGCGTCATTGACCCGACCAGAGCACATTTGCTCCGGCTCTCTCGTCCTTTCAGGCCGCTGATTCACTTCGCCGCAGCGCTTTTACCCAACAATCTCCGGCGCCTGACCGGCACAGCCCGGACCCGCTTCCAGTCCGTCCCATCCACCAGTGGCATCAACTGCGCGGAGGTGAGTTACCCGATGTTATCCGATCCGCGGCCAGCAGAACTTCGCCTTTTCGAGGCGTTTCAAATGAGGCACACGCCGGAGCCATCCCACCATACGATCTTGATTCGCTCGGCTCTTTTGAACACATAAAGCGCCCCATCGAACGGATCTGAGCCGGCATCGCGGACAAGCGCAACAAGGCCATCGATGCCCTTGCGGAAGTCGACCGGATGGCTGGCGAGGAACACCTTCACACCGGGGGATCAGGCGTTCCCGGCTGAGCAGGCTCGCAGGCTGCTGAGAGGTTTGGAGTTCCATTACGCCTCGAAGCATACCAGTGTGCTCAACATGTTCGCGGTCGAGATCGGCGTGCTCGCCCGACAATGTCTCGACTGCCGCATCGACAGTTATGCCCGTCTCGTCAGAGAGACCACTCCATGGGAAAACATCGCAACGCCGAGCGCGCACGGATCGATCGGATGTTCACGACCGAGAAGGCGCGCGCCAAATTAGGCCGTGCTCTATCCCAAGATATCTTACAGAGTGCCGAAAGCACAAAAGAGTCAAAATCTCTGTGCCCAGATGCTAGGTGCCGACGAGCCCCGTTCAGCCAAATTGCGGCCGATGAAAGAGAAGAACGCGGCCTCCCGGTAGGCTTTCGGCCGTGTAGGGCTGACCGTGGATCAAAAAAACGGTCATTGGGACATCCCGACTCGGCAGAAGACCTAGGCTCTGCAGTATATCGATCACGACAGGCGAAGCCTCTTGGGGGCCGTGCGTCCAGTCGTCGGCGAACAACTCTCCCAGTTCAGGCACTTGCGGGGGGGCCTGACGGCTTGATGCCGGCGCGGCAGACGGCAAGGCAAAATTTTGCGCCAGCGCCGAAGGAACGTGCTCACGCCATTCGAAAGGTGCCGGCGAATCAAACCCTGGCGCAAGCACACCCGGCGTGGACCTAGGGTGATGAATGAGTTGAACATCGTTGGGGCCTTCCGGTCCCAAGATGGCCGTATAGCGTTCGCCGCCAATCTCGTAATTCATGACTGGATGTTCCGCAACAGGCAAGAAGTCCCACTCGCCCAAGGTGGACAGCATCATGTCGGGGGCCAGCTGGGTGCGATGGGAAAAATCCTTGGGAACGGCGAACGAAACATCAAACGTATCGCCGACAGCGGGAGACCGCAGATGGATGAGCTGAACATCATTGGGCCCTCCCGGTCCCAACACGGCCGTATAGCGTTCACCGCGAATGTCGTAGGTCTTTACCCGCTGTGCTGCATCCGGCAAGAGGCCCCAGCGGCCAAGCTTGGTGCGCATCATATCCGGCGCGGCCTGGGTGCCGTGGGAGAAATCCTCTGGAATGGCCAAAGACGCATCAAAGGTGTCGCTGGCTGCGGAGAACGTCTGCTCAAGCGTGGTCTGGGCCGCAGCGCCTTCTTTCATCATCCGTCCAAAGTGGTCTTCAGAGGCGGAATTCGGCTGCCGCGAGCTCGGCTGCCAAGTCGCGGCATCGAACAGCGCTTCCTGAGCGAACGTTTGCGCCGGGGAGTGGGCGATTGAACTCATCGTTGGCCAGGGCACCGGTGCATCGAACGTCGTCGGCGGCTGGAGGCCCTCGCGATCCGCGGCATCGAAAAGCGCTTCCTGAGCGACACTCTGCACCGGCGAGTGGATGTTCAAACTCATCGTTGGCCAGGGCAACGGTGCATCGAAGGTCATCGCTGCTAGGAGGCCCTCGCGATCCGCGGCATCGAAAAGCGCTTCCTGAGCGACACTTTGCACCGGCGAGTGGGTGGTCCAACTCATCGTTGCCCAGCGCACCGGTGCATCGAAGGTCGTTGCCGACAGGAGGCCCTCGCGATCCGCAGCGTCGAAAAGCGCTTCCTGAGCGACACTTTGCACCGGCGAGTGGATAGTTGAACTCATCGTTGGCCAGGGCACCGGCGCATCGAAAGTCGTCGCCGGCAGGAGACCCTCGCGAGCCGCCGCATCGAAAAGCGCTTTCTGGGCGACATTTTGTATAGGAGGATGGGCCGGAAACCCGATTGCATGCCTGACCTGCGGAGTATTGAACCCGGGCGGCAATGAGCCGCGCCCATCCGAAACGTTCCCCACCGGCTGCTCATCGGCCGAGCGCATGGGCGAGGGGGCGGGCGGTTGGATGACCTGGCGCGAGCTTCCTCCGCCCAAATTGTTCTGCCGGGCAATCGCGCGATAGTCGCGGAGCCCGTTCAAGGCGGCGAAGACTATCTTGTCATCCGGAAACAACCGGTCGGCGTAGCCAAGCAGTGTATCGTCACTGAGCTTGGCAATGGACAAGGGGCGGAGTGCTGCCGCCAACTTCCGCAGACCGCTCGCATAGCTGTCGGCCGTATTCGCACGGAGCCGTCGACCGAAACCCGCCGCGGCGGCCTCCCTGATGAGGCGCTCATCGTCCCTGGAAGCACGATAATGCGATGAGATGGGGCGAGCGTTGGCATCAGGCTCGCGGTACCGAGTGACCATCGACAATGCAGCGGCGATGACTCTGTCGTTTGGCAACAGCTTCCTGGCGCAACTAACCAACGTATCGTCATCGAGGCCAGAAATTGATTTGCCAGACTGCTTCAGCGCGTCAGCCAATTTGCGCAGCCGACGATCATAAATACTGATGGTCGTGGAACTCGGCGGTGGCCCTCGCTCGAGAGCAGCGCCAGACGCTGCTTGGATAAGGCGATCGTCCTCCTCAGTGACATCATAAAGCTCGCTGTGGGGATAGATGGGGCCGCCCCCTGGCGCGTTTAGCAGGTGCTGCTCAAATGCCGCTTGTGGCTGTTCCACGGTGGCATCTGACGCAACGGACCCTGTGTCGGCTGGGTTGATCGTGTTGAATCGGTCCATGGTCAGTCCGCTGGCATCGCTCTCTCGTTATTTCGCTACTCACGTTAGCTTTCCAAAATCTGACGTGGTCGATCGCAAAGATAGAAGAAAGGTGAATGATGGCAGGCATGTGCCTTCTCCAAGGCTGCAGCATCGCTCGTGGCGGCCAAAGAAAGCGCCGATGAAAATTACGTCTTCAACTGAAAGCAATGCGTTGTGTGCTACTCTACCGACGTTCTCTCGACCTTCAGATCGCGATCACGGCGCTATGATCACGAGCACTGGTCCCATTCGGCGGGCTTTCGATTGGTCGGCGGCATCAGAACCGTTAATTTTTCGCACTCTTCCGTGTTCCTGGCCAGCATTCGAAGGTGACGTGCGTATTTAATGAAGCTCGCAATCTCTGCTTTCTTGTCGTCTGGCGCGAGAATAGCCGCGAAACGAAGCCATTTTTATACCAACTCGGTTATCCATGTCGCTTTCTGACACCGGCGCCGACACGTTGGGTGGCACCAGCTCAGGGACTGCCGGGGGTCCTCGTCCAAGAAATCAGAGGCCGAGCGCGTTTGGACTGCTGATCGCACTTTCGTTGCCATTGAGAGGCGATGATAACTTGTGAACCCGGGTGCATTCAGACAACCAGCACAAACCACGCTCATATTCGGCTAAACCGATGTACCCTTTCCAGAGCGGTAGCTGCCGTACTCGCTCAATAGGGCGTTCCATTGATCGGATGGACAACGATGAGGCAAAGCAGCCGCCGAGCACGTTACCGAACTGGCGACTGGAAACGGGTGCCCACTAGCCATAACGGCTGCGCCAAACGAGCGACGTGGACGCAATGATCGCTGATCTGGGGTCATGCGAACACCCATACAACATGGAATTGCGCGGTATGCTCTTGCACATTCCCCTGGCGTGCTGTCGACATGCCTAAGTTACGCTCTTGGACACGCCTCATAGATCGTAGGCGCTTCTTCCCTCAGCGCCGATGATCTCGGAGAGGCGACCTCCGGTGACGCTTTCCCTGTCGAAGCGTTCAGGGCGTTTGATGGCAGCCTTATTGAGCACGCCACGTGGAAATTCTGGGCGAGATCGAGTGGTGCGGGTGAACAAGATAGGCCAACCGTTCTCGATGAGAGCCAAACCAATCGCTGCCCCATGTGCCAGCAATGGGGGCGGCTCGAATTCGCGCCGTGTTACGGGCGTGGTGACGACGCTCAAGCGCAAGGTGTTGCACAGCGAGTTCGGAGACGCGCCCAAACCCGCCTATCGGAGCTGCTGCACATTCCGTGTTGTCGTTCCCGCCGCGTCCGGCGCTACCGTGCCTACTCCATCTTCTCCGTTGCTCTTGTTGCGCGGGGCGGAGGTACTGTAGTTGGCAAGAGGATTGGCGGCGCGATCGCCATTACTCGTGATGACAGACCGATTGTCCAGCAAGTCGAGCGGATCGTTCACCATGACTACCAGATTGTTTCTGGTCGAGCAGCCAAGCGTTGGGTCGAATGAATTGTCATTCACGGCAGGTCCCACGATCAAAAGCGATGGACAGATCGGAACATGGGCTTCAAAGGTGATCGCCTCGATCCTCACGCCGGAACGGGGCGGTAAATCGACCTGGGAAGGGGACAGGCGGATGTTATAGGGAGCAACGCCCATGGCGCGGGCCTCGTGCGCCGCTTGGGCCATGAGCCTAGGTGAGCCGGTGACATCCACATGGAGTGCGTCCCGCCGGCCGCCACTGACGTTCGCGATAAAGCTCCGCAGCTGAAGCTTTTCGGAGCCACGAAGGCTGTGCAGGAACAAGACACGTTTCCTCTGCTCGACCTGTATTGCTTGTTCAGCCGGCCCGAGATGGATCGACGCACTATTTGCGCAGCCGCCCAATGTTGCCCCAATAATGATCAAGTGACACAAATATCGCGAGGTCATTTGACGATCCTTATTCGATGATAAATCCGGCGCTGCCGGTCAATCCTGGTGTGCTGGCGCGAGGCGCATCGCGATCTCGCGGCGGCCGGGCCACCGTGTTCGTCAAAATCCGCCCCGCGTCTGAGGGCGGTGAGATGCGGTCGCTTGGCGCACTCATCTTGTTCGGGTTCGATGCGGGCCGCACGATGTAGGGCGTGACAATAATGACCAGCTCGGTTTCACGTTTTTGAAACGATGAGGAGCGAAAAAGCGCACCCAGGATCGGCACATCGCCGAGCCAGGGAAACTCGCCGATATCAGAGTTGAAGTTGCGCCTGATCAGGCCGCCGATTGCAAAGCTCTGACCGCTGGCGAGTTCGACAACGGTGCTCGCCCGCCGAGTCGAGAGAGCAGGGACCGCCATGCCATTGATTTTGACTTCGCCTTCGCTCGACAGTTCGCTAACTTCGGGCTTCACACGGACATTGATCTGATTGTTGTTGAGCACAGTCGGGACGAATTCCAGGCTCACGCCGAACTGCCGGAATTGGACCGAAACCTGTCGATTATCCTGCATGACCGGGATTGGAAATTCCCCGCCGGCGAGGAAGCTTGCGGCTTCGCCGGACATCGCCGTCAGATTCGGCTCAGCCAGGATTGAGGCGAGGTGCTCGCTCGCGAGAGCGTCGAGAACAGCACTGAGGTTGGTGTTACCGGCGCTAAACCCGATCCCGATGGTGCCGCCGCCGCCGGCCGCGCCGGACCCGCCCCCTTTGCCGGTGACAAGGAAAGCGCCGTTTGGGCCGGAGGCGGTGAAGTTGATATTGAGATCCTTTACGGCGCTGCGGGAGACTTCTGCCACCCGTACGCTGAGATTCACCTGCAATGAGCCGGCGACCTGGATCTTGTTGACAACCAGCGCCCCCGCCCCAAGAAACTGCTCAGTGACCTTCCTGGCGGTCTCGACGACATCGGCATTGGGCGCCGTACCGCTAAGGATCGCGCCGCGAGGGGTATAGCTGACTTGAATCGGATAGTCGCCGACTTCGGCCTTCAGCGCCGCCCGCAGATCCTCGATCGGTTGGGTAACGATAACACGCAGCTCAGCGAGAGCCTCTCCATTGTCGTTCAGGGCGAACAGGCTCGTCCGTCCGGACTTTTTGCCAAACACAAATATCGTGGTGTTCGAAGGCGCCTGATAATCCGCAATCGCCGGGTCGGCAATAAAAATGCTCGCAGCCGGTGCGGTCAGATGAACTGTCTTGCCCTGTGAGGAGGTAAGGTTGAGCGTGCCGGTGGTGCTGCCTGGCGCCGCGCGTGGCGGTTCTCCTTTGCCATCCCGCTTTGTCTGAGCTGTGGCAGCAAGCGGAAATAGCAGAGCGACTGCGCACAGGACGTAGCAGAGGCGGGGAAAAGCGGCATGCTGCGAGCCATTGGCGACCATCGAAGGCTCATCAGCGCCGGCGGCATTGTTAATGACGTTCAACGGAGTGTTGCTTTCAGGTTGGATCGGCTTAGGCAGCCGATGCTGCGCCAATGAGTTCAAGGGTGTAACCGACACCGCGTGCGGTTTTGATCCTTAGCGTTGCACCCGCCTGGCTCAAATGCGTGCGTAAGCGATAAATCCCGACTTCCAGCGCATTGGTCGAGACCTCGTCGTCAAATGCATACAAGCTATCTTCGAGCGATGCGCGCGGCACGGTACGGCCGGCGCGGTTGAGCAGATGTTCAAGAATGCACACTTCGCGGCGCGCAATTCTGAGGATTCGACCACCGACCGAGACCTGTCGCGCGATCGGATCGAAATGCAGATTCCCGAATGTAACCACCGGCGCCGTCATTTGCGTTGACCGCCGCAAAATAGCCCGCATGCGAGCAATGAGTTCGTCGATAGACACGGGCTTGGGCAGAAAATCATCCGCGCCCGCATTGAAAATCGCAATCCGCCGGCCGAGATCATTGAGACTGCTCATCATCACGGCCGGCATTGACCGTCCCTCGCGCCGCAGCTGCTTCAGCCAGTCCAATCCGTCTCCATCGGGCAAATCCGATTCGAGCAGGACCATGTGGTAGTTCGCGCAATCGATCGCGGCCGCCGCCTCATCCAGCGTGCGTGTCACGTCGACGGCGAAGCCGCAATTTAAGAGCGCTTCCTTCACGTCGCGGGCAAAGTCCGCATGATGATCAACAAGGAGAATTCGCATTTCATTGCCTCTCGTCCAAGACTTGAGCGCGTCACGATTGAACATGGGGCTCGATGGAACTGAGAGGCGGCTGGATTGGTGTGACTTTGGACAGCCCGAAACGATAGGGCGGAACATGTTGACAGCCGATCAATATCTGCCGATCCATCGTCATCGGATGGACCACGGACCCCTCGGGACTGCTTACGGCGTCGGCGCCGCTCAACATGCCGCTCATGCGAGCAAGAGAGCTGATTCTGTTTGAAAGACTGAAGGCCGCGGCAGCCCGCTGACGCGTTCGTGGGCCGATCACGGCCGTTCTTGCACGCACTGACCCGACCCCCGCAGTACGAATAGCACCGAGCCGCGCAATCGAAACCAAAGCGCGTGAGACGATCGGATTTGTGGCTGAACAGATGAGCGAAACCGACATGGAAACTCCCCAATTCGTCTTGGTCTGCGGTCAGTTTTGCTGGGCTGTCGAGCCTGTGGTGTCGTGAAGTCACGACAGCGCAAGTCTTTCCGGCATTCAAGGACACTTACGCGAGGCATCAGGCCAATGGCTTCACAGGCCGAGATGCACGCCGAAACGATCAATGCCCCTCGCGGCCGGAAGAGGACCCTCTCGCTCGCAATTGTTCACACGCAAGGCCTCAACCATCCTGAAGTTCTGACGCGCCCGAGGTCCCCTCATACGTCGCAGCCCAGCGAAAGCTTCGAGCGATCCAATCGAGCTCCTCGGTGCTGTCATCGCGCATAGATCCCGGTGCCTACACCAGCACAATTTCGTCTTACGGGTGCACGGCGCCAGAATGATCGGATCTCGACTTTGGAGTTGGCGTGTGCCCAGCAAGGGCAAGATGGAGACCGCCAGCGTTTTGCTCGCGCGCTGCATCTTGATTCCCTTGCGAGGGGATCGGCGCTCCGTCCTTCGATCTGCACATAGGCGATGTCGGACGCTCGCCCCGGAGAGGAGCAGTCCAGTAGCGTGACGGGGCGGAGCGGCTGAGCATTGTGCTTTTGAGACGTTCGCAATTCTTGCTACCTGTCAGGAAGAGTACACGCGAACGGGTTCTGTGTCGCGGGGCTGTCGGAAATCCTACAATCTGACGCTAGGTGAGATTCAAGTGCCTTTGACCGCTGGCAGTAGCAGTGCTCTCGAACTCGCAAGGTGTCTGGAGCGATGACGACAGGTCCGAAACCAGACTGTCGCAGGCAGTCGTCCTTGCTAGCCCTTAAGGCGTGACCTCACGCTCGTCCGATCGATCTCATGGGTGCCAATTTAGCAAGGAGGCGGTGGCGAGCCGCGTGAGGCTTCTAGGACGCGTGGGAGCTAACTTCTGGGATGCAGACGCCCGAGCGCGCAAGCCGATTTGATCGGCAACGGACTGAGAAAGGAATCGATTGCCAAACGACATTCTTGAAGGCTGCCTCCATAGATTACGATCGAGTATGGGGCTTTTAGGCAAGATCGGCAAAATCGATTGTTTTGATGGAACGCATCCAGGTCGCGAATAGGCCGCTCTGCGACGGTACGGCTCAGCCGCTGAGCGACACTCCATTGACCTGATCCTTGATGTGCTCGCACCCGAGCTCTTTTGATTGATCGCGCGGTCGATGGCGGGTCGATCTGGCGAAGGGATCGATGCGGACGGCCGCCGCACTCCAGTGGAGAGCCGTGGAAGAGCGAACAACGGTGCGAGTGTGTCCTCCTCCACAGCGTCGGATACTTCTTGGGATGTGGGTGCGCCTTCGTCTGTTGCGCAGGTCAGGAATGAGTTGATCTGAACATTATTCGCGAAATCCTTATCGTTGTCCGTGAAGCGGCGCCGCTGAGGCGGACCTTTCCTTAGGGTTCGTCCTGGTCAACATCAAGGAACCTGCGAGAATGGCGCGGTCGCCAGTCGTCTAAATCGTCGGTCTCCACTCTCCCCCTTCTAAGGATTGTCTTCGCTGGCCATTCGGTAATTCTCCGAATCGCCGCCCTGGAACAAGCGCTCGGTCTCGATGCTTGGCGTTCTGTCCAGTGAGCATATCAAATCCACGTCCGCATCGATGTTGTCCTGATTCTCCACATTCATTCCAAGGCCAATACTGCTCAGTGCGTCGTTGGGCGTCCAGACCGCGGACTTTGGTACGACGTAGGTGTGCAGCGTGTTCGCGTTGTTGGCGATCACTCTCGCTCAGTGGTCACACGACACGTTGAGTTTTCAAGGGTCTTCGACCAACGACACGAATGGAGAAGCCGTCTTACCGCGCATATGCCATCCAGCCGGGCGCGCTCCATGGGATATCGCTCCAAAGGATCTCCCATGGAAGAATGATCCCGCGCCGTGTTAAGGACATGATATTGCACATGTGCTGGCTTCGGTGCGTGGTTTGCAATCGCTGTCCTGGCTCTGGAAACGATGCAGCTTGAGATATGCGCCGATGCCGCTACATTGTCGAAAATGTGGTCCTGGTCGACACTGTCGTCCCCCGCTGGCGCCCATCGTGCTGATTGTCGATCGGCCAGGGCTATCTCGTTCTTGAGCGCTTCAAGAGTGGCGCCCGTTAGCGTTGCGGCAAGCCAGGCGCGCGCGCTGACAAATGATGCGGCTGGATAGTGACTGGTTTCCGGCGCCGCCTCATTCGGCGCACTCGATAACTCAGCAGGATCCGGTGTTTGGTGAACCGAATGCAGGCCATGTAGCTGGTCTTCAAATTCTGCTTAGTGGCCGACAGCCGCACCGGTGAGCTGGCTTGCCGTACCTGGTGCCGTTGCGGCAGCGCATCGTGACCGTCAGCGGAGGCCTCTGCGGCATTCCGCGATCGATGTTCATCTGTTTCCTCTCGCAAAATGGTTGTTGGTGTCCATTTCATTGCAAAGACAGCTTTCGAGAATCTGACGGGGCGAAAAAGGATGCTGTTTGTTTTAGATGAGGATTGACGGATCTAATGAGCCGAGCTCAGCCGCCCCAAAGCCGCAAGTTGGCGCTGCATTGCGCCATCTAAAAAGTGTATTTCGAGTGGGTTGCGGCAAGGACTTGTTACTGCGGCGCAAGGTTCGTGCCAGTCTAAGTCCGGACCTCTCGTTCAGGCGGCAGATACCGGCGCCGTTATGTTTTCTAATGGCTCGGCTCGATGAATCATTTCGCACCATGAGGCTCGCGAGGAGGCGGCTTCAGCAAACCTGACCTACGATGTTGTGACGTCGGAATAGCCGTCACAACCACTTGCGTCTGATTGTGGCTGCTTGTCTTTGTTCGAAGTGCGACGGCGTTTGATGTCTGTAATCCGCCAAGCGGCTTGCGACAACCGTCTTACGACGCTGCGCTTACGCGACCTGTGGTTCCTATGGAGGGAGAAGAGCATATGAACTTAACTGGCAGAGCCCTGTTGATCCTGTTGTCCGTGCTTTCTGCGACAACCGTGAGCACGGTGGCTAGAGCCGATGAGACCTCGCCGAAATACGCCGAGGTGCTCAATGCCCTGCAGACGGGCAAGAACGTAAAAGTCGTGCTGGATATGAACCGCTGTACCACCGCCGACGGCGCCAAGCCCGGGCCTGCGACCCAGGCCGGGTTGATCATCAATGCCTTCAGGGTGACCGCCCAGAACGGCATCAGCTTTGCCAATGCGCACCAGACGGTGGATAGCTCTGGACATGCCGTGACCGAATACATTCGTCACAGCCTCAGCCGCGAGGGCAAGCTTACCGTACGGGCCTCCAAGCTTGTCGTCGGGACCACCGAACTCGTGAACCAGGGCGAATTCGTCTGCGAAGTGCCTGATGGGGCAAGATTCATCTGGTAGACGAAAAGCACCGCGGGAATGCGCGTTGGCCTTGATCCTCTAGGGGTGTGGACGACATCGCAAGCCATCACACGACAGTCTCGATAGTGACGACGGCCAGATCGTTTCTGGCCGTCTTTTCGTCGGGGATGGCCAGGTTGCACGAACTTGCGTCAGTTCGCTCGCTGCACCCTGAGGGGCTGGCGATGCGCATGGGATCGTATAAATCGCCCCGGTATGCTCGTATGGCCAGGCGCCAGGTCCTCACACTCAATCACAGCGCATATAGACGTCGACAAGGTGCCTTCGTATTTTTCATCAGCGTCTCCCGTGAGGACATATTTTTCCAACTCATTCAATCTGCTGGCGGCGATGATGAGCTTCAGCCAAGCCAGGGTGTGGGCAACGCGCCTCGTATTTTATAGCCGGAATTCCCGGAGCTTGTCGCCTTAAAGGGGCGTAACGGCGATGTGGGCCCAAAAGTGTGATGATGCATCCTGCTGAGATCACGCTAGAACTGGCCCAGTGGCGTTTACTTAGAGCCTGCCCCTCGCTCGGACGTAGGTCTATCAGCGCTGGGGCCGGCTCCGCTCGGGCGGCGCCATCATCAACGACGAGCCGCTCGTGCACCCAAATTGCGGCCGATGGAGAAGAACGCCGCCTCCGGCTAGGCTTTCGGCCGTGTATGCCGTGATTCTGTCTGGTCCTTTCGGATGCCGGAGCAAGCAATTCCTAGAAAGGGAGCGCAGCAGTCGGTGCGCCGCGGATTGCTTTGCTGCTCAGGCGATTGCAAGTCCAGCATCGGGCATTTGTCAAAATGCTCTAGACGAAGCTCGTATCTCATCGCCGATAAGGCGCCGAGTTCGACAATCCGCTACCGAAAGGGGGACTGCTCTACTCGTCGGCTCGCCTTTCTACACGTTTACCGCAGCTTGGCGCCATAGCCGCCACAAACATTCTCGTTGCGTCTCAGCACCCGCCAGATGCCGGGTTCGATGCCTCTTGCCGAGTTGCTCTGTTGAAGCGGCAGGGTTTGGCTTGGACCAAGCATTCGATCCTGGAATTAATCGACAATCCGTTTCAGCCGGCTGTGCACGAGCGCAGATATTGGGGTTCCCACGGCAACATGCGTCGTGCCGATCGGAACCAATGCCTTACCTTTGACACCAAAGATGGTGGCCGGGACCAGCCATCGCTATCGGAGCCGGGTGGCTCACTGACTTGCCACATAGTTCTACTTTGAGACCATACAATATAACGCTCCGTACATTGGTCGTCGTGTTCCTCCGGTAGTTTAGCAACAGCAAGTGCAGTAGCGTTCACTTTCCAGCAGTGCCCGGTGGCAGGCGCAGGCCGATCCACTGACCGTATTGCAGGGAAGTCACGCTTTCGGGTTTTCCTCGGTGTACTGGCTCCGCGGTGCCCGGCCAATTCACTACCGCTTTCGTTCCTGACCATGAAGTCTCGTCTCCACCTCCTAAAAGTTGGCACTTCTTAACGTCCACGCAGAGATCCGGGCAACTGCTCTGTCTGCGACCTACATAGTCGCCCAGCAAATGCTGGCCGAGCCCTTCCAACAAGCCAGGCCTTTTCTTACAACGAGCATCGCGAATTTCGAGTGTTTCATCGCATTATTGGATGGTTTCCGAACGCAAGCTTGCCGGCTGCTCTTATTTGCCAAAGTCGGCAGGTAAGCTGCTGATCAACACTGTGGCGCCGAATGTCCGATGTGTTCTCGAACGCATCTATTCATGGTCGATCGGTTCGAGCCCCTCCTGCAAATTGAAGCCGGTGCGATCGTAGCATCGATTGCCATCCGTGAGCCTGATCGGGCATCAGGCTCTTGAACAAACAGGATAGAGACATCGCTAGAGAAGAGGATGCCAACTGAGGCGAGTATAATGGAATACTCAACTATTGCGTTTGGCTGCGTTCAACCTCTACACATCCTTTCGTGACTGGCGCTCGCGCCGGCGGCGGGAGTCCAGGCGCTTGTGATTGCGAAGACGCGTTCAAAACGCCTTCCAGCGAAAGTGGCGGGCATCTTGATGAGCTATGGAGAACCAATATGAAGGCGCCCGCTTTGAAGCAGCTCAGCGTTGGAATCGAGTTGGACGCACCTGGGCGCTATTGGGCGTGCGTCGTGGTCGAAAGCCTCCTGCGCCTCGTCCGCTGCGAGAAGGTGCCAAGAGGTAGCCAGGGCGTCTTTAGTGATATCCCTCTCGCACCAATGAGCGGCTTGTTATTAACCTCCTCAAGATGGCTGTTCGCGAGCATTCAGGGCGGGCCTTCGAGAGAGCGCAGGGTGGTCGCCGAGACCGCTGGCAAAGATCCAATTGTCAAGACGTATCGAGCGGCTAAGCCGCCGCTGCATTCGGGGGTGTGATGTCTTCGATCGACCCTATGCTCCATATCGGCTTAAATCTCCATGGTGCTGGCGGTCACTCTGCCGCGTGGCGCTGGCCGGGCACAAATCCAAGCGCGTTTTTCGATATCGAGCACTACGTCCGGGCTGCGAAAATTGCGGAGCACGGTCTGCTGGATGCCGTATTCCTCGCCGATACCCCCGCGATAAGTTCCGACATTACGCACCAGCCGCCGCTCAACGGGCTCGAACCTACGCTGGTCCTCACTGTGATTGCCCGCGAAACGGAGCGGATTGGGCTGATCGCCACCGCATCGACAACCTACAATGAGCCATACAATCTCGCCCGGCGTTTCCAATCGCTCGACGTCATCAGCGGTGGCCGCGTCGCGTGGAACGCGGTCACGACATCGAGCTCCGCGACGGTGGCGAACTTTGGCGGTCAAGAGATCGCACGAGCGGATCGCTACAGACGCGCCGAGGACTTTGTTGAAACCGTCCGTGCTCTCTGGCTAAGCTGGAGCGAAGAAATGATCATCGCGGACCAGGCTGCGGGAGTTTACGCAGATCAGAGAAAATTCCGGCTGCTCGACCCTGATACGAATAGTTTTGGCATCAGAGGCCCACTTACACACCCCGCTTCGCCTCAAGGTCATCCAGTCATCGTTCAAGCGGGCGGTTCGGATCCCGGATTACGGCTTGGCGCGCGCAGTGCAGATGTCGTGTTTGCGGCAGCCGGGGATTTGACAACGGCGCTGCAGGAGGCCGAACGCCTCCGTGATCTCTCTCGTCAATTCGGCCGCCCTGCGGCTCCGCTCATCCTGCCAGGTCTTGTCACCTGCATCGGCGGAACCGAAGAAGAGGCAGCTCGTCGCAAAGAGCAATTGGACGCGTTGCTCGATCTGGAGCGCGCCATCGCCGCTCTTGCACGAAGCATGGGCCTTGCAGCCGAGAAACTCAGCCTGGAAAGCCCCATCCCTGAAGAGATTTTGCCCGATGCAGATAACGTCCCGTTTTCTGTCGGTCACCATCGCACGATCGAGACTCTGGCGCGTCAAGGCCGGACCGTCCGCGAGATCATCAGCAGCGTCCAAGCTTTTGGCCACCGCTTGCTCGTGGGCGCGCCCGAGCAGATCGCGGATTCGATTGAGGCCTGGTTCCGCGCTGGCGCGGTCGATGGCTTCAACATCATTCCGGACGTGCTGGCCGACGGCACTGCGGCCTTTGTCGACCACGTCGTGCCACTCCTCCAGAAGCGTGGTCTATTTCGCACAGAATATCGGGGGGAGACATTGCGCGAGCATTTGGGGATTCCCCTCCACATCGAACCGGCAAAAAAAGCCGGTACGTCAGCGGTCTGACGCTGCTTTCTCCCGTCCGCATTCATTGCCCTGGAGCTTGGATATGTCTGTATCGGATGCGCAATCATCGAGGCGTTTCACCCGCCAGTCGAACCATCGCGGAAGAAAAGTCGCGGCTAGCCTGTTCGTGCTCCAAAGCTTGTCACAGTTCGCGCCCAGCGGCCATGCCCAAGAGGCGCCGGCCGGCAACGTCAAGCGAGGCGGCGTTATTCGTTACGGGCATTTTCAAGAACCGGCGTGCCTGTTCGGAGGATGGGTGCAGCAATGGTATCTGCAACGCCAGTATAGCGATAATCTGGTTGCCCGCAGCGAGGATGGCCAGATTGTGCCATGGCTGGCTGAGTCTTGGACCATTTCCGACGACAAAAAGGTATACACATTCGAGATTAAGCCGAATGTAAAGTTCACCGACGGGACTGCCCTCGATGCGCAGGCCATCGCTGACAATATCAACGGATGGCTCAGCAATGACCCCGATCTTCGCAACCCGACTGCCGCTCCTTATCTCGGCGATAGCTTCGAATCGGCAAGGGCAATTGCTCCTCTGAGCTTGCAGGTAACATTGAAGGTGCCCTTCCAGCCCTTGCTCAACGTGTTCGCCCAATCCTCACAAGGCATTCTCTCGCCATCGGCACTCAAACGTGGCCTTGCGGTGAATTGCGAGAACCCTGTCGGATCAGGTCCATTCATCGTCGACAAGTGGCGCCATGGGCGGGAAGTCACCTTCCGCCGCAATCCCGACTACAATTCGGCGCCCGCCACCGCGAAACATCAGGGGCCGGCTTACGTTGAGGGGATCAGCTGGAAGTTTCTGCCAGATCAGACTGTGCGATACGGCTCGCTGATCACGGGGGAGACCGATGCTATATACGATGTGCCGGCTATCGCATGGAAGGACGCCAATTCCCGCTTTCCAGTACTGCGACACGTTACCGGCGGCACCCCTCTGCGCCTGGCGTTGTATACGGCCCGGCCCCCATTTGACGACGTGCTCGTCCGCAAGGCCTTTGCCTATTCTACTGACCGGAAGGCCGCGGTCGACACATCCTTCCTGGGCTCTTTGCCATTTGAAGGCAACGGTGCGCTAAGTCAGAGCTCGCCGGAATACCTGCGTGAGCTCGGGCAGTCCTATGCGTACGATATTCGGAAAGCCAATCAGCTGCTTGATCAGGCGGGTTGGACTGAGCGCAACCTTAACGGCGTTCGTATTAAGAACGGCAATCCGCTCATCGTGCGCATTTCCTATTCGTACGCGTTTCTCAAGCCCGATGGCGAGCAAGCCTTGCAAGTTATCCAGCAGCAGGCAAGGGCGGCCGGTTTTGACGTACGTCTTCAACCCACCAATCCGGCTGATTTCTTCGCCGGAAAAAACCTAGGGCCCAACGATTATGAGATCGTGCTTCTATATTGGGTTGCACCCGGTGCTGAGATATTCCGAATTTCGTGGAAGCCGGACCAGAATGGCGAGCCCAATCGCTTCAATCCATCGCGCTTCCAAGATCCGAAACTTTGGGAGCTGATCCAAAAGGCGGAGCAGGATTTCAATAGCGCTGAACGTACCGGCCTCTATCAGCAGGCGGAACGGAAGATCGTGGATGAGGCTCCTGTGATTGGCCTTACGGTGCTGGATGTGACTTTGGCCACCATCCCGCACCTGAAAGACGTGTGGCTGGACCACGGGTCAGTGGGCGAGCCCGTCTTCTATGACGCTCATTTCGACGAGAAGAAATGATACCGTGAAGGTCGTATCCCACAATCCGCTTGTTTGGTTCGCGCGCCGTATTTTATCCGGTGTGGCCGTCGTGTGGGCTGCAGCAACATTTACGTTCCTAGTTCAGTGTTTGATGCCCGGCGATCGCGCGCAGATCGTCATCAATGTGAGGAGTGGCGACGTCGGGCCGGCACCTGCGGCCGAGCTCGCAACGATCAATGCGAAGTACGGCTTTGATCAACCGCTTGCCGTTCAATACGGCAAATACATATTGCGAATCCTGCATGGAGATCTTGGTGAATCATACCAGCAGCATCGACCCGTCGCGGCGATCATCGCAGAACAGATTGGCCCCACCATTGTTCTGGCGATCGCCGCGCTGCTGATGGCTTGGGTTATTGCGATCTTGACCACTCTGTTGATCGCCGGCAGAGACAACATATGGTCGAAGCTGCTCAGCGGCGCGCAAATCTTCTTGGCAACCGCACCGCCTTACTGGCTAGCTACAATTCTGCTCGTCGTGTTCGCGGTAAACTTGCGCATTTTTCCAGTTGTCGGGGAAAGCTCGCCGATGGGACTCGTTCTCCCAACACTTGCTCTGGCTCTCGAACTGTCCGGCTTTTTCGGACAAGTCGTTCTGAACGAGTTCACGCGCGTGCTCGAGCAGCCCTTCGTTACGTCCGCGCGGACCCGAGGTATGAGTGATTTCGGCGTCAGGCTTCACCATGTCCTGCGCCATGCTGCATTGCCCGGCGTAACCTTATCAGGCTGGGCGCTCGGCAAGCTTCTTTCAGGGGCGATTTTGATAGAAATCGTTTTCGCTCGCCAAGGGCTCGGTGGAGTTCTTGTTGCCGCAACGTCCTCGCGAGACGTTCCGATTGTCTCGGGGGCTGTTTTGATCTCTGCGGGCCTATTCGTCACTGTTAGTCTGATTGTCGATCTATCTTATCGGATGCTCGACCCGAGGATTAGGTTGACATGAGCATGCTCGCAGAAGTGACCGTGTCTCGGCCGCTCAGAGAACTCCTGGCATTCGCCCGCCATGTTCCCGTCCGAGTTGCTGCCTCGCTTATTATCATTTGTTTCTTTGCCCTCGCGGCGGTGATGCCAAAGGTGCTACAGACGCACGACCCGTTCGCTATTGATTTGAGATCGTCGTTGCAGTCTCCTTCGATCGCCCATTTGTTGGGGACAGATCAACTAGGCCGGGATCTTTACTCCCGATTGCTCGAGGGGGCAGGCCAATCGCTTGCCATCGGACTCGGCGCGACCGCGCTGAGCATGTCCATTGCACTCATTCTCGGCGTCGCCGCCGCACTTTCTGGTGGCGTGTTCGACAGCATCCTCAGCAGGATCGTCGACGTGCTCTTCGCAATCCCCACGCTCTTGCTCGCCCTTGTGTTCGTGACCGTTTTTGGGCCGTCGGTATTGACTGAAGTCATAGCTGTTGGAATCGGCACAGCGCCAGGCTATGCGCGCATGATCAGGGGCCAGATGCTTTCCATCAAAGGAACAGGGTATGTGGAAGCCGCCAAGGCGCTGGGCCATCCATTTCCCCGTATCGTCTGGAGGCATATTCTTCCCAACGCCATGAACCCGCTAACAGCAATGACGACGATCGGCGTGGGTCAGGCCATTATCTGGGCCTCCGCGCTTGCCTTTTTAGGGCTTGGCGTCGCTCCCCCGGCCCCTGAATGGGGCGCGCTGCTCAATGCCGGGCGGAATTATGTGATCTACGCCTGGTGGCTGGAGATCATACCCGGTCTGGCCGTGACAGCGTTTGCCCTCAGCGTCACCATCGTCGGGCGCCATATACAGGCACGTCTGGAAGGAAAAAGCTGAATGTCGCAGGTTCGTCCCAAGCCTGTCTCGCAGCAGGCAGACCTCCTCACGGTCGACTCGCTGCGTGTTTCCTTCGGGCGCGAAATCGCGGAGAAAGCGGTTGTGCGCAGTATGTCCTTCTCCCTCCGACCGGGACGGTGCCTTGCGATCGTCGGTGAGTCCGGCTCGGGTAAGAGCGTAACTGCCCGGGCTCTCGTAGGCCTCGCTGGTCGCCACGCCGATGTCCATGCACGCCAGCTGAGCTTTGACGGGACGGACCTGATCGGCCTTAACGATCGTGGCTGGCGGCGCATTCGCGGCAATGAGATTGGCTTTGTATTACAGGATGCACTCGTCGCGCTTGATCCGCTTCGCCAGATCGGCAAAGAGATCGGTGAAGGCTTGCTCCTCCATGGTGCGGTATCATCACGCGAGGAACTCGCGCAGCGGGTCATTGCTCTTCTTGAGCTCGTCGGTGTCCCTGAGCCCGAGACCAAAGCCCAGCAACTGCCGCATCAATTATCCGGCGGCCAGCGTCAACGGGCTCTCATCGCTGCAGCACTTGCGCTTGATCCACGCGTCCTTATCGCCGACGAGCCGACTACCGCTCTCGACGTGGTCGCGCAAGCTCATGTGCTGGCACTGCTCGAGGAGACCAAAAAACGGGGGAAGGCTCTGATCCTGATCAGTCACGATCTGGCAGTGGTCTCCCGCGTGGCGGATGAGATCCTCGTCATGCAACGAGGCGAGGTTGTCGAACGCGGCACCGCCGCCGAGTTATTCAAAGATCCGCGACACCCCTACACCCGCCAGCTGCTGGACGCCGTGCCATCAGGCCGGCCGCGCGGCTCACGACTGTCACCATCGACTATTGTGCGTTCGCCTGGCCGGCAAACGCAGCCCCCCGTGCAATCGCTGCCGAAATCTCGTCCCATCCTGCTCGAAGCGACAAGTCTGGTGAAGCACTTCAAGGGCCCGGATGGCACTCTGCGGGCGGCCGTGGACGGCGTCTCCTTCGAACTGCGATCCGGCGAGACTTTGGGCATCGTCGGTGAATCTGGATCAGGAAAGTCAACGATGGCGCGCATGATCCTGGCGCTCGACGAGCCTGACGAGGGGGCCGTTCAGTTTGCAGGCCGGCCTTGGACCACGCTCGCTGAACGCGAACGCCGGGCTCGGCGGCGGTCCATATCGATCATCTACCAGGATCCTCTTGGCTCGTTTGATCCACGCTGGACTGTCGGACGCATCATATCCGACAGCCTCTCGAGCGACGTTGAGACGCGGCGCAAGCGGCAGGAGCGCGTTATCGAGCTGCTCGATATGGTCGGACTCTCCCAAGCCTTGCTGGACCGACGGCCGCTCGAACTCTCCGGCGGTCAGCGCCAGCGCGTTGCGATCGCCCGCGCGATCGCACCAAATCCTGCCGTAATCGTCTGCGATGAACCGGTTTCGGCGCTCGACGTCTCGATCCAGGCCCAGGTCTTGGACTTGCTCGGCGATTTGAAGGACCACCTCGGCATAAGTTATCTCTTCATCTCGCATGATCTTAGTGTTGTTCGTCATATCAGCGATCGCGTCATAGTTATGCGCCGGGGAAGAATCGTCGATAGTGGCCCCACTGAAGAGATATTTCGTAATCCACTGTCTGAATATACCAAGAGTCTTATCGCCGCCATGCCGCGTCTTGTGCGCGAGCAAGAGATAGGTCAATCATCTACGATCCTCGAAGAGGGCATCGCATGAATGCCTTCGAATTCGATCCTTTGTCATAACAATGTTTATCTCCGATCGCGTGGGCATTCGACTTGCGCGCCGATTTGGCGACGATTGCGCGCTCATTCATTGCTCGACCAGGACATGGACCGGCGGGCGCGCGGAGCAGGGCTAGCCGAGTTCGAGCAGTCGCTAACCGTGAGGTCGGCGATCCGCAAGTGTCGGATCGCAAGTCATCGATTGCCGCCCGCAAGGACACGCGGCTCTTGCTCTCTTGCAAACGAGCTCGGAATTTTCGCTTTCATGATAGCCTTGCGAACATGGTGCGGTCTCTGACAATGAGACTTGTGTTTGTCAGGTTCAAAACATTCGGCGTCAATATCGATTTCATGACGCCTATTCAGCCCTTAATTGCGACTGATGCGGCTGGCACGGTCATTGCTATCGAAAATGAGGTAATGCCGAGTAAGGGCTGAGTGCAGCCCTAGATGAACGATCACTTTTCTGACCGCAAGCCGTGGTCCATTGAATGGAAGCAAGACGTTGAATTTTTCGCATTCAGTTTGATGGAGAGCGATGTGGATTTGCCTGCGAGAGCCCACGAGACAAATCGCAACTTCTGGACATATCGTCACTGTCAAACGACCGTTGCGTTGCCAGCGTTGCCGGTCTCAGTGAACAATCGCAGCGAGCGGCAGTGGGGGGCGCATGACGAGAATTCGGCTGACGTGCTCAAGCGTGCTGGCTGCGGAGGCCACCGACACAATAGGTGCCTCATCGATGCATCTTGTCGCCATTTCGCCGACGAGTTCGCCACAAGTCGCATAGCGTAACTCCAAGGACGCGCAAAAAGAGGTCAATAACAGATCCCTCGTAATCCGGGCAATACGGAATCGTCGACATGTCGCAAACAATCGGTGCTCATAGCGAGTGCACCGCGCATGAAGGGGCAGAGCACTGGTCAGAGTCGAAAAACAAACTTTCATCAGATGGCGAGTTTGTTCGGTACTGGAGCAGAGCTGCCGATCGGCTGCGCGCGGTGGCCGCTGTCGGGAGCCGAACCGAGGAGGCGATCAGAAGGACTGGGATTGGTTTGCAGCTATCCTCGGAGAACTTTAACGGTCACGACCTGTCAGATTTCCCGTTACGGCGCTGTACCCTCAATCGTGCGCAGCTCTACGGAGCAAAGTTGGATCGGGCAGACCTTTCTGGGGCGAACCTTATCTGTCCAGGGCTAGAGAGGGCAAGTTTCCGCGGGGCCAAGCTCGATTTTGCGTATATGCACGCGATTGCAGCGCAGGTCTGCAATTTCGATGATGCCAGTCTGCGCAGTGTAATTGATGCAACCGGCAGCCTGTTTCACGGTTGCAGCATGAAAAGGACACGCTTTGACAACGCGATGCTCAGCGGACTTCTCGTTTACCAGTGCGACGCGAGTGATGCTGTATTTGATGGCGCGGAATTACAGGGGGCGACCATCAATGAATGCTTCCTTCCTTCCGCTTCCTTCCGCTTCGCCAAGCTGAGCCAAGTCACGATCACGAAGGCGCATCTGGCGGCTTGCTCGTTCTTCCAGTCAAAGGGGGACTGTTTATCGATCGTGCGTCCCACCTCGGTCGACGGTCTTGCCCTAGAAGGCGCTCATCTTCCGTATCTGAGACTCTCAATGGTGAGCGGTCGCATTACAGCGAGAGCCCTGAGCGCTCCATTCGCCGATGTTCACCTGTCAAATCTTTCAAGTGCGGAGCTTGAGCAGGCAGACTTGACGAAGGCGCGGCTTCTGTCCGTAAGCTTGTCCAACGCGAACCTAATCGGTGCTGTGTTGGACGGTGCCTCTATTCATTCCTGTCAGCTCGATGGAGCGGATCTGTCTCGGGCATCAGGCGAAAGCATTTCGATTACAGAGAGCACAATGCGAGCCTCCAAATTGACGGGCTTTCGTGGCCGCTGTGCCTTTGTGCGCGACTGCGATCTTGAACATGCAGACTTATCCCAGGCTTACCTCTACAGGTCGATGATGACCGGTGATCCCCCGCAATCAATGGCATTGAACCACGCAAATCTCGAAGGATCCAATCTCGTTCAGGCATATCTCGCCGCGGGAATGGCCGACACCAACCTTGAGGCAACGCGCGTCGCATACGTTCGCATGAACCAATCGTCGTTGCGCGACGCGAATCTGAGTGGGATATCGCCATTCCAGGCGAGCTTCGTAAAGGTCGACTTCTCGGGCGCCAAGATAACCACATTCGAGCCACCGTTCTTTGCAGACCGATGTCCAGGACTGCAGGCCGCTTTGAAGGGTGATCAGCCGCGCGAGCCATCAAGCTATCTGGCTGAATTCTCATCGTTGATCAGACGTGGCCGAGAAGGGTCAACCTGACTGCTTTGGAAACGCAGAAGGGATTGCCCGTGAGCATAGAGCAGCTTGGTGCGGTGGTCCGAACTGTGAGCGGGCGTTAAAGCTCTTTGGGGCTCGTTGGCGTGCGCCGCCAATACGACACCTAGGGCAGACCTTCTGCGATCCGACCGATCAGACCACTTTTTCGGCGTCCAACATACTGGAGTTAAGAAAATGCATCTGGGATGTCTTTCCGCAGGCAAAGCGTTCATCCGTGAGGTGGCGAGAACAGGTCAGACTATTGGGACGGTACACACTCTGGGCGCGCTGCATCTTGGACATGCAGAACTGATCAGAAGAGCGGCATCGGAGAATGACGTCGCGATTGTCACAGTCTACCCGAACAAGACCCAGCTTAGAACGGGCGGGAGCTACGATTTCGATTTGGACGCTGATATTGGATTTGCCCTACGTGCGGGAGCAACCGCCGTGATTTCCTCGAACGACACCGAAATGTTCCCGCCTGGCTATCGAACGTTCGTGTCGCAAGGCGACTATCATTTGCGTTTAGATGGCCCTGAGGCGTACTTGAAGGAAGCCGTTACGGGGGCAATCCGCTGGATTTGTTATGCGCGACCAAGTCGCAGCTACTTCGGTCTCAAGGATATCGGTCAGGCGATCCTGGTAAAGCGCGCCGTCGCAGACTTGCTTCTTGATTGTGAGATACGATTTGTGCCGACCGTGAGATACAGGAACGGAGTGCCCATTTCGTCGCGCTTGCGACGATTTAGCCGATCCGAACTCGATGAGCTTTCGTGTCTCTTCACGGCACTCAACCGTACGAGGAAAGAGATCGCCCAAGGAGCATCGAGCATCAAGGATCTCGTCGCGTCGGCTACATCTCAAATAAGATTCCGACAGTTTAAACTCGATTTTGTTCGCATTGTTGGCGCTGATAGCTTCGAAGACTTGGAGCAGGTCCAGCTCCCTTTAATAATTGTTGCAGCAGCAACGGCTCATGGCCTCAGGGTCTTCGATAGTATCTACGTTCCGGATCAGGATACACTCCTGAATGGTCCTCCGGATGTCTGGATCGATCTGCCTGAAAAGTCCTAGCCAGACGATTATGCATGTCGTGATCTTGACAAAAGTAGCCATTCCGGCCGCGCCTGAACGCAGGGGCTACCTTATGACTGGGCATTCGGCTTTACGCTGCCTCCAGGGCACAGCCACCGTTCCACCAGCGGTGCAGCTCTCACGATCCACTGAGTAGATCGACTTGAAAAGTCAATCCAATCCGGACAGCCCGATATGGTAGGGTCGGCTAGCCGCACTTTGAGATACTCTGCTTGAGCGGCCCGTCGCAGCCAAACGCTACGGCAGCTCGAAACGGTGAATCGCGACCTTGGATCCGTAAGCTCTCGAGAGCAGAATCTGCGGAGACGATATGAAAAGGCGATTGGAAGATTGTAGAGCTGACGACGCGTGTGTTATCCCGCTAAGCAGTCTCGATGTAAGCGAGACCAAGCGCTTTCAAAACGACAGCATATGGAGTTGCTTCGAGCGGTTGCGAAGGGAAGATCCCGTTCACTACTGTCGAGAAAGCCCTTATGGCCCATATTGGTCCCTGACGAAATACCGGGATATCGTAGCGGTAGATACAAACCACAAGGCATTCTCGTCAGAGCAAGGTGTCACCATTGTCGACGTGCCTGTCGAGCACTGGACCCAGAGTTTCATCAAGATGGGACCTCCCCAGCACGCCGAGCAGCGCAATACCGTGAGTCCGATAGTCGGACCGGAGAACCTGACGAAACTCGAAAGCTTGATCCGCTCTCGGGTCAGGGCGATTCTAGACGGCTTGCCGCGCAATGATGCCTTCAATTGGGTGGAGATGGTCTCCATCGAGTTGACGACGCAGATGCTCGCCACGTTGTTCGACTTTCCATTTGAGGATCGGCGACTCCTGACCTATTGGTCGGACGTAGCTGTTGGAACGCCGAAAGCAGGACATGAAATCGACAGCTGGGATAAGCGAAACGCAATCTTGTCCGAGTGCCTGGACTATTTTACCCGACTTTGGAACGAGCGCATCAATACCGAGCCGCGCCTCGACCTGATTTCCTTGATGGCGCACTCGCCCGCCACCCGCCATATGAAGCCGAGTGAGTTTCTCGGGAATCTGATTCTGCTGATCGTTGGGGGGAATGACACCACGCGCAACTCGATTACCGGCGGTCTCCTGTTCATGAGTCAGTATCCCTCCGAACTGCGAAAACTAACCCAAAATCCCAAGCTGGTCTCGAGCGCCGTGTCCGAGATTATTCGATACCAAACGCCGATCGCACATATGCGCCGCACCGCCGCGACGGATAGCATCGTAGGTGGGAAACAGATCAGGAAGGGCGACAAGGTCGTCATGTGGTACATCTCCGGCAACCGGGACGAAGAGATCATTGAGAACGCCAACAGTTTCGTCATCGACCGCAAGAATGTGCGGCAGCATCTCTCGTTCGGTTTCGGCATCCATCGCTGTCTTGGTCGACATCTTGCGGAACTGCAGTTGCGAGTCCTCTGGGAAGAGATTTTGGGTGCGGGACTGGAGGTCAAGGTTGTCGGCGAACCCGAGCGAATTGCGTCCAACTTCGTGCACGGCTATTCCGCTCTCCCCGTGCGGATTGCAGCCTAAGCCCTGATCGCGCCGGTCTGGCAGCCGGCACGCGGCTGGCTTGGGCTGGTCCTACCATCTTCGCTTCTGAAGCAGCGAAGATCGTTCCATCGACGCGAAACGCTTGCTGCATGACGGGATCTAGTCATCAGTCGGGCAGATGCTTGAAGTGTCCGTGAGGAGCGATAGTGTGGCGCGCGGACTCTCCGGGCTGCCTTGGATGGCCGGAACCGCAGGGGCCGATGAAATTGATGTTGAAGATTGTAGCGGTCGCAGCGATTTTCCTTGGAGAAGCGCTTTCGATATTCGCCGAGTTGATTGTATCACGGCAATTTGGAAAGGCCGGCGGTGATCTGGCAATGCTGTCGCCGATGTTTCTCCTGATATCGTTCGGTGGCATCCTCCTCGTGTTCGGATACGCGCTCGGCTACATGCATCTGAAGGATTTCTGGATCATTGTCGCGATATCGGTGGGAGCTATTCTGGTAGTGGAACCGACCTCACCCTTCTGCTCTTTAGAGACGTGCCGACAGCCGGTTCGCTGATAGGGCTGATGTTCGGCGCGATTGGTACGCTCGCTGCCATTTTTCTATGAGGTTGATCGACGGCCTGGTGGAGCCCGGCTTGGCGAGATGTAGAAGAGCACTTGGGCAACGTCGATTTTGCTCGATTCGGATGGGGAAAAATGTTGTTGCTGATCGGCGTTCAGCGTCTCGTCACAACGGGTGTATGGTGGCTGGGTTAGTAACCTCTTCGGTCGAAGTCTGCTTACCGATAGCGGACGAGTCCAGCGGTCGTAGGTCTGCCAATCGATATACGTTGGCCATTTCTTCCTGACCACAATTCAGCGTTAGGAGGCGAGCGGTCTCCTGGCTGCTCTCCAGCGTTTGGGATGACTTGGCCCAGTTCGCTTGCATAAAGGCAGGACATTGGGGCGGGACCATCTCGCGGGCAGGTAGTCGGGCCCGGCCACGTCTCAGCTGATCACATCGGCGCTGATGCGGCTAGTTCAGTAACACGAGGAGCTGCGATGGAAGCGGAACTCAAGGTGACATCTTCTTTCTTGTGCATCCGGATGAATGCTCTTGGTCAGCTAGTCGTCAGCTAGGCGGCCTATCCAGACAGGCTGCGCACTCTCGACAATTCGGAGATGAAGTATGAAAGGTATTGGCCGAGCTGATCCATCGCAGGTGGAGGCGCCGGGAGCGGACAGCACCGGGGAATTGAGCCGTTCGAGCCTGGAGCCTGGTCTCCTCCCTGGGGAACGCGGTCAGTCCTTTGATGCCGTCGTGGAGCGGATGCGCTCTGGGCCTCAAGACAGAACCGCGGCTTCAGATGTTGCGGCGCCAACGCGCAACGAGATCAAGGCAGCAAAGCGAAATATGGACAGCCTGCTTGAGAAGTTTGAAACTTGCCGTCGAGCGGCCACGCAACCCTGCAACTTGCAACAGGCGCAAGAGCTGATCGATCGAGTGGTCGAAGCAGGCTCAACAGTTCTGGAGTACTACGCGAATCTGCCTGCCAGTGTGGCGCGTCGTATCCTGCCCGACGATCAGGCTCGCCGGCTCCGCGATGACACGCTGGATGCGGGCAACCAATGTAACAAAGTGGCCACCCAGATTATTTACCCACTTGAGAACAGGAGAAAGCAAGCAGAAGCCCTGCTCGACAATGTCAAAGACACCGTTCCGCCCGACCAGCTCAGCCGCGTCATTGCGGGCGTCGCGAACCAGTATGGTGCCTGCATGGAGTGGTGGGGAAAGAAGGCGTTGCGCTTCGAGCGGATGCAGTCAGTCTGTGCGGCTACTGCCAACTTGCCGAGCAGCACGCCCGAGATGCGCGAGGCGGAAGAGGCCCAACTCAGGCTCAATACGGGCTGGGCGCTCAATACCAAGTGTATGTATCTGCAATCGCGGATCGCCCTCGCGCAGCTCTTGATTGAGTCGCAAGCGAGCACGTTAGCACCAGACGTGCGAGCCGTCCTGATGGACGAGGGCGGGAGGGTGCGTGTGCTCGGGACCTTTATTGGAGATGTTTTTCCGGCATTTCTTTCGACGGGCGACGCCGTTCGCGGGGGAGCGGTGCTCGACGCCGAGCACCGCGCCGTTCTGGAAGGAGTCATGGAACGGCTTTCGGAATTTGCGTCCCAACTGAGGGGCATGCTTGACCCCCTGAGGGAGGCTGGAACGGAACCTGACCTTCCGTTGCAGTTGCTGGGCGAGATCGTGGACGCTGCGTGGGTGACGGCGAACGATGTCATGCGGCTGCTGGCATTGCAGCCAAAGACGGAAGTGACGATTGAACCGCCGGCTTGGGCTGCGCTGCCAGAAAACACTGCCCTGGTGGGTGAAGGCACTCAAGTGCGCAGAAAGGGCAAAGCAAGGCGCGCGGCAGCCGCAGGCGAGGGGAGTTCGACGGCCAGCCCACCCGCGCCGCAACTCGTCAGGCCCGATGCCGCCAGGGCCGCGAGTGGCAAGGTCATTGTGCTCTCGGATCTCGGTACAAAGAAACTCGCCACGGCGGAGGAGGCAGCAGCGTCATCCTCTGCGACCGATCACCTCCAGATGTGGCAGGCTCCGCCCTCTAGGAAAGCACTGCCGGGATTACTTGAGAGATTGGACGAGCTGCTGCAGTTCGATCTGCCGGCTCAGCAAAGCGCCGCCTCGCAAGCGCGGCAGATGAAGCCCGAGGACGCCGAATACGTCTTGGATCGCGTGATCAAGCGCTTGCAGACGCAGTCCTCCGAGATTAAGGCCTGTGTAGCCGCGCTGGAGGAGCCTCGACGACGAGGCCTGCTCACGGCTGCGCAGGTGCCCGAAGTGCACGAAAAGATAGTGCGGCTCCAAAGGATGCGGTCCGAGGTTCAGGGGCAAGCAAACTCATTCAACGCGCGAAAGGCAGCAATCACGAGCGATTGCATGAAGAGCTATGCGTTTCCATCGCAAAACTACCTTGTACAGTTACGGGAAGCGGGGGAACTGGCGTCAGTGGATCCACCTCGCGCCTTGAAGGGAGAGCCAGGGACGCTGTTCGAAATCAAGCTGCAGCCCATGGCGCTGAGCAGTGGTGCGACGCCAAGGCCGATGTGGGTGCACATCCATACCAAGCGGCCGGTACATGCCTGGCAATTGGCAACGCTGGGCGATCGCGAATTCGCAGCTTGCCACGTGAAGTCCGACGAACAGCGCGGCTACAATCAGCACTGGCAGAGCGCTCGAGCCGCCGAGGGCCACGAGAATGTCGTGATCCACCGCGGCAAGCTCAGCCCTGCGTTCTGTAGGTCCTTGTTGAGTACCGCGGACGGTCGTTACCCGTGGCCCCTCCTTCCCGATGCGGAGCAGATGGCTCGACTGGGAATCTAGTGAGCTGGTCGTCTTGCGGCAGTGTGAGGTTCAATCGGGCGAGATAGTCCGCAAAGCCGCTACCCTCCCGGTCCCGCAGTGTCACCACGTGCTCGGGGCGGTCGAAGCCTTGCGGCTTGGCCTAGAGCTCAGCCGAACAAAGCCGCCGTAGTCCTTCTCGGCCATCAATAACTCGCTTGTCCATCTCGTCCGGAGGGTGCCGCTGGGGCCTTGGGAGCGCACTTCGTTCTCGAACCCGTGCAATTCACTGCGTCCCAGCGCGCAAGCGAAGTCCGGGGTACAATGCGCAGTATGCGAGTGCTCCGGGAAATGCGCGGACGACGTTGAGCCGGAGAGAGGGGCGGACCACAAACGGCTTCGCTTGTTCTTCGCGGCTCAATCAAGCCCGCGGAGATGTTCAAACTTATTCATTCCGTAGATAGAACCAATCACGAAAATCAATTTTACCATCGCGGGGTCGTCATATAGATCTTAGAGGACGGCTGGGCCTACAAGAAGGACTCTCGAATGAAAAAATTGCTGTTTGTAGCTGCGAGTGTCGTCGCGCTTGCGACGGCGGCGGTACCGACTTTTGTCGCAGAAGTTGCCGCGCAACCGGTCGAAGCCAAGGTACAGGTAGCCGATACATCATATCCTGAATGCGAGGAGGACCCGTTGGATGGTATCTGCGATCTCTTCTTTTGCTTGACCGACCCCGCGTGCGTGAAGCCCTGACAACGGAAAGCAGACCAAGAACAGAATGAAGATAGAGGCCTCCTACACCGACCGCTCGTGGAGACAGCGGTCGCGTCCTCTTCACGCCCTGCAGACGTGCAAGGCGCGCCATTTTCGGTGTTCTCTTAGGTGACAATTCCGCGAGCAGGGCCACACGTCGAGGTGAGACTAGTCAGGCGAGCACTGCTGACGCAGCTCTTGCCCAATATAATTGGCTAACTCGGTTGCGAAGAGCACCGGGAAGGCAATCAGCGCCAAAGCCGCTGTTGCTAGGCTCATAACTCAGTCTACAAAAGACAGGTGGCCGGGCAATGGGTATTCGGTTTTACAGCTAACGATGAGAATTGCTGAAGTTGGTATCTGTGAGTTCTGTTGAAGCTGGCGCTGTTACCATCGATCTGGCACGCCTTCTTGTGCGGCGCGTACCATGCTGCTCTTGCAGCCGATGGCTCCAAACCCGTCTTTTGTAATGGGCCCTTCACACCGTTTCGATTTCAGGTCTTTAGAACTATCGTCCGATGGACCGCGCGCCACGATCTGATGACTGAGGAAAGAGTACGCGCGCAGGGTGAACGACGCGAAGTCCGGATGATGAAGTTATCCGCTGACGCACGCCTGTAGGCGAGAGGGCCGGGATGTCGCTTAAAAAGGGTGCTTACTTGCTCTCTTTACTTAGGAGCTAAAGCTGCCGAGCCGGTTTGGGGGGAATCCGGTGAGCAAGGCTCGCGAGTTTATCGATTTGGCTTAAAATGCGTTCACGCGGTCGAGCAGATCGAACGCCTGGCGCATCCCAGGATGTGGCTGAACTCACCTGGCGCACTGTCGAGCGAAGGGGCATGCTATTTCGTAACCTGACTTGCACGCTGTGATCGGTGATATCTCCGCTACATCGCAGACCGACTCAAAGCAGTGAACAAAGCTGACAGCGAATGGCGAAAAGCTACCCAGCTATAGCGGACCATTCTTCAGGAGGAAACGAACAGTTTGCTAGCCAACGCAAATTCAACAAGAAGGCGCGGTTGGACACAGGGCTTCGTGCAAGCGAATGCTTCATCAAGACAACTGTTCCCGGTCTCTCAGGCCGATCTACATTGGTGCCAACGGTGTGAGGCGGCCGCGATATAGCTGGAAGGGACCCGCGATTACATCGTCCAGCGCTATCAAGAGCTTCACTTGTTCGCAACGCTCTGAAGTTTCGGCGGTGCGGTTTCAGGCATCATAAGCATGGCACAGAGCCCGGCCGCGCTAGCGGCAATCATGTACCAGGCCGGAGCCAGCGCGTTCCCGGTTACGTGGATCAGCCAGGCGACGACGGGTTGAGCCGTGCCCCCGAAGATCGCTATCGCAAAAGCGTAAATCGTCGCGAACGCGCCGCCGCGAATGTTCTTGGGCAAACCTTCGGTCATACTCACATAGAAGGCACTATACGGAATCGTTCCGATCAGGGTGAGGGCGCCGAGGCCTCCAAGAAGTGCGAGGGCACTGCGGCTCTCTGCAATCCACAAGAAGACCGGATAGGTCATCAGCAACGCAGTGATCTGCGGCCATATCATGGTGTGACGGCGTCCGGCCCGGTCCGCGAGCCACCCCCCCAGCAGTGCGGCAGCAATTCCTACCGTATTGCTGACGAGCGGGGTCGCAAAAGCGAGAGGCGCGGAAACTTGCAGGGTGCTCAGCGCATAGGTGGTCATATATCCCGTGACGTAGGTGATAATCGTGCAACTGGCCAAGATGACGAATCCCAGGCTCATGATGCGGCGAGCGGCAGGCGACCTCCTTACAGGCTGGTCGACGGGAGGTGGGACTTCGGGGCGGTGCAAGGTTTCGGGCAAGGCGCTCCGCAACCAAAGTCCGAAGGGCAGCGTACCGGCACCGAGCAAAAACGCGATCCGCCATCCGTACGTATTGAGAGCCTCGCTTGTCATGGTGAGGGAGAGTATTTCTCCAACCAACGCTCCGGCCGTCGCAGCTATCTGTTGGCTCGCAGGCTGAAACGAGACAGAAAGACCGCGGGCTTGCGCCGGGGCCGCTTCCATCAAGTAGGCAGTAGTCGGACCGACTTCACCCCCGAGAGCGAAGCCCTGGAGCAAACGTGCAAAAATGGCCAATGACGGAGCTGCAATTCCTATTGTCTCATACGAAGGCGTAACAGCCAACACAAGTATCGCCGCGCTCATCATGGCAAAGCTGGCCGTCATCGCGGGCCGGCGCCCGATTCGATCCGAGTACGAGCCGAGCACGACGGCCCCGATCGGTCTGGTCACAAAACCCGCGCCAAACGTCGCGAGCGACAGCATAAGGCTGGCGAAAGGGTCCCGCGCCGGGAAGAACGCCTGACCGATCTGGATCGCGAAAAAGCTATACGTTCCGAAATCGTAGAATTCTAGGATATTGCCGATCGTTGCGCCCAACACGGCGCGGCTTGTCAAGCGTTCGTCTGCCGGAACGAGGACCGGCTCCAGTTTTTCTTGGGTGAATTGCCTGACCATGCTCGCCCTGTCTCGAGTACGATCCCGGGCGCGAACATTGCGACCAGGTAGCTCGCGCACATCGCGTTACACTTTCCGCACACGTCTCTACCTTGATGGATCTGGCAAGCCACCAGTGCGCGAGTCCACCTGCAGCTGTACGTATCACGACGAAGCTCATGATAACGTGTGCAATAAGAATGCCTGCCTCTTGGGGCCCCATTCAACCCTTGAACTGATCGCGCTCCTTGCCAGCAAAGAGAAATAAGAGAACCCGCTGCAGTTGTCGGGCGGCCGCAGGCACTGCGCTGCTGTGCAGTGGCGAGTTTGTGACAAAATTGGCGGGCGCCGAACAGGTGGCGCCCGCTCTGATCTGGCGATCGCCGCGGTGAAAAAAGCGATCGGCGACGACTCCAGCCGGGACATGGTCCGCTCGTCGGCTGGGTCATGGGGCGGCGACGTGTTTAAAGGGCGCGGGCGCCGCCCCGAACTCAGGCTTGGCTCGGCGCGCCGGGATCGAAACAAAGCTAACTCGCCCGTCAAGAGCGAACGCGGGTTCCAGCGTCTAACCCACTCCGTCGTGGCAGGCTCGGTAGGGCGGTCTAATTTTCGGAGCAATCGGGGCAGGTGTCGCCGGGCAAAGCCAAAACGTCACGCAGCTCGGCGAGAGCCTCCTCGGGCGAGAATCTCTGCGGGGTATCGAATCGGGTTAGATCGAAGGCGCGCTCGCGCGCATATGGATCGGCGGATCCTGCATCCAGCCGTGCTTTTCGGAATCACGAATAGCGCCGGTCTCCTTCAGCAAGCAGATTGCCCACCCACGGAGCGTGCGGATTACGGGCCGACTTGCTTTCGTGCAGCACGATCGCGTCTCATTGATAGCTTGATCTGCGTTTTGAAGCCGTCGCGAGGCACGCGAACACTGGCACCACTCTTGCTTGCTTCCGCGTCGCTGACGGGCAGATCTCAGTCGGAGATTTAGAATGTCTGAGTTGTCGAAGCGAAACGTTCTTGCGCTGCCCTTTGTGGCCATGATTGCGCCATTCCCGGCATCCGCGAAAGCGCCGATCTGGAGTTCGAGTGATCGATACGGCACCTATTCGCTTGATGGCTATTCCTGGAATAACGACGTATATGGCGAAGGTGCTGGCCCTCAGACGATCTCTGTACATGCGGTCGATCGATGGAGTGTGTGGTCGAACCATCCTGATAGCGGCGGCATCAAGAGCTATCCCCACGAGACGTTCAATGTTGGTAAACCGCTGAGCGCGATCAAGACCCTGACTTCAAGCTTCGATCAGAGCGTCCCGGCTCGCGGCCGTTGGAACTTCGCGTACGACATTTGGGACCGCTCGAATGCCTATGAGATAATGCTCTGGACCAATTACACCGGGAATCCCGATGGAAGCGGCGATGTCAAGCCCATTTCTTACAAGTACACCCCCACGGGGGGAGCCGCGATTCCAGTCTACACAGGCGTCGACGTGGGAGGGACGACTTGGAATGTGTTTGAAGGCTGGAACAACCACAAGGTCATCTCGTTCCTGCGCACGTCCAAGGCCAATACAGCGACCGTGGACATCATGAGTATCCTGCAATGGATAAAGTCGAAAGAGTATTTCGGCGATATAGTCGTCGGCAGCGTCCAATATGGTGTTGAGATAACCTCAGCTCCAGGCGGCCTGAACTTCGACGTCAACCATTGGGCTGTGACCTCGAAGTGAATGCTTTGTGGCCATAGAACCCGAGAGCGGTAATCTCCGTGCTCCACGTAGTTCGCCGCTTCGACAGCGTGACGCAATGCGTTTCCGAAGCGGCTCAGTGCTGCGGCCCTTAGCACAAACCCACTGCCGCGGTTCGATCGAGCAGTTCGTGCGTCGGGTTGCCTACATTGAGGTCTACGTTGAAATTGCTCAGTGGAGGAAAGGGGGAGCCTACGGCGACCTGGGCCTGGCCTGATATCCGGAGGCGCCTTCAAGAACGCGCTGGTCGCGTCTTCCTCGGCGCTGCGCAACGGTCGTATCGGGAATCTGTGTCGCACTGCTTAAGTACTTCAAGTAGTGGGTCGCGAACTGGACCTCCTGGTAAGGGTGCAGCTTGACGGCGTGCCTCTCTCCCGCGTTCCGCGATTTTGCTTGTCAGTTCCTCCGTCTCGCGATCCATCTGAACTGGCGGCACCTTCGGCAAATTTGTCGATTGCTCGGCCATAGCTTTCTGTGTCTCTGCGTGCCAGGTCAGGGCGCCCGCATATTGATGCAGCCGAGGGTGTTGGCAGCTTTGTTTCCCCGCTGAGAATCAACGCCTTCTGGGTGTCGGAAATTTTGAGGCCTTCATCGTCTGTCACTCCTCCCAGCTGAGAGGATTCGGCGGCGAAAACTCTAGCCAAAAATGTCCAGTTTGACGGCCTCAGATCCCTTGAATCGCACGTAGCGTCAAGTTGTATCTCAGATGGGTGGGGATGGCCCCCGACCACGCCAAGGCTAACCAACGGGCGACAAGGATTGCGAATGTTTCACCCTTAGACTCACGGCGCAGGACTTCTGTGATCAGCGAAAAAGCAGGGCGGTTTGAACGGCCTCGACGGCTCTTCATTAGCGATGGTGGCGGTGTTGTTCACCCGATGCAAGCCCGTTCCCCCTTCGGATGCACCTGGGAGCACCAACACGCCATTGCGCAAGTGGCGGCTTACGAATCGCCGATGCTGATCTCGTTACGAACGCGGCTGCGCCTTCAAACGCGGTCATGAGCGATCGCCTTTAAGGCGGGTAGCTTCGATCTCACAAGCGGTGAAATCCAGCGTGCCAAGCGATGCTCTTGTCGACGAGCGGAGCTGGAGCTCTCCACCGATCCAACAAACGATTAACATTTTGATGAACGAAATGGGAGCCACGATGACCGGCGATTCTTTCGTGATTCTAGGCTGCGGACCGCGAGTGCGGACGCAACATCGTGAACAGCGAAACCTGCATGTTGGCGCCGACGTCGGCACCAGTGGCAGCGACGCGGCTTCTTGGGCGAGTTGCACAATCGCAGAAATGCCGCTCGATCATCGCCTCTACCCGTTCCGACCGCCTATTCCGCTTTGGACATACCCACCCCGTACTCGGCAGCAGAGCTTCGTGGCCCTGGCGGACGGCCTGCCATGGCGGTCTATCCTAGCAGCCATTTCGCCGCGGACCGGACCGCGCATGCCGTCCGGCATGAGCTATGCCAAGAGGTGAGGCTCCCTTGGCCTCCTCAGTCAGGACGCTTGAACGGGCGAGTAATCATGGCTTTTGAGACACAGCATCCAGTATTCCAGGCCTTGCGCGAGCGTCTATTACTGGGCCATTGGCTACCCGGCACAGCCTTGAAGCCTAGCGACATTGCCGATGAGCTTCGCGTCGGAATTTCGCCCGTACGAGAGGCTTTGATACGGTTGACTGAGCGCGATGTGGTGCAAAATGTCGACCACAAGGGGTTCAACGCCAGGCCGATCGACCCACATCAAGCCATCCTGTTCTGCAATATGCTGTCGCAAATGTATGTCGATAGCATCAGCGATTTCACCAAGGCGAAGCTGATTGATGAAGTGGCGGCAAGCTTCTGCGATGAAATTAAGCCCATCTACGCATGCAATGAGGATCCTGCCAAACTCTTCTTGAAAGTAGGCGAGTGCTATCGGCGCGCATTGCTGGTCAAACAGCATCGCCACATTGCGGATCACGTCGCGGACGTCGTTTATGTCTACCTTTCACGCGCAATGGGAATACGTAAGTACTACAGCGATTTGCTTGTCGAAAGCCAAAGTATTAGTGCGTTGATGGTCGAAGGGCAGCACAAAGGCGCAGCCCGTGCCATCCAGGACTTTTTCAGACGCCGAGTCACGGAAGTTATGCGGGCACAGGCGAGGCTCTCGCGGATTCCGACCACGACAAATCTAGCACGTAGTCATGTGGACTTATCACGCTCCGGCGGTGCGTGATTGCTATGATCGTCGTGTCCGACGCGAGTTGCCGAAGTTCGGCGAAGATTCCGCGCTCGGTCCGCTCGTCCAACCCAGAACTGGCCTCGTCGAGGAGCAACAGCCGGGGCTTTGCGATGAGTGCACGGGCGATCGCAAGGCGCTGCCTCTCGCCGCCGCTTAGCAATTGGCCCCGCTCGCCGACGCGGTAGTCCAAACCGTCCCGCAAGGACGTCACCTTATCAGCCAGATGGACGCATTCTAGGGCGTGGAACACGTCCGCATCCGGAAACGGGCGGCCCAGCAGAACGTTTTCGCGGATACTCAGATTCATCATCATAGGCTCTTGGGGCACGTAGCCTACGTGCGCCAAGTAATCTTCTGGATCGATCGTGGCCAGGTCTAGAGAGCCAACGCGTACCAGGCCGCTGTAGCCTTGATGCATTTTTAGTAGGAGTTGCAGGAGCGTCGATTTGCCAGCGCCCGACCGTCCGATGATGAAGTTGATGACCCCGGGCTTGAACTCGCCCGTTATCCCAGAGAGAAGCGGCGGGGCGGCTCGCTCATAACCAAACGAAAGCGCGCTGATGGAAATGGTGAGTGAGCCCGATATCGGCATAGTACGTTTGAGCATGGCGGGTCGTGCCGCTGGGGCATGGGCATCAAGCAGCGCCTGCAGCGGCTGGGCCATGCCACGCGCAACGATGATGTCCCGAATTGACATGCCGATAAGCTCGAAAGGCCGGTTCAGTTGAACCAGGATCATGCTCACCATGACGAGCCCACCTATCTCGCCTGATCGGTCATAGAGCCACAGCGAAAGCCCCAAGATAGAGGCATACTGAACGAACAAGAGGGTCGCTTGCAAAGCGCCATAGCGCAACCGGGCGCCATAGAACGAGAGCCAAGCTCGGCGCGTGGCGGCCGCCTGGCGGGCATACAACTGAGCTATCCAGGGTTGAGCGCGGAACACCCTTATCGAAATGATGTTTTCGATTGCATTTCCTAAAACGTTCGAGCCCTCGTTACTTGAGGCCTGCGCCTCAGCCTGATACACCTTTGTAACTCTATTGCTCTTCCACGTTATCAACACGAAGACAGCGCCGTAGGCTAGAACGAACAGCGCAACGAACCAATTTGCTGCTCCACCGACAGCAAGGAACGAGAACGCAACATCGGCGCCCCCGCCCATCAGCACCATCAAATACAGCTGGATGTAGATCTTATTGGACTGGTGCCAACTCTCTACCATTGCCGAAATCTTGCTCGGATTGTTTTGAGCAAACAGCGATCCATGGGCGCTCACCAGAGCGGCCATGATCTTCTTGCCGGAGAGATTACGAACGTCCTGTTCCAGCCTATTGGACAGGACCGCCTTGACCTCCTGCAAGCACCGAGCAAGCCCGGCCGTAACGGCAAACAGCAACAACGAACTGAGTATAAGAAGCGGCGGCGCACTGGCCAGCCGGACGACGGCCCATGAGAACAACAGCGGCCCGGCGACCGCGCAGGCAGACGCTGCGATGCTCGTGAGCAAGAAGCCCGCGACAAGAAGGCGGGAAGATTGCAGGCTCGTCTTGATGATGTCCCCTTGGAGCGGGGGCAAGAGCGGCTTACCCCAGTTCATAAAGGTCCATCCAATCGGCAACAGCGCAGAGACGAACGAGCGCAAACGCTGAGTCGTAAGACAAATTATCGATAGCTGAACGGAGGCGATCGCGGGAGATGAAGCCTTGCCGATACAATGCACTACGCTCGATGCGCGACACCAACGCACCATATTCGTACCGCATTAGCATGTCGCGACCGGCACCTTTGCCAACGCGATAGTAGATCACGTCGGGCAAGTGTTCCCGGAAGGCCTCGCGCTCAAGTGCACGATCAATTCCATTTGAGTGATGATGTCGGCGAGCCGCGACGAGACCTGCCTTGATGAGCGGCCAGAACACAAACGCCTTTCGCTCTTCTACCGCAATGTCTCGTAGTGCGATGCGATTGAGCTCCGCATTACGCATGCCGCAGAACTGAAACAGTCGCGTCGTCGGGAGGTGGCGCAGGGACTCGGCGCCTGGTACGAGCTCTGCACCGAAATTCGCCCGCACTGACGTGACAGGCGACTGCGGCCGATGATCACCGAGCATCTGTCGGCGTAAGTCCCAGCCGCTCCTACCGGTGATCACCTCGCGAAGAACACGCCAAACAGACGCTCGGGCCTGAATCGCAAGGCCGGCGAGCTCGCGCAGTGCCTCTTGTGGTGATCGGGATTCGACGAGCAGCTCTCTGGCCATCGTCAAGCGGCGCATTCTGAGAAATAGTTGATCGCCACCATCTCCTGTGAGCACCATGCGCGATCCTGCGGCCTGCGCAGCCTCGTGAAGTTGAGCCGTTGTGGGGATCGTGGCCGCTAGCTTACAAGGTCGCGGCGTTGGAGCCAGCAATTCTGAAGATAGGTGGGTCATCGACGAGCGAGCATTCGTTTCGACATAGGTTGGCGCGCCGCCCACCTGCTCGGCTAGCGCGGCAAAAAAGAAGCGTTCGTCACCATTGACGTCCGTCTCTGAGTAGCTGTTCAGGAGGGAAAGGGGCCTGCCTCGGTGGAGGTCGGCCGCAGCCAGCGCCACTACCGACGAATCTAGGCCCCCGGAACATTCAATACTGAAAGCACCGCCATAGCGGCGCGTTTTGTGAGCGACGCTCGCTGAGATCAATTGGCGAAAACTGACGACGTCATCCTTGAAAGAGACCGTCGAGGTGTTGAGCCTGGCTACGGCGGCCGCCAGAAAATCGACTTGCCGAAAAGTCCCCCTTGAGACGATGAGCGCCGCGCCACTCAGTAGCTCAAAAATCCCACACAACCCTGTTTCCGGGGTCAACCAGGACGCGTTGCATATCAGGCCAGTCAAATAGCCAAAGTTGAAGGCGTGGCGTTGCGCCAAGGCGGCATCTGGCAACTTCAGTCCTGCCCAGCACTCAATCTCATCATTTCTGACCTGGTAGAAGATGGAGATCTCCGAGAAAGGGGGGCGTACGATCGCCATGCCACTTGGCGTGCGAACAATGAAAGTCGCATCGCCAGCGTACCGATCCTGCAACAAGGCGACAATCTCCGGCAGAGACGTGCCTTTGAAGTGTCTTGGTTCCAATTCAGTCGGCATGCCGGTATCGGCGTCAACAATATCGTTGAGCACCGTAATTTCCACGCGGCCGTTTACAATGATGGTGGCAAGCTCCTTCGCTGAATCCAAGAGCCCGTCTACATTGAGTCTCATTTCTCGAATCTCAAGATGACGCTGTAGTCCTCCACAGCACGCTTCGCGTCGTTCAAAATGAGATCGCCAGATTGCAGCCAGGCGTGGGCTCTGAAAGGTGGCTGCTTCACACCCACGAGGAGCTCGAGCGATGGGATGTAGGGATAGAAAAACAGATAGCCCCCTATGGAATCCTCAAGACAGCGCGGGCGGCGGAACCGAAGATTGCGCAGATGTTGGAATACGCTGGCGTAGTAGTGGATTCTTTCGACTCCCATGGACGCCGGTGCCGTACCCCGACGCGAGGCACGTAAAAAGTCGAGTTGACGAGCGATGGTCTGGCTGCGAATGAAACGAGCAGCATGAGCCGCACGCGCATAGTGCCACACCAGATGGAGGGGTGGGAGAAAGGCTGGCGGTGAACTCAGGCAATCGCGCAACTTTGCCGTCGTCTCGGTTAGCCGTTCACGCTCCTCCGGACAAGCTGCAGATGTGCTCGCCATGCTGTAACGATTGGATTGCAGGTCGAGGCTGATCCAACGCCCGTTAGACCACGCATGAAATATGTCGCTCACAGCAGCGATCCCTTGCCCACCGCCTCTAACTGATGGGATGGGCCGAAGCCCATCCCATCAAGACGGTCCGCGTCAATCGGACTCATCCACGTAATAATAATCGCCGGTCGTGTGTTCTGCGCGCCACGAGCCCCCAAAGCCTTTTGTGAGCTCGGTGGCGTCCCCGAGGTCCTGCACCGTTTCATTGATAGCGGTTTCATTGATAGCGGTCGTATTCATCCACTTTCTCCATACTGACCGGCATATCGCCAGCGCGCGGACGCTAGCATCGGGATATAAAATAGGGCTTTTATTTTTTGAGTATGATGTCGATCGATTCGAAAAATAGTTTGACGTTACGGAGAATGCGGGAGTTGGGCGACGAGGCAATTAGGTGGCGCTTTTGCCGCCAGCGGCTGAGGGGACGATGATTCGATCTCCTATGATCGCCTGGCCTATGTGCCGAGTAGCCCCTTTTGCCTGGCGATCATGAACCCGTTCATTGGAAGGGGAAAGCCATGATCTACGTCGGCCGGGATGTTTGCCTTAATTGCTTGCGATATGCGAGGTCGACGGGACCGGGAAGGTTGTTCTGTGCCTTCGATTGTGGGCACCTTGAGCCTTGGACCAGTCAAGTTGAGCGGGTGGGCCTGGAAGCAGGACCGACTTCAGAATGGCTGACGCGAATTAATCGGACAGGGGCTTCCGGCCGTTAGTTTGCCCGCCAGGCAAGGCAGTGCTTTCAGCTATGCCGGTGAAGACCGACTGGAACGACGCCCGTGGGATCGCGCAGTTGTGGTTGTTTCAAACCCGTCCATGTCAACGTGAGCGCGTTCGCGACCGTGCGCCACCACACAATGCGCGCCAAGGAATGTCTGTCGAACAAGATGGCGCTCGCTATGATCTTCAAGCTCGGGAGGTCGCCGAGAAAAGCTGGCCTAGTGTCAATGGCCACAAAAAGTTGCCGAAACTCCCCCCATGTAAATTCGCCGACGGAATAGAAGTCGCCAGACCGCAGGCTCAATCCGCTGCCGCCTAGCCTCTTGAGGCACCAACATTCGGCGATAGCTCTTTGACCCACGATAAGTCGCACCTTGGATCGAACGACAAGTAATCGCAAGTCAGTTCTTCGCCCGGTTGTATCTCACGGGCTGTGAAAATTCGGCAATGATCGTCTTGATATGTGTTTGGCTGACTGCTGTGATTCATGAAACGGGCGTTGTCAGCATTGTACTCTAGAACACCATCATCAACGTCGAGGTCTCTGGGATAGGCATGCTTGTCCAGTAAAGCTTGAAATGTTCGAGGTAAAGTTGCGTACTGTTCAGGTGTCACGGCAATGTCAACGATTGGGTTATGAATCCAAATCAATGCACCTTTAGGCAAAAGAGTAGCAGAGAAAAGTCCAATACCGCCAAACCGGTCTGGCTTCAAAATAGTTTCAACAATCAACACTGACATATCTCCCAAACTCACTAACACTAGCAAGCTAACTAACCTGGGCCATCGGATCTCCTGCAAAAGCTGGTAGGTCTTTAACCGGTCTCCGTCACAATCTCGAGTTCTCCTCGATCTCTGCGTTCGTTTCGGCAGCGGCTGCTACGGATCAGGATTTCGGCTGTCGCTTCACGAGAAGATGCTGCAGGACTGGCGCCAGCGTTTCGCCGTCGGGACATTGGCATCATCCGCGCGACGCACGGCGAGGCTGGACTCCATGGTCCAGCATCAGGTGCGTAGCGGTCGACGGACAGGGGTTTTGCAAAGCGGCTGATGCTGCCCGAAGGACACGCCTATGCGTTTTGTCCGACGCCCCAGCCGTTCGCAGGCCGATTGTCTCATATCATCGGCAAACCCAGGCCAGGCTGGGCGGCGCATGAATGGCTATGCTCTCCCAGTGTCGAGACCCACAGCGGAGCTGACGCAGGGTAGACGTTAATTTCCCTGAATCGAAGGCTCACCTCAAGGGAACATGGCCAGGAGTTAATCGAACCATCAACCAGCGCCTGCCTTACTTGTTCGGCCCGTTTCTTTCTAAGACGTCCCGGCCGAACACTGTGACATTCAACGACGGGATCGAGGTCATCGCCAAGCCGACCGACCATCAGCTCATAATCGCCGCGCCTGACCGGCAACGCCGTCACCAAATTTGGCGATAGCTCGCTTCGGTCCCGGAGCCCCTGATGTCAAAGAGTTCAAACCCGGAGCAGCGACAGACACTGCCACGATTTATGCACTAATCTTAGAGGTTCAGCGACTATCTTGCGTCAAGAAAACAAGAAGGGCATTGCTGGCCGACTTCCGCGGAGGCGCTGAATGCAGATCTCACGAGCTATAACCGGGACACGAGCGGTGGCGGCAACGTCGGGCAGCACGGGCTCAGCTGCGGAAGCCGTCGATCGGCGCTAGAGCAATGAAGATCGCGCTCGGTATTCCGACCATTGCTGATCCCGAAGATACGGCAGTGACAGACGACGACGCCGCTGCAGCGCGCGACGTTGAAGGGCTTTCTGCGGAAGGCCGCGACCAGGATGTGCATACGGGGCTAATGGACGACCAAACCCATCTGCAGCCAGCTAAGCTCAGCCGACGCGTGTTCAACGGGGCGCCGGAAGCGACCTCCTTACTCCGAGGATGCTTCCCCTGTCTCGGGACTTGAGGAGGTCCCGAGTAAGGGCAATGCTGTAAAACGCAACGGCAATAACACTGTAGGTGTTCTTCTTTGGCGCCGCCGGCGCTTCGCAAAGAGGGCGATGGCTGTGCGGCTCAACGAGGAGCCGCACAGCGATGATGCGCGGAATTTAATCGGGTCAGGTAGCGCTCACCCGCACCGCCCGGAACCGCGCCAAGCTCGCAAGAGTCGCTGGAGCAAGCTATGGTCCATTAACAAATCCAATACCGAAGCTATGTGGACGGGCTCCCAGCTTGAGATTGCCCCTCGGCATCTACATTCTCGGGTGATGAATGAGCCAAACGTCGTTGGGCCCTCCCGGCCCCAGGAGCGCGGTGTAGAGCTCGCCGCGAATGTCGTATTGCTTTACCGGCTGCGCCGCGTCCGGCAGGAGGCCCCAGCGGCCGAGCTTCGAGAGCATCGTGTGCGAGGCGGGTTGGGTGCCGTGCGAAAAATTCTCGGGAACGGCGAATGATGCAGCATAAACCTCGCGGGCCGCGGGGGACGTCCTCTCAGCCCTGGAGGACGCCGGAGCGGCTTGCTCCATCGAACGTCCAAGCAGCGCTGGTAAGACTCGATTTGCTGGCTGCGCGCTGGGCTGCGGAACGTTTTCCGGTCGAGATCCGAGAGGAATGGCAGGGCCTGGCGCATTGAGTGGGGTGCTTGGCCTCATCGCCGCCGCGGGTACGAATAGCGCTGTGTAGCGGTCATTGTGAACGATAAAGCTGTTGGGCCGGCTGTCCTGGCTCGGGATGCCGCTACCGTCAAGCGCAGCCGACGCGTGCTGGTGGCCCTGCCGAAAGTTGAAGGGACGAACGACCGTTCCTAAATTCAGGGTCGGCTGATGGCGCGCGGTTGGCTCGAGAGACGATGATGGGCCGGCGTCTTGCACCATCGCCCACAGCTGATCCTGATCGTAACCTTCCTCAGGAAGGACCAATGGCGAACTGTCCGCTGGCCCGAAAGGCGACGGTGCGCCGTTGCTTTCCATCAGCACACGAACCATTGAATTGCCCGGCTCGCTCAGCTGGCGCTCAATGACATCCAGTTCCGGCTGGCTTAGCGTCCTCTGCCTCTTCGCGGGCCTCAACTGCTCGCTGTAATCCTCACCCATGAGGGGCGCGTGACTTGAAAGGGGGGCGCTCCCGGTCAGTTCGTTCGGAGCCAGCTGGTAGCCGTCGCTCCAGTTGAACTGACGAACGGCTTCTCCGGGATCCGGTGCTTGGTGGTCATGCGCGGTTGGCCTGAGAGACGATGCTAGGACGGCTTCACCGATCATCCCTCGCAACGAATCTTGATCGTGACCTTGCGCACTCAGCTCGCTCGGCCAACTCGAGGCTTCCCGCGCGCTGTGCTGCGCAGCGACGTGCCCGATGCCTCTGGTGACTGCGTTTTCGGGATGAGGACCGCTGGCCCCCAATTCCAGCGCCTCGGCGAGTCTACAGTCTTCGTCAGGCAGATGAGGATAGTAGCGATCTGGAGACACAGGAAACCCTGCGACGGCAGTGGTATCAAGCTGCGGGATTTCAGCCAAGTACGGCTCAAACTCCGCTTGCTGCTGTTGCGGTTGTGTCACCGCGGCGTTGTAAGCAGCGAAATCCCGGTCGAATGGGTTGATGCTGTTAAATGGGTCCATATCCCTCTCCGTTTGAGTCGGTTCGCCATCCTGAGCAGATTCGCTCTCTGGTTCTCCCTCTATTAGGATCAGCTGTCGGCAAGCTGACGCGCTTAGAGACTTGAGTGAGCCAAATTGGCCAGCCCGACTCCCACACTCGCCCGAGGGACGCGCCAAGGATGCCGGATTGCATTTTTCGGAAACAATCGGAGTCGGACTTTGAGCGGTGCGCTCAGGCGATCAAGGCCGGCTAATGGCGCGCCGACCAACAGGTGGACGGCTAGGTTGGTATCGCGGTCGCGAAGACGCTGGGCCTGTACCGAGAAGCGGAATCGGGCCAAGGTCGTGGCGCTGCTCAAGACATGGCGGGAAACGGGCGCTTTGGTCGAGTTCGAGTGGTCCGACGAGCGCCGCAAGCCGAAGAAGTTCATTGAGGCCGCTGACCACGATTAGGAGCTCTGGCTGCTCAAGTTGAGCGGAGCAGAACCGGAGCAACTGGCGCACCTGATCTGCTCCGCTCCAGTTAAATCCCTTTAGGGGTTAACTGGAAGCGGAGCAACAGATCGGCGGTCGGAATGATTGGAGCAGAACGGGGGCGTCGGAGTGAGAAAATCGACTCGGGACGGCGTTGGCGGCGTCACCTCGCAACTTTGGACCAGATCGAATGCATGTGACCAACCTGAACCTGATCGAACTGTACTTCCGCCAGTTCGCTGAAAAGCACGCTGATGCGCCCGGCGCGCAGCACCTCGTCCGAGCTGGCCCGGACGGCAAAGGCCCAGCCTGACGACCAAGGTCGCCGGGCTCGTCCGCACGTGGTCAACTGGACATTGGAGACGCTCGCCGAGGAGATTGCAGAGGGCCATATCAACTACGGCGCGGCGCGACTGGGTTCGCGCAGATGCTGGTGCGGGACTGGAAGCGGCCTGAGCTGATCGAGCTGGCGGCGAGCAAGGCGGGGCGCTGGGAGCGATAGGCAGCCCGCACTGACGCCGCTTGCCCACTTAGGCAGCTTGGTGATGTAGACCGCGGCGGACAGCGGGCTCTCTCTCTCTCCAGCCACCGCAAAGCTAAATCCACAAGCTCGGTGTAAGTATCGTGCTCGTCGGCTTCCTTGGTTTGGATGTACTCAATCAAATTGCTTGGTGCGCCTGTAGGCATCACCCAATTCCCTAGACCAGAAATTAAAGCAAACATGATCGTCGAACACATCGTTCTTAACGCCGACGGCCATAAGCTCATGCAGATTTAGATAGTCTCTGATATGCCAATACTCTGGAGTAGAGACAAAATCGGCGCACGGTTTTCCCGCCTTTAGGTGGGTATCGAGCACCGCGACCGCATCGGTGAACTTCTTGTGTGAAGCGAGCGTGTCTTTGCGAAGAAGTCCATTGCGCCCCGCTTTCGCGCGATCTCGCGCTGACTGCTAATGGACACCATAGCTGCAATCAACGCCCCACCGGCGATCAAAGCCGTAAGCCACTGCGGAACTGTTCCCCAATTAAACATCTCGCCCTCAGACATATAAAAAATAGGTAATCAACGAACAGCCAAGCGGTGAATGCAAGCAAAGTCGCGCAGACCACCTTGTCTTCCGGAGACGTTGGCATTACCGGTGCCGAAATTCTCGTGGGTCTCACGTTGTTCTCAATCTGTAGTACGTCTGCCTCGATAGTAATCTCAGGTTGTTGATAAAGGAAGCGACAAGGCCTTTGGTGGCCCTCACCGACATGATCGTGTCTCAGGATGAGCCCCAGTGAGGCAGCGGGTCCTGTGGCTTCAGACAATGTGGGTCTGGCTGCAATGTAACCTAATGCGGTTCGGGTGCAAGCTAGCGCGATTCCAGCACCAGCCCGGCCTTAAGCAAGGGAAGCTACTACTGCCACTTAAGCCGCGCACCAAGTCGACTTCAACCACCAAGAAAGCTGCCTAGAGGGCGGAACTAGGTGCCGTTGTGGGTCTTTATTGACGCTAAGGCGATTTTGAGCCGCGCGACCGTGGCCAACTCAGGCACTGTCGAGGGAGAGAGTGGCGATGGCGAATGAACAGGTGCTTTCGACCGGATCGATGAGTCGGCGGCGGTCATAGTTGAGTTGAGCAGGCCGATGACGAGATTCCCGTTGTTTTCGCAAGCGTGGTAGGCGTTCATTTTCAGCTAACGCCAGATCTTCTCGGGCCTTGGCTGTTGCCGCAAGGATGCGAAAGAAATTCCCACATCAACCGAGGCGCGGCGAATATGTCGCATGGTCGGCCCGGAACGAGCGAAAAAGCTGCAGAATTTGGGGAAATCCTGCTGCCGTCTCGCGAATACAACCACAACACTGACGGTTTATGCTAAATCCCGATCTACTGTTTCTGGTCCTGGGTGGTCTTACGCTCGGAGGCTTTGTTGGCACCCTGACTAAAGCTCTGATCGGCCGCCGGGAGCTACGCGACCGTGGATGATGCCCTCGGTAGGGCTTGAACCTACGCCACGAGACGTAGAAACTCCCCGCTCTTTCCACTGAGCTACGGGGCTCATGACAGAGGTGAAAATCACGGCCAATCGATCGGACGAAGAAATCTGGCGCATCGAGCGCCTCGAGGAAGTCCGCGATAGTATCCTCGACGCCGCTGCCAAGGCGTTCGTGGTCGACGATTTCAAGACGGATCAGCTTCGGGCAGGGCGAGCGAAACTGATATCGTAGTGGGCGATTACCGTGGTTGAAAAGCCGCCGCTCCTCTTTGCCTCGACACTGGTTCGGGCGAGCCCCTAGTCGTCGGGCTTCAGAAGGGCAAATTCCACACGAAATAGAGAAGCGCAGCAATGCAGCCCCAGAAAAGTATGCCGCGGAAGATGAAAGCGAGCGCCATGTTAATCGCCGTCTCGCCCAAGCCGCTGCGCCATGGCGACTCCATCGATCGCGTCTGCCAGTCCTTCTAAGAAAATCTCATACCATGCGTCATCATCGGGAACTTCCCACTCTCGTAGGCTGCCGACGTAACGGGTCAGAGCAATAACGCCCGCGATCGTCGTTGGCCTTGAGCGGATGAGCACATTCGCATGCTCCGCGAGAGCATGGTTCCTTTGACTGCTGATTTCATCGGCGGCATCAAACTCGGGCCCATCGAGCTTCGCCGATACGGATAAGGCCGCATCGTAATGTGCCGACAGCTCGCGATGACGCTCAATCACTACGAAGGTGAGATCCCGATCGGCTGCAGCAGTCGACTGGGTGGAAATTTCCTGCGATGACAATGTTGGCCCCGAGCAAGTAGCGGGCCTATGTTAGCATCGCGGCCATGATGATAATCAGCGTAGAAGGTCCTTCATCTGCGGTATTTCTGCTCGATCGATTGGGCATTCAGACGAGGTCACCGGCTCCATTTGGAGATCTAGATGTTTCGGGGACAATCGCACGCCTTACTCGCGCCGGAAAACGGCTCGGCTCCAATTGCTCCCCGCGTAAAGATGCATATTTTGCGCGAATCAAAGGTTGTTATCACGCATCGGCTGCGCTTGGATACGCTTGCACATTTGAAGGAGGGCGAGCGAAATATGAAGTTGATTGCAATAGTTGCCGGTCTGTTGCTGCTCGGCGTGATCGGACAAGCAAACGCACGCGGAGGACATGGAGGGCGCGTCAGCTACGGCGGTGGACATCACACTACCAGTCATGGCGGCAGCTATTTGGGCGGGTCCGGCTCATCACACCGTGGTGGGACTTATCTCAATTCGAGAACTGGCAACCGTTACGGCACGCATCGATAACGAGCGACAGGACCCGAGGCGCGCGCCCATTCGATGGGCGTTTTTACGCGTGGGTGGCGCCGGTCCCCGCCGACATTTTTCATCCTTATTCGGACATGCCTGAAGACGGCATCGAGGTTCTGGCCTACGACTCCGTTGAGGCCTTTGCAGAAAAGTTCAGGGCTTTGGCCGAGCGAACGCGACCGCGCGATCTCTACGATGTCGTGAATCTTTATCGAAACGCCAATTGTCGAGCGGACAGAGTGTTGTCTCGAAAAGCGGCGTCCCTTAGGCGAGTGATAAGATAATCTCAGGCTGATCGCCTGCCTCTTGGAGCGCGTACCCAATATCGTTGTGAGGCAGAGACTTATAGTGGCCGCCTCGCGACGTAACGATAGGAATCGAATTAGAGGCTTTCACCCGTTCTGTCGACGTAAGATAATCTGGACTTCGGCATCGCGCTTGCCGAACTGCAAGCGCGTCGAGATCAGATATATTCACTCGACCTCATGGTATTCGGCTCGGTTGAAATCCGAGCCGAACAGCGCTGCTGCGGCGTCGTAGAGCGCGACGGTATTGACTGTTGACTGCATGGCATACCAGGCGCGCAATGCCTCGATCGCCAATCCATGGGCTCGCAACGATCGCGCCGAGGCTTGGCAATCGAGCACCTCCAGCTTGGATGCCTCCAGCTTGGGTGCCTCCCGCTTCGCGCCGCTCTCGAGGATATTCCGATCGACTGTCATTTCTCCGCCTTCACCGTCCTAGTTGGTCCGCCAGAATCTATGCGCTCGCTAGCAGCCAGCCAGTCTGCGCCGTGTTGACGGATCATTTCGCGATGGGACCGTTTGATGAGGGCGCGCTCGACGCAAAAGCCGGCGGTGACTGAAGCGGCTAGCGCTAGGCCGCACGCGACGTAGTCATCCAGCAAACTCCAAACTATGTTACTGCCGGTGACGACGACAAAAGTGAGTGCCATGACGGTACTGCGAAATGCCCTAGCCATGCTTGTTCCCCCAGCCGATCGGCGAGGGATGTTAACATTGCAACCAGGACGTTCCGCGGCGTTTAACGGGCAGGATCCGTCGTATTTCTGCTGGATCAGCTTGTGGTCGCGCGCGCCTAGAGGGCCCTCAGCGGCGTGCCAGTTCGCGCGACGGATCTAGAAGGCGTTCCGCGCTCATCGAACCTCTCGCCGGCTTGAACTGTCCTGCGACGATGCCATGTAGCCGCAGGTCAGACGAACGACTCCAAAGAAGTGGCGGCGGACGAAATGGAAAAGCCGGTGACCGACACGGGATGTGATCACCCGGCACGATGTTTGGCGCGCCGAAGCAGCATCAGCAGCTCAGAGCGTTCCACTGCCACCTCCGACGACATGTTAGGAGAGCCGCATGGTATGAGAGAGGCTTCGTTAACTCCGGACGGGGCGGAATTGAACAAAACGACAGGCTAATCTGCTGAAATCCTGCAATGTGAGGCTGCTGACCAAACGATCATAGCGCGCGAATCGCGCTAATATCGTCAGAGCGATGATGTTTTCGTCCGGCCCGTAGCAACGATATCGAGGCGCGAAGGCCACGCGGGCGTCCAAAGTTCCCTTGAGTCGTCAAGGCCGGTGATGATGCGCGAGCAACGAATCCCATTCCGAATTTTATATGACGGCGAGTGCTTCATCTGCTCTCGAACTGTGACTGGCAACAGAAAGTTGCGTCAGACGGTTGCTGTCCCTGGGTTTGGCGTCGAGGTGGACCTGGCCGTTTATAGTGAAAACAACGCTCATCCAATCTCGAGCATGGAGGACGCGGCCATCCTTATTGCTATTCAGATGGTCGCGCGCGCCAGCCATGCTCGTGTTGCGCGGCGCCGTGGCGCCCCAGGCGCATAGCTGTCTTTTGCTATGCTCGGAAAGTTCGATGAGTTGCCCCGGATGCTTGGAGGCCGGCTCGGACGACCAATGAGGCCGCTTGGAATTCATTCTGTACGAAGCGTACAAAGGACGTGCTGTCTGTGAGGTTGCGAAGGCACCCCTCGTGTCAAAATGAGCGCCGAATCTCTTGCGCGCGAACCGTGAAAAAAACCAAATGTGCTTGCGGTTCGACATGAGACGATGGAAGACGATGTGCTGGGGGACTATAGTGGCAAACAATGAAATTGCGTTTGAGATCGATGACAAAAATACCGTTGATCAAAACATCTCGGCGCTCGCGGCCGCGCTGAAACGAATCGATGATCCGCTAGCGGACGTCCTGTCGGGGGCCCTTGCAAAGCTCAGCCTGGAAATCGCCGTCGATCAGGGGGCGCTCCTCGATGCGTTGTACGAAGCGACTGCGCCGGTGCAACCGCATCAGACCTCCCCTAAGGAAAGCACTGCCCAATGAGCGGCTGGTATCTTCAGAAGGTTTCAATCGAAGGCTTTCGCGGCATTAACAATGAGGGTGCTCCCCTCGTTATCAAACTCAAGCCGGATTGCGTCAACTCCATCTCCGCGCCGAACGGTGTCGGGAAAACGTCGATTTTCGATGCGGTGGTCTACGCGATTACCGGTCGCATTCCCAAGCTCGACGAGCTGCCAGCGGCCGAAAAAGGCTCGTCCTACTACCTCAACCGCTTCCATGCGGGTGGTGTTGGAACGATCACCCTGACCCTTGTGCCAGCCGGCGGCGGCGCCGAGGTCGATGTGACGGTCCGGCGCGATGCGGGCGGCGGGCGAACCGTAGCGGCAAGCACCGGGGCAGACGGAAATGCGATTCTGGCTGACCTCAATCGCGAGTTCGTCCTTCTCGATGGAAAAACATTTCAGGACTTTATCGATCTAGCGCCCCAGAAGCGCGGCCGATCGTTCGCCGGGCTACTAGGGTTGAAGCGGTATTCGGCACTGCGACAGGGGTTCGCCTCTCTGACAAATACGAGAGCATTCAACAATCACTTTGGCGTCGCCACCAAGGAAGCCAAGCAGAACACTGCGACCGTCTCCCTCAAGCGAGCGCAGGCCAACATAAGGGAGGCTTTCACTGCGCTTGTCGATGACGAGTACGATCCGGCAGAAGCCGAGACATCTATGCTCGCGAAGGCGCATTCCGCTCTCAGTGGCATTGAACTGCTCAAGCCCCTCTGCGAGGGGCGGACGTTCGAGGAGATCGACCCCACGAGTTGCGTCAATGCAGCGAAGGCCGCGGAAGGAGGTGAGGCGAGAGCAGAGCTCGCAAAAATCTTGCGCGATGAGGCGAGGTGGTCGGAGGCACTGAGAGCCGCGCCAAGCGAAGAGGATGCCAAGCGCCTCGTGGAGCTGGCCGATGCTCGTGATGCCGCCTTAAAGCTTACTCAAGGCGATCTTTTCCGCCAGCTCTACAGCCTCAGCGAAATCATCATCGCGGATGACAGTTGGGTGGATAAATGTGTCTGCCCGACATGCGATCGATCTGGTGCCGGTTCGCTACGACCATGTTCGCCACAAGCTCGCGGCCTTTCAGGCCGTGGAGACAGCTTCGGCCAATCTGGCCCAAGAATGGACCAAAAAAGGCTGGAATCAGCTCGACGAGCTGGAACGATTAGGACAGCAACCAGATGAGCAGGCTCTATTCGCCCAGGCAAAGGACATCGGACTGAAGGGGGCCATCGACGGGGCGCGCGCGCGCTCGGTCGTAGGTTGGAAGGAGAATTTGACTGATCGCGCGGTCGCCAAGCTCAAGCACCTCACCGACAGCAAAATCACACTGGAGAAGAGCCTTCCCGACAAGCTCACGGCGGTCGTGGAGAAAGCTGAAGCCGCACGCCGCCTCCAGAGCAATTTGTCGGACCTGCGCGCCGCCCTGAGAGAGCAATCCACCATCGCTGCCGAACTTGCGCGAATTGCTCGGGTCAAGAGCTTCCTTGACACGGCCAACTCACGCTTCGCCAGTGCCGAGTCCGCCGCAAGCGCGCGTCGGCTCGCCGCGATCGAGCCGGTTACGCGAAGTATTTTCGCGGCGATCATGTACACCGATGTGGTGCCGGCCCTGAAAAAGCGCGCCGGCAGCGAAGATATTTCCATCTCCCTCGCTCAATTCTGGACGCTGCCGGACATCTCCGCTCAAGCCGTCCTCTCCGAGAGCTATCGCAACGCCTTCGCGATCAGCGTCTATTTGGCGGCCGCCTCGCTCTATGGCGGGGGTGCCAAGTTTCTGATTCTCGATGATGTCACATCGAGCTTTGATTCCGGGCACCAGTTCCATCTGATGAACGTGATCAAAGGACAATTTGCGCGCCCTGGGGTCTCAAATGGTCCGCAGGTCATCCTGCTTAGCCATGACACAGTCCTGGAGAAGCTTTTCAACACGAATGCCAACGAGGGCGGTTGGTGGCATCAGTGCATCCAGGGCACTGCGCGGACATCGGTGCTGCCGCAGTCGGGCGCGATCCACAAGGTACGCGATGCGACTCACGCCTTTCTCGATACCGGAAACACCGATGATGCCGCGCCCCGGATCAGACAGTACCTCGAGTTCAAACTCGAGGAGGTCATCGCAAGGGTCGGCATTCCTGTGCCTATCGGCATTGCCTTCAATGACGATAAGCATATGGCAAAAAACCTGATAGACGCCATCAAGGCAGCCGTCGACCTCCATGACACGGCCGGGCGCCTGATCCTAGAGCCTGCCCAGCTCGCCGGCCTCGGCACCTCTGTGACGACGATCGTGAGCAACTACCTCTCGCATTGGTCGACAGGACAAACCCATGCCTTCACGGCACCATCCCTTAAAGGGGTCATGCGAGCGATCGAGAATTTTGCGGGTTGCTTTCAATTCGAGCATCCGGCAGGCTCGGGTCAATACCGCTACTACAAATCTCTTAGCCAAAAGCTTTGAGCGTGGGTGTAGCGCTTCGAGCCCTGCGAAATGATCTAGATTGCGGCGTTTATATCCTTCGCCGCGAAGACGAGCTACGTTCGAGGCATCAAGCTCTGACCCCGGTCGTAGAATCGGGTCGCGCCGTTGGCACGATCCAGTGCTAGCCCCGCAGTCTGATTCGTTGCAAGTAGTTGTCATGTCGCTGACTCCCGATGAGCTTTCCCATCAGAGCAAACTGAAATCTGCGCTTCAGGCCGATAGGAGCGCGCACAAGCTGGAAAATCTCGCAGCCGGACTTGTGGGCCGCCTGCTCGGCATTTCGATTGCGGTGGCTAAGTCAGGCTTTCAACATGGTGGCGATGCGGGCGCGGTCGGCCAGCAGGATCGCCGGTTCCGGTTGGAGTGAAAAAAATACGGCGACGACACCAGCCTGAGTGATCGCGAACTCCTTGGCGAAATCGATCATGCGCTGGCACGCGATGAGGCGCTAGAAGCATGGGTCCTGATTGCCACTCGCAGCGTTCCCGAGCAACTCCGACAAAGCCTCGTGCAAAAGGCCCGAACCCACAGCTGTTGCCCTGCGAGACCTGTCGGAGGATATCCGCTCGCGCGTGCCCGAATCCGGTATTCATCCGCAGCTTCCTGCTCGGGTCGCAGCACTGCTGCTTTGGCTAAGCGGACAGGAAGCCGACGAGGAAAACGCCGCCATACTCGATCCCGGCATCGACCGGCAATACACCTATGAAAAAGACTACTTACCAAACCCGGGCCGGAGTTTCTTTGCCCTTGAGCGGCGACACGCGCGAATTGCGCTCGAGGATCGGCAGCAGGCTGTCCATTCCCGCCTGCAGCGCACCAGGGAGCTGTGGCTTGATCCGACCTTTCAGCCGCCGCCTAGTTTCGTCGAGGAGTTGCGCTCCGCCGCGGCAGACTTCGACGTGGCGAAGCTCCATCGGCAGGTGGGGCGTACCGCCGAAGAATTGTTCTTTGAGGAGCTCCAACCGGCACTCGCTCGATGCGCTCCGGACGTTCTGGCCGCGCTGCAACGCCGCAAGATGGAAAGCTTCGCGTCGTGTCCGCCCGAGTCACGCTATTGGAGTGCCGTTCACGCGAACGAATCTTTCATCTTGGCAGGACCGGCGGAGGCATCAGCAGCACAGCTCTTGCGCCTGAGCGCCCACGAGAACGACGATAACAATGCGATAGCAACCAGCGAGTTGATCAAGATCGAGCTGCAGTCCCTGGGTGATGCTCAAAGTCAGTTCGATAAGCTAATCGCGGCCGATCTCAAATTCATTCCTGCTGATTTTGTTGAGGTCATGCGAAATCCGTCATCCGCGGATGTCGATGCCCTCATTGCGCGCTATGGCGCGGCGTCCGCCAAACAGCGGCGTGATCTCGTCGTGCTTTTATCGTTTCACCCGAGCGGCTTTAGCGACAGCGCCTGGTCATGGCTGGTAAACTCGATCGGCCAACCCGATGATGAGCTGGACGGTGTTCTGTTTCGAATGCTGACCCTGGCCGATGCCGCTCGGTTTGGGCGTTATCTTGCTGCGGAGGCTTGGGGCTGGAGTCCCTCGTCCAACATCTGGGTCAACCATTATGGCACCGGCGCGCTTATCAGAGCCGAGCTGGCTCTGCCGTTCGACCAATTGGGGCCGCGGCTTGCGCCTTGGCGCTTGCTTGAAGCTGCGCGTCTACGTGGCGCCGATCCCACTGAGGTGCGCCTTGCCGCAGAGATCTTCGGTCACGTGCTGACCGCCAATAAAATCGAAGAACCGGACCCGGGCTCGACGCTCACGGTTGATCGTACTGAAAGGAGGTTCACACCATTTTTTATCTCTGTGCGGCCTAGGCCAAGTCCTGAAGAGCGAGACAATCCCGCACCGTCGATGCGCGCCGCGCTCGATGCCGATGCGCAGATCAAAGCCCACGAACGCGCGATAGAGACCGCAACAGCGCGCATCGACGAGGCACGTAAATCAGGCGCGAGCCTGTATCTCACCAATGTTGAGGCCGTCGACATGGATCCCGTGATCCAGCATGCTTCCGACATAATTGATCATTGGCTCGAAGGCTCGCGTGACATCAGCACGGACTTCCGTAGACGCGTGCGCCTTGCGGAGACCGCGTTCCTTGCACTGTGTGAAGCTTTGCTCATTCAAGAGCCCACTCGCGGTGCCGCGCTATGGCGCGCACTTCGCATGACCGTGACAACACGCTACATTGGCCCTGCTGGTATCGATGAGTTGTTGCATATCGTGTTTCGCGTTCCCCGATTCTGCGCCCGTCGCCGCGCTTCGGGACGAGCTTATAAGCCTGCCGTTCTGTCATTCGGATCAGATTCTCTTCAATGTCGCCCTGGCAGCGTCGTACAATGGCAAGGCTGCCTGGATCGCTGATATTGCTGCTGCGGATCGTGCGTCGCCGCTGGCGTGGCGGCAGCGGCGTGGCGTCCTGCTGGACGGGCTCGGCACCGGCTACAAGCTCCCTATCCCAGAGGCCTGGCCTGAAGGACAGATGCGCACAGATAGTGCCGATCTTCGCCGCAAGGCGGCGCGGCTGCGCTGGCGCGAAGCCTGTGGTCATCACTGGTGGCGGAGCTATCTTGCTGCCCAGGATGCTGTTGAGGCTTATGCCGCTTGGGTCCTGTTTCTACATTCGGCGGACGCGCGCGCCTGGACTTGGATGCGTGATGACGAAGGACAGAACAATAATGACGCCTTCTTTGCCCTTAAGCTCGCACATGTGCAGCTCAACAGGGCGGGACTAAAGCGTGCAATGAATAAGGTTCTGGAAAAATGCGAGAAGAAGTTTCTTGATCATGATATCGTGGAAGGGATTGGGCCTTGGGCGAACGCGACCAATACGGGTTAGAATCACAGCAGTCATAGGAATGCAGCCTGTTAAGGAGCTCCGGCGGCACTTGAGACTTATCTAACAGCGGCATCTGGCAGGCTACGGCAAATGGACCTGTCAATTTCTCGCTCTTTTCCGTCTGCATCGTGAAAATGCGGGTTATGTCCAGAGTGACGGGCCAAACGCAACATCGTCTCTTGGGCTACAAGGGTAAAGCGATCCCGGGCCGAAAGGTGGGGCTCTGGTCCACCGGCTCGGGTGGATCGTCGATATTGATACGCTGCAGTCGGCCACACACCGCCGTGACCTCTGGTGGTCGAATCTAGTCGGGACTTTGGCGTGAGCAAACGCATTCCTCACGTTGCGGATCAGCCTGAAGTTCTCTTGTGACACTGGACCGATGATGTCCAATGCGGACGCTAGAGTGATTGTTCTGGAAAGCGTACCCATCGGTCCATCGCGATCGTACATGTCCCTACGGATATTGCCCGCGAGATCACCGAGCCAACTATCAATGCTTCGGTCCAGCTCGTTCTCAAGCATGGCCGTGTAGAGAAGGCAGTAACTGCGGTCATCGGACTGAGCGCCAGCTTGTTTGTCGTATTCCCCCTGATACTCAGCAGTAGCGGGCTTGGTGGTGTGTTCTGAGCTTCGCGACGGGGGACGCCATGATGATCTCCGAAGGGGGCGTTCGTTTGAGGAACCAGTGCTCGAAATGAAATCGAGATCACCCTCAAGTGACTGAGGCAGCCGCCAATGCTGGAGGACAGCCAATTCGGGACGAGACTTTCACATCGGTCTTGCTCTACTCGCAGAAAGTGCGGCGGGCTGGAGCTTAGAAAGTATGTTCGACGCATAGGTTGCGGTCTGTCTCTACTTTCGGAGGCGGCCCGCCCGTTGGCAAGCCCAGGGCGCCTAATGCGAGCGAGGGGCCGTGCCCGACATGCCGACACCGGGCCGTCCCACAGCTCGGGGTGGGTGCCCCGGCAGATGGCACGTTAGTAATGGGCGAGAGGTTTGATTTGGAAGCCCCGGTTACACGCTTACATAATAAGACTCACCTCGGTCCCTGCGCGTAACAACCACGCAGGTCGTACCCCGCAGCGGAGGTTGAGCGCTCGCTAGGTCCGTTGCTAGGCGCTGCGCCGCACGGAAGGCTTGCAGCTCATTTTCGAATGCCAACCCGCCGGGGTCATCGACATTCTGCTTGCCTACCAAGTTGAAGTAGAAACGAGACATTTGTGCTCGCCGCGTTGGGCCAAGGAGCACGATGGATAGTACCGGGCAGCTAAGCAGAAAATCCCTGATGTAAGACTTATGCCGCCGAAAGTCTGCGCTTATCGCAAAATGCGAGGCCATTTCGTGCATGAGCATTGGGACGATCAAACCCGCACGAATTGCTGCTAGTGCGGTAACGTCTCGTTAAGCCGGTGTTCCGGCGCTTCTTCCGAAAGCGAGTGCTATTGTTGAAGGGCTGATGCTATGTGTGATCGCTTTCCAGCCTTCGACACTTTCTTAAAGCGGCGCGGCCGAAGGTGGTTGTGGTCGGTCTACACGACCGAGGGCACCTTGGTCATGGCGGGTTCGCCTCAAGCATTGTTGACGTGCAGCGCGGGGCCAATGAAACTGGCGCGGCTTCAGGTCAGCTCATTGCTTCAGCGCAAGTCCTGTCCAGCGACAGCTCGCGGCTGAGGACAGAAGTGGAGAAGTTTCTGCAAAGCGTTCGCGCAGCCTGAGCCTTCTCTTGCTCAATGCAAATAAGCAAAAGCTTTTGAATGGATTGCGAAACAAAACCAGCAGCTGCTCCGAGAAAAGCAGATCTGGCAGTTTCCCAAGCTGCGGGCGCAACCGTGATCGCTCCGCCATTTGGCCAGTCGAGACACCAGATCGTCGGGGCGATAGGAGATTGCGAAAGGTTGCGGTAATGCATCGCCATTCTGCAGCAAGCTCTCGTCTCTCTCGAAAGAGCCACTCGAGAGCAAGATCGCCGCGTCTGCGACGAACGGCGAGATCAAATAGAGCATTGAACCAGCTGCTGATGCACAAGCGCGAGCAGCTATCCCGCGTCGACCGGTCGTTGCGGGACTGGCTTCGCGGCGCCTAACCATGCGCCTGCATTTGATCATTTCCCACCATGGCTTCCTGAAGCGGCTCCTGCGACGTTGTTCTCTTGACTTACCCAACGTTACCCAACTTCGATCTGAATGGGTGGATATGGGCAGAAAATGACGGTTAGCGTTCCCAACACTCGCGGCCCCAAATGAGGAGGGCACGTGAATTTGCAGGCCAATGAGCCCGGAGGAGGGACTAATGCCAAGGACGCCAGCCGCTTTGCGCGGCCATTCTGCTCATTTTGTCAAAACCGCTCTGATTTGCACAACGCTCTTGGCCGGTGCGGCCGCATCTTTCGGCCACGCCAAAGCGGAGGATATCAATTGGCGCCAGTTCGAGGGCGCTTCGATTGTGTGGGCATACGATATCCATCCGTATGCTGACGCAGTCGCAGCGCAGCTGCCTGAATTCGAGAAGTTGACAGGCATCAAGGTGACGCCCGAGCTTTATCCGGACGACGCCTACTGGAACAAGCTGACCATCCAGCTGAGCACAAAGTCGCCCTCGTGGGACGTCGTCGGCACTGGGATTCAACCAGCTTGGGATCTCGCGCCCGGTCAACTGCTCGAGCCGCTCGATCGATACCTGAACGATCCCAAGCTCACCTCGGCAAGCTATGATTACAAGGATTTCTTCCCCGCACTGCGTGATGCGCTCACATGGGAGATCAAGGGCGGGCAGATCGAGGCCGGCCGGGGGCAGGTGTGGGCCATCCCGCACGGTTTCGAAAACATCCAATTGTTCTACCGCAAGGACATTCTGGACAAGCACGGCATCAAGGTCCCGACGACTCCGCCGGAAATGTCCGCCGCTTGCGAAAAGCTGAAATCTGCCGATCCCGGGATCACGCCTTTGGGCGTGCGGGGAGTGCGCTTTTGGAGCAGCATCCACACGGCCGCAATCTCGATCGCCAAGTCCTATGGTGTGCACGACTTCGTCGTCAAGGACGGCAAGTTGGAAACCGGTCTCGATTCGCGCGAGTCGATCGCCTTTCATAAGGATTATGTGGAGATGATCAAGAAGTGCGCTGCTCCATCCTTTGCCAACGACAACTGGTATCAGGTGGTCGATGGCATCAATTCGGGCCGGACCGCGATGGCAATCGATTCCAACATGTTCGGATTCTGGAACGACGTCGCGGGCAAGCCCGCGTCGGGCAAGATCGCATTCGCTCCCCCGCTGCGCGCTCCGAACGGCAAGAATTTCGAATCGAACATCTGGATCTGGTCCCTGGCCATGAATGCTGCCTCCCAGAAAAAGGGAGCGGCCTGGCTGTTCATTCAGTGGGCGACGTCAAAGCAGGTCGAGCTGAACGGAGCCGTCGCGGGGAAGCTCGTCAACTCTCCGCGCGCTTCGACCTGGAGCGACAAGGTTTGGCTCGACTACGCGGCCAAACCGGAATTCACGAACTTCGTGGATACCTTCAAAAGCGTGCAGGACAGGGCAGCGCTCGCCTTTACGCCGCGCGTAGGATTTGCCGAGGCGATGAACGGCTGGGCGGTCGCCATGCAGAAAATGGTCAATGGCGCGGACGTGAAGGCGACGTTGACCGATCTCGCCTCCGAGATCCGCTCTTCCATGTAAGGCGATCGGGGGGGCGGCATGAGGGTTTGCCGCCCCCCACCACGCCCGAGTATCTTTTGAGAAGTGAGCGATGGACCTTCGAGGCACCGAGGCAACCGTGACGTTACAATCATCGGCAGGCCAACTGGCACCATCCAAAAACGAGCAGGTGCAAAGCGCCGAGCAGCACGCGCTTGACTGGTGGAGCCTTGCTGCGATTGCGCCCGCCATCATCATCCTGCTTGGATTTCTTTTTCTGTTTTTCTATGGGGTCTTTCAATCGCTGACCGATCTCAAGTTTGGTCGTCCTCTGGTTCGCTTCATTGGATTCACCAACTATGAAGTGGCGATCAAGACCCAGGATTTCTGGAACAGCGTGCGGGCGACTATGGCGTATGCCTGCTCCGCGGTGCTCGCGGAGGCGTTGTTTGGGCTTGCGCTTGCCAAATTGTTCGCAAGTGGGGTGTTCCTTGCCCGGCTGATGCGACCCGTCATGCTCCTTCCGTTGGTTCTGCCGCCAATGAGCGTCGCCTTGATGTGGACCACAATGATGGATCCGCAGAATGGGATCCTGAACTATTTGCTTTCGCTTATTGGGATCGGCCGGTTCGCATGGATTTCAGACGCCAGCACGGCGATGTTCTCGCTGGTTCTCATCGATATATGGACTTATACGCCATTTTTCGCGCTGATCATCTTCGCCGGCTTGCAGGGCATCAACGATGAGGTCAGAGAAGCTGCGCGGATCAATGGGGCGAAGGGTTGGGCAACGTTCCTCCATATCGAGCTTCCGCTCATTGCGCCATACATCCTGATCGCCGCGGTATTTCGGCTGATCGAATCGCTCAATCAGTTCGATATCATCTTCGGAACGACGCAAGGAGGCCCGGGTGACAGTACCTCCGTGCTCTCGGTCCGCGCCTATATTACGGCCTTTCAAAATCTTGCCTTCGGGCGTGGTGCAGCGCTCATGGTCGTCAACTGGTTGATCGTGCTTCTCGGGACTTTGGCCCTGGTGAAATTGTGGCGCTCGGTCCGGCAGCGTGTAAGCTAGAGGAGGCTGAGATGCGGCTAAATCGCTCAACGCCTGCAAGCGTGCTCCTCAATTTGCTGGTTCTCGCCTGTGCGCTGATCCTGACATTTCCGCTGGTCTGGATCGTGATGATGTCGCTGAAGCAGCAGGCGGAGGTCATGACCTGGCCGCCGCGCTTCATCTTCAAGCCGACTCTCGAAAACTTCCGCGTCTTGTTCGATGCAGCCCAGGCCGGGGCAACAAGCTACGGCACCATCAAGGTTGATTTCCTGACGCCGGTCACCAATAGCGTGGTGATCTCGCTTGGTGCGGTGCTCGTATCGCTGATCGCCGGGGTGCCTGCAGGCTACGTCCTGGCGAGGCGCGATATCCCGATGAAGGAGGACATCGCATTTTTCATTCTGGGCTTTCGGTTCGCGCCGACGCTCCTTGTCGTCATACCTCTGTTCAGTGTGTTCCAGACGGTCGGTCTTTATGACACCTATTTCGGTATGATCTGGATCTATCAGGTCGTCACGCTGCCGATGATCATCTGGCTGAGCCGTTCATATATCGAGGACATCCCAAAGGACCTTGAGGAGGCGGCGGCCATGGATGGTGCAAAACCATTCCGGGTTGTCTGGTACATCGTCCTTCCGCTTCTAAAGCCCGGCTTGATAGGCGCTTCATTACTCATTTTCCTGCTTGCGTGGCACAACTTCGCACTCGGCCTGATCCTCAGTTCGACGAAAGCACCGGTCACCGTCGCCCTCCTCAAGCTGCTCAATCCGGGCGTTCAGTTCTATCCGGTCATGGCTGCGGGTCTGGTGGTGACCATGATTGTGCCGGTCGTGCTGATCATCCTTGGCCAGCGTCATCTCGAACGTGGTCTTACCTTCGGGGCCGTGAAATGAGCCCGAGGCCATTGATGTTCTTTGGAACGACAAATCTCGACCTCTGCTTCAACGTCGAGCGGCTTCCAACGCCCGGTGAAAGCCTGATGGGAAGCTTGAAGCGGCATGCGGGAGGCAAGGGCGCCAATCAGGCGGTCGCCGCCGCTCGATTGGGCCTTCGGCCGAGCTTTTACACCCGGCTAGGCGATGACGACGACGGTCGATCATTGCTGCAAGCGCTGCGTGAGGCAGGTGTCGGTCTCGATGCAGTGGCGGTGTGCCCAGGGGAGATATCGGGTTCAGCTCTCGTCCTAGTCGGTGACGATGGCTCCAACATGATCGTCATAGACCCCGGAGCCAACGCAAATGTCACACCAAGCATGGTCGAAAAGGCCGCCGAATTCATTGAGCGGGACGCAATCGTCGTTGCTGAGATGGGCATGCCGGTCGGCGCCCTCAATCACCTCTTTGCAATGAAGAGCGTCAAAGGCTTCGAACTCATTTTCAATCCGGCCCCCGTGAGGGCCGGCCTATCGGCGGCGGCGTGGAGGAGTGTTGATTTCGTCACTCCAAACCAGACCGAAGCTTTCGAGCTCACCGGCGTCGAGGTGCACGACTTCGACAGCGCCGCTCATGCCGCCGGAAAGCTCCTTGATCTCGGCCCGAGAGCAGCCCTGATCACGCTTGGCGCGCAGGGCGCCTACTACGCCGATGCCAGCGCGTCTTTTGCGCTCCGGGCATTTCCTGTGAAGGTCGTTGATACGACCGCCGCAGGCGATGCCTTCAATGGAGCCTTCGCAGCCTCTCTTGCTCAGCGGCTACCGATACGGCAAGCGGTCAAGAAGGCCCTTGCAGTGGCAGCGCTGTGTGTAACGCGACGCGGCGCGCAAAGCGCAATGCCAAGCAGCGAAGCCGTTGACGAGTTTCTCAAGTCTCAAACTATCCTGGAGTTGGAATGACCGAACAGTTCTCAGTTGCAGACAGGACCGTGCTCGTGACCGGTGCGGGTGGAGGCATTGGTTCAGCCATTGCCAATGCTTTCCGTCAAGGTGGTGCGAACGTCCTGGCAACCGACGCAAATGTGGAAAACCTCCGGGACATTCTAACGCGCTTGCCGTACGGCAACGGCATCCTGCCGATGAGCATGGATGTGTCACGAGAAGACGATGTCGGCAGGGTGCTTGATGAGATCGCCAAGCGCTTCGGCAGGCTCGATGTCCTGATCAACAACGCCGGAATAAAATCGGCTCAGCCGCTTCTGACCGGCAATGCCGATCGAATCGAAAAAACCATCCAAATCAACTCCGTCGCAGTGCTTCGCTGCGCCAAGCTAGCTATCGAGCGCTTCATGAAGAGCAAGGGCGGCCGGATCGTCAATGTCGGATCGTCGTTGTCATCGCAGGGCGCGGTTTTCAACTACCAGGCTGGCGGCGCCGACTATTGTTTGTCAAAAGCCATTGTGCACGATGTGACAAAGCTGCTCGCTTATGAATGTGCTCCGCTCAAGATCAACGTCAATGCAATCGCACCCGGGATTATCGACACGCCCATGCACGGGCGCCCTCGGGAAGAGACCGAAGCGCGTCATAGTGGCCGGATTCCACTGGGCCGGGTCGGATTGCCGGAAGATATCGCAGGCCTCGCTGTGTTCTTGGCTAGCCCCGCAGCCTCCTACATGACCGGGCAGATTGTCCATGTGAATGGCGGGATGCTGATGAATGGTTAGCACAAGCTCCGCCGTCAACTGGCCGCCAATAGATGGGATCATCTCCGATCTGGATGGTGTCGTCTATCGTGGCAGCACCGCAATCGCGGATGCCATAGAAGCGTTTGCGCGATGGCGGAAAGCCGGCGTGCCGTTCTGTTTTGTGACGAACAATTCCACGCATACCCCTGAGGACGTCGTCCGAAAGCTGACGGGATTTGGCCTCGCGATCGCACCGTCACAGGTCGTGACAAGCGCCATCACGGCTGCAGAACTTATTCGAACGAATTATCCGGAATTGACGAAAGTCTATGTCATCGGCGCTCCGTCGCTTGTCACGGCCATGCGCGAAGTCGGGCTGGAGGTCACTGACCGGAGCCCCGAAGTTGTTGTGATGGGGCTTGACCGGGATATCACGCACGAGAAGATGCGAATTGCCGTTGAGGCGATCCTCAATGGCGCTGTCTTCATCGGAACCAATCCCGATCTTCTGTTGCCGACGGCCAACGGGTTCGAACCTGGGGCTGGTGCGACGATTGCAGCTGTAGCTGCCGCGACGCAAGTGCAGCCTTCGATCGTCGGAAAGCCGCACGTGCCGATGATCGAGACAGCGCTTTCACGCCTCGGTACGAACCGGGCTTCGACGATCATGATCGGGGACCAAGTTCCTACGGATATTCAAGCCGGAAAGAAAGCGGGGCTTGCTACGGTGCTTGTTACAACCGGCGTGCCGATGCGTCAGGATCCGTCCCAGATGGCCCCCGACTTCATCGTATCGAGCTTGCGCGACATTGAGGTAAGTGCCGCTCGCGCGGCTCGCCCACAACAGAGGAGGGCATAATGGCCGATGTTCGCCTGGAAGGTTTGAAGAAGGCCTATGGGACGATCGAGATCCTGCGCAATATCGACCTTGCGATTGATCACGGCGAATTTGTCGTCTTCGTCGGTCCATCCGGATCAGGCAAATCCACGCTTTTGCGCATGATTGGCGGGCTCGAGCCTATCAGCGGTGGGCGGCTCCTCATCGACAATGAGCTCGTCAACGACATCGACGCGGCCGATCGCAACCTCGGCATGGTCTTTCAAAGCTACGCTCTCTATCCGCATATGACGGTCAGGGAGAATCTGGCCTTTCCCCTGCGCATGGCCAAAGCCTCGAAAGCCGAGATCGCCGCCAAGATAGCCAAAACAGCGTCGCTCTTGCAGATCGACCATCTATTGGATCGCAAGCCTCGACAGCTTTCAGGCGGGCAACGCCAGCGCGTCGCAATCGGACGCGCCATCATGCGAGAACCAAAAGTGTTCCTGTTCGATGAGCCCCTGTCCAACCTGGACACCGAGTTGCGCGTGCAAATGCGGGTTCAGATCGCCAAGCTCCACAAGCAGCTCGGAAATACCATGATCTATGTGACGCATGACCAGGTCGAGGCGATGACCATGGCTGACAAGATCGTCGTGCTCAAGGACGGCAACATCGAACAGGTCGGCAGCCCGCACGATCTGTATCACAGTCCCGCTTCGCGCTTTGTGGCAGGATTCATCGGCTCGCCCAAGATGAACTTCCTGGGCGGCAAGGTCGAGGCAGCTCATGAACATGGCATGGACGTCCGGTTGAACGCCGGGCCCACGATCTCCGTTCCGGTTCAGCCGGACCAGATGCTGGTTGGCAAGCCGGTCACTGTTGGAATTCGCCCGGACGACTTCTCCTCGTCAATGCGCGGGCAGCAGGAGATCTCGATTGAACTTGGGGTCGATTTCGTCGAGCATCTCGGCAGCGTCACGTACATCTACGGTAATGCCGGAAACGAAGCTCTCGTCGCCAGGGCGCCACAATCCGGTTGGCCCAAAGGCGCCTCCAAGCTCACCCTCACCGCCGCTCCAGCCGATTGCCACTTGTTCATGAGCAATGGAAAGGCGGTACGGCGGTTGCGCGCACCGGCGAGTTGGAGCTAGTCTTCACGTAGAGCCGTGCGATGATGCGCGGCTCAGGATCGACAGGCGGACGGCTGAGGTGAAGGGAGCCGGTATCAGGCAGTTCTTCCGCAATTCCCGCTCGTTTGTCCTTGGTGCGGGGATCGGGTCGGGCATGACCGCCAGGGCCGCCGAGCGGGCGGGGGCCGATTTTGTGCTCGCGCTCAATGCGGGCCGTTTTCGAGCCATGGGTGGGGCCTCACCTGCCTCGATCCTCCCAATCCGCAACAGTAACGAATTCGTGGCAAGCTTCGGACGGACCGAAATCCTGCCCAGCACGAAATTGCCGGTCTTCTTCGGCGCCTGTACCTTCGACCCCGAGCTCGATCTTGATCGTTGGCTCGATCGGATCATCAAATGGGGATTTGCCGGTGTGACCAACTTCCCATCGGTCATACACATCGACGATGAGCGCAGGTCATTGCTCGAGAAGTGTGGTCTCGGTTACTCCCGGGAAATCGAGTTCCTCGTGAAAGCTGCAAAACGCGGCCTGATGACGATTGCCTATACGCGCAGTCAATCCGAGGCGCGTCGAATGGTCGAAGCGGGCGCCGAGGCCATTTGCATCAACTTCAATCTAAACCGCGGGGTTGAAAGCGAGTCCGATCCATCGATCAGCCTGTCTGAACTTGCAGCCCGTACGAATGCCGTTGCGCGCGTTGCTCAATCCGTCAACAAGAGCACCATCTGCCTGCTTGGTGGGGGCCCGATCACAAAGCCGGATGAACTCCTGGACATCTGTCGCGAGACCGGAATCCAGGGATTCATCGGAGGGTCTTCGCTGGACCGCGTGCCTCTGGAGATGTCGGTCCTCGAGGTGACGTCGGGCTTCAAGACCATCCACCTGTTGCGCGAGAAGGTGGATCTACTCGAACGGCAGCTGCAGTTGAGTGGTTTCAGGCACGGCGTGATCGCGCAGTCCTCGGCAATGAAGCGCATCCTCGAGATCACCAAACGCGTTGCGGCCACCCCCCGCCCGGTCCTCATCTGGGGGGAGGCTGGCTCCGGCAAGCGTAGAATAGCATCCCTGGTCCACGCGTTTAGCGACCGCAGGCACGCCAAGGCGACGCTGTTTCATTGCCGTCCCGGTCCGGCAATGGATATACTTGGCCCGTTGTTCGGCGCCGAGCGTCTTGAGAGCGGCAAACGTCAATTGTCACTCCTGGAGGCGTCGAGTGACGGTGCCGTCGTGCTATTGCATGTCGACCAACTTTCGCGCGATGGACAGGAGCGCCTTGCCGATTACCTTGAGACAGGCGGATTTACCCCTCTGTACGGGGTAACTGTCATGCGTTCCAATGCCCGGATCATTGCGACCGCGACCGTGGCCCGAGGCGCTGGCCTTGAAACGGTTCTGTGCGCGCGGCTTCTCGACCTTTTTGCCGGGCTGGATGTCCAATTACCTTCGCTACCCGACAGGCTTGAAGATCTGCCGCAACTCGTTCAACACTTCACCGTCGAAGCCAAAGGAGATTCTAGCGCCCAGACGCTCACGATAGAAAACTCTGCATTCCTTGCGCTCGCCGGCCACGATTGGCCAGGCAATTTGCGCGAGTTGCGGCAGGTCGTGAACCAGCTCGTGACGCTGCCATCAAGTCACATCACCGGTGAGGTGCTAAAGCCGTTGTTGGGGCCACCTTCAGGCGCACGGCCCGCGGCCTCGCTGTCCGAGCGAGACTGGATTATCGAGGGCCTGAAGAGAAATCGGCTTCACCGCGGCAAGACTGCTCGCTCTCTCGGGCTTTCGCGCAAAACCCTCTACAACAAAATCAAGAAACTGCGGATCCTCGAATAAGGCCTCATGCCCGTCGGAGCGGCTGCTTGGCCGTGGCGGCATGTTCCAGGGAGAACTTCGGTACCGATGACGAGCCATGAGAGCCAAGGCTTACGAGGCTGATGTCCGATCCAATCGGCAGCTCAAGCGCCTCGGGTCGCAGATAGACGGACCCATCCAGCTGTGAACCTAGCCGTTGCTCGGCTGCTGTCATCCTTGCCTCGTCTGCCGCGATAAACAGGACTTTGAACCCTCGCCTTGCAAACCACTCCATACGGCGAAGCTCGAGCTCCTGACCGCGATCGAGCGGCACTCCTGCCGGTGTCCGTTCGATCATGGAGGCAGGCGGAAAGTTCGTCACTCCGGTCATCCTTGCAGCTTCCAACAAATCACCAAGATCTTCCCAGCATGCAAACGGGTCGATCATGACGATCGCCGCATAGCAGGAAAGGGGCACTTTGGGCCCCGCTTGCAAGTCCCGCAGGAGACAGTCGTTCCAGTCGATGACGGGAAGCGTGGCCATGACCAGCATGGCGTTCGGTGGAAGGGTCCGCAGTGACGGCGCATAGATCGTCATCTGATCACCGCGAGACGCGGAGAGACTTGCGGCAAGGCGACCTAAGACATTGGCTCTCACGGTTTCTACCCAACCCTACCCAATTGATGCTTCAGCCGATCTTACACGCCGCTTCATGCAGGTCTAGACCACGACGTTCGTCCTGCTTTCTTTGGCGCAGGAGCCAGGTTCGGCTGGGAAGGGATGGTCGTCGGCGCCGTCTCCTGCTGGCTGCTTAATTGGGCTCTCCGCGCCTGTCCTGAGTGCCGGATGCGATTTGCTGCAGCGTACTGAGCGAGCTCCGCTCGCGGTGAAAGAGGGTCCGTGAAGCGTCTCGGGTATGAAAATTTCGGGCGAGCTATCTGCGCCCTACGGATCCGCTAGCAGACCGGCTCGTCTGCTTCCTCCCTGACTGGCGCCGCTGCTGGAAAACTCCGGCAGCGGCATCTTTTTGAAGCGGAGCGCGCTTCGCCGCGCTGTCGGGAACTGGTGTCGCGGAATTGGACGGCTCGCGACCATGCGGGAGCCCAATCCAACAAAGATCCGCCGGCTACGCTTGCCCCAGTCAGTTCAGAGAATTGCTTCGAAGGCCTCCCGTGACGGTGGCCGCCGTTATGCGGGGCTTCAAAAGAATGGGCAGAGACTGACTTGTTCATGCGTGGATCCGGCTGAGGCTAGGGCGGCGTTGGTTCAGAGCTGAGCCAGGTAATCGCTGACCTTGACTGGCTCAGGCAGCACCTTGCGCGCGACCAGCCAATCGGTGGCCTTTTGCAATTCGGACACGAATTTCTCGTCGTTGACCGGGAAGTAGCGATATGTCCGGTTCAGTGCGATGAACTGATCGCGCACCTGGTCGCTGTATTTGCCGGCCTTCTGCGCGATGTACTCCGCGTCCTTGCCGTTCTCCGAGATCCATTTCCCCTCGGCGCGAAATGCTTCGTTGACCGCGCGGACCAGCGCCGGGTTTTCGGTCGCGAATTTGCGCGTGGTGAGATAGGAGGTGTAGTCGATTTGGAAATCCAGGTCGCGGCCCTCGAGGAAGATATCGTGCGCCTTGTATTCGAGCCGGGCGATGTCGACGCCGGGGCTCCACATCGACCACGCGTCGACCTTTCCGGAGGCGAGGGCCGGTGCCGCATCCGGCGGATTGAGGTAGACGAATTTCACTGCGGAGCGATCGACCTTGTGCTTCTCGAGCGCCGCGACCAGCAGGAATTCGCCGAGACCGGAACGGTTCACCGCCACCGACTTGCCGACCAGATCCTCAATCCTGTTGATGCCGGAATCGTCCTTCGCGATGATCGCGGTGGTGCGCGGCTCGTAGACCACGAACTGAGTGAACACGAGCGGGGAGCCCGCGATTATCGCGGCCAGCGCCGGGGTCGTGCTGCCGCCGAAGCTGAAATCGGCGCTACCGCCGGTCACCGCCTGCAGCGTCGGGGCGTGGTTCGGGAACGGCCCCAGCCATTCGACCTTGATGCCGTCCTTGGCGAGCAGCTTCTCGAACTGGCCGCGCTCCTTGGCGATCAGGTTCAGGCCGCTCAAACCCCAGGTCAGGCGAACGGTGTCGGTGACACGGCCGGTCGCCGCCTCCGCGGTCTGGGACAGGTCAAAGCCCGCCAGCGCGCCGATGCCGAAGGCGGCGCCGCCGAGGAAACCGCGGCGGGAAGGGTTTGCGAATTTAGACATGACAGTGTCCTTCCGGAGAACTCAGGCAGGGATGGGGTGGGAGGCGACGACGCCGAGCTCGGCCAGCAGCTCGGCGCGCGCAATCGACCGCGCACCATGACCGCTGGTGCGATGCTCGAAGGCGATCCGACCGTCGCGCATCACCAGGATGCGGTCCGCTAGCGCGATCGCTTCATCCACGTCATGGGTGACGAGGAGCACGCCGGGCCGGTGCGTGGCCACCAATTCGCGCACCAGATGGTGCATGCGGATGCGGGTCAGCGCGTCGAGCGCGGCAAAGGGTTCATCAAGCAGGAGCAACTCGGGTTCCTGCATCAGGGCGCGGGCCAGCGCAACGCGCTGCGCCTCGCCGCCGGAGAGGTTACGCGGCCAGTCGTCGAGCCGGTCACCGAGCCCGACCTCGGCCAGCGCCGCGGCCGCACGCTCGCGGGCATCGGCTGCCTGCAGGCCGAGTGCCACGTTGCGCCACAGGGTGTCCCACGGCAGCAGCCGGTGCTCCTGAAAGACCACCGCTGGGCGACGCGGTGCGGCGATGCGCCCGCCGTCGATCGGGTCGAGCCCGGCCAGCGCACGGAGCAGCGTGGTCTTGCCGCAGCCGCTTTCACCGAGCAGGGCAACGAACTCGCCGCGCTCGATGCGCAGGTTGAGGTTCTCGATCACGACGCGGCTGCCGTAGGCGCGATAGAGATGTGTCACGGCGACGGCCGGCGAAGCCGCGGTCGAAGAGGGGACAACGTGCAAGGTCACCGTGTGCCCCCATAGTTCGGATGCCAAGCCAGCAGGCGACGCTCGAGAGTGCGGGCGATCGCGTCGGCTGCGACGCCGATCAGCGCGTAGATCACGATCGTCAGCACGATCACGTCGGTGCGCAGGAATTCGCGCGCGTCCATGGCGAGAAAGCCGATCCCGGATTGCGCGCCGATGGTTTCGGCCACCACCAGCGCCAGCCACGCGGTGGCCAGTGCATAGCGAACCCCAGTCAGGATCGAGGGCAGGGCGCCCGGCAGGACAATGCGCCGGATCAGGTCCAGCGTGCCGAGCCCTTGCACGCGGCCAAGCTCGATCAGCTTCGGGTCGATCTGCCGGATCCCGAGCGTGGTGTTGATATAGATCGGGAAGGCCACGCCAAGCGCGACCAAAAAGATCTTCTCGGCTTCGCCGACGCCGAGCCAGACGATCACCAGCGGTAGCAGGGCGAGGAACGGTATCGCACGGATCATCTGGACGCTGCGATCGATGGCGGCCTCCGCGATCCGCGAAAAGCCGACCAGGATGCCTAGTGCGAAGCCGATGCTGGCGCCGATGGTAAAGCCCCCAATCGCGCGCAGCAGGCTGATGCCGAGGTCGTTCAGCAAACTTCCCGAGGCCGCCAGCTTGAATGCGGTCCTGAGCACCTTGCTCGGCGCGGGCAGTACCTGCGGCGACAACCAGCCGGCCTGCGCCAGCAGCTCCCAGACGATGAGAAGCACGACCGGAGCAAGCCACGACAACAGCAGCAAACCGCGCCGGCCGATCTCGAACGGAACCTTCCGAGCGCGTGAGACGGCATTGTCGCTGGGCTGCGCGGCATCGAATGCGACCGATGAGGCGGTCTGTTCGAGGTTGCTCAAGATGAATTCGTCCTTGTTAATCGCTGCGCACGATAGTCGTTGATGCGGCGCATGTCTTCGTTCACCCGGTCGGCAATGTGTCGCCATTCGAATGAAACCGTCGTTCACGCGCCGCAAACTGTCCCACGATTTTCGGCGGACAGAAATAGAGTGGTTTTCCAATTGTCGTTTGTTCCCGAGTTTTCTGATTTATCCGTGTGCGCAACACGACAAGGAAAATCTTTTGATGCGGCGTCGCTTGATCTCTCGCCGCGCTTTGCGGAAAACGGGTCAATGCGAAGGAGAATTCGGGAGAGACAGCCGATGACGATACGACCGCTCCGTTTTGGCATCTGGGCGCTGGTGCACGGTTCGCGCGCTGCCTATCAGGATCCCGAAGAGCCATACGATGCATCATGGGAGCGCAATCGCGATCTCGTGCTCGCGGCGGAGGCGCTGGGTTACGATTCCACGCTGATCGCGCAGCATACGATCAATCCGCACCAGGAGGATCTCGATCAGCTCGAGGCCTGGAGCGCGGCGGCCGCACTGGCGGCCCTGACCAGCCGGATCGAGATCATCGCGGCCATCAAGCCCTATCTCTACCATCCGGTCGTGCTGGCCAAGCTTGCGCTCGGGATCGAGAACATCAGCCAAGGCCGGTTCGCCATTAATCTGGTCAATGCCTGGAATCGGCCCGAGCTCGACAGGGCGGGCATCGGTTTCGCCGAGCACGACGCCCGCTATGCCTACGGCCGCGAATGGATCACGGTGGTGTCGCGCCTGATGCAAGGCGAGCGGCTGACCTATAAGGGCGAGCATTTCGACGTCCGCGACTATGTGTTGCGGCCGGCGAGCCTCTACCGGCCTCGGCCGTTGATCTATGTCGGCGGTGAATCCGAACCGGCGCGCGCATTGGTTGCCGATCACGGCGATGTCTGGTTCATCAACGGACAGCCGCTCGAGGATGTCGCCGGCTTGATTGCCGACGTGGCGGCCCGGCCGCGTGCCGGGGCGCCGCTCCGTTTCGGCCTGTCCGCCTTTGTCATCACGCGCGAAACGCACGCCGAGGCGCAAGCCGCCTATGAGCGGCTGCTCGATCTGTCGAAGAAGGATGCGCCGATCAAGGCGATCCAGAAGCAGAACACCGACCCGAAGGTCGTCATGATGCAGACCATGCAGAAATCGGCGCGGGTCGGCAGCAACGGCGGGACCGCCGCGGGGTTGGTCGGCAGCTACGACGAGGTGGCGGCCCGCATTCGGGCGTTTCATGCCGCTGGAATCGAATTGTTCATGCTGCAATTCCAGCCGTTCGAGGCGGAGATGGAGCGTTTTGCCAAGGAGATTATCCCGCGGGTGCACGCGGCGCCGCCGACCAAAGTCAACGACAGGCCGACGCTCGTGACCGGCGCCTGCTAAATGGCGCCAGTGATGCCGATGGGACACGCGTGAGAGACTGAATCACGGGCGGCCACGAGCAAGACAAAAATATCCGTCTCCGCTGGCCGTCCTTGCGCGGAATCTCGTGTCGCGCCTCATCGCAGCGGCGAAACATTCGGTATCCGGCACACGAATCTTCTTCCGCCGGTGAGGGCTGAGAAAGCTTCGTCCAACTCTCTGCAAATATCTGAAATTGCCGGCGGCGTTTGCGCGCGTAACGATGGTGGTGCAACGCGGTACGCGATCGAGTCCGCCCGGAGACGTGAGTCATGACCATCCAACCCGACCGCGCCGAGCGGCTATCCGCGCAGCCCGGATCCGTGGAGTTTGACGCCGATGTGTTGGTGCTCGGCGGCGGACCGGCCGGTACCTGGGTGGCGGTGAGCGCCGCTGAACGCGGCGCGCGCGTGGTGCTGGCTGACAAGGGCTTTTGCGGCACCTCGGGCGCGACTGCGGCGGCCGGCACCGGCGCATGTCGATCCGGATCCGGCGTCGCGCGAGGTCGCGATGGCTAACCGCGAGAAAATGGGTAGCTACCTCCAGGATCGTCGCTGGATGGCGCGCGTATCGTCTGGCCGATTGGGGCTATCCCTATCCGATGGACGAGCGCGGCCGGTCGCAACGCAACTCGCTGCAGGGGCCTGAATATATGCGCCTGATGCTCAAGCGCACCAAGCAGGCCGGCGTCACCATCCTCGATCACAGTCCTGCGCTCGAACTGCTCGTGGACGACAGCGGCGCCGTTGCCGGCGCCAACGGCCTGCGCAGGCAGAAGCATGACCGCTGGACGGTCTCGCTGCGCCCGAGCGGCCAAGGCCACCTGCAACTGGATGACTGAATGGACGCACATCAATTCCTGACTGCGGTGCGGCCTATCGAATTTCTGCCGCCCGTCGCACCTGCACCGGCCGCAAACGACGCCATGGTGCGGTACGAGGCGGCCTCGAAGGTCTATCGCGCCTACCGCGACAATCCCTGCAGGCGCTGCAGGACATCGATTTTGCATCCCGCGCGGCTCGATCAACGGTGTGATTGGGCGCTCCGGCGCCGGCAAATCGAGCCTGGTGCGGCTCATGAACGGGCTGGAAAAGCCATCGACCCCAGCCGGCTTCAGCAGGTAGACGCTGGCGAGCTGACGATGGGTTCCGGCGGTTGCTCGCTGTCGGTTTTGGCCAGCCGCGCGGCGAGTGCCGCACATTGGTTGCGGATATCGGGGATCGCAATGATCTCCCAGAAGGCGGCGCGGGTCAGCGGTCCGATTGCGAACAGCCGGCGCGAGCCAATGCCGTTGCGATCTATGATCGCGCAGTCGGCGTCCGTATCGATACCAATACAGAGCGGGTCGACCCGTGCGAGGCCCCGATCGACCAGGCTGCGTACCGCTGGATTTGGCGTGGCGCGGGGATCCTTGACGATGCCGGTGCAATGGATGACGGCGCCGACCTGCATGTCGCGAATGTCGACATCGCCGCGTCGGCAATATCTGACCCAGACGGCGGCATTAGGCTCAGTACCGATCACCTTCACCGCCAACAGGGTGAGCTGCCCCTTATAGATGGCTTGGGTGATCCGCCCCTCCAGTTCGGGCGCCATACGATGGCGATGCACGTCCCACCAGGCGCGCGTGCTCCAGGAAGCGACGCTTGGAGATCGGTGAAAGTTCGCGCCATAGCCGCTGGGTATACGGACGAAGACCGTCGATGACACCGCGCCAGTCTCCTCCCTCAGCGATGTGGCGGTCAATGCGGTCCCGCAGCCAGCGCAGCAACCTGTTGATTCCGGCGCCGAACGGAACCTCGGTCTCCGCGATAGGCACAGCATCGACCCGGCGACGGGGTCTTGCGAGCACGCCTCGCAGCGACATCGCGATGATCGGGCCTCGGTGCCCATCGCGGAGCAGCGACAGGACGTAGTCGACCATCGTCAGTCCGGTGCCGAGGATCAGAACGGTTGCGTCGGGGGAGATGGGAGCGGCTGAAGGCGACGCCCAGGGATCTGCATGCCCCGGACTGCTAGCTCTTGTGTCATGTCCGGTCGCGAGGATGACGGCGTCTCCGAGAAGCGCGCGGCCATCCTCCAGAGTTGACCAGGACGTCGGCGTCGCTTTCGCTGATGCCGACGCAAGTGCCATGCACGAGAGAGGTGGCGCGTCCGCCCGATCCGATGCCTGCTGTTCGAGCAGGCTCGCGATGTAGTCGCCAATATATGCGCCGAGGCACAAAGCAATAGGGATCTGGACATGCGTGATGATGATCACGTGACGCTCGCCGCAACCCGTCATGCTGTGGCTCTACCGATCAGCCGGCCGCACACGATTGTGCGGTGCTAGGGATAATTTTCAAAGTGCCGCGACGTAATCTAATTTCGGTGCCGGATGCGGTGGCGCCAGCGTGGAATTGGGCCACTTTCGACCCAAGCGTGGTGGATGCGTGAGGCGCGGTTAGCCGTGCGGCCCGAATAGAAAGAGCTCGTGGAGATTATCCCGTCCGTCGGCCGCCGCCGAGCGCGCAAGTCTTCGGCGCCATCTCTGTACTCGCCGAGTCATACGACGAAGAACCTGAAGCCAAGACGCTGCCGGCTGCATAGACTGTCCTCCGCATTGCAGATGTTGTGGAACATAGCATATCTTGGTGCGGGCCGGACCCGAATGTCGGCGGTTTATGCAACTTTGAAACCGAAAACGCGCGGCGCGTTTCCTTGCAGGAAGATAATTCGGCCGGCAGGCGCGCCAAAGAGAAATCCATTCTTGCAGACTGACGTAACGACGATGAGCCACGCGCGATGCTGTCGTGTTCCACGTTGCGCGTGTGACATCTGTCGGCCAGCTCGAAGAAGCCCCGTCGTGCATGGGCAAAGCAAAATGCTGGCGTACCAGGGTGAAGGGATAGTCCAGACCACGAACGCCTGATGGGCGGCGGCGAGAGCCGAAAGGTGATAAAAATCCTGGGGCTGCAAGGCCTGTGCCGGCTCGGGTCCGCCGCCCGCACCATTTTACATTGGATATCTGCCACTTTCTGCGCCACTCGCGTGGCTTGCAACCAGGAATCGATGTATATTTTTTAGTTAGCGGCAGCCGACCGTCCCATGGGAGACGCTCCCCTTCGCGCTGCAGGATTGGTTGAAAATCAAATTGTAGTGCCAGCTCGGCCGAGGAGATGTGATGTTTGCAGACGTGAAAGGACCATCCTTCATTTTTTGGCCTGTTGGCTGCGGAGACAGCACGACCATTGTGATCAGTGAATCCGAAGTGCTCCAGATTGATTTGAACGACAAGGTCATGGCGGAGGACGACGATAATGAGCACATCCCGCTAGTTGATGAACTGGTCGCGAAGCTCCCCGAGCGCGACGGGAAACCCTACCTGTCTTGCTTCGTGCTCACGCATCCTGACCAGGACCACTGCCGTGGCTTCGCAGATCTGCTCAAAAGGGTTGTTATCGGAGAGCTATGGCATAGCCCGCACATCTTCCGGGAGTATGAAGACGAGAAGGTCCTATGCGAGGATGCGGAAGTATTCCGCAAGGAAGCCCATCGTCGTGCGGCAAAGACGATAAAAGTCGGCGGCGATCCCGGTGCCGGGAATCGCGTGAGGGTCATCGGTTACAGCTCTCTGTTCGAGCCTGGCGAAAAATACCATGATCTGCCGAAGCAGTTCTACACGCGACCGGGCTCTTCGATCACCCTACTTGATGGCGCAGACGTCAGCGACAGATTCCACGCCTTCATTCACGGTCCCTTCAAAGAGGGGGAAGCCGATGCCCGCAACGAAACCAGCGTCACGATGCGCTTGATCATTGGGTCTCAGGACCACCCGATGTATGGATTGTTCCTAGGCGATGTCTCCTACCCGACATTGATGCAAACCTTTCAGCAAACGCACGATCACAACAATGATCCCATGTTGAATTGGAACGTGCTGCTGGCCCCGCATCACTGCTCGAAGAAGGTGATGTACGAAGACGATGTGCTACAGCAGGACGCGATGGACGAGCTTCAAACGGCTCAGCTAGACATCGGTTACATCGTCGCCAGCTCGCCGGAATTCCCGGCGTCGAACTCCTCTGGCGACAACCCGCCACACGTAAAGGCGAGGAACCGCTATGAGGAGATCGTCAACACCGCTTTCTTGTGCACGGGTGAATACAGCACACCTGAGAATCTGCGGCCGATCATCTTCACCGTGAATGAGAACGGCGTTTTCCTCGACGACGATGAATACGAGGTGTCTGATAGCGCGCGAGAAACGTTGGCGTTGGCAGCGGCCGTGGCCGCCGCTCGCGGGCGCGCCGCACCTCCAAGCGCCAAAGTTGGTTTCGGCCGCGAATGAAATCCGAAGGACAGGCTTGGGCGCTCGGCCAACTAGCTGAAATTGTTCAAGCCTCCTCCGGATCGCTCGAGATTATCGAAATCGTCGAGCCGGCCGTCCAAGGCGAGACAGCATCCGTCTCGCTGTCGGTGGATTGCTCAGGGTATCCTCGCAAAGAGGGCGGCATTCCGCTTAAGGCGCGGGAAAGGCTGCTACTTAAGCTTCCAGCCAAATTCCCCTTGGAATTGCCGCGCTTGCACTTCGCGCATAAGCGCTATCGTGACTTCTCGCACGTGCAATGGGGTGACTATATCTGTCTCTATCAAGCACCCGATAGCGAGTGGCAGCCGGAAGATGGTCTATTCGGCTTTATGCAGCGTGTCGATGATTGGCTCCGAGCGGCCGCTGTAAGTGAACTAGATCCCGCTGGGATGCCCCTGCATCCGCCCGTCACCTATGGAGTCAGCGGCACAAAGGTCGTCCCGACACAGAATACACCCACGCCAGAACCGCCCTTCTGGGCGGGATATGCGAAGATCACGCGCGAGAACGAGAACCGCATCGAACTCGGCCAATGGATTGAGCACTCCGGCACTATCCCTGACGGCCGGTTGGCTGCCGTCGTGCTTCTGCCAACAGGGATGCCGCACGAATATCCAGACACGCTCTCGGGGCTCCTGAAGGAGCTTAAAGCTCGTGATGTGCCCGTTGAGATTATTCGGTTGATGATCCAGCTCGGCGTGCTGAGAAGTGAAAGCGGCAAGTCACTCATCTTCGTTTTGGGCGCCGCCATGCGAGGCATTGCGGGCGGACAACGTCTGCAGCACCAAGCTTGCTGGCAGATCGACGCTAAGCGCGTCGATGAAATCCGCGAGGCTATCAAGGCTTCTACGGACGATAGTCCGGTTGATATCGCCGACTTCTATATTTGGGCCGAAAAGGCCAAAATCGAGTGGTGCGGCGTCCTTGAGGACCGCCCCGAGATCGTTACGAGAAGGGATGCCGAAAGCGCTTTGGCATGGTGGGCTGGGCGCCATGTTGTTCTGTTTGGTTGCGGAGCGATCGGGAGCGCTGTCGCCATGCTGCTTGCTCGGGCAGGTGTCGGCAAATTGCAGCTGTATGACAAAGACTCGGTCAAGCCAGGCATCTTGGTCAGACAGTTGTTCGACAGATATCAGATCGGCGTCAACAAAGCGAAAGCGACTGCAGAAAACGTCCGCTTCGCGAATCCTTCTGTCGAGGCTCTCCAGTCGAGCGCGGATGTCGTTAGATTGCTTGAAAACACCGATAGACTGGCAGATGTCCTGGCCGCTGACGTGATCATCAATGCAACTGCTTCGACGATGGTCGCAACCTCACTTGAGAAGCAATTTCAGGGCTGGCCGAAAACCCACCCGCCAATCATCTCCATGGCTCTTGGGCATAAAGCCGATCAGGCGCTAATGACCATGGCAGTACAAGACGCCCCCGGCATTACGCTGGACATTGACCGCCGCACAAAGATCGCCTTGTCCAATCTACCCAAAGCAAAGCACGTCCTTGACGAATTCTGGCCTGTAAGTCCCGACCGGACGCGCTTGTTTCAGCCGGAACCTGGTTGCTCCAGTCCTACCTTCCGCGGCTCTGCCGCTGACGTTATGGCACTCACCGCGCAAATGACGAACGTCGCAAGCCGATGGTTGGCAAATCCATCGGCTGCTGTCTCGCGCGCCAGGTCCTTTGATCTGACGGGGCAACGCACAGGCGCTCTTCGTGAATTCGAGTTTGACTGGCCAAGTGATGTCATTCTTCCGGACGGTCGCAACGATTTCCAAGTCCGCGTAAGTCAAGCTGCCCTTTCCGGAATGCGCTCGTGGATGCGCAGATCAGAGCGGGTGAATGGTCGGCACGTTGAAACAGGCGGCATCCTGTTTGGCCACACCGATGAATTCCTGAAGATTATCTGGGTAGACGAGATTAGTGGGCCGCCCCCGGACAGCGTTCAGTCTGCCGCCGCTTTCGTCTGCGGCACGGCGGGGGTTTTCGAAATGAATGCGGAAAAGATCAAAAGGACCAGGAAGTCTGTTGCATTTGTCGGAATGTGGCACACGCATCCAGGGGGAATGCCTCTTCCTAGCCATACCGATTATAGCGCGATGGCGAAGCTCCTCACGGGGGATGAATTCCAGGCCAAGCGCTTTCTAATGATGATCATAGGGGCTGACTCATCGCGGCCCCTCATTTCGGGGACGGTCTTTGAGCGCGCCGACTACCAGTCCTAACCCGCAGCCTAAGCGGCCGTTTATCGGACTCGCCCTGTCTGGAGGAGGCGCACGTGCAATGGCGTTCCACTTGGGATGTTTGCGGGCACTTCATGACCGAGGCCTCCTTGACAAAGTAAAGGTGGTCTCCACCGTCTCGGGGGGCAGTGTAATCGGTGCGTGCTATGCTTACAGCTCCGATGATTTCACCACATTTGACAAGAAGCTGGTTGAGCTGCTTCAAAATGGCATCCAGCGGATGATCGTGAAAGAGACGCTGCTAAGCTCTCAGATTGCGAAAATTCTCCTGACGTTGATTATAACCGGCCTGCCGACCCTAGCTCTGTGGTGCTTATCATCACTTCTCGCGTTGCTGCGAATTTTTACTGGAATTCCGACGAGAAGAATCGAGCGTAGCCTAGCAACGTTTCGGCAATCCCTACCCATCTTGGGCAGCCTCACTACGGCATTCGAGCAGGCTTTGACCAGGCTTTTTGGATCGAAGACCGTCCGCGACGTTGCGCGCCCAGGATTACATGTGGTCATAAATGCCTGTGATCTGAAGACAGGCACGGCGTTCCGATTTGGCTCTCAAAGGTCCGGTGGTTGGCGATATGGCCAAATTGACGGTGTGGCTCCAACCGTCGCAAAAGCGGTGGCCGCCTCAGCGGCCTTCCCGATCATTCTGCCGCCGTTGATCGAAACCTTCCGGTTCACCAAAGCTGGCCGCGCCCAAACGCAGACCGTCGTCCTGACTGATGGCGGAGTGTTCGATAACTTGGGTGTGGCTGTACTGGAACCAGGTCGGGACGGGGACATTACTGACACATATCCCGTCACGCACATCATCAGCCTGAATGCGGGCCCCGGCCAGCTCGACGGAGGTGACCACCCATTCTGGTGGGCCAGCCGCGTAGCAAAGTCCTTTGAAGCTGTGCATCGGAAGTCGCAGGACCACGTCTATGCCCGGCTTCACCGCCATGTTGAGACCGGAGACCTAGAGGGTTTTGGAATGGTCTATCTCGGCCAGCAGGACCAACGATTGCCCCATCGTCCGGCTGACTTGGTGAGCCGCGACGAAGTGCGCCAGTATCCGACAGACTTTGCGCCTATCCCTGCCAAAGACCTTCATCTTTTGGTCAAACGGGGCGAACAGCTCACCCACATTATCATTGATCGCTATATGCCGCATCTCTGAAAGGTGTTGGCGATCGACCGTACGGCATGGACCTTCATTTCCGAAGTTTCTGCCCGGACGTCTTCTCACCGTACTTCTGTTAATGTAGCTGAATCCTATGCCGTCCAAGAGCTCGCCATTAGGCGCTCTGGACGACTGAAGCTTTTCCTCTCTCATCCCGACACTAAAAAGTTCTTGAGCGCGGTTCTATTGCGTCTCAAGCCCATCTCCCGTTGCGCATCTAACCCCAATGCACGGCCAATAGGGCGGGGAAACTAGGCCCGAGGCGCATCTGCGCAAGGCATCCAACGTATCCCTAAAGGAAGCCCTCGGCCGGACCCTCCATTGCGCCGCTGCTATCCCCTCGTTCCTCGAAATTTCCCGTCCGGCCGCGATTGGCGCAGCCGATAACGAAAGGGAGATCCTCAAATGACCAAGATCCTTAATGTCAACGACCTTTGCGACGCGATCGCCGCGTCCACGCTCGACGACGACACACAACGTGTCCTGATCGATGCGCTGAAAACCTCCGTAGCCCATGTCGCCAAGGTTCTCGCAGATCACTACGGAATCATCTCCGAACACGCCGAATACGAAGGCGGCTTCGGTGGGCTCTGCGTCAATTTCCGTCCAGCCTACGAAGGCCAGGAATGCCGAAGGTGATCGATGAAGGCGACGAAGGCGGGGATTGGCCGTAAGCTTGCGAAAGGCCCCTCTGAGGGTTTTCACCACAAGGCTTGTTCACGCATTTACGAGCACCCTCCAGTCCTTTTGTATTCTCAAGCCCATCTTCGGTTGCGCAGAAACCAGCTTTGGCTTCCCCAAACCTATCCTATGTCCGACGAAGCGTGCCCTCGTCGCCACCCTTCGACGATCGAAGTGACACTCAGCAATCATTGTCGCGCCGCATCCTGCTAAGTTGAAAGCAACCGCAAGCCGGTAACGACCGGCACCAGAACGTTTTTGTCTCCGGCCGGTGCTGCCCCTGCGGCAAACCCAACCTGGAGAATGCAATGCCTGCAAAACCCAAAGCCAAGAAGCCGAGCCACGAGGCCTTCGTCATCACCGGCGAAGGCGAGAGTGCGTTCTGGACCAAGATCGGCGCGATCTGGCCGCATGACGACGGCAAAGGTTTCAACGTCGAACTGATCGCACTGCCCGTCAGCGGAAGACTCGTCATTCGCGAGCGCAAGGACGCCGCCGGCTGATTGTCACAGAAGACCAGACACCGACGTGGCTCTGTGCGATTCATCCCGGAGCAGCGGCGAGGCACGCTGGCGTGGCAAGGGAAACCATCCTCGTAGGTGGTAGAAGTCCGTTGAGAGCTGATGACCCGCAAGGTGCAGAGCTACTTGCCCCGCGCCGGAAACGGTGCGGGGCACTTTTGCTAACAATCGCGTCTGTGCATGTAGTCACGATCGGTACACGGTGCCGGTGGGGCCGGCGTGGCGATTGCTATTCCCAATGCAGTTGCTAGCACGACCGAGATTGGCAGCACTGAAACCCAACTGAAACGTTTTTTCGAATTCCCAAAGGCCGTCGCAAGACTCAAAGCAACCGCTACTGCCAGGCTGCTTGCCGCCAAGAGACAAAAAAGGTCCCATTGGGCTGTCCACAATCTGGCAACTCCACGCGTGACAGGCCTCAAGGAGTACCAGATGGATTGACTTGTAAGGATCATCAAGGCCGCTCCCGCTACGGCGCAGGCCAGATAGTCGGCAAACTTGACGAAAGAGAATCTCTTCTCGGCGCGCCAGGAAAGGGTCACCCTGCTGACCATGATGTGCGTTGACGCAATATAGAAAAGTCCAGCCAGGAACGATGGGATGAAGACGGTGATTGGTTCGTCACGCCATCTCCAAGCGATCATCATGGCCCGGTGTCGCGCATCATAGCTCGCGAGTTGCAGGGTTACGTCAATGAAATAGCTGAGCAGAAAACAATGTGTGACGAGAAACACCCTGCTCACCCCAGTGAACGGATTGTGCTCCTCAAGCGCCAAGGCCCGCTCTGACCGATCCGGATGCGGCGCGAACCACTCATTGAGCGAGCGAACTATGCGGTTGGTCTTGCGCGCGGGTTCGACGGCGCTAAACGTCGGGAAACTCTCTTTAGTGATGCGCGAAGCGATTCCGTCCGCATGGAGTTCACGTGACCGGCGAGTCGCCATGCGCTCCAGAAGCAATAGCGCAACCACGAGCCCAATAAGCGATGAAATCTCCAAGCTGCTTGCGAGTCCTGAGAGAATCGTACTCATCGGGGTGGAACTGCCCACCATTCCCGGACGGGATATGATGTGGATCCAGCGGATTGCATGCGCGATGTAGCCATAGAGGGATTCCGCGAGGACTATCCCCATAAGCACTGCGAAGCAGATATAATGCGTCCTTACGATGCGGTCCGCGCGATAGTCGTTCGCCGCCAGGTGTGTCAGCTCGTGCGCCAGCCGGAATGCAAACTCACCAGGAGCGACTGCCGCCAGGGGCAAGACGCCAGCCCCGATCAGCACGATGGGTTTTGACCGGATTGACGTGGCCACAATCCGTTTTTCCTCGAAGTTGCCGAAGGAAAAGAGCAGCGGCCTGATCGCCAACTTACGGGATAGTTGTGCGCTCGCCTCCACGACAAGCGGGCTCCGGATATGCCGGGGAGCCAGCCGCTTGAAATTGTAAATCGAAGCGAATGTCCCCCCATAAAAGGCCAGGGAGAAGAACAGCCCGTAGGTGAGTGCCCCAACGACGAGATGATGCTCTGGGATCCTGGCTTCGACCCAGCTGCCTCGAAGCGCGGGAAAGATCGTCGTACCAAAGTACATCACGGAAATGACGAAGCACAGCAGTGAGACGGACCAGGACCTCAGTGCGTTCTCCCGGCGCAACCTCTTCAGCATGGCCCGCCTCCCGGATGACGTTCTTCTCAGGGCTCGAAAAGTCTCTTCTCGAGCGCCGTCATGATTTTGTCGACCTTCTCCTTTTCGATCTTCTTACCCCGTAGGGAAGCCCGGACCATCACCATGACTTCGGACTTCCCCTCATCGGTCAGGACATCCTTCAGACCTCCCTTCTTCGGGGCGCCTAACCAAGCCGCGAGCAGACGTTGCCCGCCTTGCTTGATCATGGTCTTGATGGCTTCCTCGGCGCCGGAGAGAGCCCACTTGCCCAAATCCGTGAAGAGGGTCGTTGACACGAGTACGACAAGTGGCCCGAGCGCTTCGACAACACCTTCGATCCCGAACTCAAGACCATCGACCGACTTGGCTTTCGCCGCGTCGACAGCTGCTATGTAATCGGGGACCAACGGCGCCTCGGCCGGTGCCACATCGTTCACGAGTTGGCGAATGAAAACTTCGCGGCCATCTGAATTGTCGGCTGACATGGCAATACTCCATTGAAATCGCTCACATATACGGAAAGTTGCAGGAGACGACAAGCGGAACCTGTCTGGACATGAGCTGCCGATGGGGACGCGTCGGCAAGCCGACCGGGCTCTACGCGCAAGCGCGCCGGGCCGAGGTCCCGGCCTTCGGTCACGATCCCTCGCGCGACGTGTTCGCGCTACGCGTATTGCTTTTGCAATGCTCGTATAAGTTCCGCAATGCGACTGTGCGATTGGTCAATCCAACCCGTCATCGTGCTTGCAAACAACTTGGGCTCTGCCAATGCCGGATGCAAAGGCCGGAAGGTGGCCAGCACGGACTGGTCCGGGAACGAAACGTGGTGCCATTCAGGACCCAGGTCTTTTGATCTCGCTTCAAGGAGATTCCTTTCTCTCCTGGTTTCAACCCCGATGCTCAAGAAGATCGAGTCCTCATCCGGCAGAGCTTCGTTGGCGAGCGATCGTCGCGGTTGGAGGCAGATGCCGTATGCGAAACAGAGAGTTTTTATGGGATCCGCTGAAAGGTATTTCCATCCGTGGATCAGGTTCGTCTCGGAATCGAAGTCAACGAACGCATCGTCTTGGTAGAAGCCCCTCACAAACGGACCGCCAAGTTCCGAGACGTGATCGTAGATCTTCTCGAACGTAGATGAAATGCGTGTTCCGGATTTGACGTAGACTATAGCGGCCGCGAAGTCCTCGAAGCGGGCGAATTCAGTGGTCATGTTCTGCTCCAGCAAGAAGAGGTGGAATTCGCGGGCAAAGGTACGGACGTCGAGGGGAAGCGTACCGCTGTTTGCGAGCACTTGGACTTCGCCCGCAATCTGCGACCATCTCACCACCTTGGAAGCCGTCCCGTCCTGATCCCGCTGATCTTCCTTGAAATCCTCGGGCGGATCGGTGATGTGCGTGAGCAGGCACAGCACCGCGAACTTCTGGCCGGCTCGGTCGGCAGTCCGCTTCAGCCACGCGCCATAGGCCCTTAATTGGTCGACATTGTCAGAGCGTTTCCCAATGGGAGCCGCAACCTTGTTCTCAATGACGAAAGTGGGCTTATTGTCGAGCAGGATTACAATATCCAGGCGTCCGTTCGGTATCTCATATTGGGTTTTCATGTTGACGTTCGTCACGTCCGAGATGGACGAGCGCCAATCGCCTGCGCAGACCGGAGGCACGAACATTTTTTGCACGAATGCGATTTTAGCTTCATGGGGAAGCCGATTGAAGAAGTCAGCGAGGCATTCGGACAAGTAATCTTCGAGCGGCTTGCGGATTGGCCGTTCGCGGTATCTAAAGAGCCGCCCGTACAATGATCGCATGGCAATAAACTGCCTCTAATGTCACAAGGCGAGCCTTTAGATCACGGCAATCTTTGCTTGTAAACGCAAAAGCCATCTGCACATCCTTTCCGTGTTTTCGACCGAATTTACTCCCGTTTGCTAAGGGGCGCTGCCCCTGGCGCCTGCAAGGGGTCGCGTGAAGAACGCTCGGCCGCAGCCGTTTCCCCAGTCTTCCGCGCTTACGCTTGTGCAGACCGGGAGATACCCCACGGGCTGCGTCCGCCCTTGCACTTGCCTCCCCGGTCTCGCCGACGGGCAGAGGTTCAGCGCGGCTTTTGCGCTGAAACCTGTAAACCAACGGAAGAGACCTAAGATGACCAAAAAAACCCAACCCAAGAGCGGCAGCGAGATTTTCGTGCCGCTGAACATGCTGAAGAAGTCCCCGCGCAACGTGCGCAAGACCGGGCATACGGCGGCGGAGATTGAAGGCTTGGCGGCCAGCATCGCCGCCAACGGCATGCTGCAGAACCTTGTCGTGGAGCCGGAGCGCGACGGCGAAGGCCGCGAGACCGGACACTACTTCGTCACCATCGGCGAAGGCCGCAGGCTGGCGCAGTTGCTGCGGGCGAAGCGCAGGCAGATCAGGAAGGACGAACCCATTGCCTTCATGAGCCACCTGAGAACGTGCCTTGTAGAATTGGTGAGCCCACTCATCGAGGCGCTCCGTTCGACCAAGCAACAGCGAGATCGCGTCCACCAGACGGTCGGTCTTCGAAGGTTCCGGCAAGCGTAGGAGTGTTTCGAAGGCTACGGCCAGGTTGAGGACTGCCTGGCTTTGACTAAGGCCATTTTCGTTGGCGGCATTGAACCAATGCAGGGCGGAAAAAACGCGCAGGGATGTCGGCGTTTCTGGTTTCTCCAATAGATCAAGCAGCAGGTGGTGATAAGGGCGACGAGCCATCCGGTGCTCGAAATCAATGTGGATGTCTTGCGAGATGTTTCAATGTCATTTGCGGCTTCGGGCCATACAGGCGTGAGCGGGTTCGACCCAGAAGGCATGTCTGAGGTTATAGAGGCCATTATAGCCGGGGACATAGTCTCCCTTATCGGGTTCTGGCCCCGATAAGGGTGTGACGCTTTCTGTGTGATGTTCCGGGCGAGTCAGAAGAGCGCTCACGCGGCTAGGTGTGAACAGCACAAGGCTGATCTCTTCGGGCGATAGGAACACGGTTTCTAAGACATCATGAGGAGCTGCGTATAAGTAAGCTACGACATCCCTTAAGTGCGCGAGGTGGCGGAGACGCGGATCGCCGGAGTGAACCTCGATATCCGGTAGAATTGCATAAGAGGCCGATTTCACACGCAGATCGCTTTGCACAAAGAGCATCCGTGCAAGCTCATCGATTGCAGTTGCTTGATGTGGTGGCAATCCTTCCACGTCCTCAGTTGACCGGAAATTATAGCCGCCGATGCGTACCGGCGAAGACGTCTTAAGGAAGGGGAAGATTGCAACTGCGAAATCTGAGTTGGTCATGAAGGTACTGTACCACGAGCAGGTGAGGGGCCGACCATCATCTAACTATTTGAAAAAAATGGCTCCGGACAGGCGATGTTGGTAGATGCTCAGCTCTTAGTACCGAAGCGAAAGTTTTTCGACTTCAAGAGCATCTCGACCTTTTCTTCAGCGGTGCTAAGGACGCTCTTCCGCGCCACGGTTAGCCGTACGGGGACCAGAAGCTTTGCCGGGCTTGTCAGATTCTCGGCCTGGATTTCACATTCGATAGCGCCTGAAACCGTGTCCTGGTCAGGGCTGAACCAAATGTATCCCCAGAACGACTCGGGGTCACCTCCGTGTCGCCATTGCTCGCATTCGTAGACGAACTGAGGAACGGGAATTCCATTATCCGGGCGCGGCTTCCAAAAGAACTTGTTCGGATCTCGCTTTCGATCCCGGAAATTATGCAAGCTGTGTAGGCCCAATAGGTCGAGCGGCCGCTGAGAAACTTCTGCTCCCACTACGGGGACTCTTGCGAGAGCGGACAATGCAAAGCTGCCTTGAGGAGCCCAAGTCCCAGTGGGAGCCGTGGGTGGTGGTTGAAACTCGGAAACCAACGGTTCGTCGTCATCCTTTTCGCGATTGACGAGTTCGAAGTTGCCCTTCGCCTTGACGGTCACGAGCACGTCTTTAGCTGGTCGGCTGCCGGTGTTGGCTGCATAGAATGCAAACCTATTGTCGTTCTGTTCAGCCTGCATGATGTGGTGCAGGCCTTTGAGAATGGATTCGCATTGCGAGATCCAGGCCGGGTAGTGCTTATCTCTGTATCGCGCAATCGCAGGCTTGCTCGGAGGTTCGTATTGGTACACCGCGTTCGAGAACGAGTGTCCCCCGATTTGTGGAAACTTTGGCGCGGGCGTCGGTGGCGTCGTAAAATCCGTAACCATAGGGAACTGCCCAGAAATTTTGCCCATCAACTCCGAAACTTCGGATGATGTGAGCGGCTGATAGACGATCACTTCGCCTTCAAGCCGCTTCAATGGCTTCTGATCGACATCAATGCACGCAATTCTTATGGCCGGCTCTGACCGTTCGAGTTGTTTTACCTTGGTTTCAAGGGCCTTGATTGTTTTGTCCTTCTCGGTCGACTCAGGCTCAAGCAGCCAGTCGTCCGGTATGGGAGCGATCGCGACTCCGACCATTTTGGCGGAAGCCATAGGGCCGGTGTCGTGGGTGAGAACACGGACATCCTTGCCAGAATGCTTGCTTGCGAAGGCATGCGCGATACCGACGAGAGCATCGTCGTTATGCTCGTAGTCGAGTTGATCCTTGAGAGCTGAGTCCGGCTTAAGACTGTTGAGGATGAACAGCTTCACGGTGGGGGAGGGACCAGCGACGACCTTGTGATCCGATGTACTCAGAATAATCTCGCGGAACAGGCTGGAGGTTGCTTTGGCGCGGCGCGCCAGACGGTCGCTCCCCTTGTTCTTTTGGCGGTCGATTTCGGCCTGAACCGGTCGCGAGACGATGAGGTGTATTTCATCAGCATCGCCCCAACGTGCCCAATCCAGTTCGTCGAGGGCTCGGCATTGGGCAAAGAGATTGGTATCGGGAAATAGGTAGAGGATCTTTTCCATCTCTTCCAAATATTCCTGCCGGAGAACCTTGGCTGTCAAAGACGATTCAGGTCTGCCGAGACTGACAACTAAGCAACAGGGGATGCGATCTCTAAGCTTAGTGAGTGGAATTTAGCGCCAAATGTGATAGATTCGCGACATGCCCATTCGCAAAAAATCTGGTTCTAACAAGCGCGTCTCCGCTAAGTTCGTGCTTGGCAGGGAGCGTTTTGCGAAGATCAGTGCCGTAGAAGGCATCAAGCCGACCGCAGCCATGAAAAAGCGTGCCTCTGACTTTGAGGTGAGGGGGCTTTCGGCTAGCGAGCGGCGCCGTGAGATCATCAAGGCTTATCGCAAAGGTTGATGATCGAGTCCCATGTACGCGGCCATTGATGACCCGTACTGCTATCCCGGCACGACCGTCCTCAAAAACAAGCTAGGCCTCCGCGAGCAGCGCGATCTCGATGCTTTCGAGACGGAAATCTCGTTCCAGCGATCGACCGAGGCGATGCCTACGGGCAGGCTTAGTTACACGCACTACCGAGCGATACACCGGCATCTCTTCCAGGATGTATACACGTGGGCGGGAAAGGTGCGGACTGTACGGATTTCCAAGGGAGGAAGCACCTTTTGCTATCCTGAGCATATCGACCAGGAGATGAGCAAGCTGTTCAAGGCCCTAGCCAAAGCGAAGCATTTCAAGGGCAGCAATCCCCAGGCTTTCGCCAAACAGGCGGCCCATTTCCTCGCCGAGTTGAACGCCATCCATCCCTTTCGCGAAGGGAACGGCCGGGCGCAATTGACCTTCCTAACGCTTCTGGCGGAGAAGGCGGGCCACCCCTTAGTGCTCAGGCGGCTCGATCCGGAGCGGATCATGAAAGCCGTCATCGCAAGCTTCGGCGGCAACGAAGCGGCGCTCACGGCAGTTATTCAAGGGCTGTTGGAAGAGCAGGGCAGAGGCTCCGCCCGATGAGCTCGGTAGCGAGGCGATAGCAGACCATCCATCCCGGCTGGGGAGCTCGTCAAGATCGTTGCTTAAATGTGTGACATCTATCACACTTGAGGCTGTTTAAGTCTCTGATTTAGCACAAACTCTAGCACAGAAAAATTTTCAAGCTAAATTTATCAATCCATATCAAGTGCTTATTCCAATTGCTATCCTGAAGGTCATAGGTTCAAATCCTATCCCCGCAACCAAATTGGCAAATAACCCCAGCAATTCGTAAGGCTTGCGGGTTATTTTTGTCTTCGAAATTGCCGCTTAGGTCTTGTGCTCAAATTACCCCCGCAACCAAGTACACGACGTCGTCATGGGTGCATACTTCGACCGGCTAGCCATACATCTTTTAAAAGTCAGCGGCGGAGCCGCTGCGCCGCGTGGGCCTCGGATCCGTAGAGCGGCCGAGACCACATCAGACAAGCGGCCGGAACCCACTTTCGTGCTGCGGCAAATGTGCATTGTCCTTTGCCGCCGATCGCTGCAATCGTCGCCCCGAGCCGCAATAATGCGACGGCTCCAAAGGACGTATCCGTCAGCACGAAGCTGGCCGTTTCCCAGTTCACGCCGCCTCCAGTCATGCTGGTCGCGACGCCGATGAACCACAAAATGCCGCTGGCAAGGACGAGAAGTGAAACCGACAGCGAGATTGCCAGCGCGCGGCTGCCCCCGTCGCGACTTGTCGTTGGCGGACAGGCGTAGAAGGGGAACAACACCAAGCCAAATAGTACGAGAGACGCCGCGTAGTGCACGAAGCGGACGAGGACGAGCCATAGCTCCACGGCTAGTTGCCGATCGTGAAGGTGTATTCGCCCTTGACTCGGTGGGTGTCCTCAGAGACCGCGTGCCATATCACCCGGTACTTGCCCGCCGGTAACGGCGCATCGAGAGGCACCACAAGCTGCTTCTTGTCCTTCAGGTCGACGCCGGGGTACCTGTAGCAATCGATTTGCCGCTCTCGTCCCGCAACTCCAGGCCTGAAAATTTGGCAATCACTCCTTCCGAGAAGTTCAGGCGGATTTCCTTGGTCGTCGGCGCGGCGCGCGCGATGCCATCCGCCGGTGGAGCAGAGGATGTGAGCTTCGGATGCGCCATTGCTTCCGTCGCAGCAAGGGCGAGGCCGATGGCCGCGCTGATGGCCAAAAGTCTAGCGCGCATATTTCATTCTCCTCGCCTCTAAGCCACGTGGCTACCATCCCCAACTGCGGTAGTTGGGATAGTAATAATGGTAGCGCGGCCGGTAATAGCTGTAGTCGCCACGATCCTCATGATAGTTCCCGTGCAAGTCGCGGAGCGCGCGGTGATAAGCGCGATGCTCGGCACGGCTCTCAAACCCTTCCTCGTGGGCCCGTTCATGCGCTTCCAATAGCTGGTCATGAAATGCGCGGTGCCCATTATCCCACTCGTCATGGGCGAGCGCCGGTAGTGTGGACAGTGCCGTAAAGGCAAACGCAGTGGCCAGAAGTGCACTCTTTAATTTCATGACCCATCTCCCGGTTCTAACAGACCGGCGCTTCGAGACGCGGAGCCTGTTCCGGGAAAACTAGGCATTCTCACTTGAATGAATGCTGAACTAATCTTGGCTGGACAGAGACCGGTTTTGAGAAAGCGCCTAGCTACCTATCGTCGACCAGCATCTGCGGATGCATAGCGACTCCGGCTCTCCGCCGTGCCATCCCGAGATGATATCGCGCTGTCCGCGCTGCGCCTGACCGTTGCCGCAAGTAGCGCATGGACAGGAAACAACGCGAAGCATGCAATCCCGATGGCGATGTGAATCCACCGGGCCGGCTCCCGCGTTGCTTCGCCCCCGTAGTAGAGCACGAGACCCGTGATGGCGAGCACGACAAGCATGGCTAGCGTGCTGCCCCCGGTCCATCGCTTGCGCCGCCGGTGCCAGCCCGACCGCACGTGCAGCGGAAGCAGCGAACCGATTGCGATCAAAATGGCATAGGCGGAGATACCGTGGACCATCAATAGCAACCGTTCGGCTTCACCGGGCTCGGCGTCGACGAGGTCGTGCAGGACGAGCCAGGCGCCGCCGCTCAGCGCGACCACCGTGGCTGCGGTCCAGATGGCGCTCTTTTGAACGAAGCCGAGGCGCATGGATCAGGCCGCCACCGCCTGGAGAACGCCGCCGCTGATGAAGGCCGTCGCGCCAAAGCGAGCGAAGCAGGGATGCTGCGGCTCGCCGCTCTGGACCAGGATCTTTGTCAAGGCGTCCGCGACGATGCAGCTTGCTGCGACGACCGAATAGGCTCGTCTGTCCGTTGTTGAGCCCGGCGAGTCCAACGCTCCGCGCCGGCCGACGGTGGCCGTGGAGGAGGAGGTTGCAATGGCGCCGTTGCGCAAAAATCCAGCCTGCAGCAACCCCTGGCCTGGCACGTGCACATGGATCGGCTGGTCGATCTCGCCCATGACGCGCAGGTCTCCGCCGGCGTTGACAGTCGCGCGTCGGACGCCCGCTGCGCGAAGCGAGGCGATCGCGCGATCGACCGCGTAGCCCTTGGCTATTCCGCCAAGATCGATCGCGACCGGTGCCGTCAAGCGCACGGATCGATCCTCCAACAGGCGGACCGCGCTGAAGTCGCCGTCACAGATATGATCGAGATCGTTGGACGGCAGCAACCCGCGGCGCATCAGCTCGAAGCCGACCGCGCAGTCGAACAGGCCGTTGCTCGCGGCGTGAAACGCTGCTGCGTGATACAAAACTCGCGCCGTCCAGGGATGGACCGCCACGGGCCTGCGAAACGCCTCGCGGTTGATGCGTCCGATGTCGCTACCTGCATCGTGAAAGCTCATCAGGCGCTGCACCAGCGACACCGCCTCGAAGGCGCGGGCAATCGCTCGTTCAGCGTCGGCTTGCGCGACGCCGTCGACCTCGATCTCCACGATCGTGCCCAGCAGCGGACGTGCGCGCCTCATGGCTACTGCCCCTTCAGACTCTGGTACTGCCCGACGACACGCCTCACGCCATCGGTGATGTGCTTGCACGACAAGGTCGCGCCGCTGATGTTCTTGATATCGACATTGAGCTGCAACGGCGAACTCGCGCTCTTGTCTGTGAATTGCGAGCGCCACGAGGCCTCGCGAACCTCGTAGCCATAGGACTCGTTATACTCGAGGATCTCGATGTGCTTGACGGTGCCGCCGGCGGTGATGCCCACGGCGTATTTGATGTATTCGTGCTTGCCGAGCACGCGGTCGATCACGACGATGCCCCCCGAGGAGGCGCGGAAGACGCCCGCCCTGCCGCCGGCGGAGAACGATGCGCCGGGAAAAATCGCCTGCATCGCCTGCTGTTCGCTCATATACACAGTGGCGCCGGCCGGCGCGATCAGAACGATCGCCGTCGGCGCGGTGAGGAGTGGTGTCCACTTCATGCTGCCTGCCTCGAAACCCTACTTCACGGCGAACGGCACGCCGAGGCGGAACATCACCTCGTCCCGCGCGTGCTCGTCGCCGTAGATGCGACCGTGCTTCACCACCGACGCCTGGTCCTCGTTGTAGGTGATGACCATCGGCAGTTGGTGACGCCAGGCCAGCGTCCACCAGAATTCTTTCTGGCCGTAGTGGATGACCGGGCCGGCAAAGAACGCGGAATGTTCGGGATTGTTGAACCAGTAGCCGGTGAACTCGTTGTGAATGCGGGTCTCGAAGCCGATCATCCAGTTCGGCATCACCAGATAGGACATGCCGAAGGTCACGTCGATCGGCGAAGCCCTTTCGATCGAGCCGTCGGCGTAAACTTCGCGCTCATGCTTGCCCATGATATTGATAGCGGCAATGAGGCGGTCGTCCAGGAAGTTTTTCTGCAAGATCACCCGCCATTCCAGCTCCTTCGTCTTCGGCCCGATCTCCGGCTCGATGTAGAGCGCAAGCCCGATCGGATCGGTCACGGGATTGAGAACCTGGTAGATCGCCTCGAAGGAAACCGAATCGAAGCGCGTCTTCTCGTAACGCGAGTACGGGTCGAAGGAAGCATCGAGAAACTGAGAGACGCCCGGTCCGCCCGTCGTCCCGTCGAAGCCGTTGCGGAAGGCGTTGGCATAGCTCCAGTTGAAATAGCCGGAGATCTGCAGCTGGTTGGTGAGACCGTATTCGATCTCCTCCTTGTTCTGCATGAAAAAATACTGCCCCTGCGACTGCCCGGCCTGCATGAACGATTTGTGTTCGTATTCAAACGTGCCCTGCGGATGCACATCGGCGGTGTAAATCCAGCCGAACGGTGATTCTCCTGCACGTGCCTGCCAAGCGGTCAGCATCACAGCTGCCGCGCATACCGGTCTTACGAAACGCTTCACTGCTGTCCCCTTCAAAGAAAAGCCTGAGGGCCCTCGCCTACAGTGACACACGAAAGTGTGACAATACGCCTCAGCTCAGAATTGATCTAAACGTGCCCGCCGCCTTCGCCCGCGGGATGCTCAGCGTCTTTTCGCAAGGCTTCGGGAAAAATAAAGTAAGTGAGCAATGAGAACGGCTTGCTCTCTGTGCGCATTTTACCGAGCTGTTGTTTGAACGATTCTATTTTTGACAAATTCCAATTTGCCTACGGCTGTTCGGTCCGGCTGGTCGTCGCTCCGTGCGAAGGATTGGATGAGATATCGTAGGTTTGGCTGGTGTTGGGATAAGGGATTGGTGCTTTCAGATCGACACCGATCAGCGCGTGTCGGTATCGGTGGCCGCGCTTCCCCGCCCCCAAATTTCTGATGTACCAAGGGTTAGGCGAGTGCCTAACCCCATCACGCGCGAAGAAATCGACTAATTGGCATCGTAGGCCACCGCATCATTGCCAACACGAACGCATTTGACTTTTCAGTGTAAGCATCGTCGGGAGCGCGGTCCAACCGTCCGAACAGCGTGCCTGCCAGCAAAGTTGCGAGCCCTTTCGCATCTCGCGTCTCAGGGGTCTGATTGAGCACGATGAACAGAAGGCCGGGAAATTCGCCACCGACGAGCTTCTCCTTGGGACTGATAGTAAGGCGTGGGTGAAGGAGGAGCGCCCGCGCCGCATCGTTCGGCGCCGTGCTCTCGAGCAGCGCCATAGGTGAAATCAGTGAGTCTTCGAACCGGACAATCTCGCGTTGAGATCCTCTGGCACCTTATACCGTTCCCCGGTCTCGATGCGCATTGCTCTGGCAGCTGAGCGCCTGCTGCTCGAAGACGCGTATCGCTCCAACGCCCGCATTGAAAAGACCTTCCGCATCCTCCAGCATGCTCTTGATTTCGGGGATCATTATCTTGGAAAGCTCTTCCTGCTTCTTCAGCGCAGATTTGTATCGTTCCATGAGAACGCCGAAGATCGCGCCCGCCATCCCAAGGACACCAGCGAGAAGCAGTTTTTCGAACGCCATCTTGAGCAGATCGAACTTCTGCGTGTCGTTCAATGTCGAAAGCCAACTCCAGATCTCGGTCATGCCGTGTTCCTTCAGTTGAGCGGCGAAGAAAGTAGTGGAATTCAGCCAAGGATCAAAGGGTGTGGTGAGGGGCAATCACACTCTAGGGAAGAGCGTGACTTTCCAGCTGCAAGACGCGCAGTTTAGCCATTGGCTGCTGGTCGGACAGAGTTGGCGCGTTCCTCCTCCAGCCGAATGTGGGCCAGTTCACACAACCGCAGGCAGAATCGTGGTTACAGTGCTTTCGGACATGAGCCTGTGTCATCAGCGTTTCATCCGGATCGTGAAAATGCTGGGCGTACGGTCGCGGGCCCATGGCCGGAGCTCAAGGGAGATGAACATGCGCCGTGTTGTCCAGATCCCGGCACTCGCACTCGTGTTGGCATTGGTTGCCACGGAGGCATCCGCATGGTGGGACGCCGGCCACATGCAGATCGCCTATGTCGCGTACAAGAAGCTCGACGCTCCGGTGAAGGACAAGGTCGACGCGCTTCTCAAGCTCAACAAGGATTATGCGAAGTGGACCGCAGGTGCGCCCGACGAGCGCACGGCAAAGCTCTACGCTTTCGTGCACGCGGCGACCTGGGCGGATGACATCAAAACCAAGGAATATAACTATACGCGAGACAAGGTCGACAGCCCGACGGCAGGACAGAACATCGGCTACGCCGATCGTAATCAGCACGCCTACTGGCATTACAAGGATACGAATTTCTCGCCGGACGGCACACCGCTTCCGCAGCCTGATCCCGTCGACCTGGTCACCCAGCTCAAACTGATAATCGCGGCACTACCGTCAACATCCGGCGCCACCGACGACGTCCGCTCGTATGACCTCGTCTGGATGCTGCATCTGGTCGGCGACGCTCACCAGCCGCTTCATGCGATCCGCCGCTACACCCGACAAATTCCGGGCGGAGATGCAGGCGGCAATGCCGAGCAGGTGATCCCGGCAAACGGTGACACCATGGCGCTCCATGCCTACTGGGACAGCCTTTTCGGCGGGTACGTCTCGCCTTACGGTGCGGTCTTCGATGCCGAGGATAAGGACGGCCTCGCGCATATCGCCGTCAACGAGACTTCCGCGCAAGTCTCCGATCCACAGGCATGGATTGACGAGAGCGCAGAACTCGCCAAGCAATACGCCTATGCCGCACCGGTGAGCGTGGGATCCAACCCGGTGCTCCTCACGCGCGAATACGAAACCAACGCCCGCAACATTGCGCGTAGCCAGGCGGCACTGGGAGCCGCGCGGCTGGCGCGCCTCCTTAACGATGCCCTGAAGTAGCGCTGGGGGTGGACTGGTCTAGCCAAAACGCGCAGAACTGCCGTTTCTGCTGACCACCTGTTGGCCACTCACTTCGCGCCCGCACGACAAGTCGCGCAATCTACAACTTCGCCAAATGGCGGGATGCTGTATGCGCCGGTTTTTGGATCTCGTCGATACCGCAAACAAGGTGCCGGCGGAGGGCCGGTCGGCACACAGATGTAAGGAGGAGGACCCATTGACGCGGTCGTGCGTGCAACCAGCGCATGAGCCTCGGGTTCGCTGAATCTCCGGGGCCTCTTGAAATCCTTTGGTAAAGCAACCGTCGGTTTACGTTTACCTATCTTGGCCACTGTCTCCCCCTCTAGCGTTGAAGTGCGTTCCTCACTCCGGTTTCAATCCCGTTTGCTATTTGCGCGGAAAGATGCAGATCTGCCGCACGCCTGTCCGGCACCCTGCCTGCCACTGTGGTCCTCCGTCCATTCTTCACCACTTCAGCCACGACCGCCGGAACGGCCGGCCCCAACGTGATCGTGAGATCATTCGTTCTGGTGCGATCGAGGCTCAGGAAGTTACCGCTCGGATTGACGGTGACTCTGGTCAAAGTCCAACTCGGCGTGGCCGTGGCATTCGTGCTGATGACGAACTTGACCTGATGCTGCAGGATCGAGTCCTTCACTGCGAGCGTGGCGGTCTTGAAGTTCACTGTATTCGTCATCGAAGCGCTGACGGCGGTAAAGAGCCACTCCGAAAGCTTCAAATCGCTTTGTAGCAAGAACGCGCCATTCGGGCGTGACTCGTCAGAGCACGTCGCCTTCTGCAAATCGGAAACCAAATAGTAGGCGTCAATCTTGTTCGTCCGGGTCGCGTCAGACGATACGGTAAGGCCGGCGCCCAGGGAAAAGACCGCATCGGCGGGGCTGGGAGGAGACCAGTTCACTCCGGGCGCCAAGGCGCCCTTTTCATCGTACGTCAGCGTGAGGGTTGTTTGAATCCCGAATCCATCGAGGAATGTGCCCTCGGGATATGCCGCACGCAGATCGGTTACGGCGGCCCTCAGCTCGCAGGTTATGTTGATGAGAATCGCCTGGACAAATCGCTGACCCTCGACGCGGTCACCGGAGTCATCGATGGGTGGCACACGAAGCCCGCAGCCCATCAGCGCGCCCATTGCCACAGCCAGTGCAAGCAATCGAATTGCGAACATGCGACTTCCTCATCAAATCGTTTGGTCTGAAAATCTTCGAGGCTGTCGAGCCGAGGAGATACGACTTATTGAGAGTGCGCAAGAAGTCAGGTTGTCGGAAGTCATTATTTCAACCAGTGCGTCTTTAATGCAACAGACACGGCTGCTTCCTTGCGCCGCAAGCGGCCTTGAGACTTCGCTGCGCCGAGGCGTTACCACGGTAGTGCAAGCTGCCCTCAAGGCCGAGCATTTGGCCGGACTTCCGGGATACGAAGACGGCCGCCTGCCTCTTCGGCCTTTGACCCGGCTGTGAAATGGCCCGCTTGTCGGCCTTCAGCACCTTCAGCCAATGCGCCAAGTACGGCGCATGGTCTCCAGCTCACCTTGGCGGATTTCCGCCACTTCCTTCTTCGGCGGCTTCTTGTTCCGGACGTTGATGGCGCTGGCGTCCAGCACGTCCTTGAGGTGGGCTGCGTAATATTTCTCGATCATCTCAACGCTGGTCCGGCAGTTCTTAGCCAGCATGTTGATGTCGGCGCCCTCCGTGAGCCGGAAACAGATGTAGGTGTGCCGCAGACTGTAGAGCGTGCGGGGCCGTCCTTCCCGGTCAAGCTTGAGGCCTTCTTCCTCCAGGATGCGGTTGAACATTTCATGGTGGTACTTGGGGAAAATAAAATCATCGGGCTTGGGTTTGTTGCGCTTCTTCAAACGCTCAAATACGGGCACCACGTTCTGCGTGCTTTTGCAAGGACCGTAGCCACGCTTTCCGCGCACCTCGATTTCAAGGATGGTTTCCTGGGTGCTTTCATCGAAGGCTTTCGTTACATCGCAGTATTGGAGGCGCCTGGCCTCATCCGGCCGCAGGCCGGTATTGCTCATGAAGACGATGAGGTCGTGCAACTGCTCGCCCCACCAGCGCCATCTGCTGCTCTTGGGCTTTCGGGCCCTCCGCCCGCTCGCCTCGTAGAGCCGGCGGTACTCGTCGCGCGAGAACCATGCACGATGCGAAATCATGCCGTTTTTGCGATAAGGCTCTGAAAGATCAGGAAGTGCGTTGAGCCATTGATGCCGTAGGGCCGTTTTCAGGATCTGCCGAAGGCACACGATCTCCTGATCCATCGTCGCGCCATCGTTCCTTGGACTGCTCGACGCGGCTCAGGCGGTACTCGTTCACGCGACCGCCCGTGATTTCTAAAAGGCCCTTCTTGCCGAAGAAGGGGATGAGGTACTTGCGCGCCCGGCGCTCGTGGCCTGCAACGTAGACGGGGTTGCGCTGACCTTCCGTCAGCACCGGAAACTTCCAGGAATTTTTCTGCAACGGCCTTGAAGGTCATCTCCTTCTTACGAGCGTTCAAGTCCTCCGCGAAGCGGCTGCTACTCCTATGGCCGCTTGGCGCCTACCCAACTTTACCCAGTCGCGCTCGTATCCGGGCTTATGAGCCATTTTACTCCGATCTAGACCTCCAAGTGTCCAGAAATGTCCAGGAGGAACATCGTGTCTCACCATTGCGCGGACGACCAGAGGTCGGTCCGGGATGGTCACCCGTCCGATCTTGCCGGCAAGGTCGCGATCGTCGCAACCCTGGACACAAAGGGCCACGAGACCGCTTATCTCGCACGAGTGATCGAACAGTGGGGCCGCGAGACTCTTACGATAGATGTAGGCACATCAAACAGGAGGGGCAGAAGCGAGCCGGACGGCAACGATGCACGGGTGGCTGCACCCGCCGAGCTCTTACGGCAAATAGCTGCAAGCGCGCGTGAAGAAGTCAAGGAGCTCCTGAGATCAGGTGCGATCGACGCTGTCGTCGGAATAGCGGGCGGCAAGGGCAGCGCAGTCTTCGGTGAAGTTGTTTCGGATTTGCCGTATGGCTTCCCGAAGTTGCTGGTGAGCAGCGCGAGGCCAGCCCTCCTGGCCGAACTGGCCCTCCACAACGACATCATCCTCTATCCGACCCTGGTCGATCTTTTCGGGATCAACGCGTTCACCGAACGCGTTCTCTGCAATGCGGGGCGGGCCATTGCGGCGATGCGCTATGTGCCTGCTCGAGAGCGGCGGGAGAGGAAGACAGTCGCGATAACCGCCTTTGGAGTCACGACGCCGGCGGCAAATCGCTGTGTCGATCGGCTGGCGGAAGCAGGCATCGACGCGATTGTCTTTCCGGCCAACGGCGCCGGTGGGCGCAAGATGGAGCAACTCGTGTCCGCCGGTGAGTTCGATGCGGTGCTCGATCTGACCACAACCGAACTCGCTGACGAGATTGTGGGCGGCACCGCCAGTGCAGGTCCGGATCGGCTCAAGGCAGCTTCTCACCGCTTGATTCCGCAGCTCATAGCCCCGGGGGCCGTCGATATGGTGAATTTTGGCCCTGCCTCGAGCGTGCCTGCCGAGTTCACGGGGCGCCAATTCTATTCGCATACTCCCTTCACGACGCTCATGCGCACGACCGTCTCGGAGAACGAGCGCATAGGCAGGCTTACAGCCGAGCGCCTTTCGCAAGCAAAGGCGCCCGCCCTCGTTTTGTGGCCGGCCAAGGGGGTGTCTGACTATGACCGGGACGGCGGCATCTTTCGAAATCCTGAAGCCGATAGAGCCTGGTTCGACGCGGTCAGGCGACACCTGCCGCGCTCGATCAGCGCCCGCGAGTTGGACTGTCACATCAATGATCCGGAATTTGCGGAGGCAGCCGCATCGTGGATCGTCGAACAATTGACACCAGGAGGTTCATCCCGTGCGGATGTTTGATCGGGCCGAAATACTCGCAAAGATCACAGCTCAAGTTGCGGCTGGAAGGGCGGTGCTCGCCGCGGCGAGCAGTTGCGGCCTCGTCGCAAAATGCGCAGCTCTCGGCGGCGCCGACATGCTTGTGGTCTACAGCACCGGGCTATCGCGGTTGATGGGGCTGCCGACGAGCCGGATCGGCGATTCCAATGCGCGCACGCTCGAACTCGCGGCGGAGATCCGCAACGTTGTCTCCTCCGTTCCTGTTATAGGCGGTGTTGAGGCCTGGGATCCCGTCCGGCTCGACCTCGATGATCTCTTGGACAAGTTCTGGGCTGCCGGATTCTCCGGCGTGATCAATTACCCGACCATTTCAACGATGGGTGAGAAATGGCGCGATCGTCGAGGCCGCGTCGGGCTCGGCTTTGAGCGTGAGGTCGAGATGGTCGCGGCGGCCCGCAAGAAGAAGATCTTCTCGCTCGCCTATGTCGCAAGCCCGCAGGATGCCAAAGCGATGGCAACCGCGGGAGCCGACTGCATCGTCCCACATGTCGGCGCAACGCGCGGCGGACTTGTTGGTCATGAGGAGGGACAGTCGATCGAAGAGGTCATCAGGCGCATCAACGAGATCAATGCTGCGGTTCAGGCCGTCCGTCCGGATGTGATCCTTCTCTGCCATGGCGGGGCAATCGCTGAGCCTCAGGATACCTCGGAAGTCTACCGATCGACCGGATGTGTCGGTTTCGTTGGCGCCTCCTCCATCGAACGGATCCCGATTGAGCGCGCGGTGAAGGCTGCAGCCGAAGAATTCAAAGCCGTTCCGCTCCCGCGAAAGCGTCAGCATTTACTGCAGAATCTGCACCGAGGCACGAATGAATAGCCCAATCACCAAATTGAAACCAAATTCCCCTTCCTTCTCCAAAGTGAGCAAGCCAACGCACGATTGCGAGACGGACGTGCTCGTGATCGGCAGCGGCGCGGCTGGACTGTCCGCAGCGCTCTATGCGGCAAAGGCCGGACTTCGCGTGACGGTGTGCGAGAAATCTGACCGGCTCGGTGGCACGACTGCCCTGTCGAACGGCATGATCTGGATTCCATACTCAATGCAGGCCCGAGCGGCGAAAATCAATGATTCGATTGCGAATGCGAAGATCTATCTGCAACACGAACTTGGCAACTACTATCGGCCCGAGTTCGTAGACGCCTATCTAGAAGACGGCCCAACGGCGCTCGCCAGCTTGGAGAATGGGAGTGAAGTCAAGTTCACACTGGCCTCCGCTCCGGATTATCATTCCAGCCAAATCGGAGGGATCGACAAGGGCCGGGCGCTGAGCCCCGCACCTTACGACGGACGGCTTCTAGGCAAGGATTTCGACCTGATAGGTGATCCGATTCGCGTCGTGCTCGGCGGCATGATGATTTCGTCCGGCGAGGTCAGAAGCTTCCTCAATCCATTCCAGTCGGCTGCCTCGCTCAAGCACGTCCTGCGCCGGGTCAGCCGCTACGCACGCGACCGGCTGCGCTACAGGCGGGGCACTGAACTCAGTGGCGGCAATGCTCTGATCGCGCGGTTATTGGTAAGCCTTCGCAGGTATGGCATTGAAATCTGGCCAAGCTGCCCAGCGGTTGATCTGACGAGCGAGGGCGGGAGAGTCACTGGCGCAATCGTCAAGCGTGATGGCGCCGATCTCCGCATCCGCGCCTCTCACGGGGTGATCCTGGCAACTGGTGGCTTTGCGCGGAACGCTCAATTGCGAGCCCAGCTCAGCCGAGCCCACCAGCACAATGATACGCTGGCCCACAGCGATGTCACTGGAGACGGCATTGCGCTCGCAAGTAAGCTCGGAGCTGCGATCGATAATGACGTTGCATCGAGTGGATTCTGGACGCCCGTGTCGATCCTCAGGAACGGCCGCGCCTCGCAAGTGGTCCCGTACGGCTGGCTCGATCGTGGCCGTCCAGGTGTCATCGCCGTAGGGCCAAATGCCAAGCGCTTCGTCAATGAATCCAATTCATATCATGATATCTGCCTTGCCATGTTCAACAACGGTTATCCGGCGGACAAGCGGTTTTATTTCATCTGCGACAAGGAATTCGTCCGCCTCAGGGGGATGGGACACTTGCTCCCCTGGCCATGGACATTGAGTATCAAGAAGTATGCTTGGTTGGGCTACATCGAAATTGGCCGGACGATTGCGGAGCTTGCGGCGGAATTGGACCTCGACCCGCAAGAGCTCCAAAAGACCGTTGAAGAACACAACGCCCACGCAGCTGAAGGACGCGATCCGCTTTTCAAACGCGGTGAATCGGCTTTCAACCGAACCCTGGGAGATCCCGCGGTCGGAAAGAAAAACCCGAACCTTGGAGCTATCAAAAACGGGCCATTCATTGCGCTTCCGATTGTCCCGGCGACCCTTGGAACTGCGACCGGCCTGTCAACGGATCCTGGCGGTAGGGTCCTAAATGGAAATGGCGTGCCGATCGCAGGTCTTTATGCCTGCGGCAACGACATGACCTCACCGATGCGTGGGATCTACCCTGGGGCAGGCATTACGATCGGGCCAGCCATCGTGTTCGCCTACCGAGCGGTGAACAGCATCGTACAATCCACCCATCAGGGACAGACGGCGGCAGCATCCACAGCGTAAGCGAACTGTTCTCACCTGGTCGCCTAGCAACGACGGACAACGGCGAGAGCAGAACTACGCAATGTCGGCCAGCTCGCTTTGAATATCTTATGAGCGGCCCTATCCCGTCTGATACCGGGCTTATCTTCTGACCTGGACGGCAACGGTGCGCCGCTAACGCCATGCCAAGATCGTCGCAACCGTTGGGCCGGCAACCGCATCACCCGGGCCTTCGCGACATATTGCGCCGCCACAAGACCTCGGTCGCGAACGGGGCATAGCGGAAGTTGATGCGCGGCCGAGTGTTGCAGAGGGCGACGCTCGTGACCCAGAGCAGACGTTGGTGTCGGTCTAGAGACGCTTCCACTCCTGAACTACGATCTGGAAGTCGTCCTCATAGACAACCTTTCCGGGGTTCTTCGATCTGAGCAGGCGCACTGCGGTGCCGTGATCCTCAAGGAGTGTCGCGATTTCCCACATCTTTTTGATCGATGGCTCGGCCGTGTCCTTAAACCAAGAAGCTGCTTCCGGTCCCCAGTTGCTCGTCGAGAATGGCGGACAAGGGAGATGGTCGTTTAGCCAAGCGTAGGTGTCCTCAAGCCAGGCCGTCTGATAGGGGGCGAGTTGTCCGCGGTCGCGAAGGAGCCGCGCCTCAGTGATGATACCCGTCAGCCAGCGGTGGTTCTCACCGTCAGTGCCGACGACAAACCGGACAAACATGGTAAGTCGCGCCTCCACGGTAGCAAGCGTGCCAATTAGCTCAGCCTGAGTTCTTCGCAGTCTGCCCCAGAGCTGACTTTGCTCGACGTTTGTCGCTAGGAGCGCTTAGTTCGAAAAATCGCCCCCGGGACCTCCGCCGGGAAACCTCTCTGGGGTATCGTCGGGCTTAACGCTGTCGCCTTTGACGAACCCTACAAAGATGATGGTTAGCAAAGCGATCCCACCGAGAACCGTTAGTTCCTTGGAAGAGCGTCATCAAGCTTCCTCGATAGAAGACCCAATCCTTTTACCCCCACTCAGGATTAAGGTTGTATCCGCTCAGCAATCCAAAATTTGATTGAAAAGTCGGACGGCGGCTTCTGGCCCAGAGGCGAACTGTGGCGATGACGTCCGGCTCGGCAGCGGTTAAGGCAAGACCGGACCTCGCGGAGGCGCAGCCAAACCAACGCGATTGACCCTGGACGGACGTTGGGTCGCAGCGTGTGCCCTCGTCAGAGTGCGACTGTTTCCTCCACAACATGTTTCAACGGCATCCCCTCAGCGGACAGGGTCATTCGCAGTTTGAGCTCGCCACAGGTTCTCGATTTCACGCTGCGATGTAACTCCGACATGCTTCAGAAACTTACGGATAGCCATATTGAAGCGGACTTCATCGAACTCGGCGGTCATGGCTTTTCTTCCTGATCGGCTGGGCAAAGTCTAACACATTGGCGATCCGGTGGTTACAGTCCCCCAAGTCCCAGACTAGAGATTAATGATCGGGACGTTCATCGGCGGCTTGCTTCTGGGCATCGTGCCGAGTTCAATTTGTTGCTTGGACTGGCTGCGATCTTGGTCACCTCAGCGGTCAAGGTTTGACGACACGAGTAAGCCGCCTCGCTTCGCGGCGTCGCTCGTCAGAATGTCGCCTCTTGGCCCTTCGCGACGGTTTGCGCGCATGGGCCACGTCCGGAGACAGGGCTGAACCGGAAGTCGTCGACTCAGGTCCAGACTAGCGCTCGTGACTCCGAGGCGACATTCATCGTCCCTTGTTCTCCCATTGCCTCCAGCCGGCCTTACGCAGACCGTCGACGAGATGCGCGTGGTCTTCTGGCCGAAACCACGGAGCTCTGTTGCGGACATACATGTCGAATGCTCCCGGTGCACGCGAGATGGCCTTTTCCAGTTCTTCCTTCGCTTCCGCTGCGCGGCCAAGCTGGCCCAGCGCCGCCGCGGACCAGCGGTAGATCATCGGAAAGTCGGGATATGACCGGATCAGACGTTTTGCGGCCTCGATCGAAGCCTCGTATTCGCCGCAGAAATACAAACCGCATGCAATGTGCAACAAGCGGACCGCCAGATAGGGGTCGCGGGGATCGAGCCTGATACACGCGTTGAGAGCCATGACCCCCTCCTTTGGCCGTCCGGCAAAGATCAATGTCGCGCCTCGATGGCCATGCGCGATCGCGAGATTTGGACTCATGGAGAGAGCTCGCTCAATCTCCGCCAACGCATCTTCAGCCTCGCCGCGGCTTGCAAGGCCCAGCCAAGGCACGAACGGGCTTCCGCATCGGCACCATCCAGCGCGACCGCCCGGCGGGCCAAGGCCTCCGCCGAGCGTTGCGCGTCCCGCAGTCCCATCTTCTGGTAAAGCGCGGCCGCTTGCAGCTGGTAGAGACCGAGCGCGCTGTAGCTGCCGCCGAAGGTCGGGTCGAGATCGATCGCCTGTCTGAAGAATTTCTCTGCGATCTCATCGTCGTCTGCGGTCGCTTTGCTCAGATGCCACAGGCCGCGCTGATAGGCTGCCCAGGCATCAAGGCTCCCCGGCGGCCTGCGCATGGCGCGTCGGAGCTCGGCGTCCGCAATGGCGGGGGCGATCGCAGTCGTCAGCGCTTCGGTAAGCTCATCCTGCACGGCGAAAACATCAGCGAGATCGCGGTCGTAGCGCTCGGCCCAGACATGATTGCTGGACGCCGCCTCTATCAGTTGCGCGGTCACGCGGATCCGGCTGCCGGCCTTGCGCACACTACCTTCGAGCACGTAGCGGACGCCAAGCTCGCGCCCGACCTGTCTCACATCAACCGCTCGCCCTTTGTAAGTGAACGACGAGTTCCGCGCGATCACGAACAACGAGGGATAGCGCGATAGGGCCGTGATCACATCTTCGGCAATACCGTCGGAAACGAATTCCTGTTCCGGGTCGCCGCTCATATTGGTCAGCGGCAGTACGGCGACAGAGGGCTTGTCAGGCAACGCGAGCGCCGGACCCCCGCGTTTGAGCGTTGCGGTCCGCGGGCCTGGGTCGATGATGATGCGGTAAACGTGGACAGGCCGGGCGATGTTCTTGAGAGTTTGCTCGCCCGCTTCCTCGACGTCGAAAGGCACCTTGTCGCGCGCGTGATTGAAGACGGTCTGAGAGATGCAGATGCCGCCGGGTTCGGCGATGCTCTCGAGCCGTGCGGCGATGTTGACGCCGTCCCCAAAGATGTCATGGGATTCGACGATGATGTCGCCAATATTGAGCCCCACACGGAAGAGAATGCGCCTGTCCTCTGCATCGTCGCTGGTAAGTTCGTTGATGCGGGACTGGAACTGCATGGCAGCCCGCACCGCTTCGACCGCACTTGGAAACTCCGCCAAAAACCCGTCGCCGGTGTTCTTCACGATGCGGCCGCCGTGCTCCGCAATTGCGGGCTCAACACCTCCGGCGAGGAGTGCTGTCAGCTTGGCGTGGGTCGCCTCTTCGTCATTGTGCATGAGCCGAGAATAGCCAGCCACGTCGGCGGCCAAGATCGCCGATAATCTACGCTCGACTCGGACCCGCTCGTGCACCATGCCCGCACCACGGCCCACCAACCCACCATATTCTACAATGGATCAGACCGCAGCGCCAAACCGAGCTCTCCGCTGAATTGAAACGCGTCAGCCGGGCTGACCGAGGTTTGTCTGGGAATATGGAAAGAGCGCGAATGCGCGCCCGTGCTGATGCTCGTTCGCGCTCAGACCGAGCTCAGCATAGAAACGAGCAATTTCTTCCCGGTTTACGGTTCTGAGTATGAAGTCTGCGATCGCCGCGACCTTTGGGCTCCTGCATACTAAATTGATCATGGTCGACTAACCAAATTGCGCGAGGGGCGAGGCTTCAGGTTCTGGCCCATCGCTTCCGTTGGTGCATCGCGGCGAGATGTCGGAGTCGCGGGTAAACCGGAAGCGCCCGAGCGCTGGTCAAAACGGCGCATCTGACCCAAAGCGGACCGTCCGGACATTCTTTGGATGATACCTGCTTCTAACTCAAAAAGGGAAACCGCGACGGGATCGAAATCACTCGATCTTGATCTGTTCGACGAGGCTACGTTGTACTGGCTGTAACTGCGGTTGCTTGATCTACTTTGGGCAAGGCTTGCTGCCGCCGCAGCCTGAGACACCGCAACGTCTCAGGGTGAGAGGTGCTGTCGATCTTCACTGAAAGCCATAGCAGGAACGCCATCAGGGTAATTGAGACTGCCACAACATACAACTGATACGTATTCCTGTGCGGTCCCCCGTAGGCGAAGAGGAAGTTTGCGACGCCAAGGGAGATCAATGGCGCCAAGGGCAACACGTAATACCAGATGAGACGTCGTTTATATCTTGTGGTGAAATATCTTCGACAGCCAATGGACACGATCGCCAGCGTGCTTGCGTGTGCAGCAGCGATTTGTGTTCCCAATACGATAATCATTACAGTTTTTATATAGGCCGCGTACGTGCGATCGATTCCTGAAATATTTTGTTCTGTGTCGATAAATGAAATGTACCAAGCGTCGATCCAGCCCGCGTCGCGAAGCAGCTCTCGGCGGGGGTTGCCTGTTCCACATTTCGCAGCCGCCTCGTCAAGCCTGAGTGCCTTAGGCGCCGCCGCGTCCTGGGGGGCTAGGGACAACGCACAGGCTAATTGTACGCCGAGCATTCGGCTCGCGATCAATCTGTGAGAGATATTCCCGTAAGCCATAAAGAGATACAGCAGAAGGATTGGAATGAAAGCGTGCAACCAACTCAGGGGAATTGAATTTCCGAAGAAGTTCAACGAATCGGATCGGCGGATGATGACGAGGACGGCTGTCGCCACAACGAGTGCCTGAGCACTAAGGTTGGTATCGAGCGCGGTAAGTCCGGCTTTGTAATCGCGGAGCGTGTGGTCGAAAAGATCTTTAAGATTTGAAGATTCCACCGTGGCGCCGGATGCTGGAAAGTGAGGCGGCCAGCCTTTCAAGGCGTATACTGCGGCGATGACGAGCAGCGATACCGCGGCCACCACGTACGCGGGGCCGAAGAGGTGCAGCAAAAATCCGATTCGCCTTTTGCCTGCTACCTTAGCCGACGGTCGACCTGGCCGCCCTTGCTCAGTGGCATCTGCCTCGCGTCGCGAGCCTTCCGACGTGGTTGCCATTGTAGGTAGCCCCTCCGCACGTAGCTCACTTTTTCAACGTGATCTATTCCTCTGCGTCCGACAACAGTTGTATGCTGCCATCATACACATTTCACGTGATCCTGGATAGTTCGTGGATCAATTGATGCTTCAAAGAAGAACGACGCGATTGATGCTGAGGCGATCTGCGAAGCCGCGCAGCGGCCCAGCATGCGGTTCGTTGCCGTAAAGACCGAGGAGCAACAGGCTGCGGGCTTGGTATTTCGAACCCGTTAGTGCGGCAACGAACCCAGCTCATCAACGCGATCCGAGGACACCTCACGGAGTATGGTTGGATCGCGCAAGCCAGGTATTCGGCCCACATAACTTCATCCTTTTGGCGCTGAACTAACCGCCGGCGGTCATTAGTGAAGTGGTGCGTCCTCTCGTCTGGTTTCCTCCCATGGTTCGGCATCGTTCGCCGCGGAACGCGTGTCCCCGCCTGCGACGCGGTTAGGGCATGCGGATAGCTCTTCTATCGCTTTTGGCCGCGTAATTGGGCTGGCGAGAACGTTAGGCACCCGCCGGAGGGCTCCCTTTGACGCGGGCGCAATGTCGCTTGTCCGGCGAACATTACCCAAGATTACTCAGATATCCCTACGTTTTTTCTAGGCAATCTCGCGCCGCATGTCGTGAATGAAGCGCCGAGAGGCGGGCCGCTCAAGAAGTCCGCCATCGCCTGCAACTCCCATTGCCGGGATGACCTTCCAGGAGCGCTCTCGTGCCAGCAGCCCTTCGCATTCCAACGTGCAGCTCACGCCTTCGAGCGCTCGGCGTGAAGATGATTTGCTCGCAAGCCCAAGGAATGTGACGCAGCAGCATGGATACGCTACTTATCGCGACCTTCGAGATTTTGAGCTTTGGTGCCATTGTTGTGCTGGTCGTGCTCGGTCTTGGGATCATTGCCAGCATGATGGGCATCTTCAACTTCGCCCAAGGCGAGTTCGTCCTGCTCGGCGCTTACGTCACTTATCTCGTGCACAGCGTCGGTTTGCCGGTCCCGCTCGGCATGCTTGCCGCGCCCGTCGCGGTCGGCACGCTTGGTTTCGTCCTGGAAAAACTCGTGGTGCGCCGATTCTATGCCGCTCCAATCGTCGCCATGCTTGGCACCTACGCGCTGGGGCTGATCATTCGCGAAGCCGTGCGCGGCCTGACCGGGGGACTGTATCTCTCGGTGCCGGAGCCAATCAGTGGCTCTATCACGATCGGAAATCTGCATTTCGCCACCTGGCGCGGCGTCATCGTCATCATCACTTTGCTGGTCATGGCCGCGAGCCATGCACTGCTCGCCTACACCTCGTTCGGCCTGCGAGTCCGCGCCTCGTTGGAGAACCCACAGCTGGCGCGTGCCTCGGGCATCTCCACGGGCCTGATCTACAGCATCACCTTTGCATTTGGTGCGGCACTCGCAGGTCTCGCCGGCGCGCTGATCGTGCCAGTCTTTTCATTATTTGCCGATCTCGGCATCCGCTTTCTTATCCAGGGTTTCGTTGCCGTGATGGTCGGTGGCGTCGGGTCCTTCGCCGGCCCAGTCGCTGGCGCCAGCGTCATCGGCACGTTCAGTGCCTGGCTGCCTTGGCTGATGTCACCGGTTATCGCCGACGTTCTGGTGTTCGTGCTCGCCATCATTTTCATCAAGCTCCGGCCGCAAGGCCTTGTTTCGGGAAGAGGGGTCAACCGATGATCAACGCCAGCCGTCAACTGAGCCGCCGACGCTTTCTCGGCAATTTCGCCTTCGCCTCCGCCGCCATCGCGGCGGGTCCGGGCAGCTGGATAATTCGCCCGGATTGGGCAAATGCCGCGGAAGGCCCGATCAGGCTTGGCATTGCGACCGATCTTACCGGGTCACTCGGCTTTGCCGGCAACACCGACGCCAATGTCGCTCGCATGCTGGTCAAGGAGATCAACGACTCCGGCGGCCTATTGGGACGCCCGATCGAACTCCTAATTGAGGATACTGCCTCCGACGAATCCGTCGCCGTGGGAAATGTGCGCAAGCTGATCCAGCGAGACAAGGTCGACTTGGTGATCGGCGGTATCTCGAGCTCGATGCGCAATGCGATTAAGGACGTCATTATCTCTCGCGGCAAAACGCTCTATATCTATCCGGAAGGTTACGAAGGTAAAGAGTGCACGCCCTATCTGTTCTGCACCGGGCCGGTACCGGCACAGAATTGTGATCAGTTCATTCCCTGGTTGATCAAAAACGGTGGCAAACGCTTCGCGTTGCCTGGCTCCAACTATGTTTGGCCGCAAACAATCAATGCCTATGCACGCAAGGTAATCGAGAGCAGCGGTGGCGAAGTCGTCTTTGAAGAATACTACCCGCTCGACCAGATCGACTTTTCCTCTACAGTTAGCCGCATCATATCCAACAAAGTCGACGTGGTGTTCAACGCCATTGTCCCCCCCGGCGTTAGCCCATTCTTCAAACAGCTCTATCAAGCCGGCTTCTCCAAAAACGGCGGGCGGCTGGGGTGCGTCTATTACGACGAAAATTTCCTGGAAATGAACCAGGCCCAGGAGATTGAAGGGCTCGCGAGCAGCCTCGACTACTACAAGGTGCTCGCGGCGGAGGATCCGGTGAGCGCCAGGATTCAGTCGGCTTACGACAAGCAGTTCCCTGCCAAATTCCGGTTCTCGGCAGGCAGCGCCGCAACCGGCACCTATCGAGGATTGAAGCTGTGGGAAGCTGCGGTGAAGGAGGCCGGTACAATTGACCGCGACGCGGTAGCCGCCGCCCTCGACCACGCAAAGATTGCGGAAGGGCCGGGCGGGCCAGCCGAAATGGCGCCCGGCAAGCGCCACTGCAGGATGAACATGTACATTGGAGTGGCGAAGGGCGGCCAGTACGAGATTGTCGCGCGTAGTGCCGGCCTGGTCGATCCGAAGGAATGCTGATGTCATCGACCGGCACTGGCATACGGCCCCCGCCACAGGTGATTGGAGCTGCTCGTTCGCCCGTCATGGCATCTGCCTTCGCAGCGCGAACGAAGGTGCTTCCAATTCTCGAATTGGCATTGCTGATTGCCGCTTCGATCGCACCGCTCGTCCTGCGGGATTACATCACCGTCTATGCAACGCGAGTGCTCATCCTGTGCCTCTTCGCGTTGTCGTTCGACCTGGTGTGGGGCTATGCCGGGATATTGAGCTTGGGCCAGTCGCTGTTCTTCGGCATGGCCGGCTACGCTGTAGCGCTGCTTTCACGCGACTTCGGAGTCGGATCGATCTTTGCCGTTCTTCCGGCCGGAAGCCTGATAGGCTTTATCGCGGCATTGTTGCTGGCAGGCTTCCTGCTGCTTGGCCGTCACCCCTCGAGTGTGGTCTTCGTTTCGCTTGGTACTATGACTGGAGCTTACGCAGCCGACCGGCTGGCTCGGGGTTCTCATTACCTTGGCGGCCAGAACGGTATCCCTTCGATCCCACCGATGACAATCGGCTCGCACGAAATGAGCGAGGGACCAGGATTTTACTACCTAGTTCTCGCCATTCTGGTTCTGATCTACCTTCTGTCGCGCTTTTTGCTGCGGTCGCAGTTCGGTCTGGCACTGGCGGGATTGCGAGAGAACGAACAGCGCATCGCCTTCTTCGGGTACAAAGTGCAACATTTAAAGGCGATCATATTCGCAATCAGCGGCGCGATCGCAGGTACTGCCGGCAGCCTCTATGCGTTTCACGAGGGCTTCGTCTGGACGAACATGCTGGGCGTGGTCATGTCGACCCAGGTCGTGCTCTACGTCTTGTTCGGCGGCTCCGGGACATTGATCGGTGCGGTCATCGGCACCGCGATTGTTGAGGGCCTCAGCTTCTGGCTCTCCGACAATTATCGCGATATCTGGCCGATCATTCTCGGCGTTTTGCTGTTGCTCGTCATTATGTTCCGCCCCCTCGGCTTGATCAGCCTCGTGCTGGGCGAGCGGGAACGTGTAGGTCATTTCGGCCCGGGCGTGAAGGAGAAGCGCAATGCCGCTCCTTGAAGCCGTGGGCATCTCCAAGGTCTTTGGCAAGCTCACCGCGCTGGACGGAGCAGCGCTCACCGTCGGCGAGAGAGAGTTTCATGGCCTGATCGGGCCGAACGGCTCTGGCAAGAGCACGCTGATGAAGTGTCTTGCAGGTGCGCTCGTGCCGACCCGAGGCAAGGTGACCTTCATCAATACTGACGTCACCTCCTTGACGCCGCCAGAGCGTGCGCGAGCGGGCATGAGCCTGAAATTCCAGATCACCGCCGTGCTACCAACCCTCACTCTTTACGACAACATCCTGCTCGCGCTGCAGGCCCAGTCCTCACTGCTGGATCTGGCGTTCTCGCGTAGTCGGGGACGACTGCACGAGGAGGTCATGACGATGCTCCTCCAATTCCGGCTCGCCGATCGCGCCTTTGATGCTGCGGCGACCCTGTCTCACGGGCAGCAGCAATGGTTGGAGATCGCAATGGCGCTCGCATGCCGGCCGCGCCTTCTGCTCTTGGACGAGCCGACCGGAGGCATGAGCCTGGAGGAGCGTCGCGTCACGGGCGAGTTGCTGCAGCCGATCAAGCAGCATTGCTCGCTTGTCATCGTGGAGCACGACCTGGATTTCATCCGCGACATCTGCGACCGGCTAACCGTGCTCGATCAGGGCAAGGTTCTGGCGTCGGGGACGGTTGCCGAGATCCAGGCCAACAGAAGCGTCCAGGAGATCTATTTGCGCCGTGCCTGAATTCCTCAATATCAAGCATCTCGACGCCGGCTATGGACGCAGCCAGGTCCTGTTCGGCGTCAATATGGCCGTCCCGCCGCGCGGCGGTGTGGCCGTCCTCGGCCGCAACGGAGCCGGAAAGAGCACGCTCATGAAGGCGATCGTGGGCGAACTGCCGGCATGGAAGGGCGGCGTGCAATTCAACGGCCAAGACATCGATCGCCGCCGCACCGAAGAGCGGGTGCGGGCCGGCATTGGATATGTGCCGCAAGAGCATTCAGTGTTCGCGCGCCTGTCCGTGCGCGACAATCTCGCCGTCGGATCGCTTTTGCACCGCGATGGATCGGCAGTGGACAGGGTCATGAGGATGTTTCCAAAACTCGGCCAGCGCCTGGATCAGCCGGCCGGAACGCTGTCCGGTGGCGAGCGCAAGATGCTCGCAATCGCCCGCGCGATGCTCGGAAACCCTAAACTCCTCCTGCTGGATGAGCCGACCGAGGGTGTCTGGATCGGCGTCATCGAGGAGATCACCGAGCGCTTGATCGAATTAGCCAGAGAGATCGCCATCATCATCGTCGAGCAACATCTCGATCTCGCAATGCGTGTCGCGGAGCACGCCTATGTGCTCGATCGCGGCCGTGTCGCGCTGTCGGGCCCGTCGCAACAGCTGCGCGACGACCCGCGGCTGTTGACGTATCTAGCGCCCTAGAGGCGTCCCGGCTGCCATCTCACGCCCGAAAGATGGCGCGTTGAAGTTCCTTGAGATGACTGAACAGAGAGGGACGATGTCCAAAACCATGAGTGATTTTGTGAATGCGTGCCAAGTCATCGATGTCCATGAACATCACATGCCCGAGGTCGCACATAGCAGGGACGTAAATCTGTTGAAGCTCTTCCAGCAGAGCTATGCGGCTTGGACAAGCCGGGTCCTGCCATCCGAACCCAGGGCGACGGGCGATATGTTATCTACCCCTACCGAGCCAACCACCTGGGAGGCCCTTGCTCCATTCCTAGAGAGCAGCGGCTCAAATGCATTCGTTCGTAACCTCACCGGCGGTGTCGCCGAGCTTTACGGCTTCGCCGAGACCGGCATCACGCGCGACAACTGGGAGGCGGTAGACGCCTCAGTGCGCTTGCGCCACAAGCAGGCGACATGGCCAAGTGAAGTGATTAGGCGCGCCGCCATCGGGAGGATCGTAACGGACCCTTTTCTCGATCCGTTAATGGATCCGCGCCCGGTCCTTGGGCAAAGCTACGATGCGGTCCTGCGGATCAACGCATTCGCGCTCGGCTGGCACCCCGAATCCCGCGACCATAATGGAAATTGCGGCCATACGTTGCTGCGGCGCCTCGGCATAGAGGTGAAAACCTTTGACGATTATTGCGCCGCGATCCGCGAGCTCGTAGCCGGCTGCGCCCGGCGCAATCACGTTGCGCTCAAAAACGCGCTCGCCTATGACCGGGATCTAAGCTTTGACGAACCGAACGAGGAGCTGGCTCGGCAGGCCTGGGGACAAAGGTCTCCATCCCCTGCGGCGCGCAAGGCGTTCTGCGACTTCGTCGTCGACTTGTTTTGTCAACTCGCAGGCGAGGCCGACCTGCCAGTCCAAACTCACCTCGGAACGGCCATCATAAGCGGCTCCCACCCGCTACGTATGACCGGGTTGATTGAGCGTCATCCTCGGACGCGCTTTCTGCTGATGCATATGGCCTATCCCTGGAGCCGGGACTTGTTGGGCATGGCCTTTGTGTATCGAAATGTTTGGCTGGATTTGTGCTGGTCCTTTCTGTTGAGCCCGTCACATTTCAAGCTCGCTCTGCACGAGGCTATTGAAGTTTTGCCCGATGAATCGCGAATGATGATCGGAGGAGATTGTCTTCACGTCGAGGAGACGTTTGCCGCGATACAGGGCGCACGCCGGCTCATTGGCGAGGTTCTGAACGAAAAAGTCGCGAGCGGTTACTTTCGGTCTCGAGACGCAGAGCGCTTGGCGGTCAGAATCCTTGGCGAGAACGCGAGGGAGTTTTTCAGACTGTCCTGATTGCTGCACTTCGTTACGCGATTTTACCCAAAGTTGAGCCGAAGAGCCCGCTCGAAACGGAAAAATAACGGATAGTTTTCCGGTTACAGCGCCCCGCGGGAAAGAGCAGGGCGCGTGGAGCTCGGCCATGAGCCAAGGGAGGTCAGTTCGATGCTGAATGATCACCGACAACTCAGCCGCCGCCGCTTTCTCGGCCATTTCGCCTTTGCGTCTGCGGCCATTGCGGCCGGCCCGGGCAGCTGGGTGATCCGTCCTGACTGGGCCAACGCTGCCGAAGGCCCGATCAGGATTGGCATTGCGACCGACCTTACGGGGGCACTCGGCTTTGCCGGAAATACCGACGCCAATGTCGCTCGCATGGTCGCGAGCGAGATCAACGAGAACGGTGGTCTCTTGGGGCGCCCGATCGAGCTCCTGATCGAGGACACCGCGTCCAACGAGTCCGTTGCTGTTGGCAATGTCCGCAAGCTGGTTCAACGAGACAAGGTCGACCTGGTGCTCGGCGGCATTGCGAGCTCGATGCGCAACGCCATCAAGGACATCATCATCTCTCGTGGCAAGACGCTCTACATCTATCCGCAGGCCTACGAGGGCAGGGAGTGCACGCCCTATCTGTTTTGCACCGGGCCGGTACCGGCGCAGAATTGCGACCGGTTCATTCCGTGGTTGATCAAGAACGGTGGCAGACGCTTCGCGCTGCCTGGATCGAACTACGTCTGGCCGCAAACAATCAATGCCTATGCGCGCAAGGTGATCGAGAGCAGCGGCGGGGAGGTGGTGTTCGAGGAGTACTACCCGCTTGACCAGATCGATTTTTCATCAACCGTGAGCCGCATCACGTCCAACAAGGTAGACGTGGTATTCAACAGCGTCATTCCCCCGGGCGTCGGCTCGTTCTTCAAACAGCTTTATGAAGCGGGCTTTTCCAGGAATGGGGGACAGCTGGGCTGCGTGTACTATGACGAGAACACGCTCGAGATGAACCAGGCTCACGAGATCGAAGGCCTCGCCAGCAGCCTCGACTATTACAAGGCGCTCGCGGTGGAAGATCCGGTGAGCGCCAAAATTCAGTCGGCCTACGAAAAGCAGTTTCCTGGCAAGTTCCGGTTTTCAGCAGGTAGTGCTGCGACCGGCACTTATCGAGGCCTGAAGCTGTGGGAAGCCGCAGTGAGGGAAGCCGGTACAATTGACCGCGAGGCCGTCGCTGCCGCGCTTGACCACGCCAAGATTGCGCAAGGGCCTGGCGGGCCGGCGGAGATGGTGCCGGGCAAGCGCCACTGCAGGATGAACATGTACATTGGCGTGGCAAAGGCCGGCCAATACGAGATTGTCGCCCGTAGCGCCGGCCCGGTCGAGCCGAAGGAGTGTTGAATGCCGCATGTTGCGCGGGCGAGCTTCGCCGGCGCCGCGTGCGAGCCGATCGCGGGGGCTACTTCCCGCGATAGTTCGGCGGCCTCTTCTCAAAGAAGGCGTTCATTCCCTCCTTCTGGTCAGCTGTGCTGAACGCAAAGCGGATCGCTTGCCGCTCAAACTCGAGCCCCGCATCCAGCGTGGTCTGAAACGCGGCGAGAACGGCCGCTTTGGCAAGTTCAGCCGAGCGGGGAGGCTTTTGTGCGATCAGATCGGCTATTTCGAGCGCTCGCGTCTGCGCCCTGCCGCTTTCGACAACTTCCGCCACAAGGCCGGCCTGCATCGCACTCCGCGCCGTGATGGATTGGCCGCTCAGGATCATCAGCATGGCCAGTGATTTGCCAGCCACGCGTGTTAGCCTCTGCGTCGCGCCGTCGCCGGGCAATATTCCGATGTTGATCTCAGGCTGCCCAAATACCGCCCCTTCACCTGCTATCACGATATCCGCGAGCAGCGCCAATTCGTGGCCGCCGCCGAAGCAAATGCCCTCGACCGCGGCAATGAGAGGCTTGGGGAAATTGGCGACATCCCGCCAGGCAGAACGTCGGGTGGAATTGTCGATTGCCTCAAAGCCGCGCTCCCGCATCTCCTTGATGTCCGCTCCGGCAGAGAAGAACGCATCGCTGCCACAAAGCACGACACAGCGGACATCCTCATCGAGTGCGGCACGGCGTAAAGTGGCGCCAAGCTCCACGATCAGCTCGTTGCTCAAGGCGTTTCGTTTTGATGTCCTATTCAGCGTCAATAGGCGCACGTGGGGCGCGACAGACGTCGCAAGGATGAGATCGGACGACTTGGTCATAGAGCGGTTCTCCTGAAGGAATATGAGAACCACTTAAAATGAAATCGATTTCGTAGCAACAAGCCTTCTTGGAGCCTGTTTTTGGCTGTTCGGCTCGCAGCCCCGACGGACCCGCGCTCAAGGCGGCGCTGACGGTGAGCGGCGAGGCAGCCCTAACTGCTGAAATCCGCTTGACTCCGTGGTTCCGAATGCGTATTGACGTTGAAATCGATTTCAGAAATCGCACGTTAGAACTACGCGATACTGCGGGAAACCGGAAGCATGCGACCGGCGAGAGTGGGTCGCATCTGAAAGATCTCACTGACGATGCGAGGGGTCTTGTGACGCCGCGCTGTCCAATAAGAACATCAGCTTCTTCAGAAGCGCGCTTAGAGCAACAGGAGGAAGGCTAGCCATGCGAATGGCACGGAATCTCGCGCGCGCTTTATGCGAGCTGCCGCGCAAGTCGGAAGCAGCGGTGGAGGCGTCCTGCGCCACTGGGCTCGTGCAATGGCCGCTCGTGAGGCGAGGCCCACAAATACCTGAAGCCAGGCGGGCTTTCCGCCGGCATCCCGGGCACCTTTTGCGCCTGCGCTTCCGCGGTCCGGCCTGCTCAAGGCCGCCGCTCTCGTAGACCCCCGTCGCGGCGGGCGCAGTTGAGCCGACGAGCGGCTGCTCGTTCTCGCGCGACCCGCAACATCATTAACGTCATCATTAGAGCCCGAGGACCCATGAACATCATTGCTCAGCCCAGCGCCGTCCCCATCCAGCTTGACAAGCAAACTGCCAACAAGCGGATGACCGCCGGCCTTGGAGGAGGGGTGGCGCTGGAGTGGTACGACTGGAATGTCTACGGCGTAATGGCAGCGTTTCTCTCGCCGCATTTCTTCCCTTCCGATGATCCCACCACCTCGCTGCTGGCGGGACTGGCCGTGTACGGGGCGGGCTTTTGCGCTCGACCGCTGGGCGCTGTTTTGCTGGGGCCGGTCGCAGATCGCATCAGCCACAAGCGCGTGATGCTGATCTCAGTCACGGCCATGGCGGTTTGCTCGCTTTTGATATCCTTGTTGCCCACCTACAAGGATCTCGGCGTCACGGCGGCCATAGCGCTGCTGATCATGCGGCTGATTCAGGGGCTTGCCACAGGCGCTGAAGCTGGTGTCGCCAACGCCATTGCAATTGAACTGGCGCCACCTGGAAAGGAGGGACACTACCTCGGTCTGATTGGCGGCACATTCATCCAGTTGGGAAACCTCGGATCCAGCCTAGTTGCCTTCCTGGTGAGCGCCTCGGTCGCACCTGAAGCCATGCGCGAGTGGGCCTGGCGTATACCCTTTGCAGTCGGTGGCGTGCTGGGCCTTTTGATCATCTATCTGCGCACGACGGTGCCGGAAACCTTGATCAATCGAGCCATGCATCGCCAAGACGAGTCTTCGCGCATTCAGGAAACGACTGGCGGTGTGTGGACAACGCTATGGAGCGTCCGCCTTTCGCTGCTCGCCGTCATCCTGGTGATCGGGTCGGTGCAGATCGCAAACTATGCCTGGAACACCGGTCTGCCCAACATGGCTAACACGGTCTTCAAGGAGAATAGCACGTATGTGTACGGGATCATGACGCTGATGGTCCTGATCTGGATGTCAACGGCGCCTCTTGTCGGCACTTTCGCGGACAAGGTGCGACCCTCGCGCGCGTTCACGCTGCTGCGCCTGTTGCTCATCCCATGCTTCTTCCTGACACTGCTCTATTCGGAAAAGGGCATCGTCACGTTCTTCTTTGTCACCGTGTTCGGCGGCGCGATCGTAGGCTTCAACATGGCCCTCTATAACTTCATCGCCACCACGCTGATGCCGCGCGCCGTGCGGACCACCGGAGTGGCTCTCGGCTATGCGCTCGGCGTCTCTCTGTTTGGCGGGACGTCACCCTATCTGCTGGTCTGGTTGCAACGCGAGCACATCGCCTGGATGTTTCCGGTCTACGGATCGTTGATCGCGCTCCTGAGCGTGCTGGTCTACCAGATCGCCAAGAAGCGCGGTCGCCTCTACATCGGTGAATGAACACGCTATGCCCCTGCGCTTCGCCGTGCCCGCGACGGACGCAAGCGTCCACGTCAGGTGCAAAACATAAGAGCTCGCGCGTATCTCTTCATGCTGGGCATGAGCGTGGGGGCGGCGCAAGCGTCCTTGCGCGAGCAGTCATTCACAACAAACAAAGAATGCTTGCGAGGCACTGAGTTTCTGAAACTGGAGTCCGAAGCATGAAAACACCTTCATCGCCGCACTTCACGCCTGTGGACTTGAAGCGATATTTCAACGCCAAGCGCGCAAATGCCGGTGAAGGGTTCGCCGCCCGCCCAGGTGACACCGGCTGGATCGATTCGCTTCGCGGGCTCCAGACCCATCGCGGCATGCCCTTTCTCTTCGGCAGCGAAACGGGGCCGGATGTGCTGGAGCTGCGCCCCGGGGCCCCTCCTGCCGTCATCGCGTTGCCGCCGACAATGGCGAGCTATGTGCTGTTCGTGCAAGTGGCGGCAGACCGCCCCAGTGCAAGCCCCGATGGTTTCGGAGAGATCGGCCCGGCTACGCTGCCTGTCGAAGGCAATCCACTTGGCGAGCGGGTGGCGACATACGGGCTCCGCTATGCCGACGGCAGCGAGACCGACGTGCCGGTGCTGCGCCGCTTCGCGATCCAGCAGAACCACATCTCCTGGAGTGCGAGTGCGTTCGCCGCACTGCCGCTGCGCGGCCCTATCGTGCATGCAAGCAACGGCGAGGATTTTGTACTCGGCAGAGCGCCAGGGGCGAGCTTCTTCCAGGGCGAGGCCCGCACCCAATCGGGACGCATGGATCGACAAGGTGAGAATGTGTGGCTTTACGCCCTCCCGAATCCTTATCCGGACAAGGAGCTTTCGGCGTTGAGCTTGCGCGCGGAACAGGAAATCTCGCTTGTGTTTGCGGTGACCACGACAGCTCTCACCCAGCACCCGCTGCGCCTTCAGGGCCGTCGCAAGCTGAAGGTGAGGCTGCCGCCCGGGGTCCATCTAAACAAGCTTGGCGAGCTCGATGTCGACGATCGGGGCGAGCAGATCGGCATGGACCTCGGCACGGTCATCTCCGCCCGCGCAGTGCTCGAGTACTCTAGAGCCGATTGGCTGGGCGCCAAAGTTGATGTGCAGCCCGTGCGCTCCGGGAGCGAAGTCATCGTGGAGTACTCCGCGCATCCGGACGCAAGGCTCTATCTGCGGTCCGACGATGGCCGCTTGCACATGTTCGAGCTTCGATCGTTGGAAGGTGGCGGTAACGCAGGCGCCTCGCTCAATGTGGCGACAGTCGAACCGGCCACAAGGCCGGTCAAGATCCGCATCGTGGAGAAGGGCAGTGGCGTGCGTGTTGCCGCGCGGCTGCATGTCCATGGTGCGCACGGAGAGTATCTGCCACCCAAGGGACATCACCGCAAGGTCAATACCGGCAGGTTCGAGGACTTCTCGGGCGAATTTGCCAATGGGCTGAACCAGTACGCCTACGTTGACGGCAGTTGCGAGGCGGACCTGCCACTCGGGCCCGTGTTCGTGGAGATCTGCAGGGGTTTCGAGGTGCGCCCGTTGCGCACCATCGTCGAAATCACTGCAACGACGGACAATCTCACCTTTGAGCTCGATCGTGTGCTGCGCTGGCGCGAACAAGGATGGGTTAGCTCTGATACGCACGTCCATTTCCTGAGCCCGCAGACAGCGCTGCTTGAGGGCAAGGCGGAGGGTGTCAACGTCGTCAACTTGCTCGCCGCACAGTGGGGCGAGCTATTCACCAACGTCGCCGATTTCGACGGACGCACGACGATCGGGGCAAAGGATTTCGGCGGGGACGGAGAATTCCTGGTTCGGGTCGGCACGGAGAACCGGATGCAGGTTCTGGGGCACATATCGCTGCTCGGCTACGAAGGTGAAATGATCAATCCGCTCTCTTGCGGCGGGTCCAACGAAGCTGCGATCGGCCATGTGCTGGAGGCGACCATGGCCGACTGGGCGGAGCGCTGCCGTCAGCAAGGGGGGCTGGTGGTCATGCCGCACGCGCCGAACCCGCAGGCGGAACGTGCGGCCGACATTGTGCTCGGCCTTGTCGACGCCATCGAAATGATGTCGTTCAACCCGCGGACCGCGCAGATCAGCGCATTTGGTCTCGCCGATTGGTATCGCTACCTCAACATCGGGTACCATCTGCCGCTGGTAGCCGGCTCCGACAAGATGGACGCGGCCGCACTCCTCGGGGGGGCGCGGACCTATGTGCGGCTGGGTGAACGCGACTTCACATATCGCAACTGGATGGATGCTGTACGCAGCGGGGACACGTTCATCACTGTCGGGCCTCTGGTTGAGATGACCGTTGAAGGACGTCGCCCTGGAGGCACGGTGGCCCTTCCCCGTTCAGGCGGCACTCTCACGATCGACTGGCGGATCGAATCGGTCAGCGTTCCGCCGGCCCGGGTGGAGCTCATATGTAATGGCACGGTCCTCGAGGAGGTTCGATGCGAAGGCTTGGCGTGCAAGGGACAGCTCTCCCTGCCCATCGGCGAGTCATGTTGGATCGCGCTGCGCGTTCGGGGCAGTGTCGCCGGACGCGAGGCTGACATTGCGGCGCACACCAGTGCGGTATATGTCAAAGTAGGCGGAATGCCCATCTTTGCCACCGCGGATGCAGTCTCGGTCCTTGCTCAAATCGAGGGATCGATCGCCTATATGGACACGCTCGCTCCCAAGTCCGACGAAGCGCGACACTCGCGGCTGCGAGCTGCCCTGGAACTTGCGCATCATCGCCTGCATCATAGATTGCACGAACTGGGCGCCAGCCACCACCATGCGCCCGTTCACTCCGTTCACGTTGAACGCGAGCATTGAGAAGCCTCTTGTGCCATTGACGGGCGCGCAGGTGGCGCATCGCATGCTCAGCCACCTCTACTTAACGGCGAATAATGGTATGGGGCGAGCAGCTTGCGACACCGAGTCCTGGGACACGAAGGCCAGGCTACGGTTCTGCAATACTTATCAGGACCGTGGCCCGGTCAATGATCTCGACTGCGCCCGCGACGGGCGGGACGGACGCTGGAGCGCGGCGGGGCGCTCGATGACCGCATGACCAGCCGATACGGCAACACGACACTTCTCGGGACAGGACTTCCGGCAATGGCATTGATGAGATAATCGGCGGCTCCCCGGCCGATTTCTGCTGCCGGAACGCTGACTGTTGTGAGCGGCGGGTCCATTTGCGCCGCCAGCTCCACATCGTCAAATCCTGTGATGGAAAGCGTGGACGGTACGGCCAGCCCCATCTTGCGAGCCTCTGCCATTGCACCGATGGCAAGCGTGTCGGTGGTGCAGATTACTGCTGTCGTGTCCGGATGATCGGTGAGGAGTTGACGAAGGGCACTACGGCCCTGCGCAAGCGAATAATCGGCCTTGACGATCTGGCTTGGCTTGAGCGGGAGACCGGCGTCCGAGAGCGCGCGCTGAATTCCCTCGAGCCTGGCGCGGGATCTGTCGTTGGACGCGGCGACAACGTTGGCAATCGCGCCGAAACGGACGTGTCCAAGCCTTAGCAGATACTCCGTTATCTCGCGGGTGGCGCTTTCGTTGTCGATTCCGATCGCTGGGATGCCGCCGCCGGCCTTGGCAACATAGGTGGTGATGACAGGTACGCCTGCCTGTTCGATCAGGCTCCTCAGCTCCCGTCCGTGGGAAGCTCCGACCAGCACGATTCCATCGATGCCGCGTTCAATGAGACTTTGCAGCTCCTGAAATTCACGCCGCTGGTCATATTGCGAATTCGCAATGAACAGCGTGTAGCCGCTTTCGCTGAGGCGGTTCTGGAGCGCTTCCACGCCTTCTGCAAAGATACCGAGTGCCAGTGTCGGAACGATGACGCCGACGGTCCGCATGCGTCCCGATTTCAATGCTCTAGCTGCGCTATCGCGCGTGTAGGCGAGGTCATTGATATGCCGCATGACCTTGTCACGAAGCTCCGGCCGTACGATATCGGGGTGATTGAGAACCCGCGACACCGTCGCCGGCGACACATTCGCCTTCCGGGCAACGTCCTCGATCTTCACGCGCGGCTGCTGGCGGCCTTTTAGCGCGATTACAGGTTTCTTGTCCATTTGCGTTGGTCCACCAGGAGAAGGAGAGGGTCTCCCCTCAAAAGGGTTAAACCATCACGAGCGCCACCTTCTCAAGCCCTCTATGCGGGCCATCGGCGCTATTTTCTGGCCCTCTCATGCGCAGATGGAGCGGGATGAAGCGAATCTCATCCGAAAGTTGGTCGATGCGCTTGACTCCGGTTCTTGCAAAGCCTAAGTCTGAAATCGATTTCATAAATCGAGAGCCAACAGCTCGATTTCAGGTCAAACCGAAAGCAAGGATGTATGGTCGATCTCTTGAAGGGCATTCGTGTCCTCAGCCTCAATCACTTTCTGATGGGTCCGGTTGGCGTGCAGTTTCTCGCCGACCTCGGTGCGGACGTGATCGCCGTGGAACCGCCCGGGGGAGCCTTTCAGAGGAAATGGGGCGGGGCGGACAAGCGGGTTGACGGCCAATCGATGTTGCTTCTGACGGGAAACCGAAACAAGCGCAGCCTCACGCTCGATCTGAAAAAACCCGAAGCCGTGGTCATCGCAAGGCAACTGATCGCTAAATCGGATGTCATCGCAGAGAACTTCCGCCCGGGTGTGCTCGACAAGCTTGGTCTCGGCTACGAGGATGCAAAGAAGATCAATCCGCAGATCATCTATGCCGCTGCCTCCGGCTACGGACCTGACGGGCCCTATGTCGATCGCCCAGGCCAGGATCTCTTGATCCAGGCGCTCTCAGGACTTGCGATGATCACCGGAAGTCGCGAGCAGGGGCCGCGGGCTGTCGGCGTTTCCGCCATCGATCATCACGGCGCCGCCTTATTTGCGGCGGGGATCCTGGCTGCCCTGGTGAGGAAAGCGCGGACGGGGCAGGGTTGCCGCGTCGATGTTAGCCTGCTGTCGGCTGCGCTCGACCTGCAGATGGAATCTTTTACCTGCTACCTGAACGGCCAAAGGCCTGACGACGTCCGCCAGCCGGGCCCGGTGGCCGGCTGGTACTACGGTGCACCTTACGGCATCTATGCGACACGCGATGGACACATTGCGATTTCTTTGGGATCGCTGGAGGCGCTCTCAGACGCGCTTGGCCTTCCGGCCGACCAGCGAATTCCCGACGAGGAGGCCTATCGCCGGCGGGACGAGGCCTCAGCCATCATTGCGGCCAGCGTCGCCAAACGCACAACCACCGAATGCATCGTCTTGTTCGAGGCGCGTGGAATTTGGCACGCTGCGGTGAACGATTATGCGGACGTCGTTGCGGATCCGCAGATTGCGCACAACAGAAATTTTCAGGTCGTGACCGGCGCGACCGGAACTCCTATCACCCTTGTCAGCCATCCGGTGCGCTACGACGGCGAGCAGCCGGGCGTGCGTTTGCCGCCGCAAAAGCTCGGTGCGCAAACGGAAGAGATTCTGAAAGAGCTGGGCTATGACGCCGGGAAATTGAAGGATCTCTACGATACTGGCGCCATCGGTGCTGCGGACTCGTATCACTAAACGAACAACGAGGATTCTCGAAAGTAGCACGCTTACGTCAGGAGGGTATGGTGATCCGCATAAACTTGCACGCGGCCTTCCCTGGGGTGCTCTGACGAGGCGTGCTCCTCGGCAGCGACGCAACCAAGGCACGCTTGGAAGTCTGGTGAACACTAACCGTTCACGCCAGTCCAGGATCTGTTGGTAAAGAGCTTTAAGTTGCCGTCAGGCCAAAGCCGCGCGGCGAGTATTATGTTGGGCCAGAAGCCATGTCGGAAAGCCAATATCTGCTAGCGCGCGAGCGTATGCTGAAGCGCATTGCCGAGACTCGGGACGCTGCACGCTCGGGCTTGCCACACTGGGCGAATGCCGCCGACGGAAAATGGACGTTTACACCCGATGGCGATTGGACCGGCGGGGCATTTGTTGGTGAGCTGTGGCTCGCGCATCTCGCTGATCCCAGGCAGTTCCCAATCGAAGACGCGCGTGCTGCGCTAAGCCGAATGTTGCCGCGTGCCGAGCGGCTTACGGCGTTCAAGGGCTTCGGCTTCTATCATGCCGGCGCCCTCGGCAGCATCCTGTTCAAGGAAGAAAACGCGCGCGCGGTGGCTCTGACAGCAGCAAGGTCGCTTCGTGATATGTTCGATCCACACCTCGGACTGATACCGTTGGGCAGGGATGCCGAGGAGGCGAGCGCAGTCGGAGCGTCCGAGAGCAGCATCGACTCGCTCCAGGCGACGGGCCTGCTCTATTGGGCCGCGGACGAGCTTTCCGATGCCCGGATGGAGGAGGTCGCCAATGCACATATGCGGCGTGTCCTGGAGATCCATGTGCGGCAGGACAATTCAGTTATCCAGTCTTCCACGCTTGATCCACACACCGGCAAGATACTCAGAACGCACACGCACAAGGGATATAGCGATATCAGCACCTGGGGCCGGGCGCAGGGATGGGCGATGCTCTACACCGCTCACGCCGCCATGGTCCGCCCGGACGAACCGCTATGGCGCGACTACGCCGTGCGCCTTCTTGATTGGTGGATCGACCATGTCCCTTCGGATCTCATTGCCTTCTGGGATTTCGACGATCCGGCGATCCCCAACACCAGCAGGGATACTGCAGCCACTGCTATTGCTGCTGCCGCGGCGCTGCGCCTCGCATCCGCACTTGGTCCTGAGCAGGGCGCCAAATATCGATCATTTGCGGAGCGCACAGTTACTCAGCTGAGCTCGAAATACCTGACACCGACTGCTCCCGATGACCCGCGCCCGCCTGGAATGCTCACCGGCGGCTGCTTCACCCGAAAGGCGATCGTGCGCGATATCGATGCGGCCCAGAACGTCGAGCTGATCTTCGGAAGCTACTTCCTGTTTGAATGCCTTGCCATCCTGACCGATCTGGTGCCGCCTGGCTGGATCTAATGAGGAGGCGCGAAAGGGTTCCGACGCGAGCAAAGCTCCAAACCAATCTTGTTTGTGACGCCACGCCAAATCTGTCCAAAAAGTGCGACGGCATCGATGTCTGCGATGGGCTGATCGAGTTCGACAGCAACTGACTGCTTCCTGTCTGGAATCCTCTACATGATAAATGCGAAAACTCCCGTCTATCGCGGCCTGTTCCCGGTCGCTCCGACGCCCTTTACGGAATCTGGAGATCTCGATCTCGAAGGGCAGCGGCGCGTGCTCGATTGCATGATCGATCAAGGCGTGGACGGAATCTGCATTCTGGCCAACTATTCCGAGCAGTTCCTGCTGTCGGATCAGGAACGCGATATTCTGGTCGATCTCTGCCTCTCGCATGTCGCGGGCCGCAAGCCCGTCATGGTGACCTGCAGCCATTTCAGCACCCAGATTGCGGTGCAACGCGCCCGCTATGCGGCCGAACGTGGCGCAAGCCTCCTCATGCTGATGCCGCCTTATCATGGTGCAAGCCTCAAGGCGGATGAAGGCGCCATGATCGGGCATTTCGGCCGGGTCGCCGATGCCGCCAACATTCCAATCATGGTCCAGGACGCGCCGCTCTCCGGCGTTACATTGACGGTGCCTTTTCTCGTCCGGCTCGCTTGCGAGGTGCCGCTCGCCAGATATTTCAAGATCGAGGTGCCGTTTGCGGCTGCCAAGCTGCGCAGTCTGATCGAGCTCAGCGGTGAGGTCATCATCGGTCCTTTTGACGGGGAGGAAGCCATCACCATGATGGCAGACCTCGATGCCGGTGCGATCGGAACAATGTCAAGCGCGCTCTTGCCTGATCTGCTCCGCCCCGTGCTCGATCATCACAAAGCGGGCGACAGGCAGGAAGCCGCTCTTGCGTATGCAAGGGTGCTGCCGCTCATCAATTTCGAAAACCGCCAGTGTGGCCTGCGCGCCGCCAAGAGCGTAATGGCTGAAGGTGGCGTGATCAAATGCGAAGCCGTGCGGCATCCGCTCGAGCAGATCCATCCGGCGACGAAAGCTGGATTGATCGAGCTCGCGCGTGAGCTCAACCCGCTGGCTCTTCGCTGGGGACATTGAGGTGCGGGCATGATGCGCCGTAAACAAGCCACGCAGGCAGAACCTGTGTACCCCAAGATCAGGATGTTCATTGCCGGCGAATGGACGGAAGGGGGTTCGGATCGCTCGGAAAAGATCCTCAACCCCGCGACCGGACAGCCAATTGGCGAAACTCCTTATGCGTCCCGCGGCGATCTCGATCGTGCGATCACGGCCGCTAAGGAGGGCTTTGAGATTTGGCGAAAGATTTCGGCCTTTGACCGATACAGGACGATGCGCAAGGCCGCCGATCTCATACGCTCGCGCGCAGCCAGCATCGCATCGATCATGACGCTCGAACAGGGTAAGCCGCTCACCGAATCGCGTGCTGAATCGCTCCTTGCTGCCGATATCATCGACTGGCTCGCCGAGGAAGGGCGGCGTGCATATGGACGGATCGTCCCGGCGCGCTTTGGCAATATTGCCCAGCTCGTGACCAAGGAGCCGGTCGGGCCGGTTGCGGCATTTACGCCCTGGAATTTTCCGATCAACCAGGCCGTGCGGAAGATCTCCGCCAGCCTTGCAGCCGGCTGCTCCATCATCGTCAAGGGACCTGAAGAGACGCCAGCGAGCTGCATGGAGCTGGTGCGTAGTTTCGCGGATGCGGGCTTGCCGGCGGGCGTGATCAATCTCGTCTTCGGGGTGCCATCCGAAGTTTCAGATTATCTCATACGCCATCCTATCATCCGGAAAGTTTCCTTCACCGGTTCGACCGTGGTCGGAAAGCATCTCGCAGCCCTTGCCGGCGCCCATATGAAGCGCGCCACCATGGAGCTCGGCGGCCACGCGCCTGCCATCGTTTTCCCGGATGCCGACGTCGAGAAAGCCGCAAGAATCTTGTCGGCAAACAAGTTCCGCAACGGGGGGCAAGTCTGCGTCTCGCCGACGCGGTTTCTGGTGCATGAGAGTATCTATGAAGATTTCGTTAAGAGGTTCGTTGCCGAGGCCAGCGCGATCAAGGTTGGCAATGGCCTTGAAAGAGATAGCCGGATGGGGCCGCTCGCCAATTCGCGGCGGGTCGATGCAATGGAGAGCCTTGTCGCGGACGCTCTCGATTGCGGCGCCCAGTTGCGCACCGGCGGCAAGCGTATCGGCAATACGGGGTACTTCTTCGAGCCGACGGTCCTGACCGATGTTCCACCTCAAGCGCGCATCATGAATGAAGAGCCGTTCGGCCCTGTCGCGCCGATTGTGCGGTTTGAAACCTATGACGAGGTTGTCGCGGAGGCCAATCGACTGCCTTACGGGCTCGCCGCCTACGCCTACACGCGATCCGCCGCAACGATGGCCGCTATCGGGACCGATCTCCAATGCGGGATGGTATCGATCAATCATCATGGGCTTGGGCTTCCTGAAGTGCCCTTCGGAGGAACGAAGGAGTCCGGCTTCGGTTCGGAAGGTGGCCTCGAGGCAATCGAGGGCTATCTCGACACCAAATTTGTGAGCCAGGCGAGCTAGAACGGCACTACCAGATACCAAACCGGAGCAGAACGACTTCGTTAGTGCCGCCGGATCGCCTCAAGCGCTCCGTCCTTCTCCGCTGGCAGACCGGTACGTCTGCCTTCTCCCCAGACTTGAGCCGCTGCCGGAGAAATCCGGCAGCGGTCCTTTTCTTTGCTGGACCCACACCTTCTTGTTCTTTCAGGCGGGAGCAGAAATGAGATACTTTGTCCGGCAGATCAGCGCGGATGGATAACAGCTGCGTGTGCCAAAGCCCTCAAGTATCCGCGCCAATGATAGCCCGCGAGCACCACGAATATTGGTGCGGCCCAGCATGACCATCGGCTGGAATTTCTCGGCGATGATCGTCTCACGTGCAGAAGCGCGAGAGATGCAGAGCAGGAAGATCGTGGAGAACCGACAGGTCCATTTCCAGTAGACCCGATTCGACCGCATCACCAAAGGCGATATTGATAACGATACGGGCCTTGGCGGTATCGACCAATGCGTCGGCGGTGATACGCAGGCCGCCTACTCGGTTTCCTCGCGAATGCGATTGACCTTGACGCTGTTTGGATCGAACTCCACTCCATCGTCATAAGAAACGCCCCCTGACTTCTTTGAAGATGCGGACCATCTCGTCCCAATCATTGCTCTCGATGCGGAGGGAGTCGAGGGCATCAAGGACTCGTGGAGAAATGCCGCGCTTGGAGCCATACCAAGCGTCTACGATCGGGCCAAATGTGGTAGGGTCAGTTCACCTTTGCCTGCGACAACTGAGAGGTTGAGTTCCTGCGCGGCAGCATCCAGGACCGGCACGGAAACGGCACTCTCGCGCGCTAGGCGCACAGCACACTCGATGTCCTTTGCAGCATTTGCAATCGAGATTGCCAGTGCATCTGGTTTCTCTCCCAACAAGAAGGCGGCGAAGGCTTGGAATATTCCACTGTTCGTAGAGCCCCGACTGACCAAAGAGCGTAGTGTTACAAGATCTATCTGTAGACTATCCGCGAATTGGCAGACCTCAGCGGCGACCGCAGCTATGCCCATAGTCATGCTGTTGTAAACAAGCTTGAGCTTGTGGCCGTGTCCGACATCTCCAACATGCATAATGGTCTCGCAAAACGCAGCAAGAATGCGTTCAGCGACGGGAAAGAGTGTTGCATCCGATCCGACCATCGCATTGAGAAGGCCGAGCTCTGCTTGCTCGGGGCTTCGTGTTACTGGAGCATCAATAAAGCTTAGACCTCGTCTTTGCGCCGTTTTCGCCAATGTAATGGTCGATGCCGGATACGAGGTCGTACAATCAATTATCAAACCTCCTCGGCACATATGAGCAAACAGTCCATCGTGATTGAGGCACACCGTCTCAACTTCGCGGCTGGACGGTAAGGACAACACCACCACACTTACATGCTGCGCCAACTCAGCGATCGACGCATGCTCGCGGGCCCCTGCACCTATCAGGCGATCAGCACCGAACCGGTTCTTGTTGACTTTGATGTGGAGTTCGCTTTGCTGACGCAGCAGGCTGATGCCTATACCTGTTCCCATGCGCCCCGCTCCGATAAGCCCTATGCTCTGCTTGATCGTTTTGGGAGCCGCGTTCGCTGATGATCCGTCGCTCATAATCTAGCATTCCGAAAGAAGCCATGGCTTTGTAGGATGGGCAACAGCTCGTGATGGTTGTTGATGGTGTAATCTGGGCCTGCGGCTTGCAGGCGCGACGCCGAAACAAATCCCCCGGTAATGGATATGCTTTTCAGCCCGAGATTGCGTGCAATATCAGTCTCGACGGGCATATCGCCGATGATGAAGGTTGACGACGGCTTCAGGTTGTACCTGTGCATATAAAGGCGAAGCCGCTCTCCTTTGCTCATCGATTTGTATTGCATGGCGCGGCTTTCAAAGGCGAGCACCTCGGTGACGTAGTCATCCACTCCAAGTCTCCTCAGCTGGAGCTGTAGAGGCGCGACTATGTGGTTGCTGAGGATGATGAGTAGTGCAGATTCTCGTCGCGCTAACTCGAGCACTCTGCGCGCCCCCTCACGTAAATCAGCTTTACCCGCAAGAGGCTCGTATGTGTCGTGAAATAGTGCGCCCTCATCACGCTCCACTATCTCAACCTCCTCCTGCGACATTCCGAGGCCACGATAGAGACGAGAAAGGGGAACATCAAAATGCTCTCGAAAGGTGTTTATATCGATGATCGGACGACCGAAGCGGTCCAAAATGACGTTCGTCGTTTCGAGCACCGCGTACGTGTCATCGAGCAGTGTTCCGTTCCAGTCAAATACGAGAGTGGGTTTCATGATGCTGACCTCAGACGGGTATTGACAGGAAGAGCGGCCAGCACAGCTTCCAAGTTTCTGTCCGCGCGCTGCCGTCCAGCGGGGGTCGGCATCTCCAACGTGAAGGGTGACAAATCGATGCCCTCTAGCCTGTTGGCTAATATGGATACAAAGGCACGGAAAGGCAGATAAGTGATTGTTGCTGCTTGGATCGCCGTCGCAATGTTGCTTTCAATGATTTTAAGGGCTGGCGGGTCCATCCTGTGGAAGCGAAGGCACTGGGCGCGTAGTTCGGGCGGCAGCCGCTTCAATGCCTGCCAGAATGCGAGCTCATCTAGAGTATCAATACCCATGCCGTAGTAGTGTGGAGCAACTATCGGCGGCGAACCAATTGCCCAATGTACGGCTTTGGCTCCAGCGGCAAGTAGCATCGTTGTGACGGCTTTGCTGGTATCACCTCGAATGAGGGCCTCGTCGACAACTATGATGGTCCGTTTGGCGACGGCAGGTTCAGAGACGCGATACTTCTGAGCAATGCGAGATTGTCGGGCCCCGGCTCTGCCCAGGAGCGTTCGCTCAAGAAATTGCGTTGCCACTACGTCACTACGCTCGGCGAGCACGCCCTGTTCGGCGAGTGATTCAAATAGACCATCGGCGTACGGCCCCCCAGTATTTGGCATGGAGGACACGATTGGCGGGATCAAGAGTGGGTCTGCTTGGAGTCGCTCCGCAACGAATCTTCCCAAGGCGAGCCCGATGTTGTGACGAGTCTGGCGATGTGAATGGCCCTCGACCGACGTGTTCGGACTTCCCAAATAGAGGGTTTCGTAGGCGCAGAGTTTGGCCTTACATCCTCGGCTGTTCAGGGTATGGTCAACTCTGCCGCCCGTCTTGGCGTCCACGCGCTGTATGCTCCCAGGCAAGAGCTGCTGGGTCTCCCCTTCCAAGCCAGCGAAGGCACAATTTTCGGAAGCAAAGAGCAACAATCCATTACTTGCCCGCATAGTCTCCAATGGTCGCAAACCGCTTCGATTGCGATATGCAACAAGATCACCGTTCTTATCTAGCAAAAGCGCGGAAATGGCACCATCGATACGATCATCGAGCTCGCGAAAGATAGCTTCGTAGTCCGCGGGCAAGCCGTGACGCCAATATTCTCGTTCGCAAGATCGTTCAATCCACCTCAGCAAGAGCTCGGCGTCTGTGTTGGCATCTATCAGTGGTCCTTGAGAGAGCAATTCGCTCCTGAGTTCATGAGCGTTCACCAAGGCGCCGTCCAGAGAAATTGCAAAATGGCGGATAGGAATTGACTGCACGTCGCAGTCATCACCTCCGCTACGGATCTGCGCGATTGCAACATGAGGCCGAAAGCGCGGGTCCTGTTCGATGCCGTCAATGCGTACTGAATTATCGTTCGATTGAAAGGCCCTCCCATATCGGATCCCACGCTCTTGCATGAAAGCAGAGACCGCGACACCTGCTTGCCCACGGAGTGCAAGTGTCGGAATCATTTTCTTCAGCTGATCAATAACACGCGACGATGGTTCGCTTGAAGCGCAGAGAAACGCACCGGCGACACCGGACATATAGTCACCCACTTTTTTAAGGAGCCGATCTGGCGGGGCGCCTCGCATGGCTAATGTGCCCTGTGAAGGCGGAAGTTCGCTTCATCCTTAAGCAAGCGTCGTACCACTCCTTTAAAAATGCTGGCTGCCAGTTCTAGAGCGAGGAGAATTGGAAGACGAGCCACTCTCAGTGAGTGTTGTGCGTCGTTCAGGCCCTCACACGGTGTTCAAGATGCTACGACTGTGTGCGAAAAGCGCCACACCGGAGCGACAAGGTGCGAGTGCTTGAAGTCGTTGAAAGCCTTCCTGTGAACGCGAAGCGGAACCTGCAAATCCCAATCGTGTTGTCGGGCGATACGCATCACTACAGCCGATATTCAGGCAACGACGGCGTAACGCAGTTCATCACCTCCGGCGGCGGAGCGTTTCTCCGCCCCACGCACCAGCTCGAGGACAACGTGGTTCTCGATCCGAAAGACGACAACAAGTCATGGCTCGGCAGGCGGGTGACCGAACTCAAGCTCAAAACGAAGCCGGATTCACCGCACGAAGATTGCGAGGCGGCAGCCTGCTATCCAAGCAGGACGGAAAGCTTGGAATTGCTGAAAGGCAACTTCAGTTTCGTGAGCCTGAACCCCGGCTTTTGTTTTCTGCGCGGAGCAATCTACTGGCCGGCGGGGCTCGCAACGGTGCATCTCTGGCCGGACTCGCTGGTGCTCGTGCCGCTTCTCTTCGGCCTGGGCTTCTGGGCCTATACCAAGCGCCAGGAAGGGAACAGCAGGGTTGTACAGTTGATCTCCGCGGCCAATGGCGCGGTGCATTCGACGGTCGCGATCCTTGCGGCTCAGTTATTCGATTATCTGAGCGGGCTGGCTTCCGCCGTTTGGAGGCTGGCACTTGCCGGGCATCGTTGTCTTCCTCGCCGAGATGACGCTCGTCGGCGCATTGCTCGGGGGCTACTGCTTCGGAATCTACCTGTACCTCACGTCAGCCCGCTACAAGATGAACCACAATGACGCTTTCAGCTCCATGAGGCTTGATAGTCACCGCAATTTCCTGCGGATGAGGATCACGGAAGACGAGGTGAAGATCTACCCGATCGGCCTTACGCGTCCCCAAGCGCAGCGAATGGCGCGTCAACACCGAGAAGAACGGCTCGCCACCGCCCGCGTATTTCCGGTAGATCCACTGTCTCCGCATTTGATTGAAGGGGTCGATTGTCGTCAAAGCGCTGGGGAAGCCGGTCATCGTCGCCACTTCCAATGCTCCGAGCGGGAAGTCCACGGCTTAAGAAGCTCCGGCGGCTATCTGCGGCTACGGTGAGGCTGGTGCCCGGCGCCTTGCGCGAGGGATCGTAACCGAAGGCCGGCACGTTTTGGCCCGGCGCGCCTGCGCGTAGAGCCCGGTCAGCTGTTGTTGACGCGCCAGTATTTCGCCCGTGGCGCATATGATAGGCTCACAAATTGGTGGGGTGCCGTATAAAGAAGCTGGTGGATGATCAGGTGAGAGGAATGAGACATGCGCTTCAAGCGTTCTGAAGGCCTGACGGCCTCCGAGAATTTGCTGGCAGAACTCTGCGACAGATCATTCCTGAAGCTTTGGACCTATCCCAACCTGTTCAAGAAACCACCGGGCAAAGAGCTGATTGATCTCCTGGTCGTATTCGGAAACGACGTCATCATCTTTTCAGATAAATCGTGCAGCTATCCAGACACAGGCGATGCCGATCTCGATTGGTCGCGCTGGTACAGACGGTCGATTGCGGACTCGGCGCACCAGATTGCACAGGCGGAGCGTTGGATACGGCCGTGCCCCGACAGGGTATTCTTGGACGCGAAATGTACTGAAAAGCTTCCGATCGAGCTGCCGAACGCGAACGATATGAGGGTGCATCGCATCTGTGTCGCGCTGGGTGCTCTGGATCGTGCGGAAGTCGAAACGGGGACACGTGCACTGAAGATCGAACCAGCCGTGCTGAACGACGCCGTACGGTTCACCGTAGGCCGGACGGACAAGGCGTCTGGCTGGGTACATGTGTTCGACGATACGAGCCTAACGACGATTCTCAGCGAGCTTTCGACGATCAAGGACTTTATCCACTATCTCGACAGCAAAGTCGCCTTGATGGAAACGGGCAACTTCAAATTCGCGGAAGCGGAAACCGATCTTTTGGCTCGTTATCTCTGGCACGACCGGACATTTCCGGCGGAAGAAGGACCATACCGGATTGTGCCCTCCCTTTGGGAGCAGGTGGAGTCATCGCCAGAGTTTCTGGCGGGCCGGGAGGCAAATGAGGTCAGCTATTTTTGGGATGGGCTCATTGAATACATTTCCGATCATTACCTGAACGAAACGCTTGAATTCGGCAATGAACTCAGCATGTCGGATCATGAGCGCACAGTTCGGATAATGGCGGGGGAGACGCGGTTCTTTAGAAGAATATTGTCCAAGGCTATTCTCGAAAGAGCGGAGATAGCTAAAAAACAAGCGATCAGTACGTTGCTGCCGTCGGATCAAAGCGATGTCAGCTACGTGCTGTATATTGGGCGCGGTGATCAAGGAAAGGATCACGCTGCTTATCGTGCCGAGCGCGCCAAGGATCTTCAGCTGCGCTGCGTAGCTGCAAAGGCAGTGAACCCAGAGAAGCGATTCATTGTGGGTATCGCAATGGACGCCCGGGGCGTGAAAGGATCATCGGAAGACTTCTTCTTCATGGACACTGTGGATTGGACCGCGGAAGACATCGACAAGGCTCAGAAAATGAGGACCGAATTCGGGTACTTCGAGGCCGGCAGCGCTATCATGTCCCGTCTCTCGGAGGATGAATATCCGGGCAGCCAGAAAGCGGTTGATGTTCGAAGACTGGCGCATGAGCTCTCGGGCCTGACAGTCTCCGAGTCGCTTGAGCTGGCAGCGATGCTCAAGGCGGCATGGGTTCTGCCCGATACCGGTAACTAGACCGCACGCGGAAAGAATCCAGCAGAAATGCCCCCGAAGGGGCATCTCGTCACGATTTTTCAGTTTCCTTTCTCTCGCGAATGACGAGCCTTCCGCTGACGGGTAGGGCGATCAGATCGACGTTAAAGCCTTTTGCCGTCGTCATGCGGCCAGACCGCGTCGATCTTGGTCCAGAACGCACTCTCGCCTTCGCCGGTGATGACGAAGGCCTCGTGGCTCGGCTTCTTGGCTTTGGGTTTTGCAGGCATTGCATTCTCCAGGTGGGGATTTGCCGCGAGGGCAGGACCGGCCGGGAGACAAAAACGTTCTGATGCCGGTCGTTGCCGGCATGATCCGCTGCCTCGAACGGGGAACACGCGAGCGTCCGAGCGGCTCGGCCCGAATCATGCCTCCCGAGAAGGGAAGCGGGAGCGGCGGTCTTTCTAGTACAATTTCAAAGGCTTGTGACAATTTTCGAAAATCAGAAGTTTGACTTGTCCCGTCGCGCAAACAGTGATGGAGTTCGACCAAGAGCGTATCGGGAACATACATCCAGAAAATGCTAAAGAGGGGGATATCCGGCGCGATTTGAAGAATCCGGCGGCTTTCGGTGGCACTACTGGGTCGCTGATTTGCTCGTCGGCTCACGCGAATGAAGGGCAGTTTTACGAACGGCTAATGGCCTTGCGGTGAGGTCAGGACAAAGAGGCGCCGCGATTCAAACAGGAGGTCGGCTGTGTCTGACCAGGACGTGCGGAATCCGAACTTCATCGAAGTGGTGAGGCGCAATCAGGAGTATCCTGAACGCTACGGCCCGTATCTCGGCGCCGTGGTGTATCTGCTTACGATCAGGGCGGCCCGCCAGAAGTCACCGCCGTGGTGGACGGCCGTGATTGCTATTGTAGGAGCGATTGGGGGGTTGGTTTGGAAATACGGTGTGCCCGGCCTGTTTTAGATCTTTGCACCGGACCCGGTGGGCTGTCGCTGGGTAATGCTGAAGCTTCGCGCTTTAGAGGCGATCCCACCCTAGGTTAGCGCAGCAAGTGTCGGATACCCCACCAGATTGGTGGCAGCGAAAGAACCAAGATTGCCGCGAACACGAACCCAGCCGCAACGTTGAACATTGTGAACTTACGCGTGGCAATGCGGGCATTGACGGATATCTGCACACATAGGTCATCGAGGTAGCGCTCGGTGACGCTGTGGTTCTCTTGCGGCTTATAGCGCTCCGTTACCCGCACATGATAGCGTCCGACCGGTATCTCGGCGATGTGCCCCCAATAGAGAAGGCTTTTGTCGTCGTCATCCTGCTGATGAAAGCGGTCTAAAATCTGCGGAACGAACGACAGAATGCACACAAGGCCGGCCGCGGCGAATAGAGGCAGGGCAACACAGAAGGCTACAGCGTAACCAGCGGGTAGGGTGGCCTGCCCGGTCAGGAGGTTTATAGAGCCGATGATCCATGCTGAGGAAAACGTCAGCAACGCAGCGTTCTTTGTCTCCGCAAATTTGACGAAGTCGATGTTGCGGCTCAGTTGAGTTGAGAGGAGTTTCTCAAACGCTTCTTCCTGGTCGTCCTTCATCGTTCGCCATCAGGTTTGTGTGTCGACGAGCGAGTAGCTGGTGCTTCTGCCGCCGGCCGCATCTTTCTTGAGGATGCCGTATGCAATCAGTTCCTCAATGTCCCTTGCCGCCGTCGCCTGGGACACCTTCGTGAGCGTTGCCCACTTCGACGACGTCAGCTTGCCCTCAAATCCATCGAACAGCCGGTTGAGGACAATCCGTTGACGTGCATTGAGCGGGCGAGCCGCGTGACGATCCCAGAAGGCCGCTTTGCGGAGGATTCCCCCGAGAATGGCATCCGCGCCATCAAAGGCGCGATCCAGGCAATCGAGGAACCACGACATCCAATCGGTGATGTCGAGGTCTCCTTTCTGGGTTCGCTCAAGGATGGTGTAATAGTCACTCCTCTCGCGCCTGATCTGCGCGGACATGCTGTAGAACCTTTGCGCGCTCTGTTCTGAGCGGGCGAGAGCGAGATCGGCTATCGCACGCGCAATGCGACCGTTGCCATCTTCAAACGGATGGATCGTCACGAACCAGAGATGTGCAAGCGCGGCCTTTAAGACAGGGTCGATGCTGCCCGGGCTGTCGTTAAACCACTCCAGAAAACTTTGCATTTCCTTCTCTAGGCGCTCAGCCGCTGGCGCTTCATAATGCACGCGCTCCCGGCCCATTGGACCTGAAACAACCTGCATCGGCCCGGTCTCGGCTGTGCGCCACGCGCCGGCGACGATCTTCGTCATGCCACTGCGTCCCGTCGGAAAGAGGGCCGCATGCCAGCTGAAGAGGCGTTCAGCTGTGAGCTCGTCCGCGTAATGTTCGGTGGCGTCCAGGATCATCTCCACCACCCCTTCGACGTGGCGGTCGGCGGGGGTGAGAGCACCAATGTCCATGCCCAGGCGACGGGCAATGGACGACCGGACTTGGTCACGGTCGAGCACCTCACCTTCGATCTCGCTCGACTTCACCACTTCTTCGGTGAGGGTCTGAAGAGTGGCTTCAGCTTTGAGCGGGAAGCCGAGACGCTCCATCCGGCCGAGCAAACGACCCTGCTTGTGACGCACGGCAACCAAGCGATCGGCAATTCCCTGCAGATTCCAGCGGAAAGTCGGCCACTGCGGTAATTCGTGGATATACGTCATAATCTCATCATTCTTTGCAGAGATTATGGGGCGTATTCTCATCACCGGCAAGCCTATTCTCCCCAAAAGATGCAGAGAAAAGTGCCGCCAACCTCTGCATGGCGGAAAAGAGGGGAAAACTGCCCAAATCTGTTACACCCGCCTTCTATCAGTTCTTCTTATGTTCTAAATATACGCGTCATGCGTGCAAGGTCAACGAGGCACCTTCGCACAGCAGAGATCAATACGCGCTGCCATCGCCGTCGCCCTTCCGGGCACCGCTCGTGCCGCGCATCAAACGGAGCACCAGCAATGGCAGGTCGGAATTGGAATAAAGAGCGTGCCACAAAGCGGATCGATGCCAAGATCGACGGCCTTCCGCTCAAGGCGATCGAGATCAAGGAATACGTCCGCGACACGGACCTCTCAAACCTGGCGAACACGGTCGCCTACCGCGTCAATGGTGTGCATCTCTACGCGGACATTCTCAACGTCAAGGATATGCTGGCGGTCACCGATATCGAGGGCGAGACGTGTCACAAGCGCACGCTCCGCTTCTTGAACTTGCACTACCGCGCAGTGCACCGGATCATCGGGCGGGTGGATGCCATCCTGGTCGACTTCCACAACCAGCGGCTCCACTCCGTAGTAGCCAAGCCTTACGATAACGAAGCAAAGCGCGTGCATCGCGCCGTCGCGACGGCGCAGCTCATCATCGAGGTCCTGGCCCAGACTGGGGAAGACGCGGATCACCCGGCTGCAAAGGTGCGGGTCGGTATCGATACCGGTAAAGCCCTAGCGGTGAATAATGGTCGCCGTGGCCATCGTGAACCGCTGTTTCTGGGCGAGCCGGCGAACTACGCCGCCAAGCGTGCCGGAGGTGGCACTGCGACTGGAATCTACCTCACCAACAAGGCGCGGAAAGCCATCGGGCTTTCCGAGGTCAAAGATGTTGATACGACGCCCCTCACCACTGCCGAAATTCAGGCCAGCCAGAAGGAAGCCAAGCTTGAGGTCACGGCCGCCGAGATCGTGAAGGAGTGGCAGGAAGATCTGAAAAATAATCCGATCAGCGCATTCGAGTTTTCCGGGCACACACCACCCTATTCGACGCTCGATATCGAAACCCTTTCCGCGAAGAACTCACGCCGCCAGGATGCCTGCACCGTGTACGGCGACCTGGACGGCTTCACCAAATACGTCGGCAACAACATCGCTACCGACGCGGGCGCGAAACATGTCGTTCGGGCTCTCCATGTCTTGCGCGCCGAACTCGACGCGGTGCTTCATGAGGACTTCAAGGGGGTGAAGGTCCGATTCATCGGCGATTGCGTCCATGGCTTGCTGGTGGAGGGTACCGCGCAAACCACTGATGTGGAGGAGACCATCAGCAACATGACCCTGTGCTCCGGCGGGATGCGGAGCAGCTTTGACCTGGCTCTTACCCGCCTGAAGGCGAACGGCACGGATGCGACCAGTCTGGGCTTGGCCATCGGCTTCGATTTTGGGCCGATGAACATTACGCGTCTAGGCATGAAGGGAGAACTCATCCGCTGCTCCGTGAGCCGCGGCGTGTTGGCGGCGGAGAAGGAACAGTCCCGCTGTGCCGGCGCGGAGACCGCGATCGGTGCCAACGCCTATGCCAAGGCCTCAGAGCCGGTGCGGACCATCTTCGGTTCGGGCCGCAAGCGCTCCGGACTAAACTATGACTCCGCGGTCGAGGAGATGTCCGCCAAGGGAGATAAGGCGGCAAAGGCTGCCAAAGCGCTTTCTGCAAGCTCCTTGCTGCAGCCGGCCTCCGCGGCCGCTCAGCCGTATCGCTTTCCAGATCGAGCGGCCGGACCCGCGAAGACGGACGGCTTCGCTTAATGTGGTACGTGACGAACCTGGCGAGGTTCAAGTCCGAGCGGGAGGCGTTGGATGGCTTGGCTGCCGACGCCGAATGGCTCAGGCCGCTAGGATGGCGCGTCGATCAATCGATGCGGTTGGTTTTCGACGCTGACATATGCGTCGGCGAGCGTGAATTCCCCCTCTCCCTTCAGTACCCGGCTCATTTTCCGCATACCCCGCCGTCGGTGCTACCTCGCGGCGACGAAACCCGCTGGTCTGTTCACCAATTCGGTCCAGGGGGAGAGCTTTGCTTGGAGTACCGGCCCGACAATTGGACATCGGATATCATGGGCGTGCAACTGGTTGAGAGCGCCCACCATTTGCTCGCCACAGAGAATCCGGCATCAGGCATACCTCAGGCCGTTGCATCGGCACATCGTCTGTCCTTGGGGCAGTCGCTGCGAGCAAGATACCTGAGGTTCTTGGTCACGCGCGAACTGAATGGTTTCCTTGCCGGCCTCACCGTGGGGACCAAACTCACGGGACATGCGGTCATGCTTTTTCGCCCGGAGGCGATCATCTACGTCGTTGATAAGATATCGCGATCAGAAGCCGACGTCTGGACGAATGAAGCCGTTCCGGCCAGCCTCAGTACCGAGACATATGAGCGGCAAGTCTCAATTCTGCGCATTCCGAACGATGTACCTGTGCCATCCGCGGCCAACTTCGAAGAATTCAGGATCGCGGTCAGCGAATTCGGGTTCTCCGATGATGAGACGTTCCTCGTTCTGGTGCGGGATGAGCAGATCCATCCTTTCGCGGTGTTCAAAGATTCCGTGTACGCAGTCGCCACCGTGCCTCCCCATGTTGAGGCAAAGAGGTTGGACGACGGTCACCAGCATTTGCAATCGAAGCTGGTCGGCGTCGTTGGCTGCGGTTCGCTGGGAAGCAAATTCGCCACCATGTTGGCAAGGTCCGGTGTGGGCCGTTTCTATCTTGTCGACGACGACGTGTTGCTTCCGGATAATTTCATGCGCCATGATCTTGATTGGCGCGATGTGGGAACGCACAAGGTCAATGCAACGGCACAGCGGTTGCGGCACGTTAACCCCACGGTAGAGGTTGCCGTACGTCGCATCCGTGTGGCTGGTCAGGAAGCAAGCGAAGATGCGGAATCCGTGCTCGGTAGATTGGCGGCTTGTGACTTGATTGTCGATGCGACCGCGAATCCAAATGTATTCAATTTGTTGGCTTCCATTGCAGGCTCTGCTCAAAAGCCGATGACCTGGGCGGAGGTCTTTGGTGGGGGCATCGGTGGCTTGATAGCTAGATCCAGGCCGAACATCGAGCCGTCGCCGCAGCTGGTGCGCAGGGCAATTGAGAACTGGTTCGGCGAAAGAGTCGCAACCCCGGTCCGGGCGACACGAGATTATGCGACTGGCGGAGAGGGCCCGCCGCTTATCGCTGATGATGCCGACGTGACATCAATTGCTGCACCCGCGGCAAGGCTCGCGATCGATACCTTGCTGAACCGCGATCCCTCGTATTTCTCTCACTCCGCATATGCGATCGGGCTCGGGGCCGGGTCCGTCTTCAGCCAAGCTTTCGAGACATACCCCATTGATCTCGGGGTCGCCCCAGAGGAGGAAAAACGGACCCTCAACACCGAGGAGGCCGGCGCACAGTTGACCGCCATTGTGAAACTGTTCAAGCCGCAATGAAGCTCATCCTGCCTGCCGCGTTGGTCGAGACATTGAAGCAGGAGTTGAGGCGAGCCGGCTCGCGCGAAATCGGCGGCGTCATGGTCGGCGAATACCTTTGTGATCAAACCTTCCGGCTGGCCGATATCTCAGTGCAAACGTCAGGCGGCTCGCGCGCTCACTTCGAGAGGGACCTGGAGCACAGTACCTCCTTCCTCAAAGAGTCCTTCGCACGGACGGGCCACGACTATAGCCGCTTCAACTATCTTGGCGAATGGCACTCACACCCTTCTTTTGCAGCGATGCCAAGTGGCCAAGATGTGGCCACCATGCGGGAAATAGTCGAGGATCCGAAGGTCGGAGTTCATTTCGCCGTGTTGTTGATCGTTAGACTCGTACGGCGCTCCGATCTTGAGCTTTCCGCGACCGTATTCCGCCCGCACGCCACTCCCATCAACGCCGAGATGGAGCTGGAAGTCTTCCAACAGTCTCAAAAGGAAAGTCTATTTCAACGGCTTATCGATCTTTTTCGATAGCAAAGGTGCGCACACCCAATCGCCTGACGAGTTCGCGGATGGTTTCGCAGACTGGTTCGATCCGTTCGGCGATCGTCGCGTCTTCGCCTGCTTGATAGGGCACAAGCGTCAAGCCTTGGAGATCCGAAGGAAGCCTAAGATCCTTGATCCTCGGATGGACAAGGATGGTCCGGTACCGGCTCAACTTGCCCATAAACAGCCCCAGCTCGAAGAGCACGTTGTCTCGCACGGTGGGCGACCGTTGACCGCGGGATTCCGTGATGTCATCGGGTTCGGCGATAGCAACGGCAAAATCCGCCTCGCCGACTTGCTTCTCAAGCGCTTCGAGGGGATAGCCGCCAGCGAAGAAGACGCCATCGTCCCATACCGTGCTGAACACGTCCTTCTCCAATCCGGTGCGAAGGGCGTGCGCGATCTTGAGCGCCTCGGATGAGGACATGACGAACAGCTTAGGGGCTTGATTAGGGAGATAGATTGTCTTGTTGCGCTGATGCAGTCGCTTCGACAGTTCTTGGGCGATCGGCAGCCATACGCCGGGAAATTTATCGCCGACAGCCATAAACGCCGCGCTGGTCAACTTGAGTGCCACGGCCTGCTCAAGAGTTGTTACAGTTGCCGCACGCGGAAGCGATGCCTCAATGGCGGCCATTTCACCCACGTGTTGCCCGGCTGAGCGAGTTGCAACGTGGGCACCATTGACGATAACGGCGACAGCTCCGGCTACCAGCAGATAAATGTCGTTATCGACGGCATTCTGGACGATGATGTTATCGCCCGGCTTGAATTCGACAAGCTCTCCGGCGTTAGCCAAGGCGTTGGCGATCTCCAACTGGCCCCCCGCAAAATCCTGGCGGCGAAGGGACGCAATGAGCTGAGGGCGGTTCTGCTCTCCTTCAAATCGCTCTTTCATCTCCACCTCAGCGCATTGATTGAAATCCTTGGTGCGGGCGGCCGGACTCGAACCGGCACAGGCCTCTCGGCCCCACGGATTTTCGTACCACTTCGGCTTTCGCCGCCGCCTATCCGGCGTTCGTGGTCTGGACTATCCCTTCACCCTGGCGCTTGTCCGCTGTAGGTGCTGCCCGTCTAGTCTCTACACCTTCCCCCTGGCGGGGGCTTGGCTCGGGATTGCCAGTGAAGGTTTCCCCGACTTTGAGCAGTTCTGCTCCTGGGGTTTCCCCCAGGGCACTCAATGGCTTAAGTCCGATGCGTCTACCAGTTCCGCCACGCCCGCATCCAGCCATCTATACGGCGCAAATCGCCTAAGGCAAGAGAATACAGTCTCTATGTCGCCGGCCACGAGCGGCGGCCAACCACGCGCGGTGGGAGATCTTCCTGTTGCTGCGATAGGGCTGCGTCGCGAGCTTTGGCTCGCTGCTCAAGTTCGACGACCGTAGGAGGTCACTTTGCCGTCAGGCTCGACATCGTTCTGTTTTACACAGCGTGTGCCCGGCGCTCAGGACGTGGCGTCGGGTTCTGCTTTTGGCGAGCATCAATTTATCGATCTCGCAAGTGATGAGATCTTGCAGCCACTCTCATTAGCGCACGAGAGGGCGATGGTTACTGTCGATTCTGGGGCGAGCGGCGTCGTGGATCCGATTGGCCTCATGCCGCTCCGCAAAGCTATTGCGGAAAGGCTCGCGGCGCAGACAGGCTCTGATTGGAGTGCGGAAGAGATCGCAATCGCTGCCGGCTCAAAGGAAGCGCTGCTTTATGCCGGCTTGGCCGTCCTTGAGCGGGGCGACGAGGTTATCATCATCCGCCACTGGCAGCCGTTTGTCCCAGCACTGGTTCACGCCGCTGGCGCAGTACCAGTGTTCGTCGACACCCAGCGCCCACGATATACGCCTGATGTCAACTCAATCCGAGCTGCCATTAGATCGCGGACTAAAGCGATGATTATCAATTCACCCAACAATCCGACGGGCGCAGTCTACAGTCGAACAACATTGCAGGAGGTCGGCGAGCTTGCTATCGAATTCCGAAGTTTCGGACGAGCGCTACTCAACGTTAGTATTCACTGGTTTACACTCGCCATGAGTCGATCGTCGTGGCGCACCTCGCCGTGCGATCGCGAACGATCATAGTCAATCCATGTTCAGAGGTGCTGGCGATATCAGGCTCTCGCTTGCGTTATTTTGCGGCTCCCAGGCCATCCTTTCCGCCGCAAGAAAGCTTCAGGGCTATGCAGCGATAATACCAAGTCGAGAGGCGCAGCAGGCTGCGCTGAGCCACTTTCAGGTCGCCGGCGGCCGCATTGAGCGGGAGATATACCAACGGCTTTTCGGTGCTCGCGACATGGGTCTTAACATCCTTTCTAACCTACGTGATGTCACCCCACCTCGTGCCGACGGGGCATTCTTCTTCTATCTTGATCTGAACAGGCTTGCATCTGCTTTGCAGGACGAAGGTCGCGTTGGAGTGACGGATGATTTTGCAAGCTGGCTGCTGAAGCAAACTAATGTGGCCTGCGTTGCGGGAGACGCGTTTGGCGACGTCAACGGCCTGCGACTCTCATTCTACGCCCCACCGGGGACATCGGCGATCGGACTGACGCGCATCGTCCAGGCGCTAAATAGCCTTAGGATAAAATAACCGCCGGCGTCCAGTCCCAGACGAAAGGCATGGATATGAATAGCTGCGCGTCAGCTGATGACTGGCACTTCGCAATGTAAGCAGCTCCTATGTCCGTTAACGGCGAGCATCGGTTGAATTGTGACATCAAAGACTGCGGTTCGCCGCCGCCTCTGGAGGTCACGTCTCCTGATCTGGTCTGGAACAGAAGGATCGGTTAACGATCTCACTATCCGGTAAAGAGTTCCGCTGCACTCGTTCACTCGATGTCGGATAAGGCACAAAGGACCGCAGGTCGCAGGCACGCAGATTGTCGCCGCAGGCGGGAGTGCTTGGTCCGAAACCGAACGCGTCCGGTGTCACGAATCGGTCAAGTCGCTTCCAACTCCGACTTTGATCAGACAATCGCCAGCGATTCCTCTGATTGGAACTGGCCCAGAGCGTGCATCGTGACAGATGGGAGCCCATCTGAGTCTCGCGATATGAGCAGCAGTTGCGGCGCCTTCAAATCGAGTTGGTCACCGACATTAGGTTCGAAGACAGTATGCGCATCTGCGGTATCAAACTGACCCATGACGGAGCAGTCGCCCTTATCGAGGACGGACGGCTTGTCTTTTGTGTCGAGCAGGAGAAGCGGGGCAATAATCCGCGATATCAAAAAATCAACAATCTCGATGCGGTTGTTGTCGCCCTAGCAGAGCACGGTTTAGATCCGCGGGACGTTGATCGGTTTGTCATCGACGGATGGTGGGGCGAGGTTGAGTCACAATTTGAGGTTTTCAGTGGGACTGCACCCATCACCCTTAAAGGGGCGCCGTATGTTGAGGGCGATGCCGAAGGCCTCCTCATAGCGCACGACGGCTCTGGGCTGATGCTCAACGAGAGCGCCTTCCCTTATAAAAGCTATCCGCATGTCACAGCCCATGTGGCTTCCGCTTTTTGTACTAGCCCGTTCGCCAAGGCTGGCCAGCCCGCGTTCTGTCTGGTGTGGGACGGAGCTTCCTTTCCACGTCTCTACCATGTAGAGCGCCGCGCCGCCAGGTTCCTCGAGTGCCTCTTCCCGCTGATCGGGCATGCTTATGCTGCCGCGGGCTATCACTTCGGACCATACAAGCAGACGAACCGGACCAAGTGGGACCTCGGTGTTGCGGGCAAGTTGATGGCCTACATCGCGCTCGGTTCAGCCGATGAAAGCATTGTCGAGGTATTTCAGGAGCTCTACGAAAAGCACTTTAGCACGTTTACGGAGCCAGTCGATCGTTGCAGCGAGGACGCCGCGCTTGAGCCTGTCCACGAGTTCTTCGATGCCTGCGCGCTACGGTTCAAAGCCAAAGCCCCCGAAGATGTGCTTGCATCCTTTCATTGCTTCCAAGAGCGTCTGCTCGTTACCAAACTCGCGAGTGCTATACAGAGACATTCGAGGCTTCCCGCGCGCAATCTGTGCATCGCCGGCGGTTGCGGTCTCAACATAAAATGGAATAGCGCAGTACGAGCTGCTGGCTTGTTCGATGCTATCTGGGTGCCACCCTTTCCGAATGACAGTGGCTCGGCAATAGGTGCCGCTTGCTCCGCATTGGCGGCGGACCAAGGCTTTGTACCATTGGAATGGTCCGTCTATAGTGGTCCAGCTGTGGAGCGAGGCGAGGTGCCGCCCGGATGGGGCGGCTCACCATGTAGCATGCGTGAACTTGCAACCATTCTCGCCAGCAACAAGCCCGTCATTTTCCTTTCCGGCCGCGCGGAACTTGGACCTCGGGCTTTGGGTAGCAGAAGCATACTGGCCGCGGCGACATCGCCGCGAATGAAGGACCATCTCAACGAGATCAAACTTCGCGAGCACTTCCGGCCTGTAGCGCCAATATGCCTAGAGGATCGTGCGCCGGAGATTTTTAGTCCTGGAACGCCAGACCCTTACATGCTCTTCGAGCACCTAACACGAGCAGAATGGCGGGACAAGATCCCCGCTGTTGTGCATCTGGACGGATCTGCGCGATTGCAGACTATTTGCAGGACCTCTCAGCACAAAATCGCCGAACTTCTCGTCGAATACGAAGCCCTTACGGGCATTCCGCTACTATGCAACACAAGCGCCAATCACAATGGACGCGGGTTTTTCCCGAATGCGGCATCTGCCTGCCAGTGGGACCGCGTTGGCCACGTGTGGTGCGATGGCGTGCTGTGGACGAAACGCGCGGGCGGCGACCAAGCGCCGGCCAACGGCATCTTTCTCTCTCAGCGCAGCGAAGCTGGACCGTACGCCGAAGATCGGATACCTCCCGCCAGAGGCCACCTTGCTTGACGAATGCAATCGCGGCAGGCCCCAGGGGTAATCCTAGGGGCAGCGCCATGACGATTTCGAGCGCGGGGGTGATCACATCGCTGGAGCGGCGGCGTGGTGGTCGCTGGATGAGAGGGAGCGGCTTGTTGCAGCATCTCTGGAGCTTGGCGCCAGCGTTTCCGAGGCGGCTCCATGTCCGGCCTTCATGTGAGCCAGCTGTTCAGGTGGCGCAAGTAGCTTTGCAAGCACGCTGAAGCGAGTATATGGCGCCTTCCTGGCGGTCGAGATTGGCTCGTCTGTGCCACCGCGGGAAGTGGCCGAAGCGCCATTGACGACGACGGCAGCGCGTCGATCGAAAGGGCCAGGGCATCATCGACATTGATCTTGGTACGGGGCACCGCATCCGGATCGATGGCGAAACTGATACCGTCGCTCGTCTTTGGAGGAATCCGAAACTCGACATTCGGGAACATCATGCCGATGTTTGCAAGCCTGCCGTCCGCCTTGAACTGAAGTATTCGACGATGGTTGGCGATGCTCATGTAATCAGTTATTCCGAGCACATGAAGGTCGCTCTGCGTCTCAAGCGCTGCTAGGTAGGGTGCCACCCTCCGACAAAATTATCAGCAAGAATGCAGCCTGGAGTGTGAATGTGAGGATCCCATCTTCTCCAAATCGAACCTACTTCGAAACTCAAATTGATACCCCAGCAATATGGGGGCAACTCCGGTACCATGCCGGTGACATCTTCGTTCGACGACCGCGAAAATAGATTAGGAGGCAGGCGCGCAACTGCAGAGGGATGAATAGGACTAATGACTCAGAAGCGACCCACCACTTAAGTTTGACGCGTAATAGTTGGCTAACTTGGCGCTCGCGCTCGCCTCTCCGGAGGCGTTGGTGACCGGCCACTTGGCCTTGGCCATCAACTGTATGGACGTGAAATACGTGCTTCGAAATATCCAAACCAATTGTCGCGGCTTCCATTGGTGAATTGCACCTGTTAGCGGGTTCGTCCATCGCCAGTATATCGCCGGCGCCGAGGAAGCGGGGCCGTCTTCCCCATCAACGGCCGGCTGCGGGATGAATTGTTGAACGAGACGCTGTTCACGTCGCTGGCCCAGGCCCGCGTCGCACTCGGATGCTGGCGGGCCGACTACAACGATGCACGACCACCCGCGGCTCGGATGGAAGACGCCCTCCGAGTTCGCCATCACCTGCAACCCGCGCCGGGACCTGGCGCTACGCTATGCCGAGAGCTCCGCGCCAGCTCCCGTCGCTACCATCGCCCAAACGGGCAGACCCAACTGTCAGACCGAACTCAGGACTGGATAAAACTTCGGGGCAAGGTCATTATCCGCCCCGTGTGAGTCACACAGGCACCTATCTCTCAAATAGATCGGAGTGAGTCCCGGTTCGCACAAGCGCTAGAACGTCGCCCTCATCCCGATAAATGAGACACCAGTCGCCTTGGACGTGGCAGCCTCGATAGCTCTCCCAAGGCCCCTTCAGCGGATGGTCATCGTCAATCGGCAAAAGTGGAGTCCCGGATCGAAGCTTGTTCACGATGGTGACAAGCTTGTCGATCCGGTAGCCCCGGCTCTTAATCCGCATCAGATCTTTCTTGTACTAGGTTGTGAGTCGGAGGGGCTTCATCCCCTCCTAGTATCACTTTTCGTTCAGGATATCCTCAAACAGCTCCTCAGTTGTCCCCTGAACAACTTCGCCGCCGCCTGATTCTGCTTCCTGTAGGGCCGCCAGTGTGACCGCGTTAGGAACGCAGACATCAAAGGGGAGACCTTTCCGAAAGACAACTTGACGATAGAACATACCAATGGCGTCAGTAGCACTTAGCCCAATGGCGGCGAACACTTTCTCCGCCTTCGCCTTAATAGTGGGTTCAATCCGAGCGTTGATTGTTGCTGTCTTGGCCATGTGTCCACCTCTCAAGGTGCGCAGTACGATCTTGATGTGTCGCACTGCTTCGTCTGTACGTCCGGTGTACTCACGAACGCCACACACCCGCAACACGTTTCCACACAGGAAAAGAAAATTTAATTAATCGGGAATTTTGTCCGTACTTCAAAGGCTTACGGCCACTTTTACCATTTTGGAAGGGGCCAATTCGGCCCATTTCGCGTATTGCTGCCCGAACGTGTGAAAACTGCCACACGATGGCTAGCTCTTTCCTCCATCGACACCCGGAAGTTCCGCGTTACCCAAACGGCCGGTTCGGCTCCAGCGGCAAGCCCCGCATCAATCAAATCCCAATCGTCCAGACACGATCAGCGATGCCCAGCGCGACCACCGGCGTGGTCCGCACGCTTCATGTACCCAGCAGAGGTTGTAATGGGACACGTACAGACTGACCGCCGCAGCATGGTTGGTGAGTTTCTTTGAAGAGCCGTTGGTGAGGCGAGCGAACCGGCGCTGCGTCATGCGCAGGGGTCAGGTTCTGGAGCTCCAACCGTTGGACAATTTCGGCGAAACGATCGCCGTGATGCGGATGATGGTGCGCTGTCTGCTCGCGTTGCACTCCTTGCAGCTGCCCGGACTGAAAGTTGGGTAGCCCGCGACCAGGAGCAGCACCAGCAACAGCAACAGCACTATAGCAGCGCCGCCGATGCGAGGGCGACTACGGTGCTCTGCTGGCGCAGCAAAAATGACAGACGCCTCAAAGCTGGAACGAGCAGTAGGTAATCTGGCGGAATTCGGCTCATTTGGAGTGAGTTTCCGCAAGTCGTCGAAACGGGAATGGAGCCAGCTCCGATTTGAATTGCGCCTTGGCTCAGCGTTCGCACACCATGCAGGCTGTAAAGCAACTGATAAGGCTCCTGTGCGCATTCCCGCACCAATCGCATATATAGTGCTCTACGTCGCCCTCTACGCGGCGTTCGGCGCCGCATCTCCGTTCTGGCCAAAATTTTTCGAAACGAGAGCTCTGGCGTCCCAGCAGATCGGGCTGATCCTTGCAGCCGCAATGCTGACGCGGCTCGTGTCCGGGCCGTTGGTTGCCAGGCTTGCGGATCAGCTCGGGTCACTGCGCCTCGTGCTCGCAGGCTGTGCTGCCGTGGCGGCCTCAGCAGCCATCGCATTGCTCTGGGCTGATAAATTCTGGTGGTTGCTTCTTGTCGCGTTGGTTCAGGCTGCCGCTCTCGCCCCCACCACCTCGATCGCCGATGCGTTATCGGTCAATACAGCGAGGCCTCGCTTCGAGGGACGGTCATTCGAGTACGGGTGGATACGCGGAGCTGCCTCCGCGGCTTTCGTCCTGGGAACACTGGTCGCCGGACAACTCGTCAGCCCAGCCGATCTCACGGCGGTTATCTGGATGAACGCTGTCTTCCTGATCGCCGCCACTGGCGCCACTGCATTGCTACCTGAGCAAGCCAGAGCGCAGAGATCGCCGTCCTTCGCTGTGTCAGGGCTGAAAGCTCTGGTCAGCGTGTCGCAGTTTCGCATCATGATTGTCGCATCGGCTTTGATCTATGGCAGTCATGCAGTGCACGATGCATTTGCAGTGATCAGGTGGAGCGATGCGGACATCAGCACTTCGGCGATTAGCTTTTTGTGGTCGGAAGCGGTGGTCGCTGAAGTGTTGGTGTTCATGCTGGCCGGTCCAGCACTCCTGGATAGGTTTGGCGTGCGTGGCGCGGCTATCTTGGCAGCTGCGGCTGGAATCATCCGCTGGTCCGTAGCGGGCGTGACCACCTCCGTGTTGCTGCTCTCGCTGATACAGCCATTGCATGGATTAACGTTCGCTCTGCTCCATCTCGCTTGCATGCGGATGATGGGAACGCTGGTCGCAGCAAGCGTCGCCGCAACTGCGCAAGCTCTCTATGCGTTTGGCTCAGGATTGGTAACGGCAGTACTGACCTTCCTGTCCGGCGCACTGTATGCTTCCTATGCCGGGGCGGCGTTCTTTCCCATGGCGGCGCTCTGCATCATCGCGCTCCCATTAGCCTGGTTTGGCTTCGCCAATGCGAGAGACTGATACTTCGGTCGAGCAAACGGGGGCAAGGGCCGCCGGTATATCCTCCGCCGAAGGCGCATCCGGGCTGCATCTCCTGTCTCGCGCGGTCTGTCACTTTGACAGTCGGACGACATCCTTTACGAGCTCAGTGGCGCCGGTTTCTGCCGTCATGCGCGACTTGCAGAAAAGTGTTCCCATCGATGTCAGCTCGTCTTGGATCTCCGCTATGTCAATCTTTCGCCGATGTCCAAGCGAGCACCGTTGCGGCTCAACCAAGGAGCCGACTTCGTCCGAACGTAAAACCAGTCGGTGCGAACCTTCTGGCCACCTCAAGCGCGTGGTTCTCGCTGCATTCCAGCGCGATCTTTTGGGAAAGCATAACATCTCCGACCGGCAGATTGCCACGCGGCATGAAACACAGACCGCTCATCGGGCGGCCCTTTTTGTCGACCTCGCAGACGTTCGTCGACGCGCCCGCGTAGATCCTATATTTCCTGCCAGTATCGCCCCCGGTGACCTCGAAGTAACCCTTTTCCGTGAACTGTGCACGCTGGGCCGGCGAAAGCCACGCCCGCAAGAGCTGCAGCGAGCGGCCCTCCGGAGTTCGTTCGGCGCCGTGCCTGATGAAGAGAGCCCGAATGGCTCTCGCGCGCCGGCCTTCACGCGGGCGAGATGATCTGAAGCCCAACATAGCGCGGGCCAATCACCCGCCGACCAGCCTGGGGAAGAAGACGGTTTCTTCCGCGTTCGGGTCGAACGATCGCATTTGCGATACTTGACCCGGACCCGTCCGGACTGCCGCGGTGAAGCCGGCGTCGGTTAACTTGTGGAACCGCCGTTCGGCCTTAGCGAGCTCTCGCGCGTCGTCTGGATTGAAAAAGTGACGGCTATCGCCGGTACTGTCCATCACGATCTGGATCGCCATGCTCGTCTCCCTCGGAATGATGATGGGAAAGACTTGTCCAAGTATCCCGCCGAAGTCGCGGAGTTTCAAGACAAGAGATTGCCGACCTAGCCCAGATCTTCTCTTGGCGCGGCAAGGACGCCGGCGCGGCCACACCGAACCGTATGCCGTCGAGCCTCAAAGAGCTTCTGAGGCGGCTTTCCAGCCCGCTAGCTCGTCGCGCATCGCGCCTTCAGCGGCCGCTTACGAGATGCAAGCGCCAAGGCTGAGATCAGCCGCTCGATTTAGCCGTTGGTGGCCGTCCAGCATGAGCGCGGTCTGCAGTGAAGCCGCAGTCGATATTTTGAAAGTGACGCGCTGTATGCCTTGCGATAAGCCCCGAACGCATCTGAAACAGCGAACCGACGGCTGAGCGGTATTAGATCCGATCGTGTAGATGCACAGGGCGTGCGGCGGATGGTTGAGCGCTCCGAGCCGAGCATGTGCCCGCCAGCTAGGAACCAGCCGAAGAAAGGAGATTTATTCGTTAAACGCATTTTGAAGGGTTTACCAATGGCGATCGATGCTTTTAGAGGAACAACGCCGCTGTTTCTTCCTGAACGCTTTTTTGTAGGGCGGCTAGAAGGTTGGGCAGTGCTAGAAAGTCTAGTTGGCGGATTACTGAAGCGCGCAACAATTACTGGTCACGGCGAACTAGATGCCGACACTGATACAGTGCTGTTCACTGAGGTATATACATTTGACGATGGTCATAGCGATACTCTGCATTGGACGATCCGAAAGGGTGAGGAAGGTAAGTACACCGGCTTGGAAAACAGACTGGAAGGTGAGGCCATCGGGGAGCAAGGAGGTTGCGCATTCCACTGGAAATACACGCGCGATACGCCGCAAGGGGGCGGTAGATCGTTTAAGCTGAATTTCGACAATTGGTTCTATGGAATCGATGAACGAGCTTGCATAGTCCGCGGCCGTGCTGGCCGTGCCGGTATCCCATTTGCGACGGCGCACGTTACTTACCGTAAGCTTTAGCCTCGCTGGTGTCTGCCACCGCCACAGGCGAGAGCAGGTGGGGGCACAGAGAAAATCGGACCGCGGGCGAAGGTTGTCGGCAACCGCTCGCAGATCTCTCCGGGTATTGAAAGGGCACAGCCGCAAAGGCGGCGGGCGGGTCTGGGCAGGTGGGGTCGGGAGACGTCCTCGTTCTGCATCGCACGAAACAGGTCGGGCCCGATCGCGCCGCTCTCGAATGGGGCGATGAACATGCCGTCGGGCCGGCCGCGGACCAGCCGGGCTAGATCTTGCGCATCTCGAGCGGGAGCTGGCGCAGATCCTCGCCGCCGAGCGCGAGCAGATCAAACGCATAGAGCTGCACCTCACCGTCGTGCCGGCGCGAGTGCAGCGCGTTGAAGTCGGAGACACCGTCGACGCCGAGCACGACAGCCTCGCCGTCGATGTCGAAGTGCTGCTCGCGGTTGCGCTCCGCCGCCTGCACGATCCAAGCAAAACGGTCGGTCCAGTTGCGCCCGTTCCTGATGATCAGGCGCTCGGTGCGGCCGTTGCGCTGGACGCGCAGGCGATAGCCGTCATACGTGATCCCGTGGAACCAGTCGGGGCCGGAGCTGGGCAGGTAGAACTCGAATGTGCTTGGCATGAGAAGGTCACGCACCCGCGAATATGCGAATCTTGCGGTCGATTTGAGCGTCGGGATTCCTCAGTGAGGCACCGATTTCAATTGCATTGCCATACCTTGGAATTGCGGTCTGCTGCTTGCTCATGTCTGGTTGGTGAGCCTGGTGCTTTAGGACTGGAGCGGAAGGCTGGCTGCACGCCCGAGCCGCCAAGTTGGCTTTCGACGAAATCATTCAAGGAGATCTCGTGACCTTCAGCAGTAATCCTGCGCTCGAGATCGCGGGCAATGTCCTCGGACGCCTCGCGCGACCAGCCCGACCGGGTTGAACGCGGCCACACGGAGCACCCGGTCATATTGCCCGGCGAGAAGATCGCCGATCAGCGTGGAATGCCTTCCTCGATCTCGCGGAAGGCCGCACCGTCTCGGAATTCCCCAAGGACGATGTAAAAGTCGTTGTCGAGGCGATCGTTCGGAACGATGGACGGCGAGGCCATACGCAGAACTCCACTGACCAGAGTCTAAGAGAGGCAACGTTGGGGCCGAAGCTGGGGCCTCGCGCGATGCAGAGCCCTTCACCCTTGTTCTCCTACTCCGCTCTCACGCACCAGGCGAGCAACTCGGCGAGGGCCGTCCCACACCTCAACAGTAGGGTAGGCTTCTGAGAATTTCTCGGATCGAGCTTGGGCGTCTTTGTCCGTTGGGCAATCGATTTCATAAACTGAACAGACAACGCCTCCTGCATCGACCGCGTACGCAATATATCGCATCGCAGTTCCCAGATTGACGAGAACTGCTATCGAGACCTGCTTGATCGTCCCTGCGGCTGCGTCTCATCGTGAAGGAGGCTGGGGCCTTGGATCATGGCGTCACCTCCGCAATTCGACGCCGGGCGCTTTCAGCCACTCGCTCATATGCAGACCCTCTTCGAACTGGCGGGCTTTACGCAGCAACTCTTCCCGTCTGATACCGGGGGGAGCCGTCTTTGCACTTGCCCGCAGGCGCTCGGCTTCTGCGGCAAGTCGCTCTTGTAGAGATTGCGTTTGTTTGAAGCGACGCCGGCGCTTGGCCATGATCCGCTCCCCGGTTTGAGTTGGGCGGGAGCGCTGCGCTGCGTTCCGATGTTTGCCACTGTGTCTTGCGGTGATGATTGCAAACTACCTCAGTGGACGGTTTTATTCCTTCTCAATTGTTAACCGCCGAAGTTAGGATACCCCCGACTTTTAGGGTACTTCGCCTCTACGGTTTCATCTGGAGACGGCTCATAGGTCTTGACGTTGCCCCCAGATTTTATCCAGTTCTGAGTTCGCTCAAGCCGTTGGATTTGCCAAGTTGGGCGGTGGTAGCGACGGGAGCTGGCGCGGAGCCGTCGGCATAGCGTAGCGCCAGATCGCGCACGCTATGGATGGGGGATTGGTCGGCCGTGGCGACGCTCCTTTTGCTATGCGGGCGCTCTCGGTCTCTCAGGCACAGACGCCTACCGACAGAGCCGAAAGCCGGTAACGCCGGAACAAATGGGCCTATAACCCATGGTTCCTATTGAAATTAAGGAAACAGAGCGGCCTAGCTTTCGCGCGGTTTTGACGAACCGTAGGGATAGGCTCGCTGAGCAGCTCTTTGGCTTTGGCAAGCAATTCGAAAGATCGCCGGATCATTTCCCTCTCGCGCTCGGTCTTGGCGCGCATCCGTTCAATCTTTCGTTCGATCTGTACTAGTCATTCCAAGTCGCCTGTTGCCATAAAGCGCCTTCCGGTCAATCCGGAAGATTAACTCATGTTAAGTTCCAGGGTTTTGCGGATCACTCCCCGGCTTCGTTTTGGGGCAGGAAGCTGCATTTCGCTTATTGCCGCCCAGACAGTGACAGACCTCTCGGTCCTAGCTCGGTTTTTCGATCCGGAAAAAACCCAGGCTGGGGCCGATGTGGTCCACTCTGGAAGCACAGTAGTCTTTGGCGCCGAAGTTCCGAGAGGAGCCGAGGGCGTCCAGCGGATCGGGTTCCGTATTCTTCCGGCGTGTTCCCTCCGCGCGCAGGTTGTTGCGGAAGATTGCGAGCTGGCTTTACAATCTCGCCGTGTACCGTCTGCACATGACATTTGGGATTTCGGCATCCGCGATTCACATATGTACTCGCGGATCACTGCAGTTCAGTCGATGTTTGAGAACTCATTTTGTAACGCATTTGGAACGACATGTCCTGTAAAGCAATAATCTCAGCTTACGTACGCTTAAAGGAACCAGCAGGAGCTTGAAGATATGAGAGACCTTCGGCGCGGATTGCTCGAGTCCGCGTCCGGCTCCGCAAGCAAGCACCTTCACGCAGATCTCCGATTGATCGAGGATGGGTTGGAACAGCTCCGCCGTCGCAAACTTTGAGGCCGGCACCGAATTCGCTGCCGCGGCCCTGCCACCCCTGCATGGAGCGCCGTGATCGCCTGCTCCAGCGCGCGCTTAGCGCCGATGTACAGATCCAACAGGTCGCTGGGGCGACGCCGTTGATGTTGCATATCAGCGCTCCTTTTGAGCGTGCTCGGCCTCGACGGCGCGGAGCAAGGCGGCAAGGCTGGAATATTCCACGCCATTGCGCGCGTACCGGTTGACGCGCTCGACATATCGGGCCGATCCGTCGGGCTTGCCGCGCCAGCTGAACAGCAGCACGGCGCTGTTGTGCTGGCGCAGAACGTGGCCGGCGCCATTACCAAAATACTTGCTCATGGCGTGGGGCTTCATGGCCGGCCTCCAGCTTCGCCAGCTCGGACTCGTCCATTCCCGGATGAGCGTCCCGGACGGGGACGTTCCTATTGTAGGCGAGGAGAGATTCGGCGGGGGTGAACAGCTTCACACTTCTTGGTTTTCAGGCGGCTTCGAATAGGCTGATAGCTGCACAGGTCGGGAGCCTTCCATGGGAACAGAGTGCCCGGCTGCCCCGGCCCCGGGAGCGCGAGCTCCGGGCTGCGCAGTACGTCCCTATGTGGACGGATCGGCAGCAATATTCGATCGCAAACCAGATGGCTGTCATCGCCGCCTATGCAGCCGAGCATCGGCTCACGATCGTGCGCACTTACATCGACGAGGGCATCAGCGGATTGTGACCTGCCACTGCGTATTTCCTCCAGAAAGAGTTAGACTCCGGCCCGAAGAAGGACGGACAGATGAAGCGAGCAAGGTCCACGGAAGAGCAGATTATCGCGCTATTGAAGGAGCAGGAGGCTGGGCGAAGACAGCCGACCTGGCTCGCAAGCACGGTGTTTCCGAGGCGACGATCTACAATTTGAAGGCCAAATTCGGCGGCATGGACGTTTCCGAGGCGAAGCGGCTGAGGGCCTTGGAAGAGGAGAACGCGAAGCTGAAGAAGCTTCTGGCCGAGCAAATGCTCGATGCGGCCGCACTTCGCGAGCTGCTTTCAAAAAAATGGTAGGGCCCGCCGCCAAGCGCGCTGCCGCCGCACATCTGCAGGCCGTCCTGAGCCTGTCGGAACGGCGGGCCTGCTCGATCGCCGGGCCGGATCGGAAGATGATCCGCTATCGCTTCAGCCGCCCGCCGGATGCAGTTCTGCGTGGGCGATTGCGCGATCTCGCCAATGAGCGGCGGCGTTTCGGCTATCGCCGTTTGTTCGTCCTACTGCTGAGGGAGGGCGAACCATCGGGGATCAATCGGATCTACCGGCTTTATCGCGAGGAAGGGCTCACCGTCCGCAAGCGGCGGTCTCGCCGCAAGGCCGTGGGGACCCGTGCCCCGATCCTGGTCGAGGCCCAACGCGCGCTGGTCGCTGGACTCGTCCACGACCAGTTCGCCAATGGCCGGCGCTTCCGCATCCTCAATCTCGTCAACGACGTCACCAAGGAATGCCTGGTCGCGATTCCAGAGACGTCGATCTCGGGGCGGCGCGTGGCCCGCGAACTGACGGCAATCGTCGAGCGACGCGGCAAGCCAGGAATGATCCTGTCCGACCATGGCACCGAGTTCACCTGCAACACCATGCTCGCTTGGTGCAAGGACGCAGCCATCGATTGGCACTTCATCGCACCCGGAAAGCCGATGCAGAACGGCTTCGTCGAGAGTTTCGATCGCCGGATGCGCGATGAATTGCTCAACGAGACCCCATTCTTTGATCTGGAGGACGCCCGCGCCAAGATCGCCAATTGGGTCGCCGACCACAATCTCCAGCGGCCTCACTCGTCGCTCAAATATCTGACCCCCGCGGCCTACGCCGCCCACCTCACCGCAACGGACGAGGAAGCTCGACGGTAGCAACGACAGGTCGAGGGGCAACGCATCGTCCTCATAAAGTCTTGAGATACTCAACAAGCGCTCGGCGCTCGGGTTCGGTCAATTCTGGTCCAATAACGCCAGGCGGCAGCTTCGTTAGGTCGGTTTCCTTGCCCTCGAACGAATGTCCGCGATTGCTGTTACCAAGCAGCGACACATCAAAGTTCGTCAGGCCGGCCGCACAGCTCTCGGTCGCCTTTGCTTTCGTAACAAGCCCGACCTTGGCCGGGTCGAACGCACGACTGCCGACGCAAAACGACGTCGGCCGTTTGGCTTGCGGCACCAACATGTCTCTGAGTGTCGGAACGGACCCATTGTGCAGATAAGGAGCCGTTGCCCAAACACCGTGCAACGGGCGCCCCCCGATACTGAGGCTCAAGGGCGAGAACGACTTCGTCCTTGTCGTTGCGGCTCGCACGCGCCCCGACATAGACTCGCTGGTTTTGGCAGTTCTTCCTCGGTCCCCACATTTGCCGCTTGGTTTTTTCAGAAGTGCCGTTCGCAATGATCCATTGGTCGATCGTTTTGCCGACCACGTCCATGAGCGCGAGTACAAATAGAGGATCTACACCTTTATCTGCCAGAAGTCCGCAACCTCCGGCTTTGTTGAGGTCATCTGCAGGATTTAATCCGAGTGACTCGGGTATTCTGGTCGAGATTCTCATGAGGCGTCGGACTAGCAGGCGGCGGGCTGCCGACCTTGCCGACCGTCATGCCCGCAGGCGGCACAGCCGGCGGCGTATTCGTCCCCTTGAGATCCTTCAACGTTACCGGTGCGCCAGTGGTCACCTTGTCGGCCAACGTCGGTTGCGTTGGCTTGGGCAAGTTGGCCGGGATCTGCGGTTGCGGTTGCGGCTTCGGCATAAGCTGCTAATTGGTCAGCACTGGCGCCTTCGGGGCAGGCGCTGGCGCCGCTGCACGGGGTGCAGACGGCGCCGGGCGGGGAGCGGGAGAGGTCGCATTCGCGTTATGCACGGTTGCAATGTCCTAGCGAGGCTGCAGCAATGCCTACCATCAGTGTCGAACGCATGGTGTTTGGGTCCTTTAACCCGAGTTGACCGGCGACATCATTGCGACCGTCAACGTGAGGATCGGGCTGCGGCGCTTACGCACAGGAAAGATCGGTGTCATCGGTAGCTTCGCGTCACAATTCAAAAGGGTCGCCACCAGGTAGCGGATCGACCACTCTGCTTTCAGGGCCGCGTCTTGCCAATTCAAATGGATCGCCACCTGGAAGCGGGTCGACCATGGCGGCCAACTCCGTCAAGAGTCGCCCGGCGTGATGCAGTACAGCCGCGCGAGGCGTTCTCGTGTCGGCTGCTAATCTGGTTTCCGTAACAAGTGCTGTCGGCAGATTGACTCTGGCAGCGCGTACATTCGCTATTCGTTTGCGATATTCGCTGCGATGCATAGTGCGATCTTCGACCTCATGGAAATGGCGCTCCTTGTGGCGCGAGCCGAAGATTTCTCGAGCTGCTGAACCGTTGCTGACGATTTGATAACCGTTTTTCAAAGTCTGGAACGGTTTGCTGACCTTGTTTAGATGATCAAATTGGACAGACCGCGGCTTATGCCAGGATTCGAAGAAAGAAGGATAGACGAAGTTGCTTACGGCGATGCCGTCGATTTCATACTCCCCATCCTCCACCGCGTCACACATTTCGTAAGCGTAAAATAGGCCGTTGCCGCCTTGAGCCCACATCTGCGCGCCGGGATCGATCAACATTTCGAGCAACTCATGGGACGTGGTGACGCTCACCTTCTCCCCGGCTGCGATGGTACTCTTGACGAAGACCTTCGACACAGGCTGTCCGTCCTTGGTCAGATCATGATAACCGAGCGCATCGGCCGCATCAGAATCATCCAGAAAGACAATTTGCCATTCATTGGGCTTCGGCTTGTCAGAAATCTGAAGCTTCGCAGGATAACCCCATATGGGTACGAAATCTCGCTCCAATTGCTTTTCCAATGCTGCCACCAGTTTCTTGAGGTCGACCTCAAGGGGTGTCTTCGCCAGATTCGCAAAAGTTATGGTCGGAAATTTCCCTTGATTAAATGCGGCTGCTCTAATCATCGCGAAGCTCCTTCGGGTGGCGAATAAAAAGGGTTATGTCTGCATGCGCGGGAGAAATCACAAATCGCCAAATGGATCTTCAACTTTGTCGCGGGGTATTGGGTCCACCACCCTAGGCGTTCGGGTCTTCGTTTTTGGTCGCTTGGTGACCAGTGCTTTTGCTTTCTTTGTACGCCTGGAGGGGCGAGGTGGCGCGCGCTTTTTGGCTTTTGAGGCTGATTTTGCCATTCGGAGGTGATCCCTTATGGAGCGCGGATGAGCTGGAGCTCGCGGCTTTTCAGTTGGTCGACCGCCCTGGCCGCAAGTTCTTCGGCCCAATTACGGGTCTGGGCAGTAAGAGTGTTTCCTATGAATATGTCGTCCGCCGGTAGGCGTGGCGTGCGAACAGGGCGGGGCGGCACCCTTGCCACGCGCACAGAAGGGACGATGACGGAGGCATCGCCGCTTCGTTCTCGGGAGAAGAGGTAACTACGCAGCGAAGTAAGATAAGTAAGGACGTCCTTATCTACAGCAAGGCCCACAGTGACCTTATGAGTGTCCGTCCGGTTCAGCGTACCAGTGAGCGAAGCATCGGCGAGTTGGAAACCGGCGCCGACGGGAGTAAAGATGACTTTGGGTGTTGATGACCCGTCAATTGTCGTCGTGAAGGTAAGTTTGTCCGCAATAGTTGGGGCGCCGATCGCGCCGGCTGCGGCGTCCTTTTCAGATAACTGCCCGAGATAAACCAGCTCGAAGAAGGTCTTCACAAGTTCATCCACGCCGATATGACCGGCGATAGGATAGACGTAGTTGGCCTGCTTAATTTGTCCCTCGCAGTATCGGTGACCTCGCACAGGCACATTTACTCTTACCAAGAGTTCGCTGAAGGTGTCGGTGACCGTGAAGGATCGCTCGTTAGTCCGGTTCCTGTTGAAATCGCCTGACACAGCAAGCGTTAATTTTCGTGCCCAAGGACCCAATAGGTTCACGGTGGTGCCAAGATCATTTTGTTCACTCATGGTGAGATCAAAATTGTAGGCGATCGCTGTCGAGTAGATCACGCGGTAAAAATTTCGCACTTGTTCATATTTCGGACCCGGAAATCGATCTGGATTGAAGCTGCTAATCGAGTCGGGGTCCGCTTCGTAGTCCGCTAGTACTTGTCGGGCGATTGGATCGCCGAGTTGATCATCATGATCAGTGGCAAGCCGCCTAAGTTGTCGGATCACAAATTGCAACGCGGCTTCGCGCGTTTCACAGCGGATTTGCCGAGCAATATGATACGTATTAACACCGGTGACGTCTTCTGGCAGCGGATGTATGGAGCAATTCACCAATAGAAACGCGGCCAAGCTTGCGGCGAGTATTCGAATAAACATCGGATGTCCCCCGCCAACGTTTAATCCTCTGATTGTATATGCACATTATGATTGTATTGTATGTTGCATTCGCGCAACAGATCGTGAAATTCACAAACCGTAAGTGTGAACGCTGCGCGCTTTCGCGCGCGGCAAAGTTTAGCAATAGAAACGCTGAGCCGCTTAAGCAGCCCAGCGCGATGCTCGGTCTGACTACGTGGCCAACGCCGTTTCCGGCGCCCGCACCGGCAGCCGCAGCCCTGTGTCAGCCAGCTCCTCTCGGCCAGCATCCGCTCGGCAGCCTCGGCTATAGCGGGCTTTTTCAAGTCCGCGAGCTGCATGCCGCTTCCTCCGACATCCCTTCATGCACCGCCTCGACAATTACCGGGAGAGTCCGACTGAGGGACCCGCTTGCGGGATACGGTTGGATGCCTTGCGCCGACGAGCCTCGGGCCTGGTTTCTCCGTCCTCCTGGCCGTGCACTGGGGTTAGACGCGCAAGGGGAGGCGAGATTGAGACGCAATAGGCCCACGCCAGAATTCGTTCTTGGTCGAAGACAATGGCTGGCATCCCCTTAATCGGTCTTGACTTACGATCGGGCGGGCGTTCAACTGGTCTGCATTGCAACCACGTGTTGTGCATTAGTTGCGGCAGTTTGCTGAATTCATTTGAGATTGAGGATGAGTATGCCTAGGCGCATCGTGCTCCTCTCCGATGGTACGGGTAATTCATCGGCCAAAGTCTGGCGGACCAACGTCTGGCGTATGTTCAGTGCGCTGGACCTCACCAATGACGATCAGGTTGCCTGCTACGACGATGGGGTCGGAACATCGTCGTTCAAGCCGTTGGCGATGCTCGGTGGCGCCTTCGGCATAGGCCTCCGCCGCAACGTCATCACGCTCTACAAATTCGCCTGCCGCAACTACCGCGCCCCTGGTGACGAGATCTTTGCCTTCGGGTTCAGCCGGGGCGCGTTCACGATCCGCGTCACCATCGGCCTCATCCTGGATCAGGGGCTCATCCCCGCGAAGGACATCTCGGATAGCGAGCTCGACCGCCGTGCCAGGGAGGCGTACCGCGCCTACCATAGGCGGCACTTCCACACGAATTGGTACCTGATGATCCACGGCATTAAGAAGCTGTTGGGAAAAGCGCCGACCGCATCCGCCCCGACAGGGGTGCCCGCGGGAAGACACTCGCCGGTCATCCGTTTTCTTGGGCTTTGGGACACCGTGGCTGCGTACGGCCTTCCTGTTGATGAAATGACCAAGGGCGTCAGTCAATGGATATGGCCGCTCGAACTTCCGAGCCATATGCTGCATTCCTCCGTGAGACGTGCCTGCCATGCGCTCTCCCTTGATGACGAGCGGACGACCTTTCACCCTGTGCTTTGGAACGAGAGGCGCGAGCCGCCTCCGCCTCCAGGAGCCACGCGGTATACGTTCAATGAACGGATTACGCAGGTTTGGTTCGCTGGCGTACACGCCAACGTCGGCGGCGGCTACCCGGACGATTCACTCGCCCACATTCCGCTGTACTGGATCATGGAAGAGGCGCGTGCCTGCGGCCTATCGTTCAAAGAGTCCGATCCTGCGGCGGTGGCTGAGATCAAACAGGCTCAGGACAAGGACGGCCGACTGTATGACTCACGGGCTGGTGCGGCCAGCTATTATCGCTATGGTCCCAGGCGGATTTCCCGCCTAACCCGTCAGAGTTTCTCGTGGACCACGGGGGACGAGGTCTACGTGGAGAAACCCAAGATCCACGAGACCGTCTTGCGACGTATCAAGAATAATGCGCACGTCTATGCGCCGATCGGAATTCCCCACAACTACGATGTGGTCTCGCCCGAGATAGCCCCGGATGGCTGTGTCCACTTCCGCATCGATGGTCTGCCGGACAACGCATCGGGGCCGGCCGTCAACACCCCCGAGACCTCTGATCAGGCTGAAGGCCGTGTGGTCGCCGAGCGGCAGTTCGTTTGGCCGTTGGTGTACCTGCGCGCCTCGCTGTATTTCCTCACGCTCGCGGCGACGATCGTCTTTCTGGTCTTTCCATTGACTGGACGTAGCGACCCTCTTGGAGAACGGGTGAACGCGCTCAAATGGGTCTCCGACATGATCCGCACCTTGAGCGGCTTCTTGCCGTCGTGGGGAGCGCAATGGTTGGCATCCTACGCCCAGTACCCCGTGGTCTTCCTGCTTCTGGTGGGCACAATCAGCGCGCTGCTCTTCGGCGGGAAGCGCGTCGCTGCGGCTATTGACGACCGTATGACGGCCCTGTGGAGGGACGCATTCGCCGGTGAGCTTGCCGCCCCCGAGACGACTCCTAGCAACAGCCTTCACGGACGCGAGCTCGTCCTCGCCGGTGCGCGCGCTGCGTGGCGCTACTACTTAGGGCCGGCACTTTCAGCCGTTGCGATTGTCTATCTAGCAGTCACGATCGGCAATCGGCTCGCGTTCACGGCTGTCGACCAGGCTGGACTGGTCTGCAAGCCCACGAAGACACTTGATTACATCCCGGATGCCGGCGCGCTGGTGTCCTTTGATGCCTCGGACCTTTGCTTCGCCACGGGCTACAGGGTGGGACGCCTTGAGCGGTACTTCGTCTGGACCAACCCCGACCCTGCCGCACTTGCCAGGCAGTACAGGGACTATTCCACCAGCCGCGCGACATGTCAGGCGAGTACGGGAGAGCTGCGCAACGGCGGCGTTCCTACCGACGCACGAGGCTATTCGACCTTCAACAACCCGGACGGCGGCACCGAGCTTTCCTGGACAGAAACCGTCATTCACGTCTTCGCATTGCCGCTGCGACGGTATTATTCCCAGCCCTGGTTCCAACCAGTGGCGCGCTATGGCTCGCTCGGTAACGAGGTGGATTTCCTCGAACCTGATCCGGATCGCCGCGTGAAGAAAATCTCTGAATACGTGACGCCCAAAGTGACCGGCGAACTGTTCTTCTACTTGAATGACGGCGTTCTTCTTCTCCCGCGCAAGTATCAGTGGCTTTACGGTGACAACAAGGGCTGCATTTCGTTCTTCATTAAGCCGTCCAGGTAATCGTGTTGCGAATTGGCAAGCCCATGTTGGGGGTATGATGGACTTGAGTGGAGTCTACATTGCCGGATTGGTCGTTTCCGGCATAGCGACGATCGGCTTCTTCGGGGTGAACCACAAGTTCAGGGCGGAGGTCGACCGGGCGGTTGCTCCGATGATCGTGCCTGAGCGGCAATGGCGCGGATATAGTGCCCAGGATCTCAACGAGTTCAGAATAGTCGCTGTCGAACAGTCCACAGCGTTCGGGAAATCTGCGCTTGACCTGTACCGCGACAACGTCTTGCGGCTCGATATGGGGTTTGCCGTCGCGTTAGGCCTTTTCAGCCTACTGGCTTGGGTCGTCGCTACGCAGCAAATCGGCTCGTCGATCGTGTCGTCCGCCGCGATGTTCGGCGGAATTGCGGGGGCCATTTACGGTATATCCGACCTGGGCGAGGACATCATCCTTCGCATGCTTCTCCGCCCAGAGCGGACCATCCGCGACGACGATGCTAGGACTGCGACGGCCCTTACCTGGCTGAAGCTCGCGACGATTTGCATCTCAATGGTCGGAGCTATCGTGTTCGCACTTTTATCTATTGTCTTTGGGGCGATGCGTTCCAGTGCCAAGTCATAGAGCTGGCGTCCACGAGAGCGAACGAGATGAGGAACAGACGCGATGGTCCCGCTGCGAGCATGAGCGGCCCAAGGACTTAAGAACAACGTAGTTGATGCCTGATGGAGGTCATCGGCCTATGCCGCGCGCCGAAAGCGCGCGGAAATTTTTTGAGGCGGCAAGCCGGGCCACGCGAGCGGCCCGGCAGCGTGTTGATGGATGGCTTAAGCGGCCAGCATTCGCGCCGAAGCCTTTTGCGTCAGCCGCAGCACCTGCGGCAGCCAGCCCTTGTCGGCCAACAGTCGCTCGGCCGCCTCAGCCATCGCGGGCTTCTTCAAGTCCGCAAGCTGCGCGGCGGCTTCCTCCGACACCCCTTCACGCACCGCCTCGACGATCGCCGCCTTGGTCACCCGCCCAAGGTGGTTGGCGGCGGTGGGCTGCCAGTGAGCCGCCATGTCCAGCGAGACTGCCTGGGACAGCGCCTCGGCGTGTTTCAATGGGGGAGATGAGGTTGAGCCCGGCCGGACCACTGCATCGAACGTAAGAGCCGCACAATGCGCCAACAACCGCATCAGCTGCTCCTGCGTGAACCCCAGCAAGGCGTCCCACAGGTCCTCCACCTCGGCAGGCAACAGCTTGGCAAGCTCCGCCTGCCGGTCGCTGCACGCGCGGCCCTGCGGGCTTTCATCGATGCCCGCCGCATGCCCCGACAGGTAAACCGTACGCACGGTCACGTCGAGGCACGACACCCGGTTGCCAAAGTAGAACGTGGACGCGACGAACGCATGCACCACGGCGATGAACGCAATGTCGGGACGCGACGCCACCGCTTCCCGCAATGCCGCCGTCCGCTGCGCGGTGAGTTGCGCCACCAGCCGCTCGGGTAGGGCAGCCGAGCCCTCACGTCCTTCCGAAGGCTCCGGCTCGCGCTCGCGTCGCTGCGCAGCCGGGGCCTCATCCTCCTTGCGGATGAACCCGCGCTCCACCCGCACGCCGCCGTCATAGCCGAGCGAGACGAACGCGCCGCCCGCCGCGATGTCGGCCGGGCCGTAGACCGGCTGGCCCCTCAGGGCCTCCATCTCCGCCTCGAGCCGGTCGACGCGCGCCTTCATGGCCTCGGTCATCGGCTCGTTGTCGGCGACGGTCTCCAGTTCGCGGTACTCCGCCTCCTGCTTCTCCATCCGGCGTTGGGCCTTCGCCGAAAGCTCCGGCTCCGACGGATAGACCCGCCGCATGGCGCTGGTGGCGCGGAAGTCGAACTCGGGCGTGACCATCACCCACGCCCAGCCTTCCGCCCGCACCGCCTGCGCCTCCTGCTCCAGCCTGGACAGCACCAGCCGGTCGAGCAGCCCAGGGTCGGCGAAGTAACCGCCGTTCTCGTCGTCGAACAGGTCGCGGGTGATGACCCCACCCGCCGCCAAATACGCATCGGGGCCGACGAACCGCGCACGCCGGTCGTCCGCGTCCACCTGGCCCTCGGTCAGCGCCCGGCGGATGGCATCGGCCCCCTTGTCCCAGCCGAGGCCCTGCCAGACCTCCTGCTGCCGCGCATGGTCGTTGGTGAGGGTGAAGGCCATCACCTGCTCAAGGCTCATGCCGCCCTCGCGGTAGAGCGCCATCAGCGCCGGGCTCACGGCAGCGAGCTTCAACCTCTGCTTCACCACCGCCGGGGTGACCCCGAACCGCGCCGCGATGTCGTCCGCTGCCATCCCCTTCTCGTTATGCAGCAACGCGAAGGCATCGAACTCGTCGGCGGGATGCATCGACAAACGGATGACGTTCTCGGCGAGGCTGATTTCGTGGGCGTCATGCTCGGTGTCGAGCACGCAGCGGATGAGGTCGGTCTTCTTGATTTGCCTGCGCTTGACGCGAAGCAGCTGCGCCAGCCTGCGGCCTTCGCCGATGGTGACGAAGTAATGGCCGGTCTCGCGGCCTTCGCCGTCACGCTCCGGCTCCACCACAAGGTTCTGCAGCATGCCGTTGGCCGCGATGCTCGCCGCCAAGCCTTCAATCTCCGCCGCTGTATGCCCGGTCTTGCGGACGTTGTGGGGGGACTTCTTGAGCATGTTCAGCGGCACGAAAATCTCGCTGCCGCTCTTCGGTTGGGTTTTCTTGGTCATCTTGGTCTCTTCCTTTGGTTTACAGGTTTCAGCGCAAAAGCCGCGCTGAAGCCCTGCCCGTCGGCGAGACCGGGGAGGCAAGTGCAAGGGCGGACGCACCGTGGGATATCTCCCGGTCTGCACAAGCGTAAGCGCGGAAGACTGGGGACACGGCTGCGGCCGAGCGTGACTTCACGCGATCCCTTGCAGGCGCCAGGGGTGGCGCCCCTTAGCCCTTCGCGCGAGGGATCGTGACCGAAGGCCGGGACACTTGGCCCGGCGCGCTTGCGCGTAGAGCCCGGTCGGCTACCGGCGCGCCCTGGTATTGTCGGAGTTGTTGAGGCACCAAGCGGGTAGGAAGAACGTCCCGGGGCTGCTGGTAGGGCAGATTTTCTCTTGGAATCATCAAGTTTTAAGCTTAAAAATGGAACTTATTCGTGTGATGGGTCATTTTCATTTACCTTAGCGTGTACTGCGTTTTGCGGAGGATGCCGTCTTCGACAGCTTCACGACCATATTTAGCTCGCTCTTCACTGCGGGTCATACAACGCGAGGTGCGCAGCTAGCATTCGCGACGATCCTGCTATTTTCCAGTGTCCAAATAATACTCTCGACAAAGACTCTCCTGCTTGCCCGTTATCCGGTCAAGCAACAGTATCGTGGCGTAGGCTACGAGTTGAATTTACTCTATCTCCTTCTCAAGAAACATATTCTGGGAGTGGTGCTGAGGCAGCCACTGACGCAGGCAGAGTTTAAGCGCTACGATCGTGCGCGCGAGGTTGCGAAGAACGTCTTCTTCAGCTTCCTTTTCTTCCCACTCTCACTTGTGGTGATCGCGTCAGCAGCAGCGTCTTTTGCAAGTGATCCGGGGATAACGGGTACTGACTACATTCTTCTATTCATTTCGATGGTTACAACTATTGTGCAACTTCGGATTTACGACAGCGAGCGACGGATATACAATGGGAAGGTAATCAATCCACCGTTTTCCCACGCTCCAGAGGAGGTCTCAGTGCCTCCGCGTAGTGGAGCTGATGATCTTGGCTCTGGGCTCCAGCAGGAGTCTGCGATGAGCTCAAAACCTATCTATCAACGTATCGACCCTAAGTCTTTTGCAAGGACAGCTAGCGAAGCCAGCAAGAACATCGACGAACTTATTGAGGCGGATAAGCGCGAGACTGAAGAAGCGCTTACCAAATCGAAGTGGTCGAGTATGTTTGAGCTCTCAGGAGCACCTGCAAAAGACAAGAAATAGAAATCGTTTGGGGGAGGCGACGGCGCGCAAGCGCCGTCAATTTTTGTGTCATGAAAGTTGTTGGTTTTCACGGGACGACCGAACAAGGACGTCTCGACATCGAAAGAGATGGGATCCGCACCACAAGTCGACTCAATCGCCGGCCGAAATGGCTGGGGATGGGCTTCTATCTATTTCAGGATGCGCCTGAGGCAGCCAAGTTATGGGCAACCGAAGTAGCTCGGCGTCGCGGCCAAAAGCCAGCGGTACTCAAAGCGACAATCAACTTGAGAGACTGTGTTGACCTGACTGATATCGGCTACTGGAAGCTCCTCAAGGACAATCAACACAACTTAGGTATGCCGGATCGAAATCAACTTGGCCCGGAAGCTCTGTTTCGAAATCTAAGCGAAGATGAGAGGAAGGAGCTTTATGCTAATTACGAGGATGATCATTACATCACTGCGTTTGTAGCGCTGTTGAAGAAGGAAGGCCACCCGGTGCGTTCTATACGTGCAGCCTTCATTGAAGGAAGCCCTATCCATACCCGCTCATGGTTATTCGACCGTTCGCATGTTGCGATTTGCGTCCGGTCCGAGGACGTTATCGAGCAAGCAGAATGGATCTGAGGCACGGCATTCGGAATCACCGGTTCAGGAATAAGAACTGCGGCGCATCATTTCTGACGCGGGGCAGCTAGCGCTGCACCTTGCGGGCCATCCGTTCTCAACGACTTCGACCATTTCCTAGTTTCTATTGTTCGCTGACAGGGGGATTCGTGTCCGTACATAACAGGATTTGTAGTCTGGCTTCGGCTTTGTGTGCTTTGATACTTGGCGGGTGGGCAACGGATGCAATCGCGATGGCCGAAGTACCTGCGGCGGGAAGGGCAGTTGTCCGATACGGGGTGCCAGCTGCGCGCTTCATAGCACCAAGGGCGATTCCGATGTATGTCGGATCCAGAATCCGCACTCTTTCGAACGAACGATATATCGCTCCTCCTGTGCGGACTCGGACTTACGTCCAGCCTCGGATTGTAGCTCCTCCGGCGAGGTATGTAGCGCCGACCTATGTAATTAGGCGCCGATAACGACCTTATATTGTTTGAGATCGACACATGGGGGTGGCCCCGTCTACTAGAATGGGATCAGCATAAGTGCCATCTTCTGAAGTAACGCCACTATGCTCTTAAGAGCAGTGCAGCAGAACATCCTGAAAGTTCGGGGCATACTTTTCATGCGAAACGATAGAGCCATGATCTGCTGATTGTCTTATGCGATGCGCAGCGTTTATCTACGGAATTATTCAGCCGGGCACGTTGAAGCAGCGCGTTAAAATGATCGAGGCGGTGCGGTATTCCGGATTGTAAGCGGCGCCACGACCGCCACAGCCTCACAAATATCGGTGTAGGGCACGGGATGCAGTGAAAACGATTGGATGGAAACAGCCTGTTTGGGGCTTAATCCTAGCGCCAAGCACCGGCGTCCCTGTCCCATCGGCCCTTCACACTCTCCGGGACGCGGAGGCCGTCGATAACAGGGCCGAAGAACCGCCGCAGATCCTTCTGTAGTTGTGGAAATGGCGGAGGCTCGAGGCTCGGCGGAGTCCGGCGGAGAAAGCCCGTCCAGAGCCCGCGCTCTTCGGCGATGGCGGCAAATGCCTCGGTGAGGCCCACAGGCATCTCGGTCGGGAACGCCGTCTCTCGGCGTCGAAGTGTCCCGCCGACGGCCTCGACCAAGCTGGCCAGGTCGAAGGGGAATGTGCGCGTCGTGATCCAGATGTCGTGGAAATCCTTGATCCGGCTGTTGATCTCGCCGAAGCGGACCATCGCTTCGAACTTCTCGGCGACGACGGTTTCGGGTGGGTACATCAGGATATTCGCCTGCGGCAGGCCGGGCAGTAGGCTGGGGAACTTCTCGCGTTTCGGCGGCGGATAGACGTGGTCTCCGAAGCCGATGTCAACGATCAGACGGATAACAGCTCCGGCGAGGCGCCCTTTCAAACTCAACCGAGCGCCCTGATACTTGTCGGCTTCGCGGAGTGGCTCGGCTTTCAGCGTGCTTGGGTCGAAAACGATGCCATCGTCGGGGACCTCCACTTGGCAAATGCGCGTGAAGAGTTCAGTAATCGCCGCAGGATCGGGATCGCCTTGGCCGAGCAGGTCGAGATCTCCAGTGGGACGAAAGACATGCTGGGGCCAAGTGACGAACAGCATCGCGCCTTTCAGCACGTAGCGCTCGGCGGCGTCTGTCTGGCTGAGACGGAATAGCAGGCGTTCGATAGCGTAGCGAGTCAGCACGCGTGCGAAATCGTCACGGTGCTGTTTGGCATGTGCGAGCAGCTTGGCCCGGATCGAGGCAGCTGGATCCTTGACGATCTTGCCCGTCATTCCATGGCCTTGAGAATAGGCTCCAGCCGGCTCGCCACGCGGTCGATCGCCGCAAACTTCATCAGTTCGCTCGGCGTGGTCTTCCTCTGTTGCAGGGCGTCGCGGAGCGCTTCGATCGCCACGTCCTCGCCGACGTGGCGGCGATGCTTAAAGCAATCGGCGACAGTTTTCGCCACGCCGTAGATTGGCACCTGCACACCTTCCACGTCGATGTGCTCGACTCCGGCCGTTAGACCATCGCCGGTCGCGCGGACAATTTCCAGCCGCAGTCCCGGCGCATTCGGCGTCCGGGACTTGTGAGGTATGGTCATCCAGACAGCGTGTGGCAGCTGGGTGGTCAGCTCGTGGTGACGAAGGGCGCTGATCAGGCTGATGACGCCGTTTGGGACCAAACGCGCCGCCTCGGCCAGATTATGCGCGACGTTTTCGCCGACGCGCTCGGGATCTTGGTAGAGGCCGCGACCGAGGCGGACAAGGTCGCCGGCGTCGGTAAGGCGCTTTAGGTAGACGAGGGGGATGCCGGCAGCCTTGAAATCGCGCGCGCGCGCGATCCCCCGAGCACGGGTGAGGCTGAGGGCGCGGTCGCGATAATTATGCTGACGTTCGAGCATATTGTTATCTAATGTAGGCAAAAATCGTTAATTGTCAACGAAAAGGAACAGTCTGGAGTTCTGAACTGATGTCATATATATTCTATGACATGACTTCGTCTAGTATTCCTACTGATCTCACACCAAAGCATGTGCGGGCGGCACGTGCCCTACTCGCATGGTCGCAGCGCGACCTTGCCAAGGCGGCTGGAGTGGCGACCTCGACCGTCGCCGACTTCGAACGCGGCCAGCGGACGCCGGTGGCAAATAACGCCCAAGCCATCCGTGGCGCCCTCGAAGGGGCTGGTATTCGGTTCCTGCCCGCTGGCGCCGTCATTGGGCCGGCCGTGCCAATCATCACTAAGTCCGATCGTCCCGGCGCGCCCATCCGATGGGTCACCGCTGAAGATCTCTCGAACTGGGCCAACCGTACGGATGGTGCTGTCAGCCTGCCGACGCTTCTAGCACACCTGATTCAAGCCACCCATGGTCCGGCCGCCCAACTTCGCTTCCCTGCCGATGAGGGCGTTCGGCATCCTGGCTGGGACGGGCGTACAACGACTGTGGTCGGGAGCGCGTATGTGCCCGTGGGAAACGCCGGATGGGAGATCGGCGCTCAGCGCAGCAACATCGCCCAGAAGGCGAGCGACGATTACCGAAAGCGAACGGCCAACCCCGAGCCACTCGACCCTCCCAACGCAACCTATGTATTCGTCACACCGCGCCACTGGCCGCAAAAGGACGCGTGGGCGACGGCGCGTCAGGATGAAGGTCCTTGGCGGAAGGTTCTCGCTTATGACGCCGATGACCTAGTTCACTGGATCGAGCAAACGCCTGCCGTCGGACTCTGGCTTGCGGCCCGTCTGGACAAACGGCCGCCTGGGACACGAGAGCTCGAGGAGGTTTGGGAAGAATGGTCGCTCGCGACCCAATGGCCCCTGACCGAGGACCTGGTTCTGAGCGATCGAGACCAGGACGCCGCCGAAGTGCTGCGTTGGCTTCGTGGTGAACCGTGCGTATTCTCCCTCCAGGCGACCACAAGCGAAGAGGTGGTGGCGTTCTTCCACGCAACCCTCAGCGAGCTGCCGACCGACTTAGCGACTGCGTACCGCGCCCGCTGTCTTGTCGCGACCACCGTGGCTGCGGCCCGGGCCCTGGCCAATGCTCCCGCGCCTCTGATCCTGCTGCTGACAGAGCCAGAGCCTGGTCTAGCCCGCAGTCTTGCCGAGCGCGGCCACTACGTCCTCCAGGCCTATGACGAGCGCCCGATCTCGCGCGGAGAAGTCCGCACACTTGCCCGACCGTCACGCGACGGGATCGCCAGCGCGTTGACGTTAGCAGGCATTGCCGAGCCGCGCGCCAAGGCGCTCGCCCGCGACAGTGCCCGCAACCTCGCCGTCTTGCGTCGTTTGATTCCTGGAGCTCCCGGGCGACTTCCAAAATGGGCGGAGGAGCCGCCGCCCCGCGCTCTACTGGCGGCGCTTCTGGCCGGGGGCTGGGATGAAAACGCCGAAGCTGATCGGGCTCGGCTCTCGGAGCTCGCCGATCAGCCCTACGACGCGGTGATCGCCGCTCTAGCGCCGTACGTCGGGCAATTCGACAGCCCGCTTCAGAAAATCGGTTCGACTTGGCGCGTCGCGTCTCCGTCAGATGCTTGGTTCCTGCTCGCGCACAACCTGACGAGCGCCGACATCAAGCGGTTCGAGGCCGCGGCGTATGCCGTCCTAGGGTCGTCGGACCCGCGCTTCGACATGGATCCAGACGAACGCTGGATGGCGGCTGTTCGCGGCATTCACCGGGAATACTCGGGCATGCTGCGCCATGGCATCGGTCAGGTCCTCATCATGCTAGCCCTATGGGGCGATCGAGTTCGCGCTGTGCCCGACGCCGCTCAGCGGGCCGATGCTATTGTAGGAAAGCTGCTTCAGAACGCCGATCAGCGGCGGTGGTGGTCGCTTTCCCGCGACTTTCGCCTGCTTGCCGAGGCATCGCCGGGCGCTTTCCTGAGCGCGATCGAAGATAGTCTCGACAAGAACGACCCACCCATTGGCGCCCTCTTTGGTCACGACGAGGGTGGAGTATTCGGCGCCGAGCACCTGTCCGACCTGATGTGGGCGCTCGAAGCGCTCGCGTGGTCGCCCGACTGGATGCCCCAGGTGACGCACGTCCTGGCGCGCTTGGACGCCATCGACACCAAGCCACGCCGGTACACAAATGGCCCAGCCAACAGCCTGCGCGAGATCCATCTGCTCTGGATTCCGCAAACCTATGCCAAGCTCGACGAGCGGCTTCGCGCGCTAGATCTGATCCGAAAGCGGGAGCCAAACGCTGCGTGGAAGCTGATGCTCGGTATCCTGCCTCGAGGGCACGACACGTCGACCCCGTCACCCATGCCGCGTTGGCGCGACTTCACTGTCGACAATCCGGAAACGGTTAACTGGGCCCTGATCGGGCGGGGGGCTGCCGCAATCAGTGAGCGCCTGCTTGCCGACGTTGGGCTGAGCCCGGCGCGGTGGTCACTCCTGCTCGACCGCCTTGGGGATCTGGCGCCAGACCCAGCAGCTGCGCTTGAGGCGCTTGAAGCGACGGAGCCGCGGATCACAGATAAGAACGATCGGACGACGTTCTGGGACAAGCTGCGGCGGGTGCTCCATCATCATCGACAATTCCCCGACGCCGAGTGGAGCCTGTCAGCCGCAGTGTTGGATCGACTAGAAGCGGTCTACAACAGGTTCGCGCCCACCGATCCGCTCGAGCAGGCTGGCTGGCTTTTCCAGCAATCGGTTCAGCTGCCGAAGCCTTCAAAGGCTGGCTGGGAAGCGGAACAGCGGGATGTCGAGACCGCTCGGCAGAAAGCAGCGCAGGCGGTCTACGCCGAAGGCGGGATTGCGGCTGTGCTGTCACTCGCCAGACTGACCGATACAGCTGGCTATCTCGGCAAGGCCCTCCATGAAAGCGGGCTGTCGGCACCCGAGCTCGACGTCCTACTCGAAGCAGCAGTTCGAAGCGACCACCCCCGCGAGCGCGACGTCGCGCACGGTTTGATTATCTCCATTTTCCGAGACCGGAAGAAGCCCTGGGCGGCGGCGCTGATCTCGAAGGCGCGAGCTGAGAGATGGGGCGACACCGCCCTGCAGACGATCCTCCGCGCCCTTCCGGTCGAGCGCTGGACCTGGGATCAGGTTTCCGAGATCGGCGGCGAAATCGAAACAACGTACTGGCGCTTGGCGCCGGTGTTCTGGATCAGCGACGACGGCGAAGATGTCGCTTACGCCATCCATAAACTGATCAGCGTCGGCCGCGCCCGCCACGCCCTGCCGCTGGCTGAGCGCGGCAACAAGGCTCATCTGCCAACCAACTTGCTGGTCGAGGTACTGCAGGAGGCCGCCCGCCAACCGTTCGAAAATGACGGTGACAGCAACGAGGCGACTATGTTCCAGCACTACGTCGCAGAGATTTTGCAGTTGCTCGACGAGCGTAACGATGTCGACCGAAGCGCTCTAGTCGCCTTGGAATGGAACTATCTTCGGGTGCTGGAGCATTCCCGCCGACCGGCGAAGGTGCTGCTAAGCGCGCTCTCCGAGCAACCGTCGCTGTTCATCGAAATGCTGAGTGTTGTCTTCAAGGCGAGCGAGGAAAGTGGCGTCGTCGATCCCGAGCCGGAAAACGCTGAGCATGCGCGCGCGGTCGCCACCCAAGCTTATCGCTTGCTGGAGCTTTGGAATCAGATCCCCGGGACACGCGATGACGGCATGATCGATGGCAAGGCGCTGGAAACGTGGATCAAGGAGGCCCGAGCCCTGGCCAAAGCGGCCGGGCGGGAGGACGTCGCCGATAGTCGTATCGGCAACATGCTGTCGGCCTCGCCGATAGGCGCGGACGGCAATTGGCCGGCCGAGCCTGTCCGGGAGGTGCTCGACCTTTTTCGTAGCAAAGCGATGATCGAAGGCTTCCAAATCGGTAAGGGCAACCGGCGCGGCATCACCACCCGCATGCCCGGCGACGGCGGCGAACTCGAACGTCAAGAAGCTGCAAAGTACCGAACGTGGGCCAAAGCGATCGCCTATGATCACCCCCATACTGCTAAAGCGCTCGATGCTCTGGCGGAGAGATACGAATGGGAAGCGCGTCGACACGATGAGGACGCCGAGCGTCTCGATTGGGAGCCTTAGGATCAGTTAGCGAAGCGCAACGTCGGGGGTGAAACGAACGGGCCAGTCAGGTTGTTAGGCCGTGTACCCATCAACCGAGCGGCGTGATGCAACGAACGCAATGTCCGCTTCGCCCCTATAGCGGCTGAGTTCGTGCTGCGGCGCAATATGTCGCGATGGGCCACTTCCGGACGCCCGCAATGCAACAAGAAAGCCTATGCGGTCCTCACCGGTGCGGTTGGCGCCAGCGCCGCCACGGCATCCGCTATTCCCGCCGCATCTGCATAGGTAACCATGTGACCGGCATCCTCGACCAGATGAAGCAGGGAGCTGGGCAACACCGCGTGGAGGCGGCGCGACTGGTCGGCCTCGATGAGCCGGTCAGCCTTTCCATGCACGATCCTAACTGGACACCGGATACCCCGATATTGAAGCCGCAGCTGCGCAGCAGCTGGAATAAGGAACGCACTCTCCTCGGCGGCCGCCCTCAACTGCTTGGGTCGGAGAGCCAACGAGATCGGAAATTCGTTCTTGAATTCCGGCGGGATGGCGCGCGGCGCGAACAAGGTGCGCATCAGCTTCGGCATAATGGCGCGCGATATGATCGGCGAGATAGTGTAGCGCATCAGATCGCCGAGCAGCGGCAGTGCCGGAGCTGACATGAGCCAAAAGTCAGTCCGAGCGGTTGGAAAATAGTAGCCGGACACAAGCACCAGCCCACTCACGGCATAGCCGCTTCGCAGCGCCAGCGCGATCGCCACCAGCGTTCCCCAGGAGTGGCCAAGCACCACGGGGTTGCGCACCCCAAGCTGATCAAGAGCCTGCGCGAACAAGGCAGCTTGCCTTGTGGCCGTCCAGATGCGTGTGCGCGGACGCTGGCTGTAGCCAAACCCTGGACGGTCGAAGCAAACGACGCGATAGTTCTGGGCTAGGCGGTCGACCAAACCGCTTAGGACGAGATCCTGAACCATGGTGCCATTCCCATGAAACAGGACCACGCAAGGCGCGGCGGCATCGCCCCGTTCGATATGGTGAAGGCGGACGCCGTCGCAATCGGTAAAGACGCCGATCGGGGGATTGTTTCGCTCCGCTGCCACCTGAAACGCGATGTTGGCGAGGATCAGAACGACAAGTCCGGCCAAAACGATCAGCAGCACGGTTTCAGTTGTGGACATGGTGTCAACCTATTCGCCGATGGCAGGCACTGATTCCACTCCCTCGTTGTGAGCCGCGCTCCCCAGCCGACAGCAACCAACCGTGATCGGCGCGTGCGTGATCCGAGTTTGCGTCCATCCTTTGCCGCCAGTTATCATCCCGGCAGAGCCGTGAGCTCTCGGGGCGGATTGATGCGCCAGAACGGATATGCCGCCAGTTCTTTCGAATGCTGCCCGAACATATCGAACCGCCTGTTTGTAAACTCCGTAATGACGCCGAAAAATTCAGTTGGTGACCTGATCGACGCAAGTCTGAGGCCGAATTCAAAAGCTAATTGCGCGTTGGCCCCGGCAATCTCAAGAAGCTTCGCTTGATACGCCTGCATGTTTGCGGTCGCTAAAGCAAAGCCTTTCATTGGATCGCTACCCGTCATTCTCTGACTGAGGTCATCGGGTAAGGCATCCACCCGAGGCTCTTTAGGATCATCATGAAGCCCAAGAGGCGGCTCAATCGGGACTGCCGCAACAGAGCGAAGTAAATCCTCTTTCTGGCTTCGAACAATGGCCTGCTTGTTCCGTTGGGCCCGCGCGGCCAATTTAGGATTGCGGGCGCGCTTCAGCGCTGTCGCAGGTTTGCGTTTGCTCATCTGACGCTCCAAGAAAATAGGGGGCGACTTCATTTCTGAAGGTCAACAGGCATTGTGATGAGGCGTTCCAAACCCGTGGATTGTTGGAGCTCCGCATAAACCGAGATCAATCGCGCGTCCTGCGATGTCGAGATGATTTTAGGTAGCAACTCCAACCAACAAACGTCTAGCTAGCGATCTTCCAGATCTATGCTCAACGGCGTCAGTTTGAGAACAATCAGCCCTCCGCGCGTTGAGTCTCCAAAGGACGTTTTATCGCCGACGTTCTCATCACGGACATCAAGCTGCCGGAGGCATCGACGGATGGTTGATCACCGAACGTTGCGGAGACTTGAACCGCGTCGGTTTTAAGCAGTAGCGTGCTGCCTGTGAATGACGGCTCAGGGTCAGTTTTCGACGGTTTCAATGGGATTGTCGGCGGGCTGATGTCCGCTTCTGCCCCAGGCTGTGTGAGAACCTCTTTTGGGGCAGATCGAAAGTCCGGCATCGGCTTCGCGGCTTGATTTGCGCAGCCCGATGAACAGCCAGAAGCTTCTGAACCCGAATGCCGCCGATCTGGCGACAAATATCCCTTACGTTCGCATCGCCTCCAACAGTGTTCGGCAACCCAGAATCGCTATGACACGCTTCATATTGTAGGCGAGCACATTGAGCGCCATCTCGGTCGCAACCTTGTGCTGTCTTCGCATCAGGAAGTGCGTCGCACCCATCCAGGCCTTTATGGTCCCGAACGGATGCTCCGCGGTCTGCCGGCGCAAGGTCATCTTGTTGGGGTCTTGGTCGAGCCGCTGCTGAACCTTCTCCAGCACAGCCTCGTGCTCCCAACGCGCGATGCGCCGTTCAGGACCAGTCGTGCACTGAGCTTTGAGCGCGCAGGTTTGGCAAGCGGTCGTCCAGTAACGGCGCAGCATCTTACCGTCCTCGTAGCCGGTGAAGTGGTACGTCAGCCGTTCACCGGCAGGGCAGCGATAGATGTCCTCAGCCGCGACATAGATGAAGTCCTGCTTGCCAAAACGGCCTGCGGCCTTTGCTCCTGAGGTCAGCGGTTTTGGCAATGTGACCGTGATGCCAGCCTCCTCGCAGGCACGAATCTCTTCACCATCGTAGTAGCCGCGGTCAGCAACGGCATCGATCGCCTCGACAACCATCTCGTCACGCGCCTGCCTGGCCATGTTCGTGAGCTGGTGTCGATCGCTGCCCACGTTGGTCACCTCATGGGCCACAATGAGATGATGCTGCGTATCAACTGCAATCTGCACATTGTAGCCGACAATGCCGGTGTCCTTGCCACTTGTCGCCATCGAGCGGGCGTCAGGATCGGAGAGCGAGATCTGCTTGTCCTCGCTCTTCATCATCTCCGCGTTGATCGCGTTGAGCCGAACGATCTCTTGCGTGAGCTTTTCGATCTTGCCTTTCAACCGCTCAACCTTCGCCTCCGGCACCGCATCGCCGTGGCGATCGGCGGTTTCAAGCTGTGAGAGGTAGCGGGCAATGCTCTCATCGATCCGCTCAAAACGCCTCTTCATCTTGGCTTCGGTGAAGTTCTTGTCCCGTGCATTGACAGCCTTGAACTTTGATCCATCAATCGCGACGCTCGCTGCACCGAACAGATCAAGCTTGCGGCATAGCGCGACGAACTCGCGACAGACCTCACGAATGGCCTTGCCATTGTCCCTTCGGAAGTCCGCAATGGTCTTGAAGTCCGGCGCCAGTTGCCCGGTCAACCAGATCATCTCGATGTTGCGCTGGCATTCCCGCTCCAGGCGCCGGCTCGACGGAATCCGATTAAGATAGCCGTAGACGTAGAGCTTGAGCATAGTGCTGGGGTGATAGCTGGGTCGGCCGGTCTCCAGTGGCTGGACACCCACGAACCCAAGCCTGTCGAGATCGAGACCGTCGACGAACACGTCGACTGCTCGCACCGGGTTATCCTCGCTCACATAATCGTCCAGCGATGCCGGAAACAGTGTGCTCTGGTCGCGATCCAAACCTTCGACAAAGCGCTTCATCAGATGCCCCGCAAAATCGCCAGGAATCTTAGCGCGCGAATCACTTCAGACAGAGCGTTTTCACACAGCCTGGGCCGTAAGCGTGCAACCGGCGCCTGCCTCGAAGCGTTGGGTGCTTGCGTCAACGCGGTGGCTAATGCCTCGACGTCCGGCGCACCCAGGTCGGTGACACGGTCATAACCGGTACTGGCTCTAAACTCGCCATTGCTGCCGACGGTGATGTCTCGGAAGCATCCGGTGCCATTGAGTGGATAGATGAGTGGGTTCAAATAAGGAAGCGCGCGTAATCCGCTTTTTGGCGCGCCTCATTGATGAGGGCACAGAAGCCAGCCCAAATCGGCGCGGACCAGCTTGTCCCGCCAATTCCGGTGGGCTGCCGGTGCAGGATCAGAAACGCCCCTTCATTGGGATCGGCAGCGGCTCTCACGCCAGGAACGGACCTTTTGCTCCCAGCGGCACGCCTTTGCCCGTCTGCCAAGCGGGGCGATCGAAGAAGACGCTGTCCCCGCCACCACTTCCCGCCCAGCCCTCCTCATGTGCAACAGCCCCGTCGGCTGGTGCTAGCCTCAAACTTGTCCCGCCGACCGCGACGACGGCCGTATCTGAGGCTGCATACTCCGCCTGAAGGGGGCCATTGGCGGTGTGCCCGCCGACGCTCGGATTGGATCCGGCGTCACCGCTCGACACGAAGATGTTTACGCCCATTGCCGCGAGCCTCAGGAATTTCTGATGCTGTGTCGCCACCTCACCATTTGGGCCTCGCATGAAGTGCCCCCTAGTCCGAGGCTGATCGACAATTGTCTCAGGCTTGGATCCGTGGATGCGTCAGCAATGATCCGGTCAAGCGCCCGGTCGAGGGCCACAAATTGAAGCGAACCGGTCGCGTAGATCTTAATCTTCGCCCCGGAGCGATCCTGCTGGTCCAGGAGACGTCCAGCGTCTCCTCCCTTTCGGGAGCTGGCAAATGGCCAGCGCCCACTTTGATCTTGCCGATCCTCGCCAGATCAACGGCAATGCCGTTCGCTTTCCAAAATTCGCTAATGATCGTTCGGAAACGTATCGATCAATATCGCAATTGTCTGGACCGCGCCGGTGACGCCCAATGCGCCCACGTTGTACGCATGGAGAACCTCGGCGACGAGATACGGCGGTGAATTGGCGATATTTGGCGAGGGCAACCCGTGTCGATCTAGAGTGACGCGATTGCCGTGAACAAGCTTGCGGGCCATGTGCTTGTAAGCGTGACGGAATGGCTGCAAGCCAATGATGGCATAGACTGGCGCGCCGACCGATATGGGAAGGTTGGGCGCATTCTGCGCGGCGGTGTAGGTGATTCCTTGTTTTGTAACCTTCACCATGTGAACGCCGAGACTTTGTTCGATCTGACCGACCGTGGCCTTGGCATATATTCCGGTACCGCCGGGACTTTCGCCGACGACGGTGAAGCCTTGCTCGGTTAGCCAGGATTTCAGCGCATCGCCAGCGACCTGAGCGGCAGGTTGTTTGGCTACACGCTAACTTTATGAAAAATGAACAAAGCCAGGTTGCGGTATGCCAAAAGCCACGGGCAGTGAGCCACGTTTAACATGGATTAAAGGATTGCCGATTTTCCCCGGTCTGCCGTAGAATCCTCTTCGTGTGAGGATTTCGAGGGAATAGCTTCCGTTCAGCTCCAGATTTGTAAATTCATTTTAAGGATTCTGTGGGGGACATTGCGATGGCTAAGCCTTCCGTTTCCCGTGACGCCTTTCGTGGGTTGTTCGCCTTTTACGCGGCTAAGGCCCATCATGATCATAACGATGTCGCCGAAAGCCGGCTCCTCAATCTATTTGGATCGAGCGAACACATTCCCGACGGGCTGTTGGAATTGTGGTCATCACGGACTGAGCTGATTGGCCCTGAAGCCGTTGGCAATATAGTGTCACCGCTCGCTCATCAGATACTGGACGGCGGCGCACAATATAACCACGCCAGCGACTTCCTGCATCGACTGCTGCGAGAGCTAGACCGAGACGTCCATTAGCTCCGAATGCGTCGCTAAGCGACTGTCGAGCGGACCCGTCGGGCTGCCTTCGCTGCGCCTTGCGGGACTTGTATATTCGTACAGCAGGACGAACTTCTATCGCCTCCAAGGCGCGGCATTCTTTCAAGCGAGCTTGTCATGCAGCCTCTCTTGATCATCCCGCTGTCGATTGTTCTCGTCGCTGATCCTCAACCGACCAACATTTCAGCGTGGCAAGCCGCCATCCCGCTGTTCGCAGCTATAGTAACTGCCCTTTTCGGCTTCATTGGGGTGCTTGTTGGGCTCAGATGGAATGCCAAGCAAGCAGAGAAGACGGAGCAGCGCTTGCGTAGAAACAAGCGTGAAGTGTTGCGCATATCTCTTTGGGCGGAGCTGAGCAGTTTGGCTCACGTCATAGAAGAAGAGAGATTAGCTACATTGAAAAGAACACTTTCTCCTGGATTCCGTTGGTTGAGAGCTTCAAGATCTACATCGAAAATATCGAGAACCTAGGCCTGCTCACGCCTACCGAGGCCGAGAAGATTACAGTAGCTTACTATCGGTACCAAGAAAACGCCGGATACTTAGCTCGGATAGCAAAGGATCAGCCAGATAAGCCGGCCATCGGTAGGCACATCGAATTTGATTTCAGTAAACCTACTTACCCCAATATGAAAAACGACGTGCTGGACACACTTCGAGGTATCCTCGTATCTCTTACAGATGCCATAGGGGCAACTGAACACGAGTTGGAGGGTACTGACTGGTTTCGCGCTAACAAACAGACTCAGCAGCGCGAGGGCGTCCGATCAGCGAGTGTGGTATAGCCTGACCCGGCGGCGAGACAGGCCTTCTACTCAGGACAAGCGGTCGCTTCGATTTTCGTCGGACCTTGCGCCTTGAAACACCGCGACGAGCCGATCGCCTTCCCAAAGCTCGACGTCGTGCTCGCCACGCATTTGTTCGGCTCGACGTCTCGCAGCCTGCTCGTCGATGCAGTCGAGCTTTGCCGCGCAGATCACTTGCCGGCTGCTGTCCACCACGAACACTCTGTACCGCACGATGGCAGTCCCTCCTAAGGGGAACAGCCATCGTAGTCGAATGCTCGTTTAAGGCAGCGCCAAAGTAAGCGCAGGCGCGAGAAACGTTTGTACGTGTGGCAATTCGGCTATACCAGCGCCTGAACCTCTTCGATCCCGACGATGCGTAAGGTATCCCTGCCCAGTGCAGCGCGCCTCAGTAGCGTAATCTGACCGCGTGCCGAAGCGAGCGGCTCGAGCTCAAGATGGAGAGCATCCCAAGCATCATCAGCAGTACGCCGAGCCAAGTTGCCGTCCGGCTCGGCGTTTCGTTGCGAGCTCCTGCGGTGAGCACGAACGCGCCGATCGACGGAGTCGGAGGTTCGGACGAGGTCACCACATCGTTGGCCGGCGTGGCCGCGAGAAGTTGCTCAAGGTTGACTTGATCTTGGCTCGCTATGAAGGGCGTGGGCCGGTGACTGTGCTGCGTAACGAGGGCTGCCGACGGCCGGGCGGTGCTTGTACCGAGATCAGAGGCAGCATCAGCCACCTTGACTTCCGGATGAGGCAGCTGAGACGGCTCGGCCGGTGCGGAGCGCAGCAACTCCGCCCGCGCATCAATAACCGCGCTTTGCTGCGGCCGCACGCGCCCGTTCTCGACCAAACTTGCGGTGCTAGCTTTGGGCGCGCGACGAGCGGTCTTCTTCACCTTCGCAATACCCTCGCTCAGGAACCAGCATTTGCGGTGCCCATCCCTTCGATAGACCCAATGCTGCCCGTCGGGGGTCGAGTCGCCGGCGCGCCCCAAGCATTCCGCTTGCGGTGGAGAGGGTGCCGCAACTTGGGGCGCAGCCGTATTGAAGATGCCCGCAAGAGGATTGGAGGACGCCGGTGCCGTGGCAAAAGCTGCAACAAGAATCAGACTGACGAAGCACCATCGCAAATAACCGGACATCGAAAACTCCCGGTGTTGCGCCCGCCCAAGGCACGACCCTTCGCGGCGACATGGGCCGCCATGTGGCTCAAATCCGGCGGCCCGGCGGATTCATTGTGCTCCTGATGTGAGATCTGGGTCGAACGTGCCGCCCAGCTCGCGGTCGCAAAACACAGTCCGGCCGCCATTTGGTCGAGCTTCAGGGTGAGCGCCAGTTAGCACGCGTTTAGTTTCTTGCGCGATCCACTTCGCTCTTATTCGTGCTGACGGCACCGGCCGTTAAGAGTTGGTTTAGCTCCCGGCATAATCATTGGGGACCACAAGGGGCCCCAGCATGCAATTGCACCATGCCCATACCTTGGAAGGGATCGAGGCGGTGGCGGATCACGGCAATGGCAGGCTGACGACCTGGCCCGTCACTCTCGACCAATCGGATTTCTCGACCTCCAATCGCGATGAGATCATGGCGTTATTGGCGCAAAGCGGTCCTCCAAAGCGCACTATTTGGCTCGTCGGGGCCGCATTGGCTGGAGGTTTTGGATTGGGATGGGCTGGTGCTTGGTACGGCCCTGCGACCGTCTCGGCTTTAAACCCAATCGCTCAGAGAGAAACCGGCTCGCACCGCATGGCGGACGCAAAGTCAGGCGGTAAGGCTGAAAGCGTGCGAAGGACAGCGTCAGGCTCGCGAACATCGCCTGCTTTGGGCCAACCCTCTACAGTCGTCGCAATCGTTGCTCCGAAGCCTCTGGCCACAGCGTCGAGTGCGACACAATCGGCGGAAGCTTCGAACCCAGCTTCTTCGGTTGTCGAGGCCGACGTGTCTGCGACGGGCTCGCTGGCGCCTATGGGACCGCTCCTGTCAGCCCCCGAGACACGACCAACGACGATTGCAGGTTGGGCAGTGCTTGACGTTCGCGGCGGAACGGCGGTGCTTGAAGGGCCCGAGGGGATTCGAATGGCAGCACGGGGTGACGTGGTCCCCGGCGTCGGGCGGATCGATTCCATCGTGCGTTGGGGTAACCGTTGGATAGTTGCAACAGCTCGTGGATTGATCTCGACCCCCTAGGGCGTGAACGCTTGCGACGCAGTCCTTCGTGGTAGTTCGTCGTGCGAGTCCCGGCGCTCTAACCTGACAGCTGAGGGCACGAGATTCGGATAGTTCTGCAAACTCCGACCGGGGTGTATGTGTGTCTTTCTCGCATCTAAACCATTCCCTCCAGGCGCTCGTTCGTCGGGGAGGGGCGGAAGAGTTTGGCTAAGCCCCGTCTTTCCTCAATAGAGCCTGATCTCCCGGGCCGTGACCTCCGCTAAGGCTACGGCATCGGCCACGCCCCCTATGGCGCGTACTCTTATTTTCTTCTTTTCTTCGTCGATGTTCGGTTCGCACCCGGGCATCCCCAATCGGCCTCAGCTTCATCCCCCCTGGAGCTCGGGTCATTTTTCTTTCCACATGAGTCCGAATGAACTGGGGCGGCCTCAGTTCTTCGTCAGTGGCTTCTTTGGCTCCGCGGCGACCACCTCAACGTCAACCGGGGGTAACTCGCCCATGCGGTCCTTCAGGTCGGCCGCTCGCTGAATCAATCCCGATGCAACCTGCGGGTCCTTGGTTGTTTTTGCCATTCGCAGCAGCGTGGCTGCCGCCTTTCGGGCGAAGGAGGTGTAACGCGGCACGTCTCTTTATCCCATCAAGACCCCATTGATGAGTCAGAAACCCGGACTGCGTTCCGGTGCTTTGTACAAAAATGTACACAGGCGACAAAAAAGACCTCAGCTCCGGGGGTGGGGAGGGATGCCGAGCACTCGCCGTCTACGACACCGCCCGAAGCTGGAGCGTCTTGCTTTTCTTGAGGCCGGTCTGGCTTCGAGGCCGGCCGATCAAGTAGCCCTGCATCTCGTCGCATCCCTCCTGCAGGAGAAGCGACATCTGAGCGTCGGTCTCGATGCCCTCGGCCAGCACCGGCACGCCGAGCCCGTGGGCCAGGCCGATCACGGCCCGGACGATCGCCAGCGACCGCTCGCTCTGCCCGAGCCGGGCGACGAACGACCGATCGATCTTGATCCGGTCCAGAGGAAAAGCCTCGATGTACGATAAGGAGGAATAGCCCGTGCCGAAATCGTCGAGCGCAATCGATATGCCGAGTTGCTTGAGCGCCTGCATCGCCCGCTTGGCGCGCGAGATGTCCTCGATGAAGACCCCTTCAGTGATCTCAAGCTCCAGGCGGGACGGCGGCAGCCCGCTCTCCCGCAGTGCCTTGCAGACCTGCACATCGAGGTTGTCCCGGCGGAACTGCGCTGCCGAGACATTGACTGCGACCCGGAGAGGTTCGGCCCAGGAAGCCGCCTGCCGGCACGCTTCCATCAGCACCCAGTCGTCGATCTGCGCGATCGAGCCGCTCCGCTCCGCGACCGGAATGAATTCGGCGGGAGGGACGATCCCGCGGACAGGGTGGCGCCAGCGGACGAGCGCCTCGTATCCGCTGATGTGGCCGTCCCGGTGCCGCTGCGGCTGGTAATCAAGATGGAGCTCGCCGCGCTCCACCGCGAACCGCAGGTCGTGCTCGACGGCGCGCCGTTCGCGAAGCTGCTGGTCCATGGCGCTCGTGAACAGGCGGATCGCGCCTCGGCCCTCGTGCTTGGCTCGATAGAGGGCGGCATCGGCGTTCGCCAGCAGCGAGACGGCATCCTGCGCGTCCCGTGGAAACGCCGCCACGCCGATGCAGAGATCGACGTTCAGGGCGCGCCCCTCGACTTCGATCGGGCGTTCGAAGGCGGCCCGCATCCTCGTCGCCAGCAGTTCCGCGCTCGCCGGCAACGGCAGATGATCGGTGATGCCGATGAACTCGTCGCCCCCGATTCTCGCCACATAAGAACCTTGCGCGGCGTCTTGCAGACGTCGCGAGGCTTCCCGCAGCACGGCGTCGCCAACGGCGTGGCCGAACAGATCGTTGATCTCCTTGAAATGATCGAGATCAATGCAGAGCACCGCAAAGTCGCTGCCGGTGACCTGCGCCCGTTCGATCGCGGCGACCAGATGCCGGTCCAGCGCAGCCCTGTTGGGCAATTCGGTCAGGGCGTCATGGGACGCCAAATAACTGATCTTCTCCTGGGTCCGATTGCGGTCGGTGACGTCGAAGGCGACGCTGACGTGGGCGGCGCGCCCATCGTAGAGGAGCGGCCGGGACTCGATCGCGACCTGGATCACCTCGCCGCATGCGGTCCGGTGCAGCTCGAAGTCGCGCTCCGCCCAGTCGTCCGGCTCGCCGCAACAGAGCTGCGGCTCGGTCATGGCGAGCAGCTCGTCGCGCCGGTAGCCGTAATGCCGGCACATCGCGCCATTCACGGCAAGCACCTGCCGCGTCTTCGCGTCGGCCACCCACATCGGAAGTGGATTCTCTTCGAAGAGAAGGCGGAAGGACGCCTCGCGCCGCTTCAGGTCGGTAATGTCGATCCTGACGCCGATGCTGCCGCCGTCGACGGTCCGTCTCTCCTCGACGCGGATCCACCGGTCACCGGCCAGATGCTGTTCGTGAGAGTGCCGCGGCAATGCGTGACGAGCCATGCGCTCGGCGAGCCACTCCTCCTCGTATCCCACCGCCTCGGGGTACTGTCCTTGCGCGAGACCGACTCTGAGGATGCTTTCGAAAGGCGCACCGGCCGCAAGGGCCTCCTCGCTGGCGGCATAGAAATCGGCGTATTGCCGGTTCCAGAGAACCAGCCGATCATCCTTATCGAACACCGCAAGCCCTTCGGGGACGACGTCGAGCGCCTCGGTGAGGTGGGTGTGGGCAGCGCGTGCGGCGGCCTCGGCCCGCTCAGCCGCCGCCTTAGCCTCGGCAAGCGCCGCCTCGGTCCGGTAACGCTCGGTGATGTCCTCGTGGGTCGCGACCCAGCCATTGCCCTCCATGGGGCGATGCCGAATGCGGACGATGCGCCCGTTGACCAGCTCCACCGTGGTGTCCGATTGCCGGGCGATGATCGGAGCGCTGTTGCGCCAGACCAGGTACTCCTGCTTGGACATCTTCGGTGCGCTGCCGACCGAATAGCGCAGATCGACGATATCGTTCAGCCTCATGCCCGGCCGCACCATTTCCGGGTCGAGATCATAGATCTCCAGATACTGCCGATTGCAGACGATCAGGCGCTGATCCTCGTCGAAAAAGCAAAGTCCGTGGGACATATTGTTCAGCGCTGTGTCGAAACGCTCAGCAAAGGCCGTCGCGGTCTGCTCCGCGGCCCTCGCACGCACGCCTTCTTCGGCCAGTCTGGCTTGAGCTCGGACCATCTGAACGAACGACCGGAAGTTGGTGTTGATCATCCGGCCGAGCAGAACGAGCAGCAGCAGCAGATTGATCCCAAGCGAGATCATCATCCCGTCACCAGAGATCAGCAGCACCGTTGCGACCGGGGTGCCGGCGATCAGCATGGTCAGGCGCGACGCCGGCGGGAAGCTGCCGAGGCAATACGCAGAGCCCACGCAGCCCATGAAGACGAGCAGCGCCACCGGCGCACGGAGGTTCGGATCCACGACGCCGAACAGCGCCAGAATCCAGAGCACGAATCCGGCGTTGAGCAGGCTCGCGACGAGGCGGGTTCGGCCGAGTTGACGGAACGCCGCCTCAGGGGTGAACTCTTTGCCCTTCAAACGCAGCCACTGGATCAGTCGGAGGAGACAGACGGCTAGGAGTGCGGCGGGCAGGGCAAATCGCAGCCATGGCGACACCGTTGCCGGGAGCACGAGCCCAACGCTGATGCTGTCGACCAGCAGCACGGCGTAGAGAACCGGGATTTGCTTCCGCAGCACGCGGAATTGCTCGACGAGCAACGAACGACCGAGCGGGTCGGTGGTGCTGCCGATGGAGAAGGCACCGCGCATTCCCGAGAGTAAGCCCATGAGGAAGTCCCCTTGCCGATCAACAAGCTAGGGCCGAGTGTCGAACGGCACGTAAAGGCGCATGGTGTCTTTGAGCTTAACCGTGCTGCAAGTGCGAAGGCGCCGCGGCCGTACGGCCCCATGGTGCCCTGGAGGCCAGGCGCCCGACTGACCTGCCTCTAAGCGAATGGCCGGTCGACCGACCGCGATTCGGCCTGCTCGAGATCTGCTCTCAGCTTCGGGACCTCGCTGGAAGCATTAGCAATCTCCAAAGCAGACGCTGCTTGCCAACGGCGAGTTCCAATCGTCTTGGCGAGAGCTCGATTTCAAGCGAATCGCCTGTCGCCACCCGGATCAAGACTGGCGAGGATGTGCCCGCAGCACCACACGCAGACCGGGATCGAGCCGCTGGTACGATATCTCGCCCTCGAGTTGCTGGATCAGCAGCGAGATGATGCGTGAGCCCAATCCTTCCGGAGTGCCCGCGCTCGGCAGACCGACGCCGTTGTCGCTCACCGAAAGTTCCACACCCTTGCCGTTCGCGAGGGCTACGACAACATGACCGGCCCGGTTGTCGGGAAAGGCGTACTTGAGGCAGTTCGTGACGAGCTCGTTCGCGATCATCCCGATGGCCAAGGCCTGATGATGTGATAGAGCGATGTCGTCGCAGACGACCTTGAATGCGATCGGGCCGGATGGCGCCAAGGACTGGAACACCTTTTCGACCAGGTCTGTGAGAAAGTATCGCATGTCGACGACCCGCGAATCCTGCCTGGGCGAGAGATGGCTATAGACCTCCGCCATGACCTGCAGCCGCCGCGCCGTGGCCTCGAGCGCCGCAGCGACCTCGGGGCCTCCGTTCCTGGCCTCGAGCCTGATCATCGAGCCCAGAATGGCGAGGTTGTTCTTCGTCCGATGCGCCATCTCCTGCAGCAGCACGGTCTTGGTCTTGTCCGCCTGCATGACGCGCTTGAGCTCGACCCGCTGGAATTCGGCAACGACTGCCGTCCCGGCCGCCGTGATCGCGAACAGCGCGTTTGTCGCCAGATAGTTGACGCCGTATCCGCCAGCATAGCTGATGTAGGCCCCCACGCCGACGGCGATTACCGCCGCCAGGATTCCAGAGCCGCGGTCGAAGATCAGTCCGGACAGAAACACGCCGGGGAGCAACAGGAAGTAGCCGGGAGCACCGGTCTGAATCTGCAGTCCCATCTGCAGCACGGCGCACACCAGCATGATGCAGGCCGAGATGAGATGTCGTACGAACCATGGAAGCCGGTGCTGCAGCACCAGCAGAGACAGCCTGTTCATGGGAATCAAACTGCCCGCTGCGGATCCGCGTTCCTTTGGCACGTGCAGCATTTCTGGAGGCCAGCAAGGAAGGTTGGCGGAATGGCCGGGAACAAATACCCCACTCCTACACATCAGATCGAAATCGCAGGGAAGATTCCGCGGCGCCATCCAGCTCGACGATGTGGCTCTCCAGGCGCTGGCAGTCGCGGTCCCGTACTCCCGGACCGGAGATCCATTAAATTCGGCGATGCAAAGCTGATCCGGCAGTTCGGCAAGGTGCCGTACTGAACACGTTTTAACGGGCTCGGCTTCGGTTCATTCGTCGCTCGAGACCGGCGACGTCTTGCGGTTCAAGCAGCTTCAGCGCCGTCTCGATCTGGGCGAGCAGCGCCTGGATTTCCTCGCGCTCGTTCGGGCCCGGCTCGCTCTCCAGCCGCTCCAGCAGCGCCTGCTTCCGGGCGAGCAGCTTTGCGACCGTCGACATCGCGCCTCCCGACGTTTGCCATCTACGAACGAGGTGGTGCGCCCACGACGAACCTGCCAGTCCCGACGCTGTGGGGCCCGGGTCGGGCGAGCGGATTTTTTCTGGACCCTATTTCGCCGGCGGTCGCAGCGGGCCGTCCACCCACTGCCGGGCGGGGGGATCGTGTAGCGGATCGTCGTCGCAATCGGGGCAGACGTAGCGCTCCCCGCCTCTGGCAGCCTCGTCGCTGACAAGCTTCATCGGCCGTCCGCAGTGCGGGCACGGATAAGGTGGAGCATCGACATTTGACTTCCCCCGCGCCCATCAGCCTAGTGCCGTTTGCAAGGCGGGCACAAGCAATCTCTTGACGTGAGCCTCGCCGACGATCGAAGATCGGCGCTCGAGTGATGTTGTGGGGTGGCGTCATGGAAGAGTTCTATAGCGACTTCGCGCAGCGGGCGCGGGATTTGGCGGAGAAAGCTGACCCGTTCACCAGGCGGCGGCTTCTCGATCTGGCCCAAAGGTACGATCTCAAGAGCAAACCCGGATCCAGCCGCGGACGATCATCGCCGCCTCCGCGCGCAACCCCGCCGACGGTTCTCTTCTCTGGCTCCGGCGAATCCTGACACCGGGGACGCTTTCGGCCTGCGAAGCGCGGTTTCCAAACGATCCCCGATCAATCCGACGATGTTGCGCCACCGAGCAGCTGCGAGATGGCGGCGGCCAATTGCGCCGGCGCAAAGGGCTTCTGGATCAGGACACTGCCATTGACGCCCCGCGATTCCCAGTCCGGCGCGCTGGCGCTCGTCACGTAGAGCACGGGAAAATCAGGCGTGATTTCTCTGATCTGCCGCGCCAACTCCCATCCGCTGATGCCGTCACCCAGGTTGATGTCCGTGAGCAGCGCCCGACACCCCTCGCGGCCGTTGCGAAAGGTTGACATGGCAGCCTCGCCCGAATGGACCGAGCAGGCCTCGAAACCACCCTCGAGCAAGGCCTCCTCGATGAAGCTGCAGATCAGCGCTTCATCCTCCACGACCAGGACACTAACGGCATTGCCCACTTCCAAGCCTCAAGCCACCGGCACACCGTAGTAGGCGTTCACGGAGCGCGTGGTCGCGGGGTCGCTCCAATTCCACGTGCTCTCGTCGGCGTATTTCGGGGCGCTGCGGAGCTGGTCCTGGGTGATGCCGGTGACGTAGCCGCCGAGGTTGGTGTCGTATTTCAGCGCCTGCCAGGGCAGCGGGTAGTGATCGTCGCCAATGCCGAGCAGACCGCCGAAGCTGAGCACCGCATACGACACCTTGCCGCTGACCTTGTCGATCATGACGCGTTCGATGTAGCCGACCTTTTCGCCGTCGGCCCCGTACACGTTCGTGCCCTCGACCTTGTCGCTTCCGATGAGACTGAACGTCTCGCGATCTTCCATGGTCATGTTGACCTCCCGGGTGTTGTCTTCCGGAGTCAACCGCACGACGGTCTCACTGTTCCTGGCCGAAGCCCTTGGCGGCGGCCAACCGGACCGACGAGACTGCCGGGAGGCCTGCTCTAGAAGGCGCCATGGCTCGACGTCCTGCGCGTTGCGGATTGCGGACGGGGCCAGCCTCACTCTTGCGGATCGTGTAGTTCGGCGCTCGATGGAAGGCCGGAGGAACGATACTCGGCGCACCCATCACGATCACCTGCCGTTAAACTACGGCGCCTGTCGCGGATAGCCAAAGGTCTCACGACTCGGATGGCCAAAGACGGCAGTCTCTCTAGGAATCCGAGCCTTCTCGGCGCAATCCCGACGACCGGAGCTTTTGCTCTCCGGATCAAGCGTTCCCTCCTCAAGCGCTAGGCTGTGCTCCGTCAATTTTTCGTCTCAAGCCGCAGGCCGCTGACCTTGGCGCTGCGATCCCGAGACCTGGAGCTGCGCCGGACAGAAAAGTACAATAAATCAGCAACTGATGGGATTGTTGTCACAGTTTAATCGGTATAAGCGCGTGGTCGCCCGGTTTCGGCAGCCTCGTTTGACGCCAAGCAACGTCGCGCCCGTTCGATCTGTGCGTCGGTAGCCCCGTGATTACGAGCGTACATCTCAGCCATTGGTGCCGAATACTTCGCGACGTAGTATCTGACCTCGCTGCAAGAGATGCGTGTTGTGGGCCTGTGGTGACGCGAAGTGAAGGCGTCGGACCCCAGCGGCACCAGCAGCAAGATAGCAATGGCCCCGCCCGCACAATCATTCCCCGCTCCCCCTACAGTCTGCGTGCTTCGTGCTTCGTGCTTCGTACAGAGAGCAGGTCTGAGTCGCGCGCACGACGCAAATTGCGAATCGCGCGCTGGTGAAAGTGCCGGGAAACTGTTGCTCCAATGTTTCGGATTGCACGGGCAATGCGTGCAGATGCGGGTGTCGTAAAGCGACCGGATGCGTCTTCGCATAGACGCCGAAGCAATTGTCGCATTGAACGGTAGTTACGGCTGCTGAAGAACTCTCCTTTTCCGGGCAGCCTTCGAGATGCGCCGACCCCTGCCGATCCGTCTCGCGTTAGCGGCGCGCAGGCGACGCCGGAGCGTCTGCAGTTCCCCAAATAGAGCGATGAGCCCCTCGACCCGTTCGCGCAGAATAGCCGAATAGTTGTAAACCTGACCTCGATTACTCATTACTGCCTCGAACAATCATTATTGAAAACGACATGCAGGCGATAACAGGAAAAGTATGCAATCGGAGGTAGGAACATACAACCCCCAAAAGACGATAGCGTGAACGTCGAAGGGGTCTGGCAAACACGACAAGGGTGCTCGTTGCACGTTCCTTTCGGTTTGTCTTTCGGGTCGGCTTTCGTTCGAAAGTCCGGGTCACTTAGGTAACGCCGCGGGTCTTATGCGCAGCACAACGCACCCGCGGCCGGTATCGACGCGTGAGGAGCCTACTTTCCCACCGCTGGGTGGGCCCGTGGGCGGTCCAGAGGCGGCCGAGGCTTGGCCAAACCGGTGGTGCCGGAGGCAGTCTCGCCATTAGCCATGATGGTCCCAACCCGCTCAAACGTCGTGACGAATGCCGCGAAGGCTGCGACTGTCACTGCAATCGCGAACAACAGGATCGCGGTGCGGTGGGGATTCCGCTCAGTACTCATGAGCAACTCCACTCAGACGCCGTGGCAGCTGAGCAGCCGCGCAACTAAGCTCCGCATGGCGGCGCATCAGCTTTCGCTCGAGAGCGTCGGGAAGCGCGCTTTCAGATATCAACGCGAGCTTGCGGAACGCGGTGTTTATGCAGGTTCAAAAACAATCTGTCGGTCAAACCGGGGCGCTGGTTCAGATCTGTCTCTGCTCTTTATGTTCGGGGATCGAATACGTTGGTCTTGTGGGCAGCGCTTATTAGAGCGCTGCCCAAGCTTACATGCCGGGGCTGCCAGTCTGCCTTATGCGACTTGGTTACCATTCGGGATCATCGAAGCTGCCATACTCCCGCACGATGTACTCCCGCGTGAAGCGCTCGACCGGACGCCAGTGCTCGCGAATGACGATTGTTGGAGTGGGGGGCCGCCAATGGTCAGGATGGATGACTATTGTCGGAGACGGCGCGTAGAGATAGGGAGCGTGAACACGCCAGCAAACGTCTCCGCTACACGCAATGGCAGCCGAGGCGCCCGTAGTGGAGAGCGCGAGAAGACCAGCAGCGACGCTGCCACCTAAAACTGCGCTCCTGCTCAATGACCGATTTAGCTGGTTCATGTTTTCCTCCTCCTGGCGTTTCTTCTTTGCTGCGTCGAAACAAACCCCAGCAGAAACTCTCTAGTTTCAAGCTTCGAACATTAAAACTCACCTGACCTGAAGGCTAGCGGATCAAGCTGTCCAGCCGTCTGGGATGGTTCACGGCTCCATCTGTCCCGCTTCGCGGTAGCGCAATGAACGGCGCCGACAGCATTCAGTCGGCTTCGGCGTAGGGACGATCAGCGTAAGCTTGCTTGCGGTTGTCGAAGCGCTAGGATGCATCCGCAATCGCAATACTGACGGCTCATTCTGAGAGACACCGCCAAACCCTGCGATCGAGGCCGCGCTGTTGGCTGATTTCGAATGCGCGGCGGCGAGGCTACTTTGGCGGTTGCTTGCTGGTCAGCTCGCGAGCAGCCAAATTAACCTCTAGCTCATTGAGCTGCTCGACTAGCTGCTCGACGATCGCTTCATAGTCAGAGGGGGTCAATGAATGCACGCCGCGCGATGCCAGTTCGTCCTGAAGGATCGTCGCCATTAGGGCCTTAACGCTCATGGGCCATTGTCCAAAAGTGAGCTGGTCACAACCGGGTCGCGAGTAGACGCTAAACATCTTGCACGCGCACTCCGTAAAGTTACGGAGGTGCGCCGCGAGGGGCGCTACTTCTTCAGCAGCACTCCGATCGTCCGCGCAATCCGTCTCACCGAACCAGCGTGGCGGCCCAGTTCGGCGGCGATTTTCGATGCGCCAACTCCTTGGCGAGCGAGCCTGGCTAAGCGCCGAACCTCCTGCTTTGGCTTTTGGTGTTTTCATGCTGGGCGTGCGACAACGTCATTGTGAGCTGACGAGACGTTTCCCTGCATTCGTCTTGGCCTTTGTCTTTGCGGTGACGAATTGAACTCCGACGTGAGACCCATCCACCCAGATCAGCTCGCAACGTCGAAATGCCAAGCCAGTGGAGGACAGCACCAGAAAGAATTCCTGTGCTTTTAGCGGGTCTGTTGAGCCCTCGACTTCAAGCTTAGCCCCGGTCACAGAGGCGTCGATGAGGATGCAGCTTCGTCGCCACGTTCCATCGACACCCATGATGCTTACGATGTGCTTGTGTTCAAACCGAACACGGTGCGCCTTTCGGTTGTTCTCCATGAGCCGCAATCCTCAACTTCAAATCATTCTCTCCAAATAAATGCGTCGTATCCCTTCTCGCCTCAGCAATACGCACATCAATCATCGCCGCCTCGGCGAGCAAACTCGTTATGGTCGCTTCATCCAGTTTGGTCTGCTGGATGAGCAGCCGGATGCAGCTATTCGCGAGTTCGAGAATGAAGATTACCTGACGGACGTCATCCGCTGTTTGGATGTCGAGAGCTTGAACTTGCGACAGCAGAGTAGCGACGTTCGCCAGAACCTCAGGCAGTGTCTGGCGCGAGTGGCTTGTCTTAGACTTCGCGTGGCGCGGCTGGCGAAATTCAAGCACCGACGACATCGTCGCAGATCTCTATTTGGTTCGGCGGCGGTGCCGAAAGTGATCAAAAGGAACGATGAAAAATTCAGCTATACGCAAGTACGAGAACAGGCCGATTCGGACTAATCCAACAAGCATGGCCACTCCGACCATACAAGCAAGAACTTACGCCAAAGCGGTTGACAAACAGTTATAGGGTCGCGAGCAGGAGGCATCGTGGTATGCGGGTTGCGTCCTGAGCACTATCGAAATTCGGCAAAGCAGAGGCGCCGGCTGCATGTTAGCAAGTAGCGGACGACGCCCGGAAAGCGAGAGCAAAGCGGCCGGCTGGGTGGTGGTTTTCGAGATGCAAAAACCACCCGTCCGAAGCACCGAACCAAATCACCTCTTCTTCGTGACCGGCAAGCTCCGAACGTAATATCCTTGTCGCTGAACCGTTGACCTAATCTCGTCGCTTACTTTGAGAATTCGCTTTCTGCTCTTACGCCACTTATTTGCAGAACAAGCCCCAGGTATCGCGGAGCCTGTGCTTAGAACGAGAAAGTCACGTTTGCCATTGCGATAGACATCAAACACTTTTCGCCCCCGTTTATCGTTCGAAGTAGAAACGAAGTATGTTTTCGTCATTCCGGTCGACCAGCTTACTCTCTTGAGCGGCCGCGCGGGTTGCAAATGTGCAACGCTCCGCGACTTCTGCTTCTCGACCCGCAAAGCCAGCGGTGACGCGGTCGCAAAACGGACTGCCAGATGACGATGGATGAAAGAAATGCCCCATAGAGCTGCCCACTGCAGCGGACTGCCGAACGCGTTTGCCTAACTTAGCAGATTGTCCCGCCGACGGTTCGTCAAGCTTTGTTGGTCAACCTCACAATGGGATAGGTCTGGGACCTGCGGTTTGGGAGAGATCCGATGGAAAGGACGGTCCGCTGGCCCGCTCGCGTTAGGCGGTGAGTTATTTATATCGCAACCTGTGACCCAGTTCACTCCGCGAGATTGCGAAAGCGATAGGATGTAGTGAGCGCCAGGCTGGCTGGCGCGCAGCTGAGGGAGGACAATCATGAAAGTGATTCGTGGAGCTCAGGCTGGACAGGGCGGCCAAGTGAGTATTGCCTGCATCAATAAGGCAACCGTCGATCTGGGTGTGCCGTTTGAAAAGCTAACGCGTGCACTTCAGAAGTGCTACGACAACTACTTTCTTCCAGTTTGGGGCTACCCGGTAAAGCTGTACAACACCGACGCGGCGAAACCTTCTGATTGGCAGTTTATTTATTTCGACGATGCCGATGCGGCCGGTGCGCTCGGCTATCACGAGCTCACAAAGAAGGGACAGCCCGTTTCCAAAGTGTTCGTCAAGACCACCCTGGCGAATCACCAATTGGTCAGTGTTACTGCCTCGCACGAACTGTTTGAAATGGTGATTGACCCGCTCGCGAACCTTTGGGCGGAAGCGGCAGACGGCACCGAGTACGCCTATGAAATGAGCGACCCCGTCGAGGAAGATACTTTTCCCGTGGATGGCGTTCCCATGTCGAACTTCGTACATCCGGCCTGGTTTGAGCCATTCAAGCACCCGCCGGGGACCAAATTTGATCATCTTGGCCTGCTCCGAAAGCCATTCAGCATGACAAGAGGCGGCTACGTGATCACGAAGAAGAAGGGAGTTGTAAGTGAGCAATTCGGTTCGCACGCAAAGAGCGCCCGCTTCGCGCGCGAAGATCGCGTCGGCCATCGCAGCGAACACCGAAAGCCTGCGGAAGGTCTGCGTATTCCTAACACTCGCAGCAAGCGACGAGTCGCTGTGCACGGGGCGAGCGCCTTGGAGTCGGCGGTGCACGGCAAACCTTGATTTCTGATAGCGTACTAGAACAGCTTATCCATTAAGCGGGAAACGGCACTGCTAATCAGGATCGACTAAATATTTGAGGCTGCGAAGAGGCCAGTGTCGCTGGGTTCCTGTGCCAATGACTAAGCCGCGTGCACACGGCTAGCGTCCTTGGAAATTGAGCCGAAGTGTTGCGAATGTCCTGTTTTCAAACTAGCTGAGCACGATTAAGGAAGCGTGCCGAAGAGAAAATGGATCAATCCAAAAAGTTAGTACACGTGTCGCAAGAGACGATGGTGCGATTGCGATTAAACTGACGAGTGTCTGGGTTGTAATTCATAGCGAATGCATTGTTTTTCGTCTGCAGTCGGCGTGCACGCATACCGTGGTGTCGTGGCGGCCCTCGCTCTCCTGGTCGTTGTCGTTGCACTCTCTTTTATGGTCGTCTTCTTGCGAGATTTTCGCTTGGCCATACTCGTCAAACCATTTCCAGGCGAACTCCTCGAACGAAACTCTCTTATTGTCCGTTGCTCGATGGATCGATTCGCCCCGCGCTAGTCTCTGTCGGAGGGTTGCCTCAAACGCCAGCGCGCCAGTCCGCGAGTTCTCTGGGCTCCGTTTTCTGTAGCGCATTTAGTCAGCTCGGAGATGTACCCACCATGATTGTTTTATCTTTCGTACGGCCATATCTTTCTTAGTCGATCGTTTTGACCCGTCTTTTCACCAGGTATGAGACGATGTCGCTTCTGGTGAAACGAACGCTGCCACCGACTTTGATGAAGGGAATTAGCTGGCGCTGTTGCATTCTCCGCATGCTCGGCACTGATAGTTTTAGTAGCTCTGCCACTTCAGCAACGGTTAGCAGGTCGATTGTTGGATCGAAATCAGCCGACATATGTTTCAAAAACCAATGCAGGATCGGCCGCGATTGCCGATGAGCAATATGACTCTAGCATGAGGATCGAAATTGCTGGATTCATGCTCAGCATCATCTCTCGACGTGAGATTCATTGTAGACGTGAGGAGTTGCCGACGGGGCAATGATGGCGGGGCCGTTCCAAAGGCGATCGTGCAACAATCGGTATCGCGCATCGCGCCGGCGGGACGCAGCGCGAGTGGCAGGTTATTTGCAGAGGAGGGGCGACAACGCATATACAATGGGTTGTATATTCGTGACGGGCGATTTGCAGTAACCTCCAGTGCATGAGGCGCGGCATCTTCTCCAAGCGAGCTTGTCATGCAACCTCTTTCATTCGTTACGTTGGCCGTCGCACTGATTGCTGATACTCAACCAAGCAATATTTCGGCTTGGCAATCCGCGATTCCGCTGTTCGCGGCAGTAGTTACTGCCCTTTTTGGCTTCGGCGGAGTCATTGTTGGGCTTCGATGGAATGCAAGACAAGCAGAGAAGACGGAGCAGCGCTTGCGCGACAATAGGCGCCAGGTGTTGCGCATATCTCTTTGGGCAGAGCTAAAGAGCTTGGCTCGCGTCATAAAGGAAGAGATCGCTTACATTGAGAACAACAATTTCACTTGGGTGCCATTGGTCGAGAGCTTCAAGATCTACATTGAGAATATCGAGAACCTTGGCCTGCTGACGCCAGCTGAAGCGGAGACAATTACAGTCGCTTACTACCGGTATCAAGAAAACGCCGGGTACATAGCTCGGATCGCGAAGGATCAGCCAGAAAAACCGGCCATTGGTAGGCATATCGAATTCGACTTCAGTAAGCCTACTTATCCCAACATGAAAATCGACGTGCTGAACACACTGAGCGGTATTGTCTTGTCGATTGAGGAGGCTATGCGGGCAATCGAGAAGGAGCTACGGCGTACTGACTGGTTTGGGGTGGACAAACAAGAGCTCCCGCAAGCGGGCGGTCCCGATGCCCATGCGCCGCTAGATCCGGTCTGATCAAGAACCGTCGAGCTCCGCCGCACCAAGCATGGCTGCGAACACGAGCGAGTCAGGGGGTGGGACATTATTTGAGTAATCGCGGTCACAAGCTGCTCCGGTGCGAACGGCTTTGTGAGCAAGGGTGCTGTTCGCTACACCCGTGCAGCCCACTCCTCGGTAGTAGCACTCGTCACATAAACGGCGGGCGCATAGATTTCTCGGCGTTCAAGGGCACGTGCCATCGGCCTGAATATGACCAACGTCCCCGTCTCCAAAATCCCATTCGAATTCAGTATAGCTATGCCGCCTCCTCGCAATTCGCGGTTGATCACACACGGGAATGAGAAAGGACAAATGCTCGGGACGTCCGTCCCTAGAGTTGAGGCAACAGCATGATTCCATGCGCTTTCATAGTGCATGCCTAGCGGCGACGAGAACGAGCGGCATTAAGATGTCGCTGCAGTGCGCATTCACGGCGTCGCTCCGGGTTCTTACCCCAGCTACCCTCAGATCTCATTTTTACTGTTAGGTCTAGGTAGGCGCTTCCTATCATTAGCGCTTGTCGCTGGATCAGGCGTCGATCTCATGATGACGACAACGATGACGCAATGGCTTTTGATTTTCGATCTAATTGCGAACCGCAAGAAGGCAAACGCAAGGACCGGCAGCTCTATGCCGATGCGGCGTGAGTTTTTGGTCCGCGGAGCCGTTGCGTGACAAGTTGTCCTAGAGACAAGAACTACCGAACGGTTGAGATTTGTTTATGAAATTCGTCGTAGGACAGAATCAGTGACCTTCGCCCTCGGCAGGCCATCGATTGGGAGAGCCTCGACTGCGGGAGCATACCTTACCTTTAGCAATACGTTCGCAGGCGCATTGGCGGACGCGCATTTTGGTGAGAAGTGAACCAAGTGAGACTGCTGAATACGTCCGTTGGCTTACCAAGCTTGGAGAGTGAACCAGCTCACACATCGACGACTAATGACGTTGTAATATCTGCGTGCTCGTTTTGACGTGCGATGTCGGACTTGGGTCGCCATTCTTACAAAAAGTAGTTGGGTGACGTCCTGAGTGGGATGCACGCGGTAAGAAATCGCGCTCTACTAGCTGATTGTGCTGGGGAGTCGTTTTATGGATACTCAGGCGCATTCGACCCTGCAGAAATGCGTGAACCCTGAAGTGGCATCGAGTCTACCTTGGCCAAGGATCGGCAAGGTACGGCATGATTTGGCTTCGTCGGCCAACTACTTTGTGGTGGATCCGGTTTTCTTAGCCACTGCCTCTATGCAGCCGTATCAACGGACGCATCAGGACCCGGTCCGTCGGCCGCTGAGAATCTACACACTCGATCCAGCTGCAAGTCGGCAAGATGGTGCTGTGGCGGTCTTAAATGTCCCATTTGAGCGATTGTGCTCAGGACCGGTCGGTAGCGTCCTGGAGGTGGTCGATTGGGACGAGACGACCGGGCAGCTAAACAAGCCGGTAAATTTAGATGATCCTCGCATCCTGATAGAGAATGGGCGCCCCCCCTCGACGTCCGACCCTATGTTCCGGCAGCAAATGGTATACGCGGTCTGCGCGTCTACCTACGATGTCTTCCGACGTGCGCTCGGACGCGATCCGTGCTGGGGCTTCCATTCCAGGCTTGGCCAAAGTTATGCAAAGCTCAGGATTCGGCCGCAGGCGTTCAGCGACCGCAATGCCTACTACGATTCGTCGGCAGGGGAACTTAAGTTCGGCTATTTCGATGCCGACGATACTGTCCAGGGACGAAATCGCCCCGGTGGTCGCGTCTTTACCAGTCTCTCACACGACATCATCGTGCACGAGATGACCCATGCATTGTTGGACGGTCTCCGGCCCCGCTTTCGACTAGCGACCCACCCGGATGTGCCGGCCTTCCATGAGGGCTTTGCCGATCTCGTGGCAATGCTCATGCACTTCTCGTATTCAGATGTCGTACGTGCCGCGATTGAGCGATCAGGTGTCAAGCTCGAGACCGATGCGCTCCTTCTCTCGCTTGCATCGCAATTCGGACATACCACGGGTTCCGGCGGACCATTGCGATCGGCGATCGATCCAGCGGGGCTCGGACAAGACGCAGGGCGAGGCATCCGACGATATGACCAGGCCGGAGACGAGCCGCACGAGCGCGGCTCACTCCTGGTAACGGCGATTTTCGAAGCATTCGCAGCGGTACTACAGCGAAAGACCAAACGGTACCTTCGCCTGGCACATCTCGCTCCCGGTGAAGCTCCGAGCTCCGAGCTCGCCGGGATCCTCGCGGATCAGGCAAGCGCATTGGCATCACAGTTCCTTTCAATATGTATACGCGCTATCGACTACTGCCCCCCATTCGACCTTCGCTTTGGTGAATATCTGCGAGCGTTGATCACCGCGGACTTCGACCTCGTTCAGGACGATCCCTTTGGCTATCGCGAGGCTATCATCGATTCCTTCGCCCGCCGCCGCATCTACGCCGATGACGTGCCGGATCTTGCAGAGGTCTCGCTGCTTTGGCGACCGCCTGACAGGGAAATGGAGCCAATCAAGGACCTGCACTTCAAGAGATTACGCTTCGCGGGCGACCCGGGACGAGCAGCCGACGAGACTGAACTGCGCCGTCAGGCCGAAGCGCTCGGTTCTTACGTCATGCGGCCGGGATACGCACGCGCGTTCGGCTGTGCCTTGCCGGGCGACGTGCGATTGATGGGCGATCACGTCGACCCTGCAGTTGTTGGTTCTATTCGATCCCTTCGCCGTATTGGCCCGGACAGGCAGGTCACGTTCGATACTGTCGCCGAGATCACCCAGCGCCGTTGGTGCAAGCAGAGCTCGGGAACGTTCAGCCAAGTCTTCGGAGGCTCAACCGTCATCCTAGGCCCAGATGGTGGAGTTCGTTACGCGATCCGCAAGTCCGTGACGGATCAACGGCGAATCCAGGCGCAAGCAGATCATATTCACGGTAATGGCAATTCTAAGGGGTGGGCGAGACTCGGCGTCCGCCGACATCTATCGCGATCGCGCATATGCCATCTCTTTGGTGAAACAGTCGATGCCCAGCAACCAGCAACAGGAGGAGAATGATATGAGCGATAGCGAACAGAAACTCCGCCAGGCACTGATGAGAATCGCCGAGGTGGCTCAAGCAGCCGCGGATACCGGCCGATATATCGACGAGAACGACAGGACACATACCGAAACGGCGCGGCGCACCGATAATCACGCGGGTGGCAAAAACACGCATTGTTCGATTAAGCAACTGCCCGGCCGTCTCGTCGAGAAGGCGGCAAAAACTGCAACATCTATGAACCCCCTCAACCGCGTTAACTTCGGCCCTATCGGCGCGGTGGCTCGCGACCTCGTGCTCTCGCCGGCAGCGATTTCAGTTCTTGTAAGCAAGTATTGGGGTCCGCAACAACGGAAGCTCACAGTCAGTTTTTTGGATGGCGGGCCAAGTGATCTCCGTCGTCGAATTGTTCAGCACATGAATGCCTGGAGTCAGACCGCCGGAATCTCCTTCGTGGAGACCCGTGGTGTAGGAAAGGTACGCATTTCTCGAAATCAAGCTGGATATTGGTCGTATCTCGGCACCGACATCCTGCACATTCCTAGCAATCGTCCGACGTTGAATCTCCAGGGTTTTACGATGAACACTGAGGACGGCGAATTTCACCGCGTGGTTCGTCATGAGGCCGGACACACTCTTGGCTTCCCGCACGAGCACATGCGCGAGGAGTTGGTTGCCCTCATAGACCCGCAGAAGGCGTACGACTTCTTTCTGCGCACACAGGGTTGGACGCGCGAGATGGTGGACCAACAGGTGCTGACACCGCTCAGCCAGGATTCGATCATGGGCACTCCACCGGACCAGGATTCGATAATGTGCTATCAGCTTCCCGGATCAATTACGAAAGACGGCCGCCCGATCCGGGGAGGCTTGGACATCAACTCCACCGACTACGCGTTTGCTGGGCAGGTCTACCCGAAGGTCCCGTCCGAGAGTGCACCATCGATCCAGGCCCCGATGGGCCTCGCCGATGAATGGTCGCCATCCGAAGATGTGGAGGTGGACGAGGAACTGGTACCGTAAGGCTTTGGCCCGCCTCGTCGAAATCCAGGCGTGTCAGGACCTCCCGCCGTTGCTGCACGTGCGTGTGGGAGATCTCCTTGTGTTCGGAGCAACCGGCGGACGCCTTTTAGAAGGCGGGACGATTGTCGAACTGCTGGGAGTCTTCTCTACGGGCGTACTCTCAGGTGATGGCCGCGTGCTGAGCCCGGCCGGACCGCCAACTAACATATTGTTTCGCGCGGTTCAGTTCGGGCAAGCCCGCATCGAGGTGATAAGGGGGGATCCATGGCAAGCTATCCCACAACGGCACGAGATCGCGATTATTGTCACTAGCTGACTAAGATGTCGTTCGTCCAGATCGTATGAAGTATGGTTCCAACGCCGTGACCTCCAAGAAGGAGCCAGGTGCAATGTTCAGAGAGCTTACCCTTTCATCTTGCATCGTCGCTTCAGCGGTTGTTCTGCCGGCCCAGGCTCAGGCGCCACCAATCTCGTCGCAACCGACCATTTTTTCAGTTTGCGAAGGAGAGTTTGAGCGGAATTGTCCAGATCACGACGCCTTTACGTACTGTGGTACAATTAACGGCTGGGCAGAGCAGGCCTGCAAGATTCAAAACTCACGTGAACCACCGAAGTATCGCTTGATCAAACTGCAAGATCGTTCTGGCAATAAGTGTGGTTATGCACAATGGAAAGTGATCTGCGTTAATTGACGCTTGGCAACAAAGCCATAGGGTTGTGAGAGGCAGCCATGTCTAGAACAACGCATCTTGGTGATTCACAAACAACTAAAGACGCGTTTAGCTTCATTAGCCTCAAACAAGCGAAGGACGGCTTTGTCCTAGTACTAGCGTTGGTCTTCGCCACTTACCTGATGCTGGTCTCGATCCTGGCCGCGCAGATCTTTGATCCAAAGCTCTCAGACCTTTCTGGACCGAGAGCACGTCTCGATCAAGGTCTATCCAAAATTGTAAGCAGAGGCCCCCCGAGACCTTAAGGCAATTCTCGACCACGATTTCGATGGAATTTGGCAATCTGGACCCGCTGCTGCAATTAGTTCGGCAGAATTCTGGCTTAGGTGAGTACGTCAGACGGCTAGCAGATCAGCTCCAGTTCTATGCCGCGGTGCTCGGAGAGCAGTCAAAGGCGTTTGGACCTAGAACCAAAGAAGAAGTGGACTTTCTGACGCAACAATTCGAAATTGAGAACCACGATCACTTTGGAGTCCGTCAAGCATAAGCTCATGTGGACGATCTTATTCGCTTCTTCCAAAAATGGGTCTCTGATTGGGGTCTATCAGCGAAGAAGTGCCGAGATGCCATTAGCACGGAGCTATCTCTATTCACCGACTTCACTGATAAGATCAAGATCGCAGCAAGCGCTCCGCAAGGAAATGGGGATTTTCCACCATGGCCAAATCCTTTAATGGGAGTCGGCATGACGAGCGCCTGCGACTTCAACACCGCGTTATCAAACTCGGACGTGCCGAAGAGGAAAGCAACAGACGAAACACTCGGCCCAATTGGCCAGATCTCTGACTGGCTTTTAAGAACTGAATCGCGCGACATCGCCTTAATGACAGGCCTTCTTGGTTTTGGCCTCTTTGGCGCTCTTTCTGCCTCATTTATTCGACCATCGCAGGCGAAGGATCGAGCTACAATCATCATTTTCGTACGCGGAATGGCAGCGGCGATTTTGGTATACCTCGTAGTTGTCGGTGGCCTAGCAGTCTTCACTCGAGACGCGACCCCAAATCCTTATGCGGTATATTTTGCGTGCCTAGTTGCAGCGGTGTTTAGCGACGATGTTTGGAAATGGGCGCGACAGCGTCAGCAAGAGAGGTTCGCCGAACCAAAACCGAAACCGAAGCCGAAAACAGCGCTTCACGACCATACAGCCGAACACTCATAAGCATGAGCCCTCCGCGGGCAAAGAGAGTCGGTCGCGCCCTAGAACGCGGCCCCAACTAGGTGTCGACCATTGTTTTGCACGCTACCCTACAAGTCATGTCCTGCGGCGAATTGCGTGGCCGACATAACACAACGATTCTCATTTGCCACATCGGTTCGCTTGTTCTGTCAGCTCGCTTTACCAAAGCGTCTGCTGTTTAAGCGGCTTGCTCCCCTCGACCTCATCTCTTGTCTCGCCGCGCGCCTTTGCGTCATCAATCGACTTTCTCAACTCAAGCAACATGTTCTTGACCCAGTCCATTGATGTTTCGAGGGCCGTGAACTGACGTTTGAATACCAGGCCATTGCGATTAGTGCGCCCAGGATGCCGATGAAGTAATCCCAGCCAGTATGAATTATTATCCCGTTCATACACGCTAACGCTAGCTGCAGAAGGTGCTTTCGCCAAGACTAGCGCATGTATACTCGCGGCACGACTTCTGGTCTCGTCAAGCTCGATACGAGCTGCGATTGTCGGCACATGAACGATCTTTCCGCCTGCCACGAAAGCACAGCTAAGCCGAGGAGCCGTGAAGGAGCTCGTCTCTGACGTTATAGACTTCATTCATCGCTTCGCCGATCTCAGCCCGGCGTTCGAGCAGGTCGCGGGTCATTACGTGCTGCTAACCTGGCTCTACGACGCATTCAACCCTGCCATAGCTCCGCCTTCGGCGCGATTTGGGGACGGGGAAGACGCGCTCACTCCTCACGATTGGTTCGCTCTGCTACAAGCCGTTCTTCGCAAGCGGCGCTTCGACAGTCTCGCTGATCTTTCACACGCTCGATGCTTTCCGCGGCACGCTTATCTTCCGATGAGGCAGATTTCCGCTTTAGCGACGAGCGATGCGAGATCGTAAAGATCCTCAACAACGGCGACGTCTGAAATGGACCCCGATTTAGGGACCACGTGCTTAGTTGGAAGGGGCTGCTCCGTTTGATAGACCGAGCGCATGATGACGACAAGGACGAGACGCAAGATCGACGCGGCACTGAAGGCAAAGATCGCACTGGAAGCCGTGCGGGAGCAGGCGACGGTGGCCGATTTGGCCCAGCGTTATGAGGTTCACCCGAACCAGATCTATGCCTGGAAGAAGCAACTGCTGGAACAGGCGGCGCGGGCCTTTGACGCGGGTGTCGGGCGGGAGAGTGAGGAGCCTCGCGAACGCGAGTTCGAGAAGCTGCACGCCAAGGTTGGACAACTGGCAGTCGAGCGCGAGTTTTTAGCGCGGAGGTCCGGAAGATGAGCACGCCGGACCGTCGAGGAATGTCGATCGCGCCGACATGGCGCTGTCGATCCGCTGGCAATGCATGTTGCTTGGCATCGCACGCTCTGGGGTCTACCGGCCGCCCCGGAACGCCAGCTCGACTTCCATGGACTGAAGCGAGTTAAGTACCTCTTACTCAAATTGTGCCGTCTTACCGTTTTGCATTTGTCTGTACTCCGTATTCGGGTTGGAGCAGGGGCGCGCCGGGTTAAGCAGTAGCCGGTATCAATGACCGTCTAGCCACTCTCGTAAGTTACTCCTACCCGGTCCGCACAAATAGTCGAAAAAATAACGCGCAGGCTGAATCGTTGACGAAAGAGGACCATGCCAACTGGAGAGCTCCAGAGCGCGGCTCTGGTCGCCGCCCGCCAAACCCCAAAGCCCGCTCCCCGGCCGGTCGCTTCGGCGACGATCTGGCAGCACAACTACTGCGGCCGCCGCAAACAGGCGTGGCAGGACGGCAAAATCAGTGAAGTCATTGGGACTATGATGTTACGAGCTGTCCCGCCCTTCATCAAGCTGGCCTGGCTCGCAACCGTGTACGGATCGTAGTGATCATTTCGTGGATAGATCCGGTAGGTGCCCGGTCGTCGCTAGGGGCGTCTTGTGGATCCTAGCTACCGGATTGGGAAACGCGAACAAATCTGTCGAGCCTTCGACGAACATGTTTGCTCCGACGGGCGTGAGGGACGGCAGATGATCTTCAAGATCATCCATCTGAGGTCGATTTGGAAGCAAGCCGGTCCGACGGATAGAACGTCTAGCGCCCGCTCAAATTGGCCGCGATAATCTCAATCGCTACAAAGTACGTCCCGACCCGGTGAACATCCTGGGTAGTACCCAGCGCGACTGCAGCAGTTTAAGGTGCTCCCATTTCCAGCGACCAGGAAATCAGTTCAGTCTCTCAGGTAATTGAGCATACTGTCGCAGGCGTCCTTGGCCTCAGCGAAGCTCTGCAGCGGCGAGCCGAGCACCCTGATCGAGCCACGGCTCTGATCAAGCGGACGCCACGAAGCGACGTAGCCGAACCTTCCGCGAAAGCCAGGGCCGGTCGGGCTCTGCAAGCTTATAACGAACGAGTAGCCGCCGCTGCATGCACTCCAAATTTCCATGTTTTCGACAGCGCGGTGGAACTGCAGGGGCATCACGTACCGTTCGCCTGGGCAACCCGACAATGAAATTCTTCCGGCGGATCCAATGGCGTACAAAATCCGAGACTCTAACCGCTGCCGGATGAAAGCGCAGTAACAGGTCCGTTGGTGTGCCAGGCGAAGCTGTCGTCTAAGTCCTCTTCAATCACCCCGGCCGCGTATAACTGATCGAGCAGGTCAGCTACTGCGAGCACGCTCGCTCCGTCGGTCGTGACCTGCCTAACCAGCTCCGACGCTGTGCAGTTGCCGTAGGCGATTAGATGGCCAACGGAAGTCGGAGCGATGTCGTCGAGCACCCGGTGTTCCATGTTGCGTGAGCGGAGATGAAAGCATCGGTTCCCGGCCTTGTATTGCAGGTCCCTGCGGAAGCGGATCGGCAATTTGGGAGCTGGACTCTCGAGCATATGCTGGTCGATCATGCGCTGGAGCCCCTCGCGGAACTCGTCAGGCGTCCTGAAGAAGTGCTCACTCAAGACGCGGTAGCCGAGAGGCCAGCGTTTGCTACCCGGCACCGGCGTCACCAATTGTAAACGTCCCTGCAGCATATTTACGAGAAAGCCGGAAACGCAGGCGATGGTCGTGTGATCGCCCTGCAGCAAGGCGATTGCATCATCTTTGTTGGCGGCCCTAAGTTTCTCGCTCCGCTCGCGCGCGCGTCCAGCAAAAGCCTTTCCAGTCAGGGCCTCCTTGCCCTGCAGGACGAGTTCGACGCCGATCAGCTCCTCAGGCGAAAACGCCATGTGAATCTGGTCGAGATGTGTTGTGCTCAGCACGGAAAAACGATTCGTCACGGTGCGATAGCGCTTGAACAGTTCGAGCACGCGCGTGGTGAGTGCGCGATCCCTGAGCGGGGCCGCCGTCGTAGTTTGTGGCAATGCGCCCGTGATCTGATAGTAGTCGAATAGAAAGCGGTCGTAGTGTGGGTTGTCCATAGGCTCTGTGGCCCAGTAGCAAAAACCAGTACGGGCTGCCGAACCAAACATCTCGCTCGCGATACCGACTACGCCGCGCCAAAGCGTTGCATGCTCTTCGCTATATTCGTAGTAGCCTTTGAAGCGGTCGGCCGAGAGGCCGCAGAACCAGCAACCGACGGTGCATCCGTCGCTCAGCTCGAAAGCGATGATGGGGTACGTGACCGAGGCCGCCGTTCCGCCCAATTCGTCGTTGCAACGCCGGATTTGGCGCTCACGCCAAGCATGAAAGCGAGGGTTGATCGTCGTCATTTCGCCCTCTTCGCGCAGGAGGTCGCGATGGCGCAACATCTCGCAGATAAACTCGTCCCACATCATTGCCAGGGGCCAGCGCGTAGACTCCGGCTTAAAGCGGTATTTCAGGTAGCCGCCGCGCCAGAGCGGCAGCATTTTCATTGGGTCAACTTCGATGCCGTAGCGCTCTGTTACCGCTCGAGGAGAATCAACGTTCTCCGAAAGTGCCCTGCGGAACTCCAAGTCACCAGCCAGCCGCTCCATGAATCGCTTGACGTGTGACAGCGTGCGCAGTTGCTCGGGGGTGCGCCGGTCAAAAATCTGTCGGCAGTGTTCGGTGGCAGTGTGCGTCATACGGTACGGGTGCGCCCTGAAGCCGCATCTATAGGCCTGAAAGCGATGATCTCACCCCTGACGAGGCGTGCTTTCAGTTCTCTTGGGACCGGATGGTCTCCTTGAGGACGAGCCATTGGGATCAGAGCTAAAAACATGTCAGGCCGCGACCGCGACAACAACTACAATAAGTAAAACGATAGCAACTAGGTCACGGCCCGCTTCCGCGGCTTGCACGGCGCTCGTGGGTGCCTTAGACGTGGAACTAGCCAACGCAGTGGTATGCACAATCCTGCTCGAGCCCGCACCACTCAAATCCTGCTTGCCGCCGACAATCGCGTCGAGCTGCATCAACGCGTGTCGGCCTGGCGCTCGCATGCAGCTCCTAACCTCGTCAAGCGTGAAATCGTAGCCGTGGCTCTTTCCGACCGCTACAATCGGTGCCAGGCCTGTAGCACTCTGCTTAAGGGTTTCGAGCAGACTACCCTCTTTCGCTAGATTCTTGACAAACCGTTCTACCTCAGCTTGCGCCATAGCCGGGCCTCTGCTAAATGTTGCTACCTATCCGTCGCCTTGGAAGCGATCGGTAATGACGCCTTAACAAAGCAATCCGCATACCAAACTGAAATTGCTGCTTTTGCGCTTTGTCTGACCGTGCGTATCGTCAACTTGCCGACATTGGTCTCGAACCTGACAAGCGATCAGAGTCGAAGTCGTCGCTGAAATGTCCGCTTCCTCTAAGCGCGCCCTGACACGAGCGCCATCTGCATCACGTGACCGTCAATAGCGGCCGGGACAAAGTTGGCCGTTCGTATTGCCTCGCCTGAGGATTTAACATTCCGCTTGACCGATGTAGCTCCGGTTGTCAGTCGGAGGTTGCATCATGGCGCGGGACCGGAGGCACTGGGGACGTCGCGAATGCCCGTTACACGCAGTGGCAGCCGCAGTCCCGGGATCGCCGGCACGGCCGCACCTTTAGCCGTACGCGGGATGATCGGCTCGGCTGCTTTGCGTCTGAGCGATTTCGTTCTTCATCTAAATAAGTGAACAGTTCACTCCGCGCTTGCCGGACTCTCACGTAGCTCGCGCTCTCGTCTGTTTTCGCGCTGGCGCGGCTATGGTTAGCGGCCCGAGCATAGGCTCAAAGTGTAAGCAAGAACGACTGGTCGCGGGCAGAGATCAAAATACACATGTTCGGTGCGAGACTGGGTCTGGCCGCGGTCCGCATCTCCTGGACCTCCTAACCAGCTTTACCGCCAGGTGAATGCGATGCACGACGGAGACCTGCGCATCGACTGCGCGGTCAGGCGGAATGAGACTTTGCTCGGAGATGATCGCATCAGATGTGGCAGATGAGGTCGCCGGTTTGTCTCCCTTGTTCGCCCTTTGTCAGCTTCTCGAAAGCTAGCCTCTTTAACACTCGAACTTGGCCTCTCGATGATGAAGCCGCCCATGTCTGAATTCGTGACGAACTTCAGCTCACTCCCTGGGGGAGATCGTCCAAGAGGCCTTTGTTCTCATAATAGAAAGGGGATCTTTATGGATCCGAACACGATTGATAATGTCCGTTCACCAGAATCGCCAACGGCGCACATCTGGACACAGGAAGATCATGATTTGTTCAGTCAGATCATGAATGAAGCGGGACCATCATCATCTGCCGCACCTGAGGAAGCGGTAGATGTCTCGTTCGCCGTTCCCCAGAGATTTTCACACGGTTCGCAAATCGCCCCTGACGTGATGGTCGAGAGGCTGTTCCACCGAGGTCTCTTGCCGGACTCGGACCAGCCGACGATGACCTATGAAATCCGGGGTCGCCGCTATACGGCCGGTTTGGATGAGTCCAATCGCGTTCTTCTTGTTCATAACCCTGCGGAGGACCAAGTGGTTGGGGCAGGCCGGGCGGGGGTACCGGACTTCGGAGCTTTCTTCACGGAGAACCGGCGCTTCGGAACGCCGCTACCAGAGCAATGGGCCACACCTGCCCTAATGGACAAGCTGCGCGAAGAAGGTATCATGCCGACCGCTAATAACCCCACAACGATCCAGCTTAACGGACGAGCCTACGAAGCCAAATTAGCCGAAGGAGGGTTCGTGAAGCTTACGCGGGTATGAGGCGCAACTAGATGGTGAAGCGATCGCGCCGGACTGGAGCCTTGCGGTCACTTCGGTTGTCCTTACCTGGATAGACAACTCGCCGCTTAGCGGCGGATTGCTCGCGCCGCCAGTGGGTACGGATCATCGGGGCCCGCTGGCGGCCCACGAGATGCACCGTCATCCTGGCCATTTCGTCTGGGTCGTGCCGGACCCGTCATGCGGGCTGCAATATTACCCCCCTTATGCCTCACCTGAGGATGTTACTTTCGCTTGAGCGATGTAGCTCCGGCTGTCGGCCAGTCCGAGGTTGCACCATAGCATGCAGGATCGGAGGACTGGAGGACGTCGTGGAATGCCCATTGCACGCGACCAGCTTCGCACCTTTAGCCGTGCGCGGGATGATCGTCTCGGCTGCTTTGCGTCTTATCGATCCAACAAGTGCTGCACGATGGTGTGCTGCGGCGGGCGAACTGCCCGAGGTGCTGTTCAGCGAGGCGGAGACTTGCCTGCGCGCTCAGACGGGACTTGGCCACCAAACCAGCGCTCCGTGTCGGCTGGGTTTCGCGCAAATTGGGCAGCGAAACCGATGAACGTGGAGGGCACTCGAAGCCGCGTAGTCTTTGCCGGTGCGAGCCCACATAGTCTTCGGACGCGGAGGTATTCTTGAGGTGCCAGCAAAGGTCGCGTAGCCGCAACCGACCGTCGCAAGTGGCGTAGTCGCTTTGCGTAGCACGAACGTAATTATCGGATGGGAGTCCTGTCAATCGGCCCTACCAGATCTGGGCGTTTTGCAAGCAGCACCTCCACCGTAGGCTCGCGGTAGATCGCATGCACATAGGCGTGTGCCGCCAGCTTGGAAACGCGGAAAAGAGCGCATGACGAACATAAATCTTAGTTGCCGGTCCATTGCGGCTGCACGCGCACAGCGAACCATCACCGATCAAAACACGAAATGGAGAACGCGGGCCCCGAGACGTCGAGGTTTCCAAATGATACGAGGAATGAAGCCGATGGCGCGGATGGTCGTAGCAATAAGGCGCGCGCTGGCCATGTGCGATCTCGACCGGTGCTGCGCAATCTGGTGGCTCTATCGTCTCCATTTCGGATTTACCGGCGACGTGGTGTTGGGGCTCGCCGCGGTCACGGTTGCTCAGGAGAGATCCCGCTGCGGAATTTAGGAATCGTGGCGTCGAGCGCCTTCCATACGGGCTCGGCCGCCGAACCTGCCGCAGGTTACGCGTTTGGCTGGCGGACAAAGGCTTTGCTCAACGCCAATGGCCTCAAGTCTCTCCGAGCCAACAGACCGCAAATCACATCGAGTATGGTGGGTTTCAGATTCCGCCCATCCCCTCTTACGTAGGCCTCACCGGACGACTCTGGCTCGAGCAGGGCAACGCGTATGTTGTCGCGAACCTGCGCGGCGGGGGTGAGTTCGGGCCCCAATGGCACCAGACTGCCCAAGGAGCAACGAAGCAGCGCACATGGGATGATTTTATCGCCGTCGCGGAAGACTTGATCCGGCGCAAAATCACTTCTCCCCGCCGGATGGGCGTAGTCGGCGGTAGCCAAGGAGGCCTCCTGGTAGGGACCGCAATCACCCAACAACCCGAGCTCTTCAATGCCGCCATCTTACAGGTTCCGCTGTTGGACATGGTTCGGTTCACGAAGCTGGGCGCGGGAGCCTCCTGGATCGGCGAGTATGGCGATCCCACCATTCCCGAACAGCGCAAGTGGCTCGAGGGCTACTCGCCCTGTCAGAGGTTGGTGCCAGGCAAGACCTACCCGGCCCCTTCATTCTCACGTCCACCAAGGACGATCGCGTGCGTCCAGCGCATGGCCGCAACGCAGCGGCGAGGCTCGCTGCGTTGGGCCAACCGTACCTCTACTATGAGAATACCGACGGGGGGCATAGCGCCGCCGCCAACCTCATTGAACAGGCACGCGGATCGCTTTAGAATATACCTATGCATCCCGGCGGCTTGTCGATGAGTGATGTCGAGGACTAAGATCTACTTCAATGATGGCGCTTGGCGGACGACGTTATCGGGAGCGGCGTCAGCAAGCCCGTCTTTGCTCTTTCGCCGCAGACTACGGTAGCCGAGGCTTTGCAGTCTAAACTGAATGGGCGGGGCGGAAAGCACGAGGCACCTCTGACAACGGCTTGAGCGGCGCCTAAAGCTTCAGTTTCGGCACCTTTTCGGAGGCAAGTCGAAGTATCCAAAGACATTCGGACACGGGAGCTTCGTCTCGGCTCTGCGTGTCCGGTTACCCGATGTATTTCTCACCATGGAAGAGGTTGTTGCGAATTTGGCAAACGCCACGCTCGAACAAATCCACGACATTCTCAATCGGATCCGGGACATCGGGCTCTAGGTCAGGTCGGCCATCAAGCGTCGTGGTGGCTCATGCATGAGAGTGGGAGCCTTCTGAGATTGCCGGACCTCCTCGAAGAACTCCGCTCCTAGTGATTCCGCAAAGGCCCGCCAGTCGGCCTCCGCTCGTTTTTTCGGCTTGAGGAAGTCACCACGCTTCGACGCATGCTCAAACCTGCGAAACATGCCGTGAAGGCTTCCGATGGAGACATGCGCGTTGCTCTTTCGGAATTCCGCGTCACAACTCCAGCGATAGCTGGCCGATCTCAGACACCTGGACAAGCCCATTGATCGGCCAAGTGTCGGGATACTGCGAATGCGTTCCAAACACTGCAGGTAGGTACTTTTCGGTACCAACGGCGATCGCGGCGGCGAATGCGAGCAGGATAAATGCCAACTCGGCAGTATCTCTGACGACGGTGCGAATCGGAGTAGCGATGAGCCGATTCACGACCTCGATTTTCTCGCCGAGATCGCTCGCGAGATGACTTTCCACAATATCGGCCTGTCGATCGACAATCTTGGCGCCAATTGGCCGGAGGATGGGACCGGACAGGATTCCCTTCATCAAGCTGAAAGCTGACCGGCAATTCGTCCCGGCTGAGGCAATGATCGGCTGACACGCACGATGTGCCGTCACGCCGTCGAACTGGCGCAGGGCTACGGCGCGCACGCCGTAGCGGAAGGCGTCGAGAGCGGGGCCGATCTCGTGGCGTGAGCGAGCTCGGCTTCGACCACGCTACAAGAGTCGGTAGGTGCCAAATCGAACCCGGGGTCCTACGGTCCGCCCGCGTTCCTCTGCCGATGATCGAGGAAACAGAAGTGAATGAAAGAACGAGAAGCCAAGATACGGACGAACCGTTATGACCGGCGGAATCAGGGTGGCTACGCAATGCACACCTCGATCAGGAGCGTTGGCGCTTGGATTTGAACACCGCAGAAGCGACGAATGGCGGGGCGCGTGCCTACGGAAAATCAATCAGGCAAAAATCAGTCTGTGGAACGTCAACCGGTCAACGTGATCACGGCGATCGATCGACTTGCACGATCGGATCCGGAGAGGGTTGCGCTGAGGCACGGCGCAGACGAACTCACATATGAGGCGCTACGATTAAGATCGGATGCCCTTGCAAGGACCTTACGAGAGCAGGGCGCCCAAGGGGCGGTTGTCGGCTATTGGGGGCAGCGGGACCTCGACTGGGCGACGGCGGTCGTCGCAATATTGAAAGCTGGATCGACGTACCTACCGCTCGATCCATCGTTACCGGCTTCCCGTACATCATTCATGATCGAGCAGAGCCGCTGCGCTCTGGTGATTGGCCGAGATAAGGCGTCGCTGAGCCTATTGCAGGCGAGCAGCAAAGGCGCCACGCAATTCGTAGCGATAGCGGCGGCGCTGCGCCAGGGCCAGACTTCGTCTGTGGTGCCCTCGCAAAGCGAGGATGGACTCGCCTACATTCTGTTTACGTCTGGTTCGACGGGCCAGCCTAAGGGCGCAATGATTGAGCGCGGCGCCCTAAACAATCATTTGGCGGCAAAGATCGATGCTCTAAGTCTCACTCAGACGGATTGCGTCGCGCAAACGGCGTCGCATTGCTTTGATATCTCGCTGTGGCAGCTTCTGGCTGGGCTTTGCGTCGGAGCCTCTGGCGCGATCATTGATGATGAAACATTGCGATCGCCATTGTCCCTCCTCCAAGCAATTCAAGGAGGCGGTGCTTCGGTTATCCAATTCGTTCCGTCGATGCTGGCAGTATTTGTTGAGTATCTGCAGTCGCTTGCTCCGGCGGAGCGAGCTCTGGATGGTTTGCGGATTATTTCTACGGTCGGAGAACCGCTAACACCCGGATTGGCGCGTGCCTGGTTTGGCTTATATCCCCGCGTCCCCATTCTCAATCACTACGGGCCGACCGAGTGCGCCGACGGCGTGACGCATCATCTGGTTTCCGTGCCGCCTGCGCTGGCTGAGCTTTATGTACCGATCGGCAGACCAATTCAAAACGTTGAGGTTTATGTCGCGGACGGACCACGGCTCTGTAATGTAGGAGAACTCGGCGAAATCTGTGTGAGTGGCGTTGGTGTCGCTGTCGGTTACGCCAATGACGATGTCCGCACCAAGGATGCCTTTGGGCCGAACCCGTTCTCAAACGACTCGTCGTTCCGGCGCCTATACCGGACAGGTGATCTTGGCCGCGTTCGTTCCGACGGACTTCTGGAATGTCTCGGTCGACGGGATCGTCAGGTCAAAATTCGCGGGCACAGAATCGAGCTGGGAGAAATCGAAGCTCGTTTGTCCGCTCATCCCTTGGTTCATGGCGCCGTCGCAGTCGCCTCTGTCTGCGCAGGTGTAAAGCTTACGGCGCGAGATATAGCTGGGTCGGAGGCGCAAGTCGAATCGCGGCGGCTGGTTGCGTATGTGTCGGCTCCAGCTGAACTGGCGGAAAGCGACCTGCAGAATTTTCTTGCTGAGGCACTCCCCAGCTACATGCTTCCGGAAAGAATCATCCACGTCAGCGGTATTCCACTGACCAGGAACGGAAAGGTCGACTTTGCAGCATTGCCTGACCCGGACAGTGTTCGGCCGTTATTGTCAACGCCATTCGAGGAGCCGCAATCAGACCTCGAAGTCCGGCTACGTCAAATCTGGTCCGGCATTTTGCGTATAGAGAACATAGGTGTGAATGACCAATTCATAAGCCTCGGCGGAGACTCGCTCCGCGCAATGCTTATATTGGGACAGCTGCAGACCTTGCTCGGAGTGAAAGCGGATTTCAGACTGGTCCTGAATGGCACAATTCGATCTCTTGCCGCTTCGATAGAGGCTCGCGCTGAGCTCAATCCATGCACGGCTTTGACATGCCAAAAGCGAAGCCGATCACCTCTGACGCACCTCCAGGAGCACCTGTGGTTTTTGGCGCAGCTTGATCCATCTGCCAGGAACTACATCATTCAAGGCGGGCTGCGGATTAAGGGAGCCATCAATTTAGCTCGGTTCAATCGCGCCTGGACCGAGGTCATTCATTCCCACCAGGCGCTTTCGGCGCGCTTTATCGACGAAGACGGTCCGGTTCAATGCTTTGATGCTCCGCCATGCACCAGTCTTGAATTGATCGATCTATCTCATCTCACCTCCTCCGAGGCTGAGGAGCTCATCGCACAGTTTCGGCGAACGGAGCTGAAAGACAATTTCGATCTCGGACAGGGCCACTTGTTTCGCGCGCGTATGGTCCGTCTTGGTCCTGACAATCATCTCATATTGATCGCCGCTCACGAAATCATCCTCGATGCCTGGTCGATCTCTATTCTGCTCAGAGATCTTCAGAGAAGGTATTTAGATGCCGCCGCGCCTTGGCCAGAGAACCGGGCGTCACTCTCGGCATACGCGGCATGGGAAAAACAACACGTTTCTCCAGAGGCCTTGGAGAACCAACGTCACTATTGGCGTCGTCAGATCGGTGATGATCCGCCGGTGCTTTCGCTCGGAAAGGCGCGCCCGCAAACAAATTCATACCGCGGCGGCTCGCATCCAGTGCTGCTTGGCAGCGATCTCTCCAGTCGCGTAAGAGAATTCGCGCGCCGAAATGGCTGCACCACGTCGACAACATTGCTGGCGTGCTTCCAGCTGCTGCTACGAATGTATAGCGGTCAGGATGATATTATCGTCGGCATGCCACACGCTGTACGTGATCAACCTGGCAGCGCCGACATCATTGGCTTTTTCCTGAATATGCTGCCGATCCGTGCCGCGATCGATGCCGGTCAGTCCTTTGCTGCTCATACCACGCGCATCCAGGGCCTGGTCAGCGATGCCATCGCAAATTCGGCCTATCCATTCGGATGGATGGTCAGGGATACAAGGTTATGTCGCGAACCTGGTCGATCACCGATCTTCCAGGTCATGTTCAACATGTACTCCGAGGCCGCCGAGCCACTTGGTCAAGACGAGTTGGCTCTGACATTCCGCGAATACGACACAGGCTATGTCAAATTCGACTTAACACTGTACGCGCAAGATCAGCGCGATGAAATTGCGCTCCAGCTGGCGTATGCGGAAGAAATATTTTCGAGTGATCTAGTTGTTCGCACGGCGAAAAATCTGCGCTGTCTGATTGCCGCCTGCGTTGACAAACCGCTTGCGCCCATTGAGGAGCTGAGCTGCCTTAGCGCGTCAGACGTCACTCTACTGAACTCGCTGGAGGGGTCCAGGCAGCCATATGAGTCTGAATGTCAGCTTGTTGAAGCCTTCGAGCAGATCAGTGTCTCCAATCACAGCAAGGTAGCATATTTTGGCGAGTTCGGGGAAGTCACATTCGGCCAGCTGCGTGAGCGCGTAGCAGCTATCAGGTCCTTCCTGCGGGATTTGGACGTGGGCGCTGGCGATATGGTCGCCATGCTGGTCGACCGGTCGCCTGACGTTGCCGCTGTTATGCTGGCGGCGCGAGCTTTGCACTCTATTGTCGTGCCGATACCGCCGGATTATCCGCCTGATCGGATCCAACATATCCTGCGAGATAGTCAGGCAAAGGTGTTGGTTCACGCAAATACCACGGACACTGGCTTTGACATACCTTCGATTTGTCTATTGACGTTAGACAGGTGCAGGGCGCTGAGGGATAATTTCGAATCCAGCGACTCACCCTCAGATCACCAAATTGCGAACCTTATATACACGTCGTCCTCAACAGGGCGGGCGAAGGGGGTTCTTATTCCGGAATCGGCCATCCTCAATCGGCTGAACTGGATGTGGCGACGCTTTCCTTTCGATAGTACCGACGTGATGGTTGTCCAGAAGTCCGCTTCCCTTGTTGCGTCCGCTTGGGAGTATTTTGGTGGGCTTCTGAGAGGTGTGCCCACGCTGATCCTCACTCATGGGCAGGTGCTAGATCCGGATCTATTATTGTGCAGTTTGGCAAAACATCGTGTGACACGCTTTTTTGCCTCTCCGCCACTCCTGTCCGGTCTCATCGGGTCCCAGGAACGACGACCGCAAAGGACAGCCTTGAGATTGGTCACAAGCAGCGCCGAACCGATGCCTTCCTCGCTGCCCGCTCGCTGGCGCGGGTCTTTTCCGGGCGTGCCGTTGTGGAACTTCTATGGTGCGACGGAATGTGCGTCCAATGCAGCCGTGCACGAAACGTCGGATGCCGATGACAACTCGGCGCTTGTGCCGGTGGGGCGGCCGATCGACAACGTCAAAGTCTATGTGCTCGATTCACGATTGAAGAGAGTGCCTGTTGGAGCCCCCGGCGAACTGTGCATCGCGGGCCGCTGTCTCAGCGCTGGGTACTGGCGGGATCAAAATCGGACTGACCGCTGTTTCGTGCCGAATCCGTATGATGGCGGACAATACGACGTGCTTTATCGAAGTGGGGACATCGCACGCATCTCAACCAGCGGCCTTCTCGAGATTTGCGGCCGATCGGACAACCAGATCAAGGTGAGGGGCTTTCGCATCGAGCCGGAGGAGGTCGAATTTGCCCTTGAGTCTCATCCGGCAATCGCAAAGGCCGCGGTCTTCGCAGAAGGCATCGATGAGGATCGCCGCTTGACGGCGAGCGTGGTGCCCGCTCGGAAAAATCTAAGCACTGGAGAGATTCTCGCCCACCTGCGCAACAGATTGCCATCTGCCATGGTTCCCACAGCCTTCAGGTTCGTTGACAGTGTTCCCCTGACGACAAGCGGAAAGATAGACCGTGCTCGCCTTTCCTCCGTTCCTTACCGCGAGATAGAAACTCGTCCATCTGCTGAGCCCCGCACCAGGAACGAGCGAGTTCTTGCTCGGATCTGGGAGGATCTATTAGGCGCCAAGGGGGTGGGAATCGACAGCAGTTTCTTTGATATCGGCGGCGATTCTCTTCTGAGCGTACGTTGCGTCACGCTGGCGCGCAAAGCCGAGCTGAATTTCACCGTCAACCAGCTTTATCGAACACCGACCATCAGGGAGTTGGCAGCCGGGGAAACGGAGGCGGCACCCCATAACGTGGCGTCCGCGGACGGCTTCCTGCCTGTGCCCCCCATAATATCGTTTTGGAATTCTCTTCTCGGCTTTGACGAGCATTTTAACATTGGCGATCTGTTCTTCTTGCGCGGCGGCATCCTGAACATCAAAATCCTGGACCGGGCTCTCGCCCATGTCATCGAGAGGCACGAAGGCCTCAGGCTCCGCGTTGCCCGAACCCAAGATGGACTACGACTGGGGATTGGGCCTTGTCCGGCCGAGCACATCGTGGAGGAGATCGATCTCGTCCGGATGACCGGCCCAGACCAGCGCAGGACAATCGAGAGCGTCTCGGCAAAACGTCAACACATGTTTCGGTTTGACGGCCACACGCCTCTTGTTCACGTCGAGGCCTTCCGTACTTCGGAAAGCGGCGATTACTATCTGCTGGTGTTGATGCATCATTTCGTAGCGGATGGGATGGGCTATCGGCTATTTCTGGAAGCATTGGAGAGCGCATACCACGCTCTTGCTGCAGGCCACGATGTGAACGGTCCCGAGACCGTACAAAGGCTCTCTCCCTGGTTGAAGCGCCTCGAGCACTACGCGAGCAGCGAAGCACCAGACGAACTCAAGTACTGGGAGGGCATCGACTACGCCCAATTCAACTTGCGTATCAGCGACGCGTCATCGCGCGGCACGAGTGTTGCCGAAGGAAGCGCGAGAGAGTTTCACGATGCAAGTGTGGAAGGTCGTCGGGAGGATGCGAACGGCCGTTCGCTTTGCGTAGATCAGGCCAAGTACCATCTTGAGATCAACCGGGAAACAACAGCGGGTCTCCTCAGTATTGGAGCCAGATCAGCGCATTGTCAGGACTTTGATGTGTTTCTTGCTGCGCTGTCAGGTGCGTTTGGCGCCCTGTTCGGCAACTATTCGCTCTGGATTGATAGCCTGACCTCGACACGAGGTCGGCTGTTTGACGATTTCGATTCATCTCAGATCATTGGACTTATCAGCGAGATCGTTCCGCTTTCATTGAATGTCACAGGAAGGGAGTCGCGTTCCGACCGTGCTCGTTCAATATACCGGCAGCGCAATGCGCTGCCGCGGGGGGGAATAGGCTTTCGGGCCATGAAATTCCTAAACCGAGATCCAGCCGTGCGGCGTCGGCTTGATCGCCTGCCACTGCCCAGAATTGGGGTGAATTATCGCGCCCGTTTGCAGCGCCATTTCCCACGCCGTTTTCTCGACACAGACCCTTATCCACTTTGGATCGGTGAACACATGCATCAAGCGGCGGCGATCCACGTCTTCTGGTTCGATGTCGGATATCAATCGGGCAATCTACAGATTGATGCCACGTATGATCCGAGCGTGGCCGATTATGAGGTGACCCGCCATCTTTGCACGGTCTTGCAAGACGAGTTGTTGCAGACGATCAATGAAATTCGGAAGATCTCGGGACACCTTCATTCATGAATGACCCCGATGCGGAATTCGCCGCCGAGGCCGATCACGATGTGATGCCGAACAACAACCCCCACATCGATTTATCAGGCCCCAGTCTTTCCATACTTATCCTGCGGCTCGCCATTCCATCTGTTGTTGGCTTGTCGATCAACGCTTTGCAGCAGGTCGTCAACGCAATCTTTGTTGGCGCACTCGGCGCGCAGGCGATCGCAGCTGTTAGCATGACCTTGCCGATCGTGGTCCTGCTCGCGGCGGCGGGACAGGGGATAGGTGTTGGAGCAGCGTCGTTCATATCTCGTCATCTTGGTGCTGGCGAGTACCTGGAGGCGAGTCGAGGCGCCAGTACCGCTCTCGCGCTCGCCGTGCCAGTCGGCATCACGGTAACAGTCGCTTTGTTTCTAAATATGCGAGAGATCTTCCTAGCGCTCGGGGCAACTCCAACCATCATGCCCCTGGCGCTCGACTACGCGACGACGCTTTTGTTCGGATGCACCCTCATGCTTCTGAATATCGTCAACGGCTTCATCGTCCGAGCCGAGGGCAACACACGATTCAGCATGTGGACGATGATGACCGCCTTCGTACTGAACGCTGGCCTTGATCCGGTGCTCATATCCGTGCTGGACCTCGGTGTGCGAGGCGCCGCTATCGCAACGCTTGTTTCTCAGGCCGCAGCTATTAGCCTCTATATCGCGTATTTTACCAAGCAGCGAGGAATGGTCGTCGTCAGGATGTCTCACATCTCGTTGCGAGCAGATCGCATCAGACAGATCGCGTTCGTGGGGACGCCAGCGACCGTGACCAGCATCTTATCTGCTATCGCCGTTATGCTCTTGTACGGAGCAGCTGCGCCGTTCGGCGAAGAGTCCATCGCGGCCGTGGGAATAGCCCTACGAATCTTAACGATTGGCGCACTGCTTATCAGCGGTTTCTGTGTGGGTTCTCAAGCTATCCTGGGTTTTGGCTGGGGCGCACGCGATTTTTCTCGTGTATTGAGGGCTGCAAAAGTCATGCTTTCTATGACTATCGCTCTTTCGGTGACATATTCAGCGGCCGTTGTGATTTTTGCCCGACCTTTGGTCAGGCTGTTCAGCGATAGCGATAACGTCAGGGAAATTGCCGTTTCTGCCTGCACTGTCTTCCACCGTTTTTTGGGCTGTATGGTATTGAGAGTGTCGTCACGGCGATGCTTCAATCGCTCGGCAGAGCGCGTCTCAGCGCGGTTGTGTGTTTTGCGAGGCATTATCTCTTCATTCCGGCTGTACTGTTATTCCCTGCCATATCGGGCTTTAGCGGAGTATTGGCCAGTCAAGCCATCGCTGAGCTGGGCGCCGGAATGATCGCGCTGTTTGTGATGTTCCGCCAGTTCGCTGAGCTCAGACAAGGGGACCGGCACATTCAGCCAGGAATGGGAAGTGCTCTTTGATCTGATAAGGAGACGATCGGAGCAGGCATTTAAGCCTACATGGCCGGCGAGGGGATGGCTCCAAAATTAGTATGATGTGCAAGAGCGAGTCGCTATGTATCGGTTTTTATCGCTGCGATCGCGATGGAGTGTTGCACGCGCCGGTGATGGACATTTCAGAGCGGTCAACGCGGAGGCGTGCTTGTTAGGTGCGAACCAGGTTGTGATCGCCAAGTAGTCCAGCTCGGCGCCGCTGGCGTCGGCCTCGTTGCTACCACCTCACGCGCCGATCGCATCGACGGACCTCACCACACACTCCTTGGAGTGGACCCATCTCAGCGCCGGACTCCCGACGGGCTTGTATAAGCCACCGGGTATACGCGCCTTGACACTGCGATGATTGCGCACCTCGGCGCTCGCGCGACTTGTCGCAGCTGTGACGGGTCTTGTCGGCTATCCGACGTGGCCATGGAAAAAAACATCGAATACGCAGCGTTCAGGGCGGCACGGAAACTGCTCACTGCGACCGTCGTGGGAGCGACGCCAGAGCAACGACCGTTCGGGCTACGTTGCTGATGGCGCGCATGTTATTGTGAGGTGATATGCGAACTGGAGTTCTTGGTTGCGGCGCGGCAGTAGTTTCGCTTGCAACATGCAGTCTGGCTAACTCAGCGGAGCTGACCCCGGCGGCGAGGGTCTCGTCGACATTGTGGAGCTGGACTGGAGGATATGTGGGCTTTCACGGCGGTGGTGGTTATGGCCGCACGTCCTTCACTGATCCCTACGGGCCGTCAATCTATGGCGACATCGTCAACACCCCAATATTCCTGGCGGGCGGTCAGATCGGCTACAATTGGCAAAGCAACGGATGGGTTCTTGGCGCCGAGTTGGATGTAAGCCATGCTGTGTCCGACGGCACAAACAGCTGTCTTGCCTTCTCCGGTAATGTTGTGATCGCCACCTGCAAGGCAAGTCCGAACGTCTTTGTCACAGGCACCGCTCGGGTCGGTTACACTTTTGGTGCCCAGGGTCGCACGCTCACCTATGTCAAGGCCGGCGCAGCCTGGCAGAACAATCGCGGGAGCATCGCTAACAACGACGAATTTCACGACGAGGGGTCTTCTGGATTTCCGCAGCACACTACGCAATTTAACTACGGTCGTTTCGGATGGACTGTCGAATTCGGTGTGGAGCAAGCCTTGACGGCCGCTTGGTCTCTCAAATTTGAATACGACTATTTGAGGTTTGCTGGACCTCACCTGGCGACGCCCCCCGACCATGCAGTCCCCGCCGCTCGCCATCATCCCCGCCAGCGCAAGCGATTTATCGAGCAGTGATCAAGTTGGAAAGGTCGGATTGAATTATCATTTCGGAAGCAGCCCGAGTCAGCCGGAATGGTCCCATGGATCGCTGTTCCCCGACAGAGGGTGGGCCGGTCATCGTGCATATCCCGATGATTGGTCGATAGAAGGCGGCTCACGGGTTGCGAGCTCGCGACCGTCGGCGCCGGTCCGGACGATCGGCGCTTTGTAGTCCGGAAAGACTCCGGGCATCGGTACGAGATTGCCGACGTAGCGGTTGACCACGCGGATCAGGGCGCTGATCGCCGCCTCGTTGAGGTGATGAGGCACATCTTCACATTCTCGAGCAGTGTGACGTGACCGCTGCGCAAGCTGTAGCAGGGTCGCCGAAGGGCGGCGGCGCACTTGCTGCGGCGGAGTCGGCTGGCCAGGATCTTGACGGACGTCGTGCGCGGGTGGCGCAGCGCGGCGAGATCGACGTCGCGCCTGGTCTTGGCGAGCACTCGATCTCAAGCCAAGCATAAGAGAGAGCGATCATGAGGAAGCTACATCGGTGGCTTTTGATCTGAAATCCGACCGCACTTTGGTGTCGTGTCGCTCATAGGGAGGCAAGATAGCCAGCCGGAATTTGCGGCTTGCAGTCTGAGAACGCAAAGACGCCTTCGGAGCGATATTCCTGGCCATGGGCGCTCTGTTTCGATTGTGTGTGCTGAACTACCGCGAAGCCAAGCGGCATGCACGCCGTAAGGAAAATCGACGTCTCCGGGTAGAACGAAAGACACGGCATCACGGGGACGACCTGCATTCGCGCCGAGTGCAAATCTCGAAAATCGAGGGATTAAGTCCGTTGTTTAAGCTGATCTGAAGTTGCAGCCTTCTTATTTTGCGCCTCTCCCGCTAGTCCAAGGCATGACAGCAAGTGATCAGCTGATAAAACGTCGCGCATTGAACAACTCCAAGTCGCAAAAATATGATTAGGGGTCCAGTTGAAGTAGTTTGTAATACGTTATACATCTTTAAGTAGATAATGTTTCGAGGCGGTGGATCCCATTCGCGAGTGCATGCCGCGAACCAGTTCTAATCTTCATCGTGCGCATGAGGCCTTGCGGATGAATGAGGTACGACACAGTCGGTGTTCGAGGATTTTCCAAGCATGAGTTCTGGGACGAGGCGAACGTCGCGCGAGCTTAAAAAGAAAGCTGGTTTCGTTTCATGGACTGGACATGGACTGCGTCTATGATCTGCACTGTTGATCAGGCTGTAAATCGAGCTGGTGGTCTCATATGCGAGTGTCCTTCGATGAGAGCGGCACTAGCCGTGCAGACACGCAAAGGGAGTCGGATTCTAAGATGCTGGTGGTGTGTATCAGAATTCAGCCGCCTAATTGAGCGGCACGGTGACGCATGCTCAGACAAATCAAGCTTGTTTTGCCGGGTTTGTCGCCAGACGCGACCACCACTGAGCTTGTTTAGACATCCACAGAAAGAGGCGCCGTCATGAGTGCAATAATGGCTGTCGAAAATGTCATCCCGCGAGCAGATATCGTCAAGCACGCGGACCGGCTCGGTGCCGAAATCAAGAATATTGCGCTGTCGGACGATTTGCCTGACGATGTCATCGTAGCGTTCAACCGGCTTCTGCTAGAGCATAAGGTCATCTTCTTCCGTGATCAGGGACATCTCGACGATGCCCAGCAGCAGCGTTTTGTGCTCCGTCTTGGCTCGCTGGTACCCAATCCCACAATGGCGGACACAATGGGCGGTTTAACGATCAGGCAGGAGCTGTCTGGTCGCGCCTGCAGTCATCTCAACCAGATGAACGATGAGCGGATCCCCGCAGCCATTTCGGTGCTACGGCTTGCAGCGGTCCCGCCTTTTGGCGGCGACATTGCTTGGTCGAGCAGGGCGGCCGCTTATCTTGATCTTCCCGATCCCCTGCGGATGCTCGCAGATAACCTTTGGGCTGTGAGCTTCGTCGCATCTGATCTCACTGCGACAGAGAGAGTCACCGAAGCCAATAAGCGGCCTTGGTGCGGCGTATCCACTGGAACGATCTACGAAACGACACATCCGATTGTTCGTGTTCATCCCGAGACCGGTGAACGCATGCTATCGCTCGGTCGTTCCGTGAACAACTTCGTCGGCCTGCAGCGCTATCCCAGCCAAAGACTGTTTGAACGGCTGCAATCCTATCTCATTGCGCCCCGGAACACCCTGTGCTGGAACTGGAAATTAGGCGACGTCGTAATTTGGGACAATCGCGCGACTGAGCCGTATCCTGTCAAGAAAGCCGGCAGCCCTTACTGGGCCATGGACCAGCTTGCGATTGACGCCCGCGTACGGCACGAGAAGAGGCCAAAATCAAGCGCCGCAAAGGCTGCCTGACATTGTCCGCCCTCCCGGATTTCGTAAAACGCCGGAAGACCTAACACTAAGTTGCGGCCCTGCAATGTCGAGCGGAGCCGGCCTTCTTATGCGCCAGACCGGCCAACGGCGCAGCTGCCACCTGGTAGGCTTCTTCCAGGCCCAACAGCATTGATCTTCAGGCATCGTCTCTGCTCGCGGTCAAACCGATGACGCTGCATTTTTGATGATTTGATGCAAGCGTTGGCTCTCGCTCGGCGAGCCGCATCCCCTTCATCGCATCGGGATCGTCAGGCCCGGCCTAGCTCACACCGAATTCAGAACATTTTCGCCACCATCTCGCGACGCGTCGGATGGCCTTTCACGGCGCCCGGCGCCGGCAAACTATCCCGCTCGCGATCGTGCCGACATCTGTAAGCGGCAAAGAGACCCCATCTGGCGGACTGGATGAGCGATCGGCTAGGCGCCGCAGGCAGGCGCAGAGCCAAGTGAAGGCAAAGGCTGAGGGCCGCTACAAGGGAAGGCCCCGAGGACATCGAGCGCAACGAGGGCATCGCTCGCTTGCTCGCTGCTGTCCGGTCATGAGGCGCCATCCAGCGGGCCACAGGATGCAGCCGCGCCACAATTGCCCAGATTGCCAAGCGTCAAGAGGAGCCGGCGTGAGGAAACTGGCGCTAAGCCCCTCACTCCGCCTTCTCCCTCTGGCGACCTAGAGAAGCACGCATTTGGCGCGAGAAACCTTTGTATTGGGAAACAAGAGCGCCCCGTATTGTGCTGACGAAGTATCGGTTCCACTTTGACGACCGCGCGGGCCGGTAGTGCCGGCCATCTGTTGTGAATCGTGCCCGAGCGGCTCCGCAAATATCGCGCTTGCAGAGCCGTGAGACGGTCACTGTCGCGTGAGACCTGGAAGACAGCTGCGTCTAATACTGTCGGCTTACCCAACTTTACCCGGATGCTGAGTTCGTGCGCTGTGACAAATCCGACAACTTTTGAACAATAGCGACCGGGGGGCCAGAATTCCTTTCTTATCTCTTCTCCGCTGGCAGGACCGGTTCGTCTGCTTTCTCCCAAGACTTGAGCCGCTGCCGGAGAAATCCGGCGGCGGTTTTTTGGAGCCTCATCATACCCACTTTGCAGTCGAGATATTGAGTTGATTGCAGCCGGTCCAATGGACGGACAGCGTAACGATAGTCGTGCCTGACACATCCCGCCCGTTGCGGCGTGTCATGTAACGAAAAGACGGGCTACGAACAAGATCATGGGACGGAGCAGCACCGGAAACGATGTGATAAGTGGTTCATGCTCATACGAGGCCCGAAAAGGAGCCGGCGAGTTCATCGAGCTGGAAGGGCGCGCTGTCGCTGCGTCCCGATCCTGTGCATCCCCGCTGCAAAGTCGCGCGCTCGGAAATCTGTAATCCAGTGCGGTTCTTCAGCGGCGTCACTACGATCGCCTTGACCGTCTACCACCCTCGTTTGTGGCGGGGAATATGTGCTCGGGTCCGGGGCGCGCATCGATAGAAACGTCGACCCCGACCCGCGACATCCTCGAGAGGGCGGCCGGGTTGGAGTTTGGTGAGCCCCGGTGGAGGGGGAGATCGCCGCACCAACTGTCTTCGATGTATCGCAAAGAGCTGGGCTCCCAACAGGTGTTCCAAGACATATGACAGCGGGTGAAAACGATCGTTCAACAGCTAGGCGGCGTGGTGAGGAGTCGAAAATGTCAGGACAAGCGGCGCAGGCGTCTGCTTCCCCGACGCGATCGCAATCCGCTGGCCGCGAGGCAGTGATGCAACTCGACAAGATCGATTTTCGTCTTCTTGATCTCGTCCAACGAGACAATCGCCTCTGTAGTGAACAACTTGGAGGGAAGGTCGGCCTATCCGCATCCGGAGTTCAACGGCGGCTGAAGCGCCTTCGATCGACGGGTGTCATAGAGGCCGATGTTTCCATCATTTCTCCAAAATCAATTGGGCGGAATGTGACCGCAGTGGTTCTCATTTCCTTGGAGCGCGCGCGTGCCGATACCGTTGATCGTCTAAAGAGGCAAATTACCAAGATGCCTGAAGTGATGAGCGCATTCTACGTTACAGGTCTGGCTGACCTCGTCTTGCTAGTTACCGTAAACGATATGGAACATTACGAGCGGTTTGCCCGGCGCCTTACAGACGAAAGTTCAGACATAAAGCGCATTGAAACAATGGTTGTCATGGATCGGTTCAAAGCAGGATTTACTTTGCCAATAGCCTCCATCGCATGGCGTTGAGCGACTGACGAAGAGGACATTGGCTTGCTCAACTACCGTCGACCGCAGTCCGGAATGCTAGGCTTTGCTCTTTACGGCTAGATAGATCACAATCGTCGGATGGGGGACACGTTGCGTCGCTCGCGTCACGCGCCAAGATCGTGGCAACAGTCGGTCCCGGCAAGTGCCGAGCCTGAGAGGATACGTGCTCTCTACCTTTCCGGGGTAGATATCTTTCGGCTAAACGTCAGTCACGGAACCCACGAAGGCCACGCCAAGAGTTATGTGTGTGGTCGCCGATCTCGCCGTTGACAGCTGGGCGCACTCCTCTCAACGCAGAACTCCGGTGGCTCGCCGTAGCGATAGCTCGCTACGTGACGAATACGGCCGCTCTGGCGCACGTCCTCGAGATTGACGAACGCATGGTTCATTTCGATGATTTTCGCGATCGGGCTCTCGGCCGGAACAGCAACCGCGACTTGCATGAAGCATGGGACGTGTTGGCGTCGCTTCGCGATTTCGGATCGATCGTGACGGTAAGAATCGAAGGTCACGATCTCATTCAATCGCATCAGAAGGCATCCATCATTGTGGGCTTGGCCATCGATGCAATTGGCTTCCAGGTTGAGGACGCGCGGCGACTTGCCAAGACCGGCCGACAACACCTCTATTCGGAAGACCGCTTGGCGATATCCGCAGAGGGGCACTTCCTGAAGGGCTGGAGTATGCAGCTGCCGGAATTGAGATCGGCGCCTGGAGCTCTAGCGGCGAAAATGAAGGCCGAGCAATCGTTCCTAGATGCTGCAGGTAAAGTCCTTCAGGTCTATGTCCAGAGTCGACAAACCGGGCCGGCACCGCACCTGGTCGAGCGCTGGGCAAACGCGCTTTACTGGGTGGGCGAAGCACGACGCGAGGGCTCAGACTTCATGTGGTGGGCCTCAGCAATGTGAAGCGATTGCGGTTGCTGCGCCCGGCTCTTCCGCGCCAAGGACCGACAATCAGGCGGTCTGAATACCGATCCGGCCCCAGCACATTGGAGGGAGGGCAGAACCGCTTTTTTGCCCCTCAAAAAAGGTCCGAATCGGTCGTAATGAGGTAAATCCTTGATTTGACACCGAAACGTTTTTGAAACTTAGCTCTTGTAGGCTGTCAGAAGTCCTCCTATATTTCTGACACTGGAGTGAGAGCCATGACCGCCCTTAGCACCCGGATTTTGGAAGTCACCAAAGAACTGCCCGAAGGCGCACCGATTGCTGCCAAGGCGCTTTTGCATCTTGGAAAGCGTGCTGCTGTTGATCAGGCCCTTTCGCGCCTTGCCGAGCGAGGAAAACTTCTGCGCGCGAGGCGAGGGGTGTATCTGCGTCCGGTCGAAAGCCGTTTCGGGGTTAGAGCTCCGTCGGTCAAAAAAGTCGTTGAGGAAATCAAGGCTCGCAGCGGTGAGACCATTGTTTCCAGCGGCGCGGCGGCGGCCAACCATCTTGGTTTGACAACGCAGGTACCTGTCCGTCAGGTTTACCTGACCTCTGGTCCTTCTCGCGAGCTCCACCTTGGCAAGCAAGTTGTCCAGCTCAAGCATGCGCCGCTTTGGCAGCTTACGCTGGCCAATCGTCGTGCTGGTGAGGTGGTGCGTGCGCTTGCCTGGGTTGGTCCCAAGACGGCAGAACGAGCATTGCGGTCGGTCAGTCAGAAACTGACCCCAACAGAAGTGAGTGAACTAAAGTCCGCGGCGTCTTCATTGCCGACTTGGCTTGCCAAGCCGGTAAGCGAACTGCATGTCTGACAAGTTCCTAAATCTGTCTGACGCCGAGCGCCGAGAGGCGCTCGGCGTTGCTGCTTCCAATTCAGGACGTCCGGCACATCTCCTTGAGAAAGATGTCTGGGTTGTTTGGTGCTTGAATGCACTCTTTTCCTCTCCACTAGGAGAGCACCTCGTTTTCAAGGGCGGAACGTCCCTTTCCAAGGCATACGGCGCAATCCGCCGCTTCTCAGAAGACGTCGACCTTACCTACGATATTCGGGCAATAGCCCCTGATCTCGTGAAAACAAGCGAGAGCAATCCCGTCCCTCAGACCCGTAGCCAGGGCAAAAAATGGAGCGACCAGGTCCGAGGGCGACTTCCAGTTTGGGTGAAAGAAAAGGCGCTTCCCGTTATCAATCAGTGTCTGGAAAACGACAAGCTGAGTGCGAAGGCGGAAGCCGATGATGACAAAATCTTCGTCCGATACGCTCCCTTAGAGACAGGCAACGGCTATGTGAGCCCCGCCGTCATGCTTGAATTCGGCGCAAGATCCACCGGCGAGCCGAGCGAGCTTCACGACGCGGTTTGCGACGCCGCCCAGTATCTTGAAACGCTCGAGTTTCCAACTGCCAAGCCAAGAACCATGAAAGCGGAGCGCACCTTCTGGGAGAAGGCGACTGCCATCCATGTTTTTTGCACCCAGGGTAAACTGCGAGGCGAACGTTTCGCTCGCCACTGGTACGATCTCGTGAGGCTGGATGACGCGGGGATCGCGGACGCTGCATTGAAAGACCGAAAGCTGGCTGACACGGTGGCAGAGCATAAAACATGGTTCTTCTCTGAAAAGGACCGTGCCGGCACGACGATTGACTATCACAAGGTGGTCAATGGTGCGCTGAAGCTTGTCCCTGAAGGCGAAGCGCGAGCCCGTTTTAGAACGGGACTATCAACACATGGTTGACGACGGGCTCTTGCTGGACGAGCCAGAGACCTTTGATACGCTAATGCAACGGTGTGCGGACATCGAAAGCCGAGCGAACAGACCAGCCTAAACCTCCAAAGATGGTCGGAGTTCATGCGCCGGCCTCGATCAGATATCGTGCAGATCACCCAATTGCCCTCCACCGAGTGCGAATGATCGATGTCAATCAAATGCGCAAGCCCGATATCGCCCTGCATCAGCTGACGCGCGCAGAATCGGTCTATACACTTTACTACAACGAGACAAACAACATCCGCCGCCTACATAACCGAGCTGATGGTCTCAATGTCAGTGAGCCAAAATGCTTTGTGATCGCCGGCATCGCGCACCACGGCGAGCCCCGCGCCCTGGACATTGAGGATCTTCGGAAGCGGTGTCGGATCCAGAAAACGATCAAAGACATAAACCTTGAGCACATCGCCAAGGCCGGCAATCTCATGCAGACGGATCAGTTGTTGGCCGGTGTGGTCATCTTGCCAGTGTTCGGCTTGGCGGTGGGAAAGCTCATAAATCTGCTTGAGGCGAGGTTGTTGCGTTGGCGTGTTTCTAACGACACACATTGCTTCAACAGACGCTCCGCAACTTGGAAACGCCTCGAAGGTGTTCTGCATCGAGCTGCGCAATTTCACCACCAGCCGGCCGACGGCAGGTTGATCGGCGGCTATGCGCGCGCCTGAATTCAAGTTCTAGGGCCGGGCTCAGGCGGGTAGTCGATCTCGACCATTTGCGCGAGCTCGAGCAGCATCTGCTCCTGGTTTTGCCGAATGGTCTCCGACGAGACGAGGCCACGATCGGTGCCCTATCGGATTGGCGCCGGTTAGTTGGAAGATGTGCGGTATGCTCGGCAGGTTACCGACTCAGCCGTGCCTTGACGCTTCGATGTCGCCGCGGAAAGAAAACGGCAACGGCCAGCCGTCCACGAGAAGCCGCGAACCATCATTCGATGACAACGAACGTTGAGGCGATCCTCATGAAGTGTCCGGATCACTGCGGAGAGGTAAGGAGGGTTAGTTTGTCGGAGGCCATGTCTCCAGCATGGAAATTCCGAGCGGAAGCCGATGGCACGATTTCGCTGTTTCCTTCAGTTCACCTGACCTCCGGGTGTCGAGTCCATTTCGTCCTGCGTCTTGGCTTGCCGGCGCCAAGTGAAGACTTGTTGTGGGGTTAGCCCGTGTCGCCGGGCAACCTCGGAAACGACCGCGCCTGGTAGCAGCGTCTCTGCGACGATCCGGGCCTTGTCGTCCTTGGAGAACCAACGACGGCGTCCCGTCTCCGTGATCACTTCCAGCCGGCGCGCCGTCACGTCCGACTTAAACGTATGGTCAAGCATAGATACAGGCCGATCCCTTCAAAGAGATCGTGAAACTCGCCTATCCCATGTGCCGCGAGAAGGTGGGAGCGGAACGACGCTTACGCTCTCGCTGCGCGAGCACCATCCCTTTATCGCATCGGGATGGTCAGGCCCGGCCTAGCTCACAACCAATTCAGAACGTATTCGCCACCATCTCGCGACGCGTAGGATGGCCTTTCACGGCGCCCGGCGCCGGCTGAAACTATCCCGCTCGCGATCGTGCCGGCGTCTTTGTCCCATGAGCAACCCGCCAGTCGAGCCTTTTCAGGATCGCCTTAGTGCGCGCGTGCAAGCGCATCACACCTTCCGATCTTCGGCCAGCGGAAAGGTCCTATACTCGAGGCGCACACCAGCTTGCTCTCATGCTCTTGCGCACCAGGATAGCACAGTCCCTCCATACCCTCGCGGACTCCCGGTTGGGGCGCTGCCATCAACCGAACCGCACCCGTCGCCCCCAACCAGGCTCTTCGAAAACCTCGGGTTCAAGCGACCGGCGCTAGGTACGCGAGCGGCGTAAGCCCTCATTTCGAAGATGCTCAACAGACCGTTCCGAGGGAGCGCTAAGCGGAACCCTGCTGGGGCCACATCGGCTGGGATCGAAAGCGTCGGCTATAGATCGATGAAGCACGTGGGCCGCTCCGGCTCGATTCGCCCCAAGCGTTAGCCGAAAACATGGCTCGCTCATAATTAGGTCTTGTTTCGGCCAAGCCGTGCCGGCTTGCGTCCTCTGGACATCGTCTTGGGGGGCATTGCACCTTTAGCCGGCTGTGTGAATAATTCGGACAAGTGAACGCCCAAAGTCGCGGCGATGCGTTCCAGGAGATCAATAGTTGGGTTCTCTTTCTTCTGCTCAATGCGTCCCATGTATGAGCGGTCGATCCCGGCATCATAGGCCAATTGGTCTTGCGGAATGCCGCGCTCTACGCGGATCCGGCGCACATTCCAGGCCACAAGCGCACGAGCGTTCATGCGCAGAGGCAGCCATTCCGACGATTATGAAACCACTGGTTATAGCCAGAGTATTACGATAAGCTCGCACCAGCTTTGACTGTCCTCCGCTATTGCTTCGAGGAATCAGGCAATGGTGAATGCAGACGCAGCTAGTGCGTGCCCGTCTTCCCGTTGATCATCACAAGCGTTCTCGTGGGCAATAGCTTGCCATTGGCGGCAGAGAAGAATGGTCCTCACCGGTACGTGCGGCGTTGTCCCGAAATCGCGTCCATATAGAACGAATATTCAACTGTGGGTCGAAACGGAAGCAAATATTCTCCAGTTGACCGGTTCTGGCTATTGCCGTTCACAGTGCGACCGGGGCTCCTCACCACGACCATCACGCCTTCCGCCAGGAACAGCAAGGACAACCGAGTTACAGGGCACATATGCAATCGCTTGGAGTATAGAGCGCGATGACAAAGAGAAAGCGCAGGAGGGAGCCACCTAACCAATGTGAGCCGATATGGCGATTGCCATCTGAGCGGAAAAAAGGAGGTCGGCGTGCGACCATTGAGTAGGTACCAAAACAACATCAGATTGGTTATCGTCGCTCTGATTTCGGTAGATTTTTCAGCTGGGTAGGAGTTTGAAGCAGTGCCAGCCGAGCCGAAGATCGCAGAATTCGCCCCGTGCGTCGACGAGCTCACGCCCTATGACAAGGAGCACGCCGTTGCCTACATGCGACTTCTTGATGCCGATGCTGAAATGGCAGATTGGCGTGAAATTTCGCGCATCGTGCTTGGGCTTGACCCGACCGCTGAACCGGATCGAGCGCGACGCACGTTCGAAAGTCATCTGAGGCGGGCCAAGTGGCTAGCAGCCAAGGGCTATCGTGATCTGCTGCGCAGCGGATGGCCAAAGCACTGATCAGCGCGGACGTCGAGGTCGTCGCAATCGTAAAAGTTGATTGTTCCATCGATTTGTTGCGTCGAAGAGGCGCACACGGGTAAGCAAGCGGCCGGAAAGCGCCACAATCATCGGCTGCATTTCGCCGCGTCTGAACATTGTGCGGGAAAGGTGCGATGCCGAATACTGACTGGAGATCTGAGGAAGCGTACAGCGGCCTGAAGACAGCAGATGCTGCCGACCTGGCCTGGGAGTGGCTGCGCCGGGACCACAACTACCAAGAAAATTTTAAGCGGTTATCTCGCGGCGAACGTTCAAGCGCCGCGGCGGGCGAATTCCGACGCAAGTGGGGGCTTTCGTTTTCCTGCTGATCCGGAAAAGACTTTCGACGAGCAAGCAGTCTTTTGGGCACCTGAGGTGCTGCCGACTGTAATGGCTGTGCGGGCGGCTGGCCTCATTGCGCCCAAAGCCTATCAGCTCGATTTCGACAATCTGCCGGGCGGCGAGCTTCGCCGGGCGCCGGATGGATGGCATGCGATCGTGCCGCTCGGGGGCACGAAGCATCGCCTTTGGTTAAGAGAGTTTCCGGCGAGCGGATGTGCTGTCGTCGTTGATCTGCCGCTAGATAGCGATTTCGGGCTTCGCCTCCGGGCCGCACGTCGATTTTGGCTTGCATTTCAGCGTCCGGCGCTCGGAGAGCCGCCACTTGCTTTGCCGGCTTTGAAGCGGCGTCGGCTGATCCTGGCGTTGCGTGCCGTGGATGGATGGCAACAAGGGAATAGCTATCGCCAGATCGCGCAAGGCCTGTTTGGAAGTCATCGTATTGCCGAGCGCGCCTGGAAAACAGACGATTTGCGCAGTCGAACCATTCGACTTGTTAAGCTGGGGCAGCGCCTCATGCGCCTACGCTGGCGAGCGTTTCTCGACAAACGCAGGGGCAGGGATGACAAGTAGTGGCTGTGCGGCGCGATAAATGGCCAGCACCCGTTGTGCAATTTTTCTGCTGCCTGGCACGATGGTGGATAGGATAAAGTCTTTGCCCTCCGATATCTCATTGTTGCCGTCTTGATTGCGCTGCAACAGAGGGGGCGATCTCCGTGGGCTTTGCGGATTATACTTTAAATAGTTTTCTTGAGTTGAGCGCTCTCGAACTGAATATTGATCTCTTTCTGCAGCGGATCGAGACGCCGCTAGACCTCAGGCAACGTGCGCAAGTGCTACCTTCTTGCAAAGACGAGCGAGCCATCGGCAAAAAGAACGTGCGATCTCGGGGTGCGCGCTGCGATCTACGGCATAGGCGCGATATTGCATGCCACTTGGAGTGCGGCTGCCAGGGATGATTTGCAAAGCACCCCCTCTGACTAGATCACCGACCACGATCTCCGGCGCGACAAGAAGGCATTTTCCCGTCATGACTGCCGCCAGAGCAAGATAGTTGTGATCATACCGGGCGCCCACTCGAATGTCGCTCGAAGACAAGTTCATGGCTCTCAGCCATGTTGGCAGGATGTCGGGGCGGGATGTAATATTCAGTAGCGGGGTTGAACGGACAATCGAGAGCTCTCTACCCCCGACCAGATTTGGTGGGCCGACACACACCAGCTCCTCTTTATAAATCTCCCAACTGTCAGCGGGTTCGATGACGGAAAGATCCCGTGTAATCAAAACATCGAAATCATCCGAAGATGTCGGGTGCGCCAGCGAGCTGATGATGTCCACGATAACGCCCCCCGCTTCCGAAGAGAAAGCCTGCAGATTTGGAATAAGGATAGAGAAAGCAAAGATCGATAGTGACGTGCGGACCACGATCCGATTCGTTCCTGCGCCGGCCCGGCGCCGCATTCTCTTGGCCGTGAAACTGACGGTTTCGAGCGGTTCAGACACCGCGTTTGCAAATAGCCTTCCGAATTCGGTCAAATCGTTGCGCCGGCCACGCCGCTCGATGAGGTCAGCCCCTAGATAATCCCGCAGTACAGCCAAATAACGGCTGACCGAACTTTGCGTTGTCCCCAAAGTGGTGGCCGCGCGCGTAACGCTGCCTTCACGGGCGACCGTCACAAAAGCCCGAATGGCATTTAGAGGAACGTCATCGTCTCGAGCCGCCATTGTCTGCTCCGGCGCAAGCCCATCACAATATTCGATGCTCATGGCCGGATCGCTGCGTATCAGCGCCCGCCACGCAGAAAATCCTCTTGCGCGCGCGATACGTGCGCCGGTAGCGCACGGCATCATTGTCTCAGATGGTGGTTGTCTGGGGACTTACGTCCTTTTGCCGCGTTTAGGCTTCGGTTTGCGGCCTTTAGGTAAGATTGCAGGTGGCGGGGCGCCCTTGGATGGCCGAACAAACAGTTCGGAGACAGCTACGCCGAGCGTCTCGGCAAGGCGATCAAGAAGATCGACTGTCGGGTTCGCTTCTTGGCGCTCAAGTCCGCTCATGTAGGAGCGATCAACTCCTGCATCGTAAGCCAGTTGCTCCTGCGGAATACCGCGCTGGACGCGGATCCGGCGCACGTTGTAAGCCACAAGCGCACGAGCCCTCATGCGCGAAAGCAGCCATTTCGATGGTCATCAATCCACTGGCTATAACCCGCCTAAAAGGATTATCGGATTGGTGCATATGGGTGCCACCGTATCGCCTTTCCGAACGCTACTGGGGCGGCCCGCACAAGCGATGGTATGTCGACTTCTTCCGATTTGCGGCGGGCGCAGGTTTTCTGGGCGCTGGCCGAAGCTCATCCGAACTGGCGGCTCGGCAGCGGTTCGATTCCGCTGCCCAGCTCACACGAGCGGCCTCGAGGCAAGCAAAGATGCTGACTGGGCGAGGCGATGCTCCTCCAGTCATCGAAATCGAGTTGCAGCTCCGATGAAACGAGCCGGCGCAGACGATCACGATCGCAGCGACAGCCGGTCAGCCATTTTTATAACGGTCTTTAGCCTTGTATCAGCGCAGTCAGCGCGTTTGAGGGACCCTAATCTCGTTCATTCTCTGGGCTGAGAATTTACGTCTACCGGTACAACATCTCTGCGCTCGCCGCCATCAGCCATGATACGGAATTTTAGGCCCCTCCGCTCAAGAGGCACGCCGGCGAACCCTCTTAGCTGCGGCTCTTGCAACGCGCGCCAGTCAGGTTATTAAGTATAACGACCAGTTCAAATGAACGCGGTACGGCAAGTTGTAACTTTTTTGGCAGAAGCCATTGAGTGCACAAGGGTGGCATCCAGACAGCAAGGTCTCGTAGTTTCGACTTGAAGCGCGTAGGCGATAGCGCGAGGGCAAGCGGCGAGACATCGCGGATTGGGGTCCGCTACTATGAAGTCGCAGATGACCAGGTATCGTTAGCCATGACGCATGAGGGTGAACGAATTAGGATTCGGCGAGCGGTTGAGACTAGCTGAGAGGTTTGGGCTTGGCCTCTTGTCCGGTCCATTAGAGCGCCGTGGGCCGGCATACCCTTCAGGTCACTCAGCTGAGAGACTTCGACGTGCCCAGCGGTGAGCAAGAGCGACGAGGGTGTAAGAAAACAGGTGTTGCAGAACACGGAGAGCAGCGCAGACGCGACTGGCGCCATAGAAGGAATCCGATGCTGCTCCGGCTTGCCGCTATGCTAGCGAAGCGAGCGGGTGGCTCGGCGATCGGGTCGTGAAACCTGAAGGCGCTGTTCCTGGCTGATGCCACAAGCCTCTCTAGTCGCTGGCCACCTTTGCTCCCGTGGGGGGCAAGCCCCTTGCAGTGCCAGCTCAGTATTACCGAGAGGTACCGGAGGGCACCCAGCTCTACTAGCGGGCAAGCCCTTCGAAACCGCTTGTCGTACCGCCCCAGCGACGTCAAAGGTTAACGGCGACGTGACTCGGCGCTCAATCCCTGGAAAAGCGCTGTCCCTGCCACGCGCCGCTAACCTTGACACCAGCCTTGTCCCATTCGGTATCACGCTGACACCTCGCGAAGTTGTAAGCTTCGTACGACTGCCAATCACCTACCTGAATTGGTTGGATCGTCTGCTACTTTTGCAGGCTCGCCCGCTACCTTCGCAGGGAAATTGGAGATGCCCAGCATTCCGAACCGCTCTGCTGCATGAAAAAAAATGCTTACACGCTGCCGCTTTATGACAGAGCCTAAGAATGTTGGCGGGGTACGACGGGAGGCATGGAAGCGATCGCTTGAAAGACCACATGCGATGCAAAATCTAACGTCGCGAATCTCCCTCGGCCCAAGGGGGCCGGGTGTCCGTTCCTGAAAAAAGCGCGACGGTGCGGCTACCTGGGTCGTTTCTCGGATACTGGAAGCAGCGCGGGCGCGACTCGGCCCCGGTCGGTTTTGGGACTGGATCGGCGCTGTTCCCGCCGCGCCTGCGCTCCAGATTGAGGTTAGCAGGAACGTGACTCGGCGCTGTCCCATTCTGGTAGTGGCGCTGTCTCTACCACGCCTCGCTAACCTCAGTGGCTCTGTACCCACGCTAGCTTTCTAAAAGCTGACGAACCTATGCGGCAATTCACATACGAACAGCAGCTGTTGTGGCTGATTGCGGACCATGCTCACTGGTTTCCCCTGACCGCGCCATCAGCGCGCGCAGTAAAATGAAACCGATCGCTCGCAAGCCTGGCACAAAGTATTTTGCGGTATAGGCGGCGCAAGGGCAGACTTCGACGAACTCTGTCCCTGCGATTAGAAAATTGGTCTTGGAGCATGCGTGTGCGCACAGCATGATAATGCATTGGTAGCCTATTCAGTTGAAGGATCGTCCTCGGGGTGGGTGGTGCACGCCAAATTCGTATTCGGTTGGCTTCAATATTCGTGAAGGCCACATCAGCTGCGCAACGTGGTGTCGACCGTACCGGGCCAGTGCTGTGGGCTGGCAGCTTTGCCGTATGCCCTGGCTTTACCGCGTGTCCGATCGTTTTAGGCGGTCGGCCGGCGAGTTCTTCAGATGACGAATACACATTCATTGACCGCATACCCACAGCGGCAAGAAGTCGCAGTGGAACACCGTCTCTAGATCACGGCCAGTCGCCAGAGGCGGGCCATCACGCGCGAACAAGCTCAGGATCAACAGTCATCGACGAGTTGAGGCCATATCACATCGCTCGGGCCCGCGCCGCCAGAGCCTACCTCGTTTTCCGAGGTGCAGCCAATGCCATCGACTCCGATCGGTTTGATGCGCCAGCATTGGGTCTGCGAACTAACGAGGTTGCGAAGTTTATGGTCTCTATCCCCATTGTGCTTTCCGTTGCCCATTCCGCAGGCCTTATCGCTTTTGTCCGACCGTTGGCCCGGTTGTTCAGCGGTAGCGATGATGTCACTGATGCCGTGTCGAGCTGCATCGTCTTTCACCTGTTTTTTGGATTTTACGGTATTCAGAGTTTCGTGACGACACTGCTTCAGTGGCTGGGAAGAGCTGGCCGCAGCGGAGTCGTGTCTTTCGCCAAGCAGGGTATCCCTTCATACCGGCCGTACCCTATTCCCTGTCATATCGGGCTTCAGTGGATTGTTGGTCAGTCAAGGCATTGCTGAGTTCGGCGCTGGAGTGGTACGCTATTCGTTATGTTGCGCCAGTTCGCTGAGCTACTACGACTTCGGCCGATTTTGGCATCCCGTGCGATACAGTGCGATCTCAGCGTGCTCTTGTATCCTTTCGCCGCAACCTGGCGCGAGTACCAGTGCGCTTTACCCATTGTCGATTTCGAGAGCACTTACCACACTAGGTAGGTATGGATCTATTGATGGTGCTGTATTGTAGATGAGGAAGACAGCATTAATCAAAAAATGCGCCTGATTGGCGCAGACGAGGTGCGTGATGGAAACGGCAGCTGGTCAGCTGGATTGCAGAGCACACGCCTTCAAGTTCATCGAAGAAACTCGCATCGTTAGCGAGCGTGAGCTGCAAGTCAACAATATCACGCCCTATCATGTCACAAAGTCTTATCGCGAACAGATCATCAAGAGCGGTTATTCCGATCAGTTGAAGTACATCGTGGAGCCCTCAATCCAAGAGTTCGACAGCCCCGGCACATTGGATACGAGCGGCGAGCACGACAACACGGTTGTGCCGGGATTGCAGCACAAGTACGCGCAGACAGGCTTATTGCTGGTTACGGAGCGCTGCGGCTCGTATTGCCGTTACTGTTTTCGAAAGCGCATTGTGGGCAAAGTTTCGGATGAAATCGCTCCCGACTTCGGCCAGGTCGCGCAATATATTGCTTGCCATCCTGAGATGACGAACGTGCTCCTTTCCGGAGGTGACCCGTTCGTGCTCAGCACGTCCAATCTGAACAAGATCGTCGATCATCTGCTGTCAATAGAGCATTTGAAGTCGATCAGATTTGGCACAAAAATGCTGGCCTATGCGCCAAAGCGGTTTGACGACTCCGCTCTACCGGCGTTATTCCAGCGTATCCACAAGGCGGGTAAATCCCCAATCATCGTCGCGCATTTCGATCACGTAGGTGAGATCTCATCCGCCGTGGAGAGAAAAGTTCGCGCTTTGCGAGCACAGGGTGTGCAGTTGCTCAATCAGTCCGTGCTTCTGGCCAAAGTCAACGATGATCCCGAAATATTAGCTGCGACGTTTGCCAAATGCCAAGAAATCGGAGTGCGGCCGTACTACCTATTCCAAGCGAGGCCGGTGAAGGGCGCCTCGCATTTCCAAGTCGCGCTGGGGCGCGGACTAGAAATTGTGCGCGGCATCAACCAACGTCTGAGCGGGATAGAGAAAACTTTTAAATACATCATGTCCCATTACACAGGAAAAATAGAGATGTTGGATTTAGGGCAGGATGGCCGGGTGTATATGCGATACCATCAGAATAAGGTCCCCGAGAAGATCGGCAAGATCTTTTCCCGACCGCACGTAGCGACAGCCTGCTGGCTTGATGATCTGCCCGACGAATGAGATCTGACGCATGCCCTCCAGACCAAGACGGAGCTCCTGCTGTACGCCCCACCCCACGAAACACACTCAGGTTGAGTTCGCGGCGGCGCCCAGGTTCTCAACGGAGGAAAGGTTCGGATGCCGATCGACTATCCAGCTGCGCTAAGCCTGAAGACTTGTGGAGTTCCCTACTCCTGGACTGACAGGGAGGTCATGCTCTATGCACTTGGAGTGGGCATGGGGGCAGATCCCTTGAACGAGGAGGAGCTGAAATTTGTCAATGAAGCATTTGCAAGGTCCAAGCCGTTAAAGGTAATGCCGACGTTTGCTTCCGTCTGCGTTTGGGGCGCGCGCCCTGGTGCGATCGATCTCAATCGCGTCATGGTTGTTGACGGCGAGCGGGACATCACGTTTCACAAGTCTATGCCGGTCGCCGCGAACGTGACAGCGGACGCGCGTGTGAGGGGAATTTTTGACAAAGGTAAAGAGAAAGGAGCGATCATTCAGAACGAGGTGGTTGTCAGAGACGGGAGCGGCGACAAGATCGCCACAATCGTTTCGTCGACCTTCGCCAGAGGGGACGGCGGCTTCGGCGGGCCATCGGGCGGGATGCCCGAGCCACATCAAGTGCCGCGCCGGCCGCCAGATAGATCACTCGATATCTCTACCCGACCTGACCAAGCCCTGATCTATCGTCTCTCTGGCGACCGAAACCCTTTGCACAGTGATCCAGAGTTCGCCTGTCGAGCCGGCTTTCCAAGGCCCATTCTGCACGGAATGTGTACGTATGGGCTGACCTGCAGAGCGGTCCTGCAGACTTACGCCGACTACGATCCGTCTGCCTTTCATCGTCACCGCGCCCGCTTTTCGGCGCCGGTTTTCCCGGGAGAAGTTGTTACCGTCAATCTTTGGAAGGACGACAATTCGATCTCATTCGAAGCTTGCGTGCGAGAGCGCCGGGTGACGGTCGTCAAGAACGGCCTGACGCTGCTGCATTGAGCAGCGGGCGGGCGGTTCCAGTCACCAAATCGGCTGCCCGGTTGGCTCGCTTTAGCGGCTCTCGCCGACATGCACGAAGGCCCGAGGCAACGTCCGCATGGATGCGTCGCGCAGGCTAATTAGCTCACCTACGATGTAGGGAGCATTCAATAGCGGCCTTCATGCCCGCGATGATACGGCTGATCGCGCGCTTGAGACCGAGAGTGCAATGGCCGTTTTGCCGTTCTCGGAGCCGAGCCCACGCGTGAGGGGACGTCGAAGCTCGCTTTGAGCGCTCCAAAGAAGCGAGGCAGGCTTGGAGACCCACAGCATATGGCCGCCGTGCGGTTCGCCGCATTGAGATGGAGATCAATGGCCCAAAGTCCGATGTCGACCTGATCCGTCACGCGGCACCCAAGATGCTTTAACCGAGTGTCAACAAACGCCGCAGGCCACCGGCTTCCGATTAGGCGGGCAGCAAAGCCGGTGGTTACGACAATGCCCTGGAGCAAAGCTTCTTCAAAAGGATCAAGACTGAACTGGTCCATAATCGCAAATACGAAATCCGAAATGGTGCGGAGTGCCAGATGTTCACGTACATCGATCGCTTCTACAATCGCCACCGCTGGCACGCGGGCATTGCTACAGCAGCCTGTGGAGATGAAGCAGAGTCGGCTTAAGCCGCTTTCGCAAGATCTGGTTCCTTGAGCCGTTGGACCTGCGGATCTAGGAAGGAGCTCATATGAGCTTCGCAACGAATATTGCCCAAGCCAGTCGCATGCCGGCTGTTTGGTTCACGACATGTCCTGGACCAATCGCTCACAAGGCTCCCAATGCTGACGCCATAAGAACTTCGTTATTGGTCCATCTCCTGTGCTGATGTGCGGCACGCCAATTGCAGCAGCCAGAATGATTGTCACAGGCGGGCGGCATTCAAGGTTTGGATATGTGAATCGTCGCTCCTCGTGTGATGCAAGCGGAGAAGCACTCAGAATCCCGGGCGCCGAAATGCGGGTTACAATAATGCTTTATCCATCGAAGGCCCACGACCCTGGGCCCTCGGCCGCACCGCTCCGGTGACACTAAACACGTAAGAGTTTTTGAATGCAAAAAGACCTGATCGGCCTTGCAGCAATTCTCAACCTCGACTCGATTGGGGGCGACGTATTTCTCGGCAAGAGCCCAAACCTCGGCGAGCAACGGGTATTCGGAGGTCTTATCATTGGACAGGCGCTGTTTGCGGCATGTCGCACAATCGAATCCGGGCTACCGAATTCGCTGCATTGCTATTTCATCCACACCGGCGATCCCCAGGTGCCCTTGATCTACAGTGTCGAGCGCCTCCGCGATGGCAGAAGTTATTCGACACGGCGCGTCACAGCGACCCAGCAGGGTAGCACAATCTTTTCGAGCATGGTCTCGTTCCACAAGGGTGAACAAGGGGTGTTCGAACACCAGGATAAGATGCCGCCTGTCCCAGCGCCTGAACATTTCGCAGCGGAACAGTTGTCTAAGATCGCACTACAAACCGATCTGCCCGACATCGTTCGCCGCTACTATGAGCCCGATCGTGCAGTCGAGCTTCGTCCCGTCGAAATCGGCAGGTATGTTGGCCAAAGAATTGAGGACGGAAGGCTTCATATGTGGATGAAGGCCGCGAAAAAGCTGCCCGATGATCCCGCACTGCACATATGCGCACTGGCTTATGCCTCGGATTTGTCGCTGCTGGATGCGGTGATGGCACGCTATGGGCGCACACTGTTTGACGGACGAATCTATTCCGGAAGTCTTGACCACGCAATGTGGTTTCATCGTCCTTTCCGTGCCGACGATTGGTTGTTGTACGCCAAGGACTCGCCCAGCGCGCAGAGCGGCCGTGGTCTCGCCCGAGGGCTTATATTTAGGCGAGACGGTACACTTGTGGCCTCGATCGCTCAGGAGGGCTCGGTGCGTGAGCGGCGCTGAGCTTGCCCAAACGGGAAAATTCGTGGCTTGTGCCAGCAAACGCGGCCGGCGGCTTTGTCGTGTTGCCAGTAAACCTGCCTTCGCGAGAAACAAAGGACTGGCGACCATTTGATATCTTAGCAAGTCTTATCGTCACGATTAATCAGTGTGATTGTTACAGGCGCAGGGATATATTGTTTGAGAAAGGCGGCGGCCTCAGAAGTTTTCTCTGCTCATAGCCATATTTGGTCGTGCCGTTATCAATCACTTCGCGTGCCATCGCCAGCGCCGCACCATCAGGATAGGCAGCTGTTGGAGCGCGGCGTTCTTCATGCAAGTCAAGTAGCGCACTGGTCGATGCCTTTTCGGCTCGATGCCGTGATGAAGCACCTTGTGAAGCTAAATCAGACGATTGGCTGAGATGTGATCCTGACGGTGCTCCTTTTTTGCTCGAATTGAAGCCGGTCAGCTCGGACGAGGCCCCGACGAGGTGAAACTACTAAACCCGGCAGTTGCGAGCTTCTTCTCGGAGAGCTTCAATAGTCGCTACGGACGGTTGAGGCGCCAACCACGGATCAGAGATCGCTCTGTCCAATCCCTGAGTGTTTGACGAGAACGCGTGCTCGATGAAATTCGCAGGCGCGGGACCGCCGAAGCTGGAGAGCTCCATGCAGGCAACGATAGGTTCGGGAATTCCTAGGGCTGGGCTTCCATTCCCAACGTCGGAGTACGATCGCCGTCAGCGGAAGGTGCTTGAAGCGGTAGCGCGCGCAGAACTTGACGCAATTGTGGTTACCGCTATCGGCCACCTCAGATACCTTACTGGTTATCATGGATTTGGCGGGTATTTCGCTCCGTTCCCATTAATTTTAGCACCCGGGCACGCGCCGGTTTTCGTTGTAAGAGAGTACGATGGCGAGGCTGTCCGTGCCGAGGGATGCGTCGATAAGGTCGTTTGCTATAGGCACGTAGGTGATGTTGCTAGGACCTGCGCAGATGTTCTTCGCCAACATCGGCTGCACGATCGGAGAGTGGGTCTCGAATTCGGATGCTGGAATCTTGCGCCGGCTGATCTGAGTGCCATACGAGAACTGTGTCCCGGCATGAAAGTCGCCGACGCTTCTCATCTAGTTGCATTAGTCGCCGCAGTCAAAAGCCCGCTTGAGGTCGATGTGATGCGTCAAGCAATGACAACAACCGATCTCGCCGTACTCGTGTTTCAAAATACGGTGTCCGAAGGTGTAAGCGAAACGGAAACGTACGCTGCCATAGCTCGAGAGGTCAGCAAAGCTGGCGGCGAAATATGGCGATCCGTCACTCTCGTGTTCGGCGACCGGACGAAGATGCCGCACGGTGTCCCAACGCCTCACGTCATCCGAAACAATGAACCGGCCATGATCGAGATTGGCGGCATCAAGCACGGCTATGCCGCAGGCCTGGTCCGGAGCGCGGTGCTTGGTCGGCATCGTGAGACCGAAGCGCTGCACGCTCTTTCGGTGGAAGCCCTTGAATCCGCCATTGCCGCAATAAAACCAGGGGTGGCCGCGAAGGCGGTGGACGCTGCGGCCAGCAAGGTGATTGAGCGATCTGGACGGCCAGCGGCGTTTCGCCATCGTACCGGGTACCAAACTGGCATCCATTGGACAGAACGTGGAAACCTTAGCCTAGAGCCAGCCGCGGAGGAAATTTTAGAGCCGGGAATGACCTTTCATCTTCCGATTATCTTGTTCGGGGAAACTGGGCATCTGTTCGGCTGCAGCGAGCATGTGCTTGTTACAGAATTTGGCGCCGAAGTGCTCAGCTGTACAGATCACAAGCTTTTTCAAGCCGCGGTCTCAGCATGAATGGCATCGAAACGTTTCAGCATCTGCAGGCCGAGGCAACTGCTTGGCGCCGCCAGCTGCATGAAAATCCTGAACTTGACTATCGGCTTGACAAGACGGCCAGAGTTGTAGCCGAGAAGCTCGCTTCCTTCGGCGTGGATCATATCGAAACGGGGGTAGCGGAAACCGGAATCGTCGCCGTGATCTACGGCCAGTCTCGAAGGGGGCCCACGATCGCACTACGCGCGGATATGGACGCACTTCCAATACTTGAACAGTCCGACAAGCTCTGGTCTTCGAAAGTACCGGGCAAGATGCACGCCTGTGGGCATGACGGTCACATGGCCATGCTATTCGCCGCGAAATACCTTGCTGCGTCTCGGCGCTTCAAGGGATCGGTTGCCTTGATCTTCCAGCCGGCTGAAGAGAGTGGAGAGGGCGGCCAAAGGATGGTTCAGGCTGGAATCATGGACCGTTTCTCAACAGCTAAGTTGTTCGGGCTGCACAATGTGCCAGGAATAAAAGTTGGCCGTTTCGGTATTTGCCAAGGTCCGATCATGGCGGCTCTCGACGAGTTCGATCTTGTTGTGAAAGGCAGGGGTGGCCATGCCGCTAAACCTCAGGAGTCCATTGATCCGGTAGTTATCGCCGCACAGATTATCGTCGGGCTGCAAGCATTGGTGTCTCGCAAGACAAACCCGATGGAGGCGCTCGTGATATCTGTGACCAAACTCAAGGCGGCGCAGGCCTACAACGTCATTCCTGATCAAGTAGAGCTGGCGGGCAGTGTTAGAACTCTTGTGCCTGACCTGCGGGACTTCGCACAAGGGCAGAGTTTTGCTGCGGCTCAAGGCATCGCGCGCGGATTTTGCGCAGATGTCGAATTTGAATACCGAAGGTCGGCCCCCGTCACGATCAATCACCCGGGAGAAACTGACCTCGCTATAAAAGCGGCGCGCGCTTTGGTCGGACCTGCGTGCGTCGATGAGAAGATAAGCCCGCGGATGGGCTCAGAAGATTTTGCCTACATGCTTGAAGCGAGGCCGGGTGCAATCATCTTTCTGGGCAACGGATCGACAGCTAGCTTGAATCACCCAGGGTATGACTTCAACGATGAGGCCTTGCCATATGGAATCGGCTATTCGGCGAGCGTAGTGGAGACGGTGCTCGCTCTCTGAAGATCGAGGGCGCCCCACTAGCCACCTTATGTGCGATCACAAGGCTGCGCTGCGCTAGACTAAGCGGACCCATGTCAATTTCGGCGATAGATTGCGGTCGTGCTCTCGTTTGCGAAGAGCCGCGACTCGAAGCTTTAGCCTTCGCTGTCGCGTTTCGCGCAACTCTAAGGACGGCTTCCGCCTTGGCTGTCCTACTCCGGACCAGATACGCGGTCCTGGCGTTCTGACGTTTCTCTTCGCCTGGCCGAGGATGGCACGGCACTTGCTCAGCGTTTTTCAAATGCACGAGGCACTTCGGTCTCAATATCCGCCCCGCGCTCGGACGCCTCGAGTGCGGAGCTCTCGTGCGCGTCTCTGCGAACACAGACTGAGGCGGAAGCTCCAGAGCGATCGCAAGGCGATGCCCAAACAGAACCACCAAATCGATCTATCGGACCCAAATCTTCCGAGCCTTCTCCTGCGGCTCGCCGTCCCTTCCGTTATCGGCTTGTCGGTCAACGCGTTACAGCAGCTCCTCAACGCGATTTTTGTTGGGGCACTCGGCGCGCAGGCGATCGCAGCTGTCAGCATGACCATGCCGATCGTCGTCTTTCTAGCTGCGGCGGGAGAGGGGATCGGTGTTGGAACCGCCTCCATCATATCTCGCCATCTTGGCGCTAGTAAGGAGGTGCAGGCGAGTCGAGATGCGAGTACCGCGCTTGCGATCGCTGCTCCGATCGGCGTCGTTATGACGGTCGCCCTGCTGTTAGGCCTACGAGGCACCTTCGTCGCACTCGGGGCAACTCCCACCATCCTGCCCATCGCGCTCGAGTACGCGACGACCCTCTTGCTGGGATCTACCGTGATGCTCCTAAACATAGTCAGCGGCTTTATTGTGAGAGCCGAGGGCAACACACGATTCAGCATGTGGATCATGCTGAGTGCTTTCACATTGAACGCCTTGCTCGATCCCATTTTCATCTTCCTATTGGGCCTGGGCGTGCGAGGCGCAGCCTTAGCAACGTTGCTATCTCAGGTAGCTGCCATCAGTCTCTACATCAGATATTTTGCCAAGCGGCGCGGGGTCGTCCTCGTCGGGATATCTCGGGTCTGGTTGCGACTAGATCGCATCAGGCAGCTCGCGTTGATTGGTGCTCCGGCGACGACGACGAGCGTGTTATCTGCTCTTGCGGGTATGTTCTTGTACGGAGCTGCTGCTCGGTTCGGTGACGAGTTCATCGCAGCGGTTGGAATAGCTGTAAGAATTTTAAACATCGGCGCGCTGCCTATCACCGGCCTCTGTATAGGCTGTCAAGCTGTCCTTGGGTTCGGTTGGGGCGCTCGCGATCTTGCCCGTGTAGTGAAGGTTGCGAAGTTCATGCTCTCTATCACGGTGGCACTGTCCTTTGCGTATTCCGCGACCGTTATGGTTTTTGTCCGGCCTTTGGTCAGGCTGTTCAGCGACAGCGATAAGGTCACGGAAATTGCTGTCTGGAGCTGCATCGTCTTTCATCTATTTTTTGGACTTTACGGTGTTCAGAGTTTCGTGACGACGATGCTTCAGTCTCTCGGGAGAGCGCGCCTCAGCGCGGTTGTGTCTTTCGCGAGACAAGGATATCTCTTTATACCGGCGGTACTTTTGTTCCCTGTCATGTCTGGCTTCAGCGGGGTGTTGGCCAGTCAAGCCATCGCCGAGTTGGGCGCCGGAACAATTGCGCTGTTTGTCGTGCTCCGACAGTTCGCTGAGCTCAGGCGAGGAGGACGGCACATTCGGCCAGGAATCGAGAGTTCTCCTTGATCTGATAAAGAGATCATAGGAGACGGCAGTTAAGGCTGCATGGCCGGCGAGGGCGGGGCGCCAAATTTTATGTCGCGTGTAAGAGCGAGTCGCTATGTATCGGTCTTGATCGCTGCGATCGCAACGAAGGCAAACGAGATTCGCAATGCCAGAAGCGACGCTGCTCGACATTTTAAGCGCGGTCAAGGCGGAGGTGCTTGATTAAATGCGACCAAGGTCAAGATCGCGAGCTAAAGCAGCTCGGCGCCTCAGACCTCGGCCCCCTGCTAGCACCTGACGCGCCCATCGTATCAGCCTATGTCGCGACAGACTCATTGGAGTGGAGGCCATAAAAGAACATCGAACACGGAGCGTTCAGGCGGCTATGGAGTCTGCTCATTCTACGGTCGTGGGAGCGACCGCAGAACAAGGACCTTAGGGCCACGTTGCGGTTGGTACGCATGCTATTTGTAGGGTGATATGCGGCTCTTGTTAGCGGACCTGACCGGGCGGTGAAGGTCTCGTCCGAGCTTGTGAAGCTGATCTGGGGATATTTTAGTTTTCATGGCGGTAGTGGTTATGCCTGCACGTCATCCAGTGATCCTTGAGGCCACTCATCCATGGTGATATAGGCAGCGCCCAAATGTTCGTTGCCGGCGGTCAGACAGCACAGGTGGGCTATTGATGCCGAGTTGGATGTAAGCCGTGCTGTTTCCGACGGCACGATAAACTCTCTTGCCTTCCACGATGATTTTTTTGATCGCCACCTGCGCAAGGCAGATCCCAACGTCTTTGTCACAGGCCCGGTGGGATCGGTTATACTCTTGGAACTCGAGGGGCGCACGCTCATCTATTTCGAGGCGGGCGTAGCTTGGCAAAGCAATGGCTGGAGCACCGCTAACAACGACGAACTTCACGACGGTGGGCCTCCGTGTGGCAAGCGCTAACGGTGGCTTGGTCCGTCAATTTGAATACGACTATGCGGGTCTTGCCGCGACGCCTCCGGCGATGCCCTCCACCGTGCAGTTCCCGCCGGCTGCTATTATCCCTGCCAGCGCGCAAGCGATTTATCAAGCAGCGATCAAGGTGGAGTGGTCGGCTTGAATTATCACGTGGCCCGAATCAGCCACCCCATTGACTATTCCAAGTAAATGCGGCGGCCGGGCATGATGCATATCTGATGACGGTCGATGGAAGGCGGTCCGCGGAGGGCTCAGCCGGGGAACATTCCAGTGCGACTTCAATCGTCCACTCCAATGCATTGTGACAGCGACATAACCATCGTAATTAGTCTGATCATAGCAGACTACTTCAGCGGAATTGCTCGCGCGCACATCGGGGGCTCAATGTTCTAGGTTTGGGGTGAGCCTTCCGTGCAGTAAACGGGCCCAGTCTTTGTCGAGCAATGGCCGGCAAAGAATGAACACCACCCTGCAATAGCGTATTTGATTCCCTAGACTCCATTCTCCGTTGCAACTCTCGGCCCTTGGTCGGTTAACAATCCCCTGACTCAAAGAGCTAACTGGAAATGAATGATCGCACTCGAGCGAAAGGCGGACGAGCGATGGTAGCTCAGTTGAGCTTGTGAGCCCGAGCGCCCGGATCGGCATCTTGGAAACTGAAAATGCCGAGTGGTGAAGGCCAACCTTCGTGTGGGTTTTAGTTCGCTTTCGTTTGTCTGGACAGGCACATCATGAACGCTCTTTTGCTCCTGATGCGGCCGGTTGATTGCCTGCGAACCTCCAAGTAGGTTGTCGGGCGTGTGACAAGCGTCGCAAAGCTGACGGGTTGGAGTAGGAAAACTGAGTATCCCCCAGTGCCAGCTGGTTGGCATGCGACTTGCTAGTTCACGTAGTAGGGCCAGCGGATTGAGTTGAGGGATGACCTGTTCGAGTGAGAGTGCAAGTGAAGTTCAGTTGGAGAAAGCGTTGGGCGTCGGTTCATTGGCTTCACTGATCGAAGTGGAAGGCTCGGTACATGGCTGGGCCCTCACAAACATCGAGCGCGAGCACGTGTACATTGTCAAACATTTGGGTCGACGTTGTGCAGGCCATGTCTCGCCTCCATGCCGAACTTGGCGCTCCTGCAAGACAAATATGGGAGCAACGGAGTTGAGTTCCCCGGGATCGCGGCTGACGAACAGCGTTCAACGGCAGACGAAGCGAGAGCCAAGTTGGATCGGTCATTCGACACAGCTCGATGGCGTCCTGCCTAAGGTTCTGAACGGATGCTGGTCGAACACCAAAGAAGCGAAAGCTCTGGATGCGAGCGGATAAAATCGGGCCGACACAAAATGCGCGAGGTATCGCAGAAGCGAGCGCTGAGTGAGCCAATCCTCGCCAGACTTAGATCGGCCATGAAGCGTGTGGATTGGCCGATGGCCCTTTCGGCGGTAGAGGAGGCCCTTGCGGCGACGCCAGAGGAGGTTACCTTGCGTGCGCTTCAAGCGGAATTGCTGCTTCACAAGGTGCGCGACATGTCGGCTGGCTTGCCCGTCTTGCGCCGATTGGTTCGTGACGCAATCGATAAGAAATCCGTGGTCTGGATGAGCGTGGCGCTTCGCAAGCTGTTCGATCCGTCGAAAGACTACTCCGATTTCCCCCGTGCTGAGCGCTTTGCGATGGGCCAGGAGCTGTCCGAACACATCTTGGCGGCGAAACCGTCGCGAGGCGGCGAGGGTGCGAAGTTCCTGTCCTATGGGGCGATTGCACAGTATTACTATGAGGCCGGTAAGAGGAAGGAAGCAATCGAATTGGTCGAGCTGGGACTGAAGTGGCTGGACGCAGCGCCTGCCGCGGATGCAGCAAAAACGGATCTTGTGTGATGCTCTCACCCGGCGTTGGTCGCGGCGGTCCAAGGCGATTCCGCCGCCGCGCATCCTAAGTGATGCGGAGCTGGCGTCTCTTATTGACGCCTATAGCTTCATTTCGTCAGGTAACCCTCTTGGGGCCGTACGATGACGACGCCAATCGGATTGTTGACCAGTACGGGATTACGATCGGGCGAAGTGGTCCCTCTTGATCGCGGCGACGTCGATCTTACCAAGAGCCGCCCTCGTCCTTAAAGCCAAGCTCCTTAAAGACCGCCCAATTCCCGTTCACCGGACGTCCCAGGCAGCTCTCGATACCCACGTGCGCGGGATACCGGATTGGAGCGAGGTCTCCCGCAGGTGCTGCTTCACGGCAAAGGAGCCCGAGATCGCCTCATTCCTTTCCGAGGGTCTAGTGCGCTCGCTGACGGACCCATCGACCGAACACGGCCTCGTCCATAATGAACGGCGGCCGGTCTTCGTCGGGGTCCACAACGACCGCCTATGCGCGGCGGAAGTTCTGGGACCTTCACGCCGCGACGAAATCGCCGATTGCTGCGGCGGCGATGCAACGGATCTGGCGAGCCAGTCCCTCAATCCGGGCATCAACCCCTCTGTGGCGCTGCTTCCGCCGCAAGGCGCTCACCAGCAGTTCCGGCACCGGCGAACAGCGCCGCGATCTTCCGAAGCTTCTCCCTTAGCTGCGACTCCCGGGTTATTCCGAGGTCACCGTTGCCCCCTCGAACCTGCGATCACCCCATCATCATGGAACGGCAGCGTCAATCACCTCGATCGGCCCAATCCAAAGCATTGCGAGCAAAGTCAAGGCCGAGCACGGTGATCCTCTCATGATGCTCGCGGAAATCCAGGGGGCATTGCACCACGCAAAGTCGACTCCCGCTGAAGTCGCGGGATGTGGCGAAGGGCCGTTCTCTCGATTATGCGCAAGCAAGCGCACGGCTTTCAATCTGCATCGGACAGTGAGCGCAGCCGCTGTTGGACTGATATTTCTGAAGGGCTCTTCGCCAATAAGCTGCTAGGTCAAAGCCCGGACACCGGACGTTGCCGACAACAAACTTGTGGCTGTCGGGATCACCGATTGCGTAGGAACAGGGGTAGAGGTCGCCGTTTGTAGAGAGGTAGCCCGAAGCAAGACAACAGTTGCATCCGGTGAATCTTACGTTCGGCCGCGGTTCAGCCCTTTCAACGAGAATTGGAGTCGGCAGCTCGAGGCGTGTCGACGTCTGCGCAGCCATTGCGATTAGGGCCGCCAGAATTTCTTTAATCTCCTCAGCCGCGTCTAAAGGTGCGTTCTCGTCGTCGATAACGATACGTGCGGCGAATGTCGACATAATTCTGAAAGAGTGGACGCCAATCGACGACAGTATGCGATAGGCGTCCAGCGCCTCGTGTATGTTGTGCCGATTAGCGATCATCCTAGCCTGTACCAAGGCTCCGCAATTGACTGCCTCGGCCATCTGCCGGAGTGCCGATTTGTGAGCTCCCCGCTTGGTCCGAAAACGGTCAAGCGCCTCCGCGCTTGCAGCATCAAAGTTGAATTGGAAACTTAGCTTCTCGCGATCGTCGAAGAGCGACGCAACATCACGAATCGGAATCTGGCCAAGTCCCCCAGTATTTAACTGGACATGAATGCCCCGTTTGTTTGCGGCATGAGCCATCAGGGCTGCAGAGCGAGGAAACACGATTTTGAGGAGCGGCTCGCCGCCGGTGATGATGACTTTTTTCAAGCTATATCTTTCAACGAGAACGTCGACAAAATTGGTGATTTCTTTCATAGTCAACAGTGATGGCTCCAGACGTCTCTTGTATCGAGCTCTATACTGTTCGGGAACATAGCAGTGCTCGCAATGAAGATTGCAGTAATAGGATACGCTTATTGCAATCTGGCCAAAGACGAGGGGAGGCGGATTGCGAAGTGGCATGACGTTCTTCCAACTTTGGATTATCGAGGGCGGAGCAGGTTTTGTGCCAGCCACAACGCGGCGATTGCTGACGGCCTTTCGCGGCAAAATGTCGCGCCCGAAACAACCCGGTCAGTTCTACACATCGGCATTTGCATTCAAGTAGAAGCACGCGCACCCGTGGCGATCCAGAGCTTAGCGAGAAGCCCCGAGATCGCGCCCTCCTCGCTTCCTCGCGCCACAAGCCGCGCGCCGGCCGAGGAACCATAGAGGCCGTGCTCGCGCGCCATGCGAAGTGGCACAAGCCCGATCCACCAGCCACTCGGCAGCGCAGTCACGTCCTGCGAACTCGATACAAATGCGCTCGCCGAGCGCCGCAACTGTCGTGTCCTGCGCGTTCAACGGTGTCCCAGAGGGTGGCGTAGCTGACTAGCAAAGCCGCTCGCGAACCGCGCCCTCAATAGCGCCGTAGCGAGCGAGCGGCTTTGCGGGTGGTCACCGATGATTCGTCGGTAAGGTTTGGACTGTGACAGCCAACCTGATTCGAGGAACCAGGTGAGCGGCAAAGCTGATCATCTCTCGCAAGAGGTCTGCATCGAGGATCTTCTCTACGAGCGTGCGCAGGTTCATGATGTCCTCGGTTGCTCGATCAATCCGCTCGAAGGGGGCAATGGCGAGATCAAGCGCCGAACTGAAGTAGCGGCGTCTTCCCGATGAAGACGCCATCGTCCGCGTCGTGGGTGCAATCCTGCTCGACCAGAAGGACCATGGCGGTCCAGCGCGGCGGTTATATGAGACTAGAAACCATCACTTCGTTGGGCGATGATCCCGCCGTCAGCTTCCCGGCAATCGCCAGCTGACCGATCCGGTTCATGGCGGCAAACGTGGTGACCCGCACTCAGCTACACCGCCACGGGAGTACGTCATGCCAAGCTGATGATTGCTTGTGGGTGGAAGTCCCATCGGGCCAAAACCGAAGCGGGCAAGACGGGCCTTGCGGCAACGCCGCGGTCCAAAGTGTAGACAGGAGCCATCGGGGTGCGGGAATGAGCCTCGAAAGGTGGATGTTTGCGGAGGCCGAATGTGTTCCCCAAACAAGAAAAAGCAGCATGAGCATCGTCGTTATTCGAGACGCCGCCGCTTCGTCGGGGTGGATGGCCGCATCACGCATGGAAGGTAATCATCGTAACATGAGAGGCCCGACCGGGTCCATTGGATTGGTCTCCAGTGGCGGACAGCGACAAGGCAGTGTCAGAGCCGCGGTCCGAGCCGAGGTCGGGAGTCGGACTCATCCATAGTACCTGTGAAGTCGTCGAAGGTAACAGAGACGCGTGGAGGGGAGAGGCTAGCCCGAGGGGAGTCTGCGCGAGGAGGCCGGGGCCGGACACAGAGCCGGGTTGCTTTGCCGCCGAACCTCGAGCGCTGAATGCAGCGGCCAAGCAGGCCGCCCGAACCCGGTTCACGGCCCTGCTGCATCACATCGACGAAGACGCTCTACTTCGGGCGTTTCGACGACAAAAGCGGCAGGCCAGCGTGGGGATCGATGGGATAAGGGTGGCGAGTACGAAGAAGGGTTTACGGATAACATCCGCGACCTCTGCGCACGGGCCCACACTGCTCGCTACCGGCCACAGCCGGTGCGGCGCGTCTACAACCCGAAAGCCGATGGTGGTAAGCGACTTCTCGGTGTGCCGGCGCTAGAAAGGATTTGTCCAAAGCGCCGCGGCCGAGATGTTGAGCGCCATCTATGAGGCCGACTTCCTCGGGTTCTCCTACGGCTTCCGGCCGGGGCGGAATCGTTCATATGGCGCTTGATGCCCTGCATACGGCGATCATGAACCAGCGTCGTGAACTTGGTGCCGACATTCGTTGCTTCTTCGACTCGGTCGACCACGAGTGGCTGCTGCGGATGGTGGCGCACAGGATCGCCGATCCTCGCATCCTACGGCTCATTGAGAGAGCGGCGAGAAGTAAGAGACGGACAGGGGTAGGTACGGCGCAAGGGGCAGACATCAGCCCGCTGCTTGCCAACATCTTCGATCTCTGCGCCCACAAATGGGCGTCGTCGCCCTGCACGAGGTCGCATTGCGACCGTGCGACACGCGGACGACTGCGCGCCAGGTCGGCGCGAAGGGGGTGTGATGTAGAGCACCTTTGAGTAGCCTTGCTGCACAGAAGATGGGGTTGGACCCTCGAACTCGGGTCGCAGGATGAGGGTTCAAACCACCGGCTGCTACTTCGGCCCAATGGTCGAGATGGTGAGCGAGACCAAGAAAGCAGAGCAAGACTCTGTCAGGTAAGGATTAAGGAGACGATCGCAAGCGAGCCATCGATGAACTGTCGAAAGCGTAGGGAAGACGTCGAAACCAAGGGGTACTCGTTATCTCGAGATCAGTCTGAGCGATACCTGTTTACGGCTCAGGCGGCGTCCGGCGAGCGAGGTTGCGTGACCTCGGTTCAGGCTTCTGTGCGGAACGTGCGAACTTGTATCGCGATGCCAGGGGAATGGTTCAAGTGGAAGCCCCACAAGAGTCTGAGTGTGCGATGCAGGCGCGGAGCCGTGTGTAGCAGTGACGAAGGCACTGTAATGGTGGCGGAGCGAAGGCACGGCACTGTCCCGCTTAATTGAAGAACAACCGGAAACGGGAGGACTCTTTTGGATCAAGCAAAGCCGTATGACATCCCGAGCGCTGGGTTTGGGAGGCGTAACAAACGGGTTAAAGCAAATCGGGGCGCAGCCGGTGTGGACGAGCAGTCGATCGAGATGTTCGAGACGGACTTGCAGAGCAATCTGTACAAGCTCTGGAATCGAATGTCTTCGGGCAGCTACTTTCCACCGCCGGACAAGCGTGTGCAGATCGACAAGCGCGATGGTGGGAAGAGGCAGCTACGAATTCCTACGGTGTCGGATCGCGTTGCTCAGGCGGTCGTCAAAGGATATCTGGAGCCGGATTTGGAGAAACACTTTCATCCAGATTCGTTCGGATATCCACCCGGAAAATCGGTGCTCGATGCCATTGGGGTCGCTCGCCGATGCAGGCCACATCCCTTCGTGCTCGATCTCGACATTCGAGCCCATTTTGACTCGATATCGCATGAGCTTTTGCTCAGGGCGAGTCGGAAACACACGGACTGCGCTTGGGTGTTGATGTACATTGAACGGTGGCTTAAAGTTCCTGTTCAAATGCAAGACGGCACCCCTGAACCCTGAGAGAAGGGCACGCCGCGGGGCTTGCTGGTATCCCCGCTGATGGCGAATCTCTTTCTCCACTATGCCTTCGAGATGTGGATGCGTAGAAATCATCCGAGCGTCCCGTTCGAGCGTTATGCCGACGATATTCTCTGCCATTGCGACAGTACGCGGCAGGCACAAGGACTGAGGACGCGCTTGCGAAGCGCATTGCCGAATACGGACTGGAGCTTCATCCGGCAAAGACGAAGATAGTCTCTGTAAGGATGACGACCGGCGAGGTGATTATCCTGAACAGAAATTCGACTTTTTGGGCTACACGTTCCGCGCCGCCGGTCGAAGAACCGTTGGGGAAAGCACTTCGTCAACTTCAGCCCCGGTGTCAGCAATACCGCGACGACGCAATCCGACAGGAAAATCCGTGCGTGGCAACTACGCTGCCGGGTGGATAGGGGAATCGGCGACCCGGCGAGGATGTTCAATCCGATCATTCGAGGCTGGATGAACTACTATGGTCGGTACTACAAGTCGGCGCTTTACCCGACACTACGCCATCTCGACCGATGTCTCGCGCGATGGCGATGTCGAAGTACAAATGTCTGCGGCGACATCGAAGACGGGCAGAGCACTGGGTACGGGACATGGCTTGCCGCACCCCCACGCTGTTGATGCTGTTGTCTAATCGCAACGGGGGCGTCAAGCGTCTAATCGCTGAGGAGACACTGCCGGGTGCATGGTTGTCTTCGCGGTCGGCATCAGCCGCCGCATGATGGCGCTTCCCGGGACGAGCCTTCAATGTGGACGACGCACTTTGCTGAGTCAGCAGTGCAACAGCATCAGCGGAATGGCTCGGCTCACGTCCCGGCAGGGACGCCTTAGGCGTTCAGGTTCGGAACGCTATCCGGACTTATGCGGCAGCTCCGGCATTCGGATTAAAGAGCTCGCCGGTTTTAAGCATCGTTTATCACCGCCAGTTTGCGCGCCACGGCCACGGCAGCTCTTTTGAAGCCGATCCTCTGCCGGAGCTGCAGACCCCACGTGCGCAGAGTGCTGTCGGTTGAGCTGCGCGTTAGAGTGACCGCAGCTGCTTCGTACAGAAGCCCGCGCAAATGGTGGTCGCCACGTCGGGATATATGGCCGTCATAATCGACTTCTCCGGATTGATAGCGGCTCGTTCTCAGGCCGATCCAGGCGCCAACAGATCGGGATTTCTTGAAGTTGTTCGGCCTCTCAATGGCTGTTGTGAGGGCGGTTGCGGTGATCGCACCAATGCCGGGAATGGACATAAGGATGCGGCAAGCCTCACTCTGGCGCGCGTCCCGGACCAACTGGCGTCCGAGTTCGGCGGCGCGGATGCGAATGCCACGCCAGGCTTCCAGCATCGGAAGCACGATCGATGCAAGTCCGTCCTGATCGGCAAGAAGGCTCCGGACGTTCTTCTCGAAGGTGCTTCCCTTTCCGGCGGGAACCAGCAGACCGAAGGTTTTCATGACACCGCGGATCTGATTGGAGAGCTCGGTAGTGATCCGGACCAGCCGCGTCCGCGCCGCGACAAGCGTGCGTATCAGCATACTGTCGAATCCCTTTACGCGCACCTCACGAAAGAACCCGACTTCCGCGAGCTGCGCCAGACCATCGGCGTCATTCGCGTCCGTCTTGTTCGCCGCCATGTCAAGCGCCGCTTTAGCATGTCGCGCATCGATGCAGATCGCCGGCAATCCTTCGGTGCGAAGAGAATGATAAAACCATACCGACAGCGGTCCGGTCTCGAACACCACTCGCTTTACGGCCGGCGCCCGCTTGCCGATGAGCTCGGCGACGATACTTGGATCAGATGCGCACTTGCCGCGCCAGATCCGTTCACCTGCTCGGCGGATCGAGACTGCCGTCTCTCTCATCGACACGTCGAGACCAATATATTCTTCCATGGCTGTTCTCCATTCGATGCTTGGGCCCGGCGGCCAGTCGTAAGCCCGTATCTCCATCCTATCGGGGAACAGCCACCAGCTTCCATTGTCGGTTGACCCGGAATTAGGGGCGACTCGCTCCCGCTGCGCATTTCGCAAAAACGGGACAGCAGTTTCGCTAACTGACGGACAGCAGTTTCGCTAAATCGCGGACAGCGTAGCGGCGCTGGCTTTTGGTTGCCTGGTTGTTGAAGTCAGTTGGTATTCGTTTCGCTGTTTTCGACGTCGGTCAAAGGGGCGTGCAGCTTTTTTCCTTCGCATGCTGTCGCCTTCGAGGGCGATACGGTGGGAGTTGTGGATGATCCGGTCGAGGATAGCATCTGCGATGGTTGGCTCGCCGATCATATCGTGCCATTGGGCAACGGGCAGCTGGGCGGTAATCAAGGTCGATTTGCGCCTGTAGCGCTCTTCGAAGATTTCGAGGAGATCGAGGCGCTGCTGGTCGTTGAGGGTGTGGGTGCCCCAGTCGTCGAGGATGAGTAACTGGACACGTGCGAGCTTATCGATGAGGCGCGGGAAGCGACCATCGAGACGGGCCATGGCGAGGTCTACGAACAGGCGCGGCATCCGCAAATAAAGGACGGAATGATCGAGCCTGGCCGCCTGGCGTCCGAAGGCACACGCCAGCCAAGTCTTGCCAGTCCCGGTCAGGCCGGTGATGATGAAGTTCTCATGGGCTTTCAGCCAGGCGCCTTGCGCCAGCTGCAGGGTGTTGCGCCGGTCAAGGCCGCGGCGGGACGCGAAGTCGACGTCTTCGATACAGGCGTCGACGAAGCGCAGCTTGGCTGCGGCCAGGCGATTGGTCAGGCGCCGGTCGGCGCGCATGGCGGCTTCGCGATCAAGCATCAGGCCGAGCCACTCGTCGCGGCTGAGATCGGCGGCATTGTCCTGTTCGGCCAATTGCCGATAGGCGCCCGCCATTCCGGCAAGGCCGAGGGCCTGCATCTGGTCGAGGGTCGGGTGGGTCAGCATCACGATCTTCCTTTCCTTCATTGATAATAGGCGCCGCCACGAATGTTGGCGTGGGAGGGCGTGGCTTTGATGGGCTCGGCGGCAGGGCTCGCGCGGTCCAGCCCGGATTTGAGGATGGCGCTCACGGAGGAGTAATTGATCGCGTTGATGGCGAGCGCCCTCTCACAGGCCGCTTCCAGCCGATTGCGCTCGTAGCGCCCGAGCCAGGGCGATGATCCCCATGGCGGAGCGATAACCCTGCTCGGGATGCGGGCGCTCACGCATCATCCGCTCGACCAGGGTGGCGGCGTTGACGCCGACCCGCGCTGCCATCTTGATCAAACTCGCCGGTGTCATATTGGCGTAACGCTGATGGGCCTTGGGCATGTGCTCGTTCACGGTGACATGGCCTGAGAGCGGCGCACATGGCTGGCGACACGCGTGTGATCCTGGAAGATCTCGACGGCTCGATACGTGAGCCGGACGTCCACCCGACGGCCGATCAGTCGGTGCGGCACCGAGTAAAAGGTGTTGTCGACTTCGACGTGATAATCGGGATGGACCTTCGCCGTTCCACTCGGCGTATTCGAACGGTTCGCTCGCCAGCGGCGCCAGCGCCTCGCGCTCGATCTCCTCGAACAGCTGCCGGCGGGATTTGCCGATATGGCGCATAGGCCGATTGTTCAGCTCCTCCAGCAAACCGCCGATCGCGGCATTGAGATCGGTCAGGTTGAAGAACCGCCGATGGCGCAGCCGTGCCAGAATCCAGCGCTCAACAATTAGCACCGCGCCTTCAACCTTGCCCTTGTCGCGCGGCTTGCGGCTGCGGGTCGGCAAAATCGTCGTGTCGTAGTGCTCGGCCATGGCGGCAAAGGTTTGGTTGAGCGTCGGCTCGAACCACAACGCCTTGACGACCCCGGCCTTCAGATTGTCGCAGACGATGGCCTTGGGGACTCCGCCGAAGTACGACAGGGCCCGGGTCTGGCCTTCGATCCAATCTGGCAGTCGCTGACCGAAGCTCGCCATAGCGAAGGTCAGCGACGAGGCCCCGAGCACCGCGGCAAATATCTGCGCCTGACGGATCTCGCCGGTTTGCGGATCGGTCACCTCCACCGTCGGGCCGGCATAGTCGGTCTGCATCACCGCACCCGCCGCGTGGCGGTGGCGGAAGGTTGGGTTCGCCCGCCGCCGATAGGCGTCAAACTTCTCGCAGAACCAAGTGTAACCGTAGCCGTCGGGATGAGCCGTCCTGTATTCCTGCCAAAGCAGCGTCAGCGTCACGCCCTTGCGCTTGAGTTCCTGCGCCACCCGTGGCCACTCAGGCTCGCTCAAGTCCTGCGGCGGTCGCCCGACCCGCCGGAACAAGGCCCGCTGTAACGCCGCCTCGCTCTCGCAAATCGGCGGCAGCGGCCAGCTCAAGCCCGCTTCGCGCGCCCGCAGCAGGTAGGTGGCAACCGAGGTCTTGCTGATCTGCAGCCGTTCCGAGATTGCCCGCACCGACAGGCCCTGATCGTACGTCAGCCTCAGGATCGATCGTAGGTCCTTCACAGTGGTTCGTTTCGCTTGCTTCCGTCTCGGATTGCCCCTCTCAAACTCAGCTTGAGAGAGAACATTGCCTGAACGGCGCTCCCCAAAACCAACCTCCCGCATCTGTCCGCGATTTAGCGGAATCCCTGTCCCGGAGTTACTGAAATCGCTGTCCGCGAATTACCGAAATCGCTGTCCGGGAATTGCCGAAACACGCACTCCCGCGATTACCCCATGTGGTCGGCTCCTCCACCGGCGCGACAGCGCCAAGGAGTGGGTGCCGTTTTGAGGCTCCCACGATTCGGAGGAGCAGCCTATGCAGTCAATTTCGACGATTGGCCTTGATATTGCGAAGTCGGTCTTCCAAGTGCACGGCGTTGATGCTGCCGGCCGAGTGGTCGTACGCCTCAGTTGAGGCGGCGCCACGTCTTGGCGTTTTTCCAGAAGTTGCCGCCATGCCTGGTAGGGATCGAAGCTTGACCATTGGTCCCGTGAATTGCAGGCGTTGGGACATACGGTGCGATTGATGCCTGCGGCCTATGTGAAGCCCTACGGTGCGCCCCGACGGCGCGTATTACCAGTGGAGGAAGGATCCACCCAGAGAGTTGTCGATTGATCTGGTAGCTGACGAGCGGTTTGGACGAGCAATCGGACGGATCGAAGCCTCGTGACAAAGTTCGCTTTAGGCGGCCGAGCAATCCAGCGGGCCGTAACGTGAGTGAAGCCTGAGCACGCCTCGAAAGTTACGATGTGAATGCCGACCCGATCGTATGGCGGGGAAGGCCGTGCGGACAGGGAAGCAATCGAGCGCACGCACCTGTCTGGTTCACCGGGGTAATGGGCACGGCACGTTGGAAAGATAGTACGGGTAATCGGGGAGACCCGTCTTGGTCGAAGGTCGCGCCTTCAGCATTGAGTAGTCGATGGACCGGACGGGAGTCGGACAGGGTCAAAGGTGCCGATGACACCGGGTAATTCCGGCGGAGCAAAGGACCCTGACTTCAGGTGCGCTTTTGAAGATGGCGAGGGAAAGGGTAGATTGGCGATGAGCCTTGAAACGCCCGATAAGATCAGGAGCCTTCAAAGAAAGCTTTATTGCAAAGCGAAGGCGGAGCCTGCCTTCCGCTTCTACGTGCTGTACGACAAGATCTGCCGCGAGGACATTCTGAGCCATGCCTACAAGCTGGCCCGGGCCAACGCGGGTGCGCCGGGAGTGGACGGAATAACTTTCGAATAGATCGACGCGTCGGGACTCGAAGCATGGTTGGCTGGCCTGCGCGATGAACTCGTCACGAAGACCTATCGGCCCGATCCGGTGCGGCGGGTGATGATCCCAAAGCCCGGCGGCGGCGAACGTCCGCTCGGTATCCCAACAATCCGGGACCGGGTCGTCCAAGCTGTTGCAAAGATCGTGCTGGAACCGATCTTCGAGGCGGATTTTGAGGACGGAGCTTATGGATATCGCCCGCGCCGCAACGCGGTCGATGCCGTCAAGGAAGTGCACCGGCTTATGTGCCGGGGCTACACAGATGTTGTTGACGCCGATTTGTCGAAATACTTCGACACGATACCGCACTCGGACCTCCTCAAATCGGTGGCCCGACGCATCGTCGACCGGAATGTGCTGCGGCTGATTAAGTTATGGCTGCGAGTACCGGTCGAGGAGCGGGATAGCAACGGGAAACGGCGCATGAGCGGCGGTAAGAGCAACAAGTGTGGCACGCCACAGGGTGGTGTCATCAGTCCGCTGCTCTCCGTCATCTACATGAACCGGTTCCTGAAGCATTGGCGTCTCAGCGGTCGGCGTGAAGCATTCCATGGCCAGATTATCTCCTATGCCGACGACTTCGTCATTCTCAGCCGCGGCCACGCGGAAGACGCATTGACGTGGACGAAAGCGGTGATGACCAAGCTTAGGCTGACACTCAACGAGACTAAAACCTCGGTGAAGAATGCCCGATTGGAAAGCTTTGACTTCCTTGGGTACACGCTCGGACCCCGCCACTTCCGCAATGGGGGGCGGTGGTATCTTGGCGCGGCTCCGTCGAAGAAAAGCGTGCTGCGGATCAAGAGGAAGGTCAGCGAACTGCTGACGCCGGGCAACAAGGGCGCTTGGCCCGAAGTACAAGCACGACTGAACCGCCTTCTGCGCGGCTGGTCCGCTTACTTCAGCTATGGCTCGCTTGCTACGGCTCATCAGGCCGTTGATCGACACGTCTTTGACCGCGTGCTCGCCTTTCTGCGCAGACGACATAAGACGCCAGGACGTGGCGTCAGACGGTTCTCTGACCAGATCTATGGGAGCCCTGGCGTACTTGTGCTGAACCGCGTGCGCAAAGTGTCGCCGACGTGCGCCTTGTAACGAAACCTGTCGGAAAGCCGGATGCGGGAAAACCGCAGGTCCGGTTTGATGAGCGGGGAGAGGAAACGGAACGCGCAACAAGCGCATCACCGCGCCTCTCCTCGACTCTACTCAAGCGGCAGAAGAACGACGCTACGGACGCGGAGGCGATCTGTGAAGCGGTGACGAGGCCCAACATGCGGTTCGTGCCGACCAAGACAGCCGAGCAACAGAGCAGCCTGATGCTTCACCGAGCGCGCCACCTCTTCATCCGCCAGCAGACCGCGATGATCAACTCGATCCGCGCCTATCTTGCCGAGTTCGGCATTGTCGCCCCCGTCGGGCGGCGAGGCGTCGAGCAACTGCTGGAAGTCGTCGCTGATAAAGCCGAAGACCGAGTCCCGGAGGTCGCCCGGATGTGTCTTGCTGCTCTTGCCGGTCAATTGCGCGCGCTGAAAGCCCAGATCCTGGAGTTCGACCGCCGTATCATCGCCTGGCATCGATCAAACACGATGAGAGCAGCCGTGCCGTGCGCTCGGAGCGCTGCCCGTACAGCTCGCGTTTGAGCTTCTCGATCCGTAGGTCGAGATGTGCGATCACCGCCTCGTTGTCCGACAGCTCCGCCCGTGCACTGGCGGCCATCGCCTCGGCTCGCAGCCGCGCCTCACGCTGGGCCTGCAGCGCCGCCAGGGCACTCACAAGGTCCGATGGAAGATCGTCCGGCTTCGATATCATGAAGCCCATTGAATCAGATCAAGCAGCAGATTTAAACCGTAAAGCGGCTATCCGACCCGCGTCGGACGCTAGGTTTCTTGAGGGTTGCGCCAATCGATCCCGGACAGCAGATAGCTCAACTGCGCCGGCGAGATCGTTACCGATTCACCGGCAACCGATGGCCAGATGAACTTTCCTCTCTCGAGTCTTTTTGTGAACAAGCAGGCTCCCTGGCCATCGTGCCAGATCGCCTTCACAAGATCGCTGCGGCGACCACGGAAGACGAACAGATGACCGCTGAGCGGGTCTTTGCGCAGCACCTCCTGGACTTGGAGTGCCAGCGACGGAAAGCCTCTGCGCATATCCGTGTAGCCTGTCGCGAGCCACACTCGCACATTCCCCCGGTATAGCAATGATCGGCGTCCAAGCACATCGAGGACCCGCGCCAGCGCCTCCGGATCGACGTGCGCATCCACCCGGACGCACCGTCGGTTGCCGAGATCAATCTCTATCAATCCAGTACGCGCGGCTGCCACGGAGCGACTCGGCCATCAGCCGTAGTCGGAGTTTCCTCAGCCGAGGCCGCTGCGGCGGCGATCTGCGCCGGCGCAAAAGATGGTACAACTTGTTCCGATGTCCGTGCTTGTCGACGCCAGGTAAACACCAGGCTGGCCGCTACTCCGTTGCGACGCGCAACCTCAGTCACCTTCGCGCCCGGCGCCAACGTTTCCTCGACAATCCGTGCCTTGTCGTCCTGCGACCAGCGCCGCCGCCGCTCCGGCCCGCCCAAAACCTCGACCCGCATCGCCTGATGACCTTAAAGCTAGACTTAAGGCCACACGCTTCGCGAATTACCAGCCGTCACGCAAGACGGCCCCTGTCGGATGCGTACATCGCTATTTGCGCAGCCTGTTTACAGCTGCCGCGCTCGCCGTGATCCGCTATGCCAAGATCCATGGCACGGGCCATCGGCCCGGCTCACCGCGTTGTTGGCGCGACGCCCCACCAAGGTCGCTGCGATCGCACTCGCCAATAAGCTCGCCAGGATGGCATGGGCGATGATGGCCAGGAGCGAACGCTACAGGGAACCCGCCGCTCTTACGGCGTGAACGAGATCACAGCCGGTCATCCGGGTGTGACGTAACGGTTGAAAGGACGAACAGCACTTAATGCAGCGCCGGTCGATCCGGCGATCAGGACAACCCTCATGGGCCAAGGCATCTTCGAATGCGTGCTGTTGATCGGGACCTGATCCGCGGAAGGCATTACGGCCAGCGGTCATCTGTGTACCGCGCAAATAGGCCGAACACATGGCTGCTCCGACCAATGCTGCAAAGTGAAGATTCTTCTTGCCAACCCGGAGCCGTCGACACATGGCCCATTGGCCGATGCTACACAAGACGGCGGCTAGACGGTAAGAGCCGGATGAGCGGAGACGATGCCAATCGATTACCGTGCGGTTCTCAATCTCAAGACCGAAGCCGCTCCCTATTCCGCGGAGCGATCGGGAGGGGATGGTTTCTGCGCTTGGCGTTGGAATAGGCTCCGATCCTCTGAACGAAAAGGAGCTTCAGTTTGTCAACGAGGCGTTTGCGACGCCCAAGCCGCTGAAGGTTGTTTCGGTCTGCGTCTGGGGGCCCGACCTGACCTAATCGACCTCAACCGTGTCGTCGATCGCGAACGAGATTATTTCAACAAACCGCTGCCTGTCGCGGCCAGCGTTACCGCGGACGCGCGCGTGCGGCGTCTACGACAAGGGGCAGAGAAGGGCGCGATCATTCAGAACGAAGCCGACGTTAGGGATGGCGAGGGTGACAAGATCGTCACAATCGTCTCTTCGACCTTTGCGGGTGGTGACGGCGGCTTTGCGGACCACGGGATGGAATGCCCGGGCCGCATCAAGTCTCCCGCCGCGCGCCCGATAGATCAATCGACATCCCAACACGGCCCGATCAAGCGCTGGTTTATCGTCTATCGGGTGATCGAAATTCCTTACACAGCGATCCGGAATTCGCGAGCCGGGCCGGCTTCTCCAAGCCCATTCTCCATGGGATGTGTACTATGGACTGACGTGCCGGGCAATGATGTAGACGTACGCTGACTACGATCCTTCTGCCTTCCATCGTCATCGCGTCCGGGGCCCATCGGATCGATGGAAGGACTTCCGCCTTTCCTCACTGATGGCTTTGATCTCGGGGAATGCAACGTCGATCTCCGCCCGATCGCGCCTCGGCGCGGAGTCGTTCAATTTTACGACGGGGACTGAGGACGCGCCGTTTCTAGAGCCGCGTCGCGTGGGAGTGGAGCTCGGGCACGCGGGTCGCGCGGGAACTAAGCAGGGTGATCACCGAGCGCCGCAAGCGCAAGAAGGTGGTAGCGACAACGGCACCGAACTCAACAGCAATGCCCTTCTGTCGTGAGCCGATCAGAGCCGCGCCACCTGGCACGACATCGCGCCGGCAAGCACATGCAGAGCGCCTTCATCGAGAGCTTCATGTATGGACGGCCCCGCGGATGCAAGGGATTTCAGAAGCACATTGGATATCGGTCGGGTGCGTCCATGTATACGGCCTGTTAGCGCGACCGATGCCATGGCCCCTGGCCGTGATGCGATCGCGGATCGGGGCCTCATCAGCAGGTCGCGCTTGTTGCGCCTAAAGCTCTTCGGGCTTGCTCGATCGCCAGCTACGCCGGTGTCAACCATGCTGTCATTTGCCCTCATACTAAGGTGGCCAACATATGCGGAAAGTCGGCCGCGAGATGGGCGAAGGTGCGCCGTATGCCAGCCGCCCTCGCGTTGTAGTGCAAATATGGCTCTAGAGATGGCGCACCATCATGAGATCGTATTCAGTCCTAAGTGGGCTTTCGGCGTTGACGCGCGCAATTAGGCTTCATTCGTGGTTTGTGCGGAGCTTTCGTTCTGATGTTCGGACGGGTGCCACCCACTCGCGGCAGCAATGGTCGCACCAAGCGGGTATCCTTGCGGATGGAACGTTTCATCGGTCCTAGCCCGTCAGCGCAGCCAGCAGCTTCTCCGGTCAAAGTGCCAAATCTAAATAAGGCGGCCGTTGCCGGGAGTGCGCGCACGGTTATTTTCCCTCTCTGGACGGGGCCGTCCGCTTCGCTGAAATTCCGGCATGGTTATCTTGGCCGGAGAGACTCCTTCAAGCCTGTCGTCGGCCGGTAATCCTGCAAGCTGGGCCAGTTGATCGCCGAATTACTGCGCCGTTTAGCCCTTTCGAGTTGAGGTTTGTGCCCATCTTGCGATTATAAAGAGCCGCCCACCAAGGACATTGCATATGAACGTCGGAGTTCCCAAGGAAATCAAGACCCAAGAATACCGCGTCGGTCTGACGCACGGGGCCGTGCGCGAATGCGTGGCCGCGGGCCACAACGCATTGGTCGAGACCAGGGTCGGTGCGGGAAAAGGTGTGACAGGTGATCATTACCGCAAAGCTGGCGCGAGAAGGCAATGTTCATTGTCGCGGCGCCAATATGCCCGGAGCTGTCCCGGTCACCTCAAGCCAAGCGTTGAAGAACACTACGCTGACTTTTGGCTTGGCTCCGGCAACAGGGCCTCGGAGCCGGGCTCATGTGCACGGATCCCAATGTGCATCGACGCCGGCTAACTTACAAAGCTGTGGAAAAAAGCCTGGGCCTGCCATTCTCACCCATTGAGCAGGCTGCAGCCTAATCCATCGAGACTCCCTGGGCGGCAATTCCTCCCCAACTTAGCGGACCCTCCTGTGGGGGGCCGTTTTCTCGCAATCCGCAGATCGTCTTTGGAAAAGAATCGACATGTCCGTCCTTCCGCTCTCAGGCATCAAAATCCTTGACCTCACCCGCGTGCTTGCCGGGCCGCTGTCGGCCCAGATGCTGGGCGATCTCGGTGCGGATGTGATCAAGATCGAGCGGCCCGGCACCGGCGACGACGCCCGCGCCTTCGGCCCACCTTACCTGACCGACCCCGAGGGCAAGGCCAACAACAATAATTCGTTCTATCTCTGCGCCAACCGTAACAAGAAGTCGGTCACCGTCAACATCGCCAAGCCCGAAGGGCAGGCGATCGTCCGCGAGCTCGCCAAGGACGCCGACGTCTTCATGGAGAATTACAAGGTCGGCGATCTCAAGCGCTACGGCCTCGACTACGAGACCATCAAGGCGATCAATCCCGGCATCATCTATTGCTCGGTGACCGGCTTCGGCCAGACCGGACCCTATGCGCCGCGCGCCGGCTACGACGCCATCCTGCAGGCGATGGGCGGCCTGATGAGCGTCACCGGCCATATCGACGGCGAGCCTGGCGAGGGCCCGATGAAGGTCGGCCCGTCGATCGTGGACTACATGACCGGCATGAACGCTTCGATCGGGATTCTCTCGGCGCTCTACCATCGCGATGCCAGGGGCGGGCAGGGACAGCACATCGACGTCTGCCTGCTCGATACGGTGATCGCATCGCTGTCGCACTGGCTGCAGATCTATCTCGTCAACGGCAAGACGCCGCCGCGCCGCGGCACCTGGGGCAATGGCGGCATGCCGGCCGGCGTGTTCCGCTGCGCCGACGGCGAGCTGATGCTGGTGGTCGGCAATGACGGCCAGTTCCAACGCACCTGCGCCGTGCTCGGCGAGCCCGAGCTCGCGAACGATCCGCGCTTCGTCAAGAACAATGACCGCGTCGTGCATGGCAAGGAGATCATGGCGATCTTCGCCGGCCTGTTCCTGAAGCAACCGATGGCCTACTGGCTGGAGAAGCTGGAGGAGGCCGGCGTGCCGTCAGGTCCAATCAACAATTTTGAGCAGGTGTTTGCCGATCCCCACGTGCAGGCGCGCGGCATGCGGGTGAAGTCCGAGCACAAGTTTGAGCAGGAGCTATCGCTGATCCGCAACCCACTGACCTTCTCGGGCACGCCAGTCACCGAATATCGCGCTCCGCCGCTTCTTGGTGAGCACACACGGGAGATCCTCTCAGCTAAACTCGCCTATGACAATGCGAAAATCGCCGCACTCAAGCGAAACGGGGTGATTTGAAATCAGACGTCCCGGGGTTTGATTCACTTTGCGAACGCGAATTGGGCTTGCGCTGCAAATTCGATTGCGTTCTCGGTCCCCTGGAGAGCCTGCCCCGACGCTATTCAAGAGGAGCGTCCTGGGTCTCTTTTAAGTGTAAGGAGTACTCCGGGATTGAGCTTGCGGGCAAGGGAGATTAGGCCAGGAAGCCCAGCGTCTTGGCCGCACGTGCCAATGCTCGTCTGCGCAGCGATCTGCGCTTAGGTGGAGCGGGGTGCCGGTGTAATCCGATGAATGATCCGCCGAGAGTTACGGTTGCGTTCGCTCAGACTTATCAGTCTGGTCACTTTTTTCACCGAGCCCTTCAATCCACTCAACCACGATTTCGCTCGTAGCACCTTCAGTCTCATCCTTCCCGTCTGTGCACTGAGCCAAATGAGCGCCAAGCGCAGGCTGCGTTTCACCGAAGTTCGCGGTTGGGGATAAGAATTCCGGCTATGCTAGGCCGTATTTTAAACGGCTTCGGCTTGAGCAGTTCGTATTATCACATCTCGCGTTTAGAGCTCACACGATGATCGTCATGGGCGCCACTATGAAGACGCGGAACCGCGAATAACAAAGAGAGCCTTACCGTGTCAAAAAATCCCTTCGATCTTTCCGGTCAAGTCGCCGTAGTCACTGGGTCTAGCCGCGGTATCGGCCGTGCCTGCGCCGAATTGCTGGCCCAGCTTGGTGCAAAAGTTGTGATCTCCAGCCGCAAGGTCGAGCCGTGCCATGATGTGGCCGAACGCATTCGCAATGCGGGGGGCGATGCACATGTCCTTCCCTGCAATATCTCGCGCCGCAACGAAGTCGAAGGGCTGATTGCGGGTGCAATCCAGCATTACGGCAAGATCGACATCCTAGTCTGCAACGCCGCCGTAAACCCGTATTATGGTCCGCTGCTCGAGATATCAGATGAAGCTTTCGACAAAATCATGGGGGCGAACGTCAAGAGCAATCTTTGGCTCTGCGCACTCACAATACCTCAAATGGCCGCCCGTGGCGCTGGTTCGGTCGTCCTCATCTCTTCCATCGCTGGTCTTCGCGGCTCGACGGCAATCGGTGCATACGGAATCTCCAAAGCCGCCGATTTTTCGCTTTGCCGAAGCCTCGCTGGCGAGTGGGGCCCGAAGGGGGTGCGCGTTAATTGCATCGCTCCAGGTCTGATCAAGACCGATTTTGCGCGCGCGCTTTGGGAGGATGAAGAGAATACGACACGCCGTTTCGCAACCACACCTCTTCGCCGTATAGGTGAGCCGCATGAAATTGCCGGTGCCGTCGCCTTTCTCGCCTCTGAAGCGTCCACGTTTGTAACTGGCCAGACCATCGTAGTGGATGGTGGCGTGACGACAGCGGCGGTGTAAGCCTTGTATTTCTGCCTAAAGTCAGCACTCGCTCACGTGCCAGCCGCCGCGGGACGCCGGCTCCAGCTGCGTCAGCGCCCTCAGCGCGATGGCACCGGCGAGCGCAATGCCTAGAAAGGCACGAGCCGTTCGGCGATCATGCATGTACCAATCGCGGCGACGGGATTGCAACTTGCATAACCTGGAGACGTCAGCGCAGTCTCTACTAGTGCAACCATGTCGGCCGACGAGGTCATCTACGCCGCTACCAAGCGGCGCGGGCGCCCATGCTCGAATCAGGGCGTCTAGACGGCGCGCCATCTAGGCGCGCCGAAACGTGACATGGCCAAGCGGCGCGCGAGTGCGTCTACGGCGAACGTTTGGCACTTGCGCGGTTCTGCCATCTCAGCCCTCCCATACCACGCACCGGTGCTCTGGCCGCCAACAAGGCGGTGGGAGTGAGCGCCAGCGGTCAGTTGCTTTGTTCCGCTTCACTGCGCTCTCATCAGAATGAGGCACGCTGATGCCCCCCGCTTCCGCACAGTCAGGAACGTCTTTCCTGCGCAGTTCTGGACGTGGATGTCGCAATGGATGCGCTCGCACAATACTTGAACCTCATACTCAGGTATGGAGTCCCTCGTTAATGGTGCTGAGCGTCCAACTACGCTTGGACCATCGGCGGCGCAGATTCTCGCGTTAGATGGGACAGAGCGATGAAAAAGCGCACATAGGTCAGGCTGAGGGGTGTCTCCTGAAGCCGCAGCTCAGAAGCAGGCGCAAAAGTTGATCGCCTTCCTGAGTCGGCCCGTATTCCGGTCGGTTTGACCCAGGGCTCTATTACGTCCTGGACAGTTTGCCTGAAGCCACAGGGGCTGACATGGTCTCCCGCTCCAGCGTCTATCCAAACACATAGGGGGCCATCCCGCTGTGCAAGTTCAAAGCTAACTCGCGCAGAGAACCTTCACATTAGTGGCTTTCTTCGCGCAAATTCTATATAATAGTCGGAATATCTGCGGTTTTACTGCGGGTTGCGCGATTACTGTTTCGAGTTGTCTGCCGAGCAGTTTCAGTGGCTTCGCTCAGAGAGCTTATATCGATGCTTGACAGCACGAGTGGGGCCTATGAGCTGCGCAGACTGTGAGCCTGATGTTCAACTGGCTGCCCAAAGTTATAGACCAGCAGAGTGCAGCGCTGATGCTCTGTCAAGGCAAAGGGGATTGTGAAATGAAGAGCGTTCAATTTGTGCCGACCAGCCTGATGCAGACGTTAGTGATCCTGATGACTCTTGGAACGATCAGTAACGCCGACGCAGAGACCACGCTGGAACGGGTGAAAGCGCAAGGAAAAATTCGAGTTGGCTCCATCATTGCACCACCATTCGCCTACCGAGAAGCGGACGGTAAGCTCACCGGCGACGACCCCGAGATCGCGAAGGCCATACTGAAGAAGCTGGGCGTCGACGAGATCGAGCCTGTTATTAGCGAATTCGGCTCGCTTATTCCGGGGCTAAAGGTCCAGCGCATCGACATGATCGCTGCTGGCATGTACATAACGCCGAAACGTTGTGAGGAAATTGCCTTCTCCGAGCCGATCTTCCGCTTGGGCGAAGCTATCCTGATCAAACGAGGCAACCCAAAAAAGATCGAAGATATCTTGAGCTTTGTGAAAGACAAGAATTTGAAGCTTGCGGTGGTAGTCGGGACGACCGAGCCCGGCTATTCAAAAGACGCCGGCGTCGATGCGTCCCAGATGCTCATTGTACGGGACAACGCAAGCCTTGTAGCGGCTGTTCAGTCCGGGCGCGCCGATGGCGGCGCGTTGCCCGCCATTCAATTGGCCGACATCGTGAAGAAGAGCGAAGATCTCGAGACGACGCGGCCCTTCTTTGAAGTGGCCGGCAAGTCGGTGGCCGGCTATGGTGGATTTGGCTTCCGCAAAGAGGATAAGGATCTTATCGAGGCGTTCAATGTCCAGCTGAAGACCTTCATAGGCTCTCCGGAGCACATCGCGTTGGTGAGCCCTTTTGGATTCGGAAGAGACTTTCTGCCTACCAAAAGCACCGCCGAGCTCTGCGCCGGCAAGTGACAACAGTCGTATTCAATACAAAGAGAAGTCGAGGGCGCTCCGTTCCGGTCGTTTTAAGGGACCCTTGAACTTCGGGGCTAGCACTCCTCTCTGTTTCGTCGCAGAGCAGGGGCAACCGTAAGGTGATCCATGGGAGCGCGGTCGATCATCGGGATGCTTGTGGGGGCAATTGGACTTTTGGCATGGTTCTCCACGCTTGAACGATTCCGCGCTTTCATGCCTGTACTGCTTCATGGAGCTGAAACGACGCTCCGCATCACGGCCATCGCATCCGTCCTGGCGTTCGCATTTGCGATTATAGCGGCCCTCGCCCGGCTCTACGGCCTGTTGCCGATTCGCTGGTTAGCGCGCGTTTACATCGAGATGTTTCGGGGCACTTCGCTACTGGTACAGCTCTTCTGGTTGTACTTTGTTCTGCCTGAGTTCGGTATGTCGCTTGCGCCTTTTACAGTTGCGGTGCTGGCGCTGAGTCTTAATACAGGCGCTTACGGCGCTGAGGTTGTCCGCGCCGCGATCGAAGCGGTACCAAGCGGCCAGTGGGAAGCGTCGACTGCAGTCAATATGACACGTACACAAGCCCTTCGCCGGATCATTCTGCCGCAGGCGTTGATACTGATGATCCCCCCTTGGGGTAATCTCTTCATCGAGCTGCTCAAGGCGACAGCCCTTGTTTCGCTCATCACGATTCCCGATCTCACCTTCAGGGCGCTTGAACTGAACTCAATTACGCTGAAGACCATCGATATCTTCACTTTAGTCCTGCTGATCTATTTAACAATATCGCTCATGCTTACGATCATCATGCGCGGCCTCGAAGGCGCAGCCTCGCGTGGCCTCGCGCGCGGAAGGGTGCACTGATGCTGTGGGAATGGAGTTATGCCCTGGAAGTGCTCCCGCCGCTGCTGAGGGCGGCAGCCATCACGGTAGAGGCTACGCTACTTAGTTTTGCGATTGCGGCGAGCCTCGGTCTTGCGCTCGCGGTGCTACGCATGCTGGGCCCGATGTTCGCGTGGCCGCTGAGCATCTTTATCGAGTTCGTCCGCTCGACTCCGTTGCTCATCCAAATGTTCTTTCTTTACTTCGTCCTTCCGCAATTCGGGGTCACGCTTGATGGTCTCACGGTCGGTGTGCTGACGATCGGCGTCCATTATGCGACCTTTTGTGCGGAGGTCTACCGCACCGGTTTGGAGAACATTCCCCGAGGGCAGTGGGAGGCTGCTGTCGCTCTGAACCTCGGCGTATTTACTACCTTCAAGGACGTCATTCTGCCGCAAGCAATCCCGCCGGTTGTGCCTGCGCTCGGCAACTATCTCATTGGAATCTTCAAGGCGACACCGTTGCTGTCTGTAGTTGCGGTGTTGGAGCTTATGGGGACAGCGAAGATTCTTGGGTCGGAAAGCTACCGCTATGTTGAGCCAATCACATTAGTTGGCTTGTTTTTTCTGATTATGAGCCTCGTCTCAGCGACAGCCATTCGCGCAGTCGAGCGGATGCTCAACAGGAGAACCGTGGGATGACGCCAAATGCGCAACCGACAGCACCTTGCACCCCAGTAAGTAAGCCGCGTGACGCGGCGGATTGCGCGGTGACAGCGATGGTCGAGCCGATGGTCCGTTTTCAAGGCGTAGTGAAGCGTTTTGGAGCACACACTGTGATTGACGGACTCGATCTCGCGATTGCGCGCGGTGAAAAGCTCGCTCTCATTGGTCCATCGGGATCAGGAAAGACAACCGTGCTGCGCATGCTGATGACGCTCGAGCGCCTCGATGCCGGTGTCATTTGGGTAGATGGCGAGCCACTTACGCAAGTCCAGCGCCATGGCAAGACAGTGCCTGCCGACTCCGCGCACCTTCGTCGGGTCCGCGGCAAGATCGGCATGGTGTTCCAACAGTTCAACCTGTTCCCGCATATGACGGCGCTGAAGAACTGCATGGAAGCACCGATCACTGTTCTCGGTCTCTCGCGGCGCGAAGCTGAAGAGCGTGCAGTGGATCTGCTTGCAATGGTCGGCTTGGCTGACAAGAAGCACCATTATCCGAACCAACTTTCGGGCGGGCAGCAGCAGCGCGTTGCTATCGCGCGAGCTCTCGCTATGCGCCCCAAGGTAATGCTATTCGACGAGGTGACTTCGGCCCTTGATCCTGAACTCGTAGGAGAAGTTTTGAACGTTATCCGCAAGCTCGGGGCAGAGCATGATCTGACGATGCTGATGGTTACGCATCAAATGGGATTTGCTAAAGAATTCGCCGACCGAATCGCACTTTTCCACGGCGGTAAGATCGAGGAGGACGGGCCGCCCGCGACATTCTTTACAAATCCCCGGAGCGAACGGACACGCCAATTTCTGAGGGCGGTACTCGAGGGGACGTGAAGGCTCGGGCACCAGCTAAACATTGTCGAACTTACTCAGTTCGGCATGGCTTTCGGTGCGCTGTGCCTCGGCTCGGCCTGGTATTCACGAAGGCCGGGGCGTCCAATGTCAGCGGCAATATGCGGCAGGAGTTTTCAGGACTACCGAGGCGCGTGGATCTGATCCAAGTCAGCTCGCACGATTGGCCAAGCTTTATTTTTCGAAGAAGGGAGACGGAAGGAAGCAGGTATTTCTTTTCGGCCGCCGTCGGCGATGTACGGTTCTTTGCGAACAAGCTGGTTATGACAAGCAAGAGGCACGGCCATGGAGCCATGCGCCTGCTGATTTGTTCGAGAGGGCTCACTGGTAGACTTGAACTTCGAAAGTATGCAAATGCTACGAGCAAGAGAAATGAGTTGCAGCCAGCAGCGCAGAGGAAGGCAGAATGGAATCTGACTTCCCTTGCGTCTTGGCCGGTTCTGCAGCGGGCGTAGTTCCCGAATTGAGAGAGCGTCAACGTGGCAAACCGCATTAACAAAGACGAAGACGTTTCCGGGACAAAGCCGGTAGAAGAGCGGAACCGGATAGACGAGGTGAATCTCGCGCGCTGGATGGAGGAGCATGTGAGGGGCTTTGTCGGCCCATTGACCGTGCTGCAATTCAAGGGTGGGCAATCGAATCCGACCTATCGGCTCGATACGCCGACGCGCTCCTATGTCTTGCGCCGAAAGCCGTTCGGTCAGTTGCTGCCGTCCGCCCATGCGGTCGACCGCGAGTTCCGCGTCATCTCTGCCCTTGGCAAGAGCGGGTTTCCTGTTGCACATGCTTACGCACTTTGCACGTTCAGGGCATCATAGGCACTTCCTTCTCCATCACGTCGATGGAGGAGGGGCGAGTGTTCTGGGACCCGACACCCAACCACCGCAGGTGCGGAAAAAAATCTTTCAGAGCAAGATCGAGACGCTCGCAAAACTCCACATGTACGATCCGAAGCAGCTCGGGCTTGGCGATTTCGGCAAGCCCGGCAACTATTTCGCCCGTCAGATCGATCGGTGGACCAAGCAATATCGCGCTTCGGAGGCACAACATATTGCAGAGGTTGAAAAGTTAATCGAATGGCTGCCGAAGACCGTACCTGAGCAGAGGCGCATCTCTATTGTTCACGGCGACTACCGTCTCGACAACATGATTTTCGATCCCAGCGAGCCGCAGGTGCGCGCCGTGCTAGATTGGGAATTATCGACCCTCGGCGATCCCATGGCGGACTTCACCTATTTGCTGATGCAATGGACTATGCCGAGCTTGAAGGACATTGACCTAAAGGCCCTAAACATTCCAAGCATGAAAGAGGCTGCGCAAATCTATTGCCATTACACCGCCAACGCGCTGCCCGATCTCAACTGGTATTTTTCATATAATCTTTTCCGCTTAGCGGCCATTACACAGGGTATTGCGGGCCGCATCCGCGAGGGCACCGCAGCCAATGCTAAGGCTATCGAATCCGCCAAGCGCACAATCCCGCTCGCAAAGGCATCTTGGGAATACGCAAAGAGGGCAGGAGCCGTGTAGGGAAAGAAGGGCGTAGATAGATTCTGCCTGCAGCCTGTCTGTTAGGTGTGGCCAATTGTTGCTGGAGGGCGAGCCTGTTGAGTGAGTTCAGGGCAAATGATTAGTCTACGGTTGGTTCGACCCGTGCATAACCAAGCAGCATGTCTTCAGCGTGGTCGGAAATTGTTTTCCGCCAGCGCACTCAACCGGACGGACGCTCCAGCGTCCGGCACCCCGCACACCGGGCGCTCGCTTTTTCGATCCAGGGCACGCTCTCGGATCTCGTAGAACGGTTGCGCTGCCGTAGATGATCGAGCCGTGTCGGGCAATGACGGCGCTCTGTGCTCAACTCAGGACCGGCGATATCCCGCGCGATCGACTAGCCATACGCACCAATATGCTTTCGGAACAACTCGACTTCCTGGATCTCGTGGTGAAGTGCCCTCGCGTTCTCTTGCGTCATAGGATTTTCGATGTCGACTACTAACGGCCTGCTGCGGCCGGTGAGCGGAAGCTGCATCTCGGGATGGCCAATAGCTCGGCCTCCTGTTCACTCACGCGGCATTCGTAACCAGAGCCCAAGCGCCGGGGAAATCAGCATGAGAGTTGCGCAGCAGGGCGCTCTCCACGCCAGCGGCATCGCAACCCAGTGCGGCGCAGCAAGTTAAGTCGTCTGACGCTGGGTTTCCGATTTTCTTGACCGATCTTGGGGTGAACTTCCTGGTATGCCGACTTCCTGCACTTTCCATGGTCTTGTGAGAGTGGATGGATCACGCAATTGATTGAGCAATTCGGGCTCGAGGTGCAGCTCTGATTGGAGAACCTCCCAGATCTTCTTGCCGCTCTTGAGTGTTGCCTTCGCAACCTCGGACGCACGCTCATATCCGATCAGCGGGGTTAGGGCGGTTACAACGGCGGTGCTGGCCTAAAGATGTTCGCGACATCGATCTACGTTAGCTGTTATCCCGACAATGCATTTTTCGCGAAGCACTTGCACCGCGTTTGTTATCAGCGCCATAGATTGCAGCATACTATAAGCAATCACCGGCTCCATTACGTTGAGCTGCAGCTGGCCAGCTTCGGCGGCCAACGTTATAGTCAAATCGGCGCCGATGACTTGGAACGCGACCATTCACTAGCTCGGGAATAACTGGGTTAACTTTGCCCGGCATGATAGACGAGCCTGGCTGCAGTGCCGGTAGATTGATTTCGGCAAGACCTCCACGGGGCCCGCTTGAAAGTAATCTCAGGTCGTTCGAGATCTTGGAGAGCTTTGTCGCCGTGCGTTTCAACATCCCGGAGAACAAAACGAAGGATCCTGTGTCCCAACATGCTTCGATGAGATCGTTAGCTGCGCTGAACTGAAGCTGAGTAAGCTTTGAGAGCTCCTCCACGACGACACGGGCGTAATCCGGCTTTGTATTGATTCCGGTCCCGATAGCAGTGCCGCCGAGATTTACTTCTCTGAAAAGAGACACGAGCTCTTCGAGCCGGACTACATCCTCCCGCATCGTCGTAGCGAAGGCAGTAAATTCTTGGCCGAGAGTCATTGGAACTGCGTCCTGTAACTGTGTCCGGCCTAATTTGACGACACCTGCGAACTCCGATCCTTTTCGCTCCAGCGCGTCGGCGAGCTGGCGCAGGGCTTGGTCCAAAGAGCGATGAGCCAATAAAATGGCAAGTCTGATCGCCGTTGGGTAGACGTCATTCGTGGACTGAGAAAGATTAACATCATCGTTCGGATGGACGACGTCGTAGCGACCCCGAGGAAATCCCAACCGCTCGAGGGCCCGGTTCGCGATGACCTCGTTAATGTTCATGTTCGTGGAAGTGCCGGCGCCACCTTGAAAGACGTCGATGGGAAACTCAGTGTCCAAATCGCCGGCAACGATGTCGTTACAGGCGGCAGCAATCGCGCTCGCCTTGCGAGATGAAATATCGCCAAGCCTGGCATTAGCCAGGACAGCCGCCTTTTTGACGAAAGCCAACGCATGGATCAATTGCGAAAGATGGCTTATCGGAATTCCTGAGATCGAGAAATTTCGGATCGCTCTCACTGTCTGGGCGCCGTAGTAGACCTCGCTCGGGACTTCCACTTCTCCTATACTGTCGGCCTCGGACCGTGTAGTAGCCATTCTTGTTCTCTCTTGAAATCGTATAGTCGTCTGTGTCCGTGGCGCCAAACGCTGCATTCGGCCTTTGAGCTTCGTAGTACGCAGTCGCACCAACGCGAAGGACGAGGGCCGCTTCGTTGTCCGTTGACCTCAGTTACATTGGGAGTTCGTCGTAAGTGCTAGATGACGTGCTTGCTGTCCATGGTCGATCCAGAGCTCAAAATCAAACGAATGCTCAGTTTGAGAACTGACCAAAGCGATACATAGACAATCCGCAATGCGGATTTCTCGCTTTCTGGGCAAAGGTGGCGTGGAAAAACCGCGCGGCAATCCCAATCCGTGCGAGAAGGACAACTCAGTCCTCGGATGGAGAGTCAATTGGAATGGCGAACCCCGCTTTCACGCGGTCCATGATCACCATCGTCTTGAAGCCCTTGATATCCGAGTTCTCGTAGAAGAAACGTCGAGTGAATTGCTCATAGTCTTCCATGGTGCGAGCCGTGACGTATAAGACGAAGTCCGCATCGCCGGTAACGTAAAATCCGTTAACAACGTCGGCGGATGCTTTGATGGCCTTCTTGAACTTGTCGATGATATCTGAGCGTTCGCGCTCCAGAGTGACCAGCACTAGCATTTGAATTGGCCTGCCTACTGCCCTTGGCGAAACGATCGAAACATCGGCCTCGATGATTCCGTCTGAACGCAGCCTCTTTAGCCGACGCTGACACGCAGTCGCAGAAAGCCCGGCCAGTTCGCCGATCGTCTCGGACGTCAAGCGGTTGTTCTTCTGCACGATCTCGAGGATGCGGGCATCAATTCCGTCGTACTGCATAAGCGGCTCCAGCCTGGTGAATTTCTCCGCATATTCCTAACAGCATGCAGGAAATCATCCTGGCATCAGGAAATGCGACGCAAAAGAACTTCGCGGCAAAGTATCCTGAATGCGTACGTGATTTCAAGAAATGACCGCGCGAGACCCTCAAGTGTCCTTTGGAATTGTTTACCAAGCAAACCCGCATGTCATCGGTCTCGCGTCGAGGAGTCTGCAAACGTTGCGGCGGCGCGATTTTGTTGCTGGGGCGGCGCTTATTGAGGGTCGCTGGATTGCGGGCGAGCAAAGGGATGTTGTCGTCGACCCGGCCACTGGGGAAGAGATTGCTGATGTTGCTCGTTGCACCGGGGCGGATATGCACCGAGCAATCGCGGCGGCGGAGCGATGTTTTGCCTCTTGGCGTGGGCTGTTGCCAGCAAAGAGGGGGGCGATCATTAGGGCTTGGGCGAAGTTGATGCTCGAGCACGCGGATGAGCTCGCTGTCCTGACCACCAGCGAGCAAGGCAAGCCCATCGCGGAAGCGCGCCAGGAAATTGCATATGGTGCCGGCTTTCTCGACTGGTTCGCTGCGGAGGGGGAGCGTGCATACGGAGAGACGATCCCCAGTCACAAGTCTGAAAGTTTGCTTCAGGTGCGAATGCAGCCCATCGGTGTTGCGGCGGCGATCACCCCTTGGAATTTTCCTGTGGCCATGATTACGCGGAAGGCTGGAGCTGCGCTTGCGGCTGGCTGTCCGATGATAGTTAAGCCTGCTCCTGAAACTCCGCTTTCTGCTCTTGCGCTGGCCAGGTTAGCTCAAGATGCGGGCGTGCCGCCGGGCGTGTTTCAAGTTGTCGTCGGCGATCCGGTCGAACTTTCCACGCCGCTAGTGCGCGATGAAAGGGTGCGTGCCCTCTCATTCACGGGCTCTACCCAGGTCGGTCGTCTGCTTCTGAAGGGGGCGGCCGAATCCGTAAAGAAAGTGTCACTCGAGCTAGGAGGGCATGCTCCTCTCCTCATCTTTGATGATGTCGATATCGCCAAGGCCGTGAATGGGGCGATGGCCGCAAAGTTTGCCACGTCGGGTCAGGATTGCCTCGCAGCCAACCGGATATACGTGCAACGGGGGATCTACGGTGCTTTCGTCGAGAGCTTTGCCGCTGCCATTGCTCAACTCAGGGTCGGCCACGGCCTGGACCCTGCAACAAATATTGGGCCAATGACGAAGCTGGCAGTTGCCAAGAAATGCAGAGCTCAGATCGACGATGCTGCGGCAAAGGGAGCGCGAGTGTTCTCTTCGGGCAGGGGCGAGGACTTAGGTCCGAATTTCGTCTGGCCGACGCTGCTTACTGAAGTCACCGAACGGATGCTTATCGCAAATGAGGAAACATTTGGTCCCGTAGCGGCTGTGCTCCCCTTTGACTCTGAAGAAGAGGTCGTGGCTCGAGCTAACGCGAGCGAAATGGGGCTGGCTGGTTACGTCTACACAGATAACTTGCGTCGAGCGCTCCGGCTTTCCGAGCAAATTGAGTGCGGCATGCTTGGTATTAATACCGCGTCATTCACAGGGCCGCCCATTCCGTTTGGTGGATGGAAGCAATCCGGGCTCGGTCGTGAGGGATCGCGGCACGGCTTAGCCGAATACATGGAACTGAAGTACATCTGTTTTGGTGATCTGGCGACTTAGGAGAGGCGGCATGAATGACTTCAAAACCATCGCTGAACGAGATCGCTCAAGTGTTCTCCATCCTTTCACCCAGCTTAAGGAATTCGCTACCGGCAAGATAGGCGATCCGACGATTGTCACGGGCGGCAAGGGGGTTCGCATCGAGGACGCGCAGGGGCGCAGTTACATTGATGCATTTGCAGGTCTTTACTGTGTAAACATTGGATATGGCCGGACGGAAGTAGCTGAGGCTATCGCCCGGCAGGCCTACAAGCTCGCATACTATCACACATACGCGGCGCACACGACCGAAGAGCTGGCGACACTTTCGGATCGTCTCGTGCGAATGGCGCCTGGCAAGCCGAGTAAAGTATTCTTCGGATTGTCGGGATCGGATGCGAACGAAACTCAAGCTAAGCTTGTTTGGTACTATAATAATCTGCGTGGCCAGCCGAAGAAGAAGAAGATTATCTCGCGGCAGCGAGGCTATCATGGCTGCTCAGTAATCTCAGGATCCATGACGGGTATGTCGTTCTACCACGATCACATGGACCTTCCCTTTCCGGGCATATTGCACACGGGCGCACCGCACCATTATTGGGGTGCAGAAACGGGCGAGACGGAAGAGTCGTTTTCTCGCCGGCGTGCAGCAGAACTTGAGCAGCTCATCGTGGGAGAAGGTCCCGAAACAATTGGTGCCTTCATCGCGGAGCCAGTACTGGGCACCGGGGGTATTACACCGCCTCCCACTGGATACTGGCGCGAAGTGCAAGCCGTACTGAGGCGCTACGACATTCTTTTAATTGCAGACGAGGTAATCTGCGGATTCGGTCGAACTGGTGCGGACTTCGGGAGTACGCTTTACGGCATCGAGCCTGACTTGGTGACCGTGGCAAAAGGTCTGACGTCCGGCTACATGCCGCTCTCGGGAGCCATTGTTGGCGAGAGGGTCTACGCCGTTATGGAGGAGGCTGCCGATCGCGTGGGAGCATTTTCTCATGGATATACATATTCTGGTCATCCGATCGCGGCTGCCGCTGCGAATGCAGTTCTCGATATTGTTGAAAGTGAGCGACTGAGCGACCGCGCGAGAATAGTCGGTTCGCACTTCCTCAAGCGGCTTAACGAACGCTTTGCACAGCTTGAAATCGTCGGAGAAGTTAGAGGCGTGGGGCTGCTCGGCGCCATCGAATTCGTTGCGGACCGTCATACCAAACGGAGATTTGATCCGCAGCTAAAGGTGGGGGCCCGCATCTCCAAGGCGGCTCGTGATCGTGGGCTCATCGCCCGAGCAATGCCGCACGGTGACATTCTTGGTTTTGCTCCTCCTCTCGTGGTATCTGAACATGAGATAGACGAGATTGTGGATCTGGCCTATCGAGCTACCAAGCAAGTCATGGATGAACTCGCGAAAGAGTCGTCAGCCGGCTGAGACGTGAATTCGTGAGCCCTCAGAAAAAGTTGCCGAAAAAAATGCTCGGAATTGGAAGCAAGCTCCCGCCTTTCGAAGTTGTTGGCGTAAAGCCCGGATTTCAGGTCCAGGAGGAAAAGGGACAGAGCGCATTCGAAACACTCGATGAGAAGAGTTTTCCGGGCAAGTGGAAAATAATCTTCTTTTATCCTAAGGACTTCACCTTCGTCTGTCCCACCGAAATCGCTGAATTCGCCCGTCTGTCGAAGGACTTCGAGGATCGTGACGCCGTAGTGCTGGGCGGCTCGACCGACAACGAATTTTGCAAGCTCGCCTGGCGACGCGACCACAAAGATCTTCATCGCTTGCCGATGTGGCAGTTTGCCGACACCAGGTGGACTCTTGTTGACGGCTTGGGCGTGCGGTCGCCGGACGGCGTCGCATATCGCTACACGTTTATTGTCGATCCCGACAACATCATTCAGCACGTCTATGCGACTAACCTCAATGTCGGCCGCGCGCCGAAGGACACGCTGCGCGTGCTTGATGCGCTGCAGACAGACGAACTCTGTCCATGCAACCGCGAGGTTGGCGGCGAAACGCTGAAGGTGGCATGACAGATGATGTCGATCGGCGAGATTAGCGATCAGATCCCTGACTTCGCCAAGGACGTAAGACTCAACTTCTCGTCCATGGTAGCCGATGAGACGCTTCGCGAGCCTACGCGATACGGCCTGTTTCTCGCCTGCGCCGTCGCAACCCGCAATCGGCAAATGATGTTAGGCTTCGAGACACTCGCCGCCACGAAGCTGACGCCTGAAGCGATCGAAGCCGCCAAAGCGGTCGCATCTGTGATGGCAATGAGCAACATCTATTATCGCTTTGTGCACCTTGCCTCCAATAAACAATATAGGACGATGCCCGCGCGACTGCGCATGAGCTTGATCGGTAATCCCGGCGTAGACAAGGCGGATTGTGAGTTGTGGTCGTTGGCAGTCTCCGCCATCAACGGCTGCGCTGCGTGCATCGATGCGCATGAGAAGGCGCTGCAGGCTGCGAACGTCGCGGCCAGCACGATCCAGACCGCAGTCCGATTCGCGGCGATCATCCAATCGGTGGCGGTCGCGATCGAGTCCGGTCGGGTCTAACCGCTGTGTACTGTTTGTATTTTGCTCGAACGCGTTCACAATGAACTGAAGGCGTATCAGGGGCCACTTAAGCTGAGCTTCGAATAGCTCAGATCGAGCTCATACTGGCGGAAGGCGCTCCGGCATCCCACATCATGGGTGGCGTCAGGGCCAAGATCGCGATACTTCCTTCCCGGAGATCGGGGCGCAGTGAGCGGTTGATAAGGCATGCTCTGTAACTTGTCCGGGTGAAATTGAGAGCCGCCCCAAGAACCCGAAGAAATTCTATGTGAGTTTGGGCGGAGTGGAGTTTCTACGTACTCGCCTGCGATGGCATCGACGCGCACTGACATTGCAATGCCAGGAGCGCTCATGTCCTCGGAAGGGGTGAAGAAACCGCGAATGCATTCTCGTATAGACGGTGCAGTCATTCCCACAATGGCGGTCTGCGTTAGCTTTGACGAGCGGTGGGGCGGTTGCGCTCCGCTTACCTCGGCGCCACGGCCGCGCGTGGAGATCACTCCCGACGCGCTCGTCCAAATGAACCTTGTGCAGGAGAATCTTTCAGATCATGTCAGAATGGGATTACATCATCGTCGGAGGCGGCTCCGCGGGTTGCGTGCTCGCCAATCGTCTCACTGAGGATGCTCGAGTCAAGGTGCTGCTTCTCGAAGCCGGGCCGCGGGACCGCTCTATGTGGATCGATATACCAGCAGGCTACACTAGGGACCAACTGCGAAAAAGATTCAGTTGGAACTTCCAGTTGGACGCTCTAGACGGCACGGCGCGCCAGCGCCTTCCCTGCGCGAGCGGCCGCGGGCTAGGTGGCTCGAGCTTAATCAACGGCTTGCTCTATGTGCGCGGGCAGCCGCTTGATTACGATGGGTGGGACCAGCTTGGCAATCGCGGGTGGTCTTACGGCGACGTGCTGCCGTACTTCAAAAAGTCGGAAAATTACGAGGGGCGAGGCGACGACTCGCGTGGCAAGGACGGCCCGCTCATTGTGAGTGACATTAGGGAGCGCCACGTGCTTTGCGACGCGGTCATCGAGGCCGCCAAAGCGAGTGGCTTCCCGCGCAACGAAGACTACAACAACGGGGAGCAGGAAGGTTTCGGCTACTTTCAGGCCACGATCAAGAATGGTCAACGCTGGTCGGCGGCTCGCGCCTTTTTGGATCCAGCGCGCGGCAGGCCGAACCTGCATATCGAGACCAATGCCCTTGTTAGCCGCATCCTGCTCGAGGGCAAGCGGGCGGTTGGCGTTGCGTATACTCTGCATGGCGAAAACCGCGAGGCACGCTGTGAAGGTGAGGTGATTGTCTCCTGCGGCGCTATCCAGTCGCCTGGGGTGCTGGAGCTTTCGGGTATCGGCCAGCCGGAAGTCCTCAAAAGGTTTGGGATCGAGGTCCATCAGGAGTTGAGAGGGGTCGGAGAGAATTACGGCAACCACTTCTGTGTCAGTATGGCCTGGCGCATCAATCGACCCATCACATTCAATGAGCAGGCGCGGGGTTTCAGTCTCCTTCGCGAGATCATGCGGTACTATATTAGTCGGACGGGCCTGCTCACTCGACCAAACGGCATAGTGGCCGGCTTTGTTCGCACGCTGCCCGGCCTCCAAACGCCCGACGCGCAGTTCCACATGGCACCAGCCACTTACGATCCGAGGCGGCGCGGAAGCCTTGAGGTAGAACCTGGAATGACCTTTGCGGTCAACCAGTGCCGACCCGAATCGCGCGGTTCGATCCATATCAAGTCGGCGATCGCCGGCAACGAGCCCGCAATTCAGCCGAATTTCTTATCTGCGGAGATGGATTGTCAGTGCACGGTGGCCGGTATGCAGATCGCGCGCAAGATCATGCAGGATGCCGCGATCGCCAGATATACCGCTTTCGAGATCCATCCACGCGAGAAGGTGCAGAGCTACCGAGACTTACTCGACTACGCTCGCCATGCCGGACGAGGAGTCCACCATTTCGTCGGCACTTGTAAAATGGGCAGCGATCCTATGTCAGTCGTGGATGAGCGCCTGCGTGTGCACGGACTCATTGGGCTGCGCGTCATTGATGCTTCGATTATGCCGACCGTGCCTTCCGGCAACACCTATGCGCCAACCCTTATGGTAGCCGAGAAGGGTGCCGACATGATCAAGCAAGACGGTAGACGAGGACGTTGGGAATGACAGCGCGTCTGCGGTGAGGAGCGTAAACGGTACGGGACATCCTAAACCTCGATGGGCCATATCTATCCTGGTGCTGAAGCCGCCGCGCGAGCGCCCGATTGCCTGACCTTCGGACCTCTTTCTTCGCCCCGGTGGCGTTCTGATGCGCCCGATTATCGTGGTATCGACGATCGGTTATTCGAAGTCCGGATCGTCGGACAGCGCCTCGAACATTCACCACCAAATACCCCCTTGACGCTCCATTGAGTGAGGTCCCGGAACACGCTGTTCCAGTCTCCGCGCGCCGCCGGAAGATCACGCCAAGGACAGCCCGTACAAGCGATCCAAAGCACCCCTTATGCTAACAACCAGGTTGTCGCGTCCTGTCGAACCTTTCTGATCGGGCCGGCCTATCATGCGTGGTGCTGCGCTTGCAGGTCACGTCGCTCACCAGCAAACCATCCATCACACCCGTGGCCGCGATGCCGAATGAACTCTCGCGCAGCCAACAAGGCCATCGAGCCGTTTCGCCCGCTCAGGCGACTTGAACGGCTTCACCCCGGCCGGCGCCACGTGGTCCTTCACCGTGTGATGGCTGCAGCCCAGCTGTCGCGCAATCCGCCCAGATCCCACCGCACGCCCTCAGGCGCAACATCTCCGCCACGTCATCCGGCGTCTTCATCACCTGCCCTCGTGGATCACTCCACGACAAGCCTTCCGTGATTCGTTCCTCGTTCATTCGCTCTCTCCTCGGCTATCCAAGGAGGGGCCAACTCCTCGTGACGCCGAGGGCGCATTGCCTCACTAAAAATGTTACCGAGAACTTGCCTGTCGTGTCTGGGGCGGAGCTGCCGAATCGGTTCGGTGGCGGGTATGGCAGGGAAGATCAGCATGCGCGCAAAGCGCGAGATCACATCAGCGCTGGCCGAGCGTTATCGGGCAAGCGGGCGGCTCGAGAAGGGACGGATCCTAGACGAGCTGTGCGCCGTTGCGGGCTGGCATCGCAAGCACGCGATCCGAGCACTGTCGGTGGACAGGGCATCGGGATCGGCCGTGCCGCGACGACGAGGCCGGACCTACGGAGCTTCCATTCGCGTTGCACTGATTGTGCTATGGGACGCCTCTGACCGGCTCTGCAGTAAGCGGCTCGTCGCGATGATCCCATTTTTACTTCCGGCTCTTGAACGGCACGGCAGATTGAAGCTCTCTGCCGATGACAGGTCGAAGGTTTTGAAGGTGAGCGCGGCGACGATCGATCGTCTGCTGAGCGACGTAAAGATCGCAGCAGCGGAGGACGCCGACGGCGGGCGGGCTTTTCCAGTGCCGTACGGCGCCAAGTCCCGGTGCGTACATTCAATGACTGGGGATCACCTCCGCCGGGGTACTGCGAAGCGGATCTGGTTGCGCACGGCGGCATGTCCGTGTCCGGCGCGTTCATTCAGACGCTAACGATGGTAGATATCGCAACGGGGTGGACCGAATGCTTTCCGCTCGTCGTGCGTGAAGCCGCTCTTGTGGTCGAAGCTCTCGAGCGCGCGCAGAACCTATTTCCCTGGCCCGTTCGGGGGCTCGATTTTGACAACGACGACGCCTTCATGAACGACACGGTCGTAACGTGGTGCCGTTCTCACGATGTCGAAGTCACCCGTTCGAGGGCCTACAAAAAGAACGATCAGGCATTCGTTGAACAAAAGAACGGAGCTATCGTTCGCCGCCTGGTGGGCTACGGGCGGTTTGAAGGCATTGATGCCGCTCGCTCATTAGCTCGCCTGTTTGCGGCGGCACGGCTGCACATCAATTTCTTCCAGCCCTCGTTTAAGCTGAAGGAGAAGCACCGCGAAGGTGCCAAGATGATCAAGCGCTATCTTCCTCCCGCTACGCCGTACGAAAGAGCGTTGGTCCACCCGAGGCTTAATGAGGCATTCAAAGGTCGGCTGCGGAGATTTACCGGACGCTCGATCCGGTGGCATTGCTGGCACAGATGCGGGATGCTCAGAATGAGCTGGGTAAGCGGGTCGATCAACGGGCCGGAAAGTCAGCAATGACTGTAGCGCCGGTGCAAAGCGACTTGGCGGCCTTTGCCGGAGGGCTCGGCGATGGTTGGAAACAGGGTGAGCAGCGGAGCATTCATCGGCGCCGCTACGTGCGGCGCAAGCCTGTGCCACGTCGGCCATCGATGCTCGGGCCCTACATTCCCATCATTGAGGAATGGCTCGCTGCGGCTCCGCACTTGTCCGCGGTCGATCTTCTCTCCCGGCTGGAAGCGCATGCGCCCAGTCGGTTCAGCGGCCATCAGCGGCGTACCGTGCAGCGACTGGTGAAGAGCTGGCGATCAAAGGCCGCTCGACAGCTCATCGGCAGCGCAGAGGTCACGTTGAGCACCGACCCACCCTCCGTGCCTGAGGTTCAAGGCCCCACAAGTGCGTTCGCCTAATCACCGCAAGCCGCTCGCTCGCTACAGCGCTATGGATGGCGCGCTTCGCGAGCGGCTTGCTCGGACTCGCGGCAGGCCGGATCCGGCAAGAACAGAGCTCCGTTTCGGTAACATTCTCATCTGAGGCAATATGAGGGGGCAATTTTCCATGGCGCGCGACTGATAGCTGAGAAGTTCAAGCTCGACGTTCGCGCTTGAGAGGTTGACCAGCTCTGCTGGGGCCGATCAGCATTGGGAAAATCTATCGATGGAGATCGCTCGACGCACAATTTACTCAGTAAATGAGGATCCATTGCATTAATCGATCCCGGCATCTCGCTATTGTGCGTACTGCTTTGAAGGGTGCGACAGGAGATGTCATGCGCGAGGAACATGAATTGGCTTTGATCCAGCGTTCCAATAATCTTTGGGAATTCCGGGACACTTGCAACGTCTACGTTCTGAAAAGCGGCAAGGAGTGTCTGTTGATCGATACAGGATCCGGCGCCATTATGCAGCATCTTGCCGCCATTGGCATCGAGCGGATCGACTGGATCCTACATACGCATCACCACAGAGATCAGTGCTGGGGAACGCCGTCTCTAAAGAAGGCCGGCGCAAAAGTGGCTGTCCCGGAATACGAACGCCACCTATTTGAAAATACCGAGGCTTATTGGCAGGCTCGGCGCATCTACGACAATTACAACAACAGCAATACGTTTTTTTCGTTGGCGGAAAATCTTTCGGTTGATGCTGCGCTGGAAGACTATGGCACTTTTGTCTGGAAGGAATACGAGTTTCGTGTTCTTCCTGCCAAAGGGCATACTTACGGCATGGTCAGCCTGATAACAAACGTCGATGGCAAGAAAATTGCCTTTACAGGCGATCTAATGACAAGCGGCGGTAACCTCTATCAGCTTCATGCGATGGAGTATGGCTATGGTGAACTCCCAGGGGTTAGTTTTACGATGCAATCGATCCTCGCCTTAAAAAAGGAGGACGTCGAGACCGCTTATCCGTCTCACGGGACTCCGATCCGTGAGTTGAACTCAGATATCGAGAGGCTCGAATCAAAGCTTGAGACGCTCGCTAGTATAGGCAGACTTTTTACGTCCTGCCGCGGTACCAGTCATAGTGACATGCAGCTGATCCGTGAGAGCCGATTGCAGCCAATTACCGAGCATTTGTTGTGGGCTGGACCATACACTTGCTCTAACTTTTACATTGTTTTGAGTGGCTCCGGCCACGCGATGCTCATCGACTACGGGTTCTCCCATTTTGGACATCTCCATGCGGGCCCGGATCACGATGGCTTGCAGGCTTTACGATTCGTCGAGCACCATCTTGATCAGTTGCGCGACGATTATGGAGTGCGGGATATCGAACTAGTCGTTCCCACGCACATTCATGACGACCATATCGGCGGCATACCTTTTCTCCAGCGACATTTTGGAACCCAATGCTGGGCTCTCGATTGTGTTGCCGAGGTCATTACTGATCCAGCTGCATGGGCAAGTACTCCGTGTTGCTTTCACAAACCGATCGAAGTGCAGCGGATTTTGCGCGCTGGTGAGGCCTTTCATTGGAGAGGATTCGACTTCGAGGTTCATTACGCACCAGGACAAACCGAATACCACGCGATCATATTCGGCAACATCGATGGCAAGCGGATCGTCTTTGGGGGAGACAACCTATTGCTTTTCAATCCGAACGCCAGAGGGATTGATCGCGACATTGCCGTCCAGACTACAGTGATGCGCAACAGCTTCCAACTGGAGATGCATCGTCGCTGCGCGGATGTGATCCGCGCGACCCAGCCTGATCTCGTGTGCCCTGGGCACGGAGAGCTGATTGTTATGGGCGAGTCAAGAATTGCTGAGTACACGGACTACATCGAACGGAAGGAAGAGGCTTTCCGGGATATCGTAGGTGAACCAGCAAATGAGTTCATTGATCTATTCTGGGCGCGAATGCTGCCATATCTTTCGGAAGTCCGTGCAAATAGTGAGGTCACATACAGGATCAAGATTCGCAACAACTTGGAGCGTACGGCCGTGTATAGCGCTCAGCTCCTGCCGCCATCTGGTTGGACTTCGAGAACGGCTGAAAGCATCTCGCTTCAGGCGGGGGAGCAAGGCGAGATAATGCTTCAGGCGACTACGCCGTCTCAGGGCGATCCGCGGCGGAGGCTCATGACCGCCGAGATTTTCATCGACGGAGTAACGCAAGGCCCCGTTTGTGAAGCCCTCGTCGTGGTTATCGGATATCGAAGGCCACAGGCCTAGCCCTGTTACTGGCATCCTGCGTCTCTCGTGAAATGCGATAACAGGACTAGTGGCAACGAATACAGAATTCGCGAAGGACCTTGGTGAACACGAAGACTACCTGGGCGACAACTCGATTGAAATGGAGATCGAAGACGGCGTCATTTGAGTCTATGGTGTCGGCGAAGACGGCGTCAAAGCGCTCACCGATTTCGAATCGAAAACCTGATCGAACTTATCAGGTCTACAAAGAAGATCCAGGACTGCTCGGGTGATGACCCTGCCGCCTACGCCGAATGGATCAGTTCAGGCGCTCCGACTATTCCCCGTTCGGCAGTGACGTCGTCGGCCCCTGTGTCGACCGCCGCATCAAGACTTCGTGCTGTCTGTCGTCGAAAAGAGCGAAATCCAGGCACTCAACCGCCTCCAGCCCGGCCTGCCGCATCGTTGATGCCGCCAAACCGGCGGGTCGTACTCCGGCACCTAATCCTCCGAGGGCCGAGCAGAGCGCCTGTCGCAGCATGGCCGGCAGACGTGTCTGCGGTTGCATCGACCCTGACATGCGCCGCAAACTCTCATTCTAGCGCAACCAGCGCATTCCTCGACGATCTCACGCAGCGGATGATCACGCCGCACCTCGCATCGAGGTCACAACCTGAACAGCTCGCCAGTTCGATCGCCGCCGCGCTGCATGCGCGTCTTCGAATGGCCCCCAGCCAATGATCAAGCTCACCTCGACGGCGGGCGACTTCTTCAACAGCGTGGTAGTTGCGCTGTGTTTCCGCGATCCACGAACGGTCGAACCCGGATAGACTTTGGTACCTACCTTTAACAACGCTTTCAGGCTAAGGTGTGAAGCTCGGCGGGCTGGCGAGTGCGAAGTGATGAGCGAAACTTAATCGTCGTCAGGTTTTGGCCGAAGCTCGAGCGCTAGCTAGCGGAAACGGACCGAGTCGCCCGGTCAAGAGAAGGACAAGCTCCACGGTGCGCTGGCTTGCGACAAGCTGCCGGTCGGCTTGCCGACAAAAAAGGGGTAAGGTGGAAGCAGCAAGAGGCCCGCCATCTGCAATGCCGGCGACCAGGATCAATCAATGCCGCTGGTGGATGTGGGCTCGAATGGCAGCGCGACGCAAGCCGCCGGAGGCCTCAGCCGATCCTGCCATTGCCAGGCTAGCCTTGCCATCGTATCCGATCGCGATATCGTCGCTTACGCCGCCACCGGGATTGTTCCAAGCACCTCCGGAATCGAACGAACCATCGCAAAGGCCAACTCCTCCTCTGCGGACAACACTTGACCCCGCGCGGCCTGCGGAAAGACTGTCAAAGAACGCTGTCGAACGCAGGAATTGAGCTTCAGCGCAGGGATTAATGCATTAAATCGGCGATCAGGCACCGTTATTGTTATTAGAGAGACACGGGTAATGGTGCTTTCGGGACGACGGCATCTTGCACTCTTGCAATCCCAGAGATGCAGGCAGAAGTGCGAGATATGCGGTCAAGTCAAATCGGACCCGAACTAAAGACAGCTTATCTGCGGGGAGGAACTATGTCCGCCGGGAACTACATTTTTATCAGTGGTGGCTCTGTTGGGTGTGCCGACGCCGGTCACGACGGATGGTGCGCTCGTCGGCGCAGTCTTCACAAGGATGGGCAACTCAACTGGTCGGTACAGACGATGTGCGCGCGGGCTAACCAGGCTGCAGCGCTTTGAAATAAAAACTACTCGGAGCTGCTAGGTTGACGAGTTAGCGTCCCGCGAGGGGACACAGTGCTTGCGTGCAGCGATGTCGTGAACCCGTTCCGATTAATCCGATTTGCGGTCTTTGATCGATCTTTCCATTGTAAAGGGTTGTCTGCGTAAGATGAAGACGAGTGCCCGAACCACAATACTGCTGCTGCTTCCTGCGGTAGCAATATACGTTGTCCTCCTTGCATTGCCGCTATCGACGGTGCTTGAGCAAAGTTTCCGCGTCTTCACGCCGGGTCGAATTGGATCCGAGGCGGGCGCTTCGCTCACAACGGAGAATTATAGCGAGCTCTTCGTTCCGGTCTATGCGCACTACTTTATCCGGACTTATCTCCTAGCGTTCTGCGCATCCGTGATCGCCCTCATCTTTGCGTTTCCGATCGCCTATTACATCGCCAGGAATGCCTCCTCGATGGCGCGGAAGTCTTGGATTTCGGCGCTCATCGGGCTGCTGTTCTTGAGTTCCTTGGTCCGGATTTATGCAATTCAGCTGACCTTGGGCCCCGTGGGGATACTCGGTCCAGCCATGTCCTTTTTCGGAGTCAACATGAGTGGCGGGCCATATCTTAACTTCGTTATTGTAGCGGGATTGCTCCATTACCAAATCCCCATGTCGATTCTGATTCTGATCGGCGCAGTATTGAACCTCAACCCGCGACTGACCGAAGCAGCTCAGGCCCTCGGCGCCTCGGCGTTTAGTTCTCATCGAACCGTAACGCTCCCGTTGTGCATCAAGGGACTGATCTCTGCATTTTTGGTCTCAATGACCCTTGGTGTGAGTGCGTTTGCCGTACCGTGGATCTTGGGGCAGGGGCGTGTACTATTCATTTCGAATCTCATCTACAGCCGCTTCGGCGAGGTCGGAAACTATCCGAGCGGCGCGGCATTTTCGGTCGCCATGATCGTTCTTTCCCTGCTTCTGATTTTCCTGATGTCCAGACTGACCACCTTGCTGGATCGGACGTGAAAATGTTCAGGAATTCTGGCGCCACTCTTGTCTTCCGTACTGCGCGTGTGATGGGACGTAGAGCACTTTTCAGCAAGCGACACGCCGATGCTGGCCTTACCTGGTGCGTAAAGGCGATCATTGGTCTGACCGCAGTATTTTTGCTGCTCCCGGTGATCATAACAGTGGTCATGTCGGTCGATTCGCGCGACTATCTCGGTTCATTTCCTCCTCCAAGCATCTCGATGCACTGGTTCGACCGGTTCTTTCACAACGCCTATCTATGGCCCGCATTTCATACCAGCCTGTTGCTCGCGATCGCGACGACAGCTGTTGCAACTGCGATAGGAACCCTGGCCGCGCTGGGCATCAGCCGGATGTCTCCGCATTTGCGTGATCCTATCACCACAGCGTTCTTGGCGCCTCTCATGCTGCCTGGAATTACTATCGGTTTCGCGCTCGTTATGGTCCTTTCGGCCGTGGACGTGCTGCCAACCTTTTACAAGCTGCTCGCTGGTCACCTCATCGTTGCAGTCCCGTACACCATCAGAATGACACTGATCGGTCTGAGTGGGATAAGCCGAACGCTACGTGAAGCCGCACTGATTCTTGGTGCCAATGAGCGCCAGGCTTTCTTCACGATTACTTTGCCGCTGGCCAAGAACAGCATTGCTGCTGGTGCGATCTTTGCCTTCGCGTTCTCTATGGACGATTTGACGATTAGTCTCTTCCTGAGTGACTTCAATACGTATCCGCTTCCTGTCGCTCTCGTTAGTCTCATGAGATCGAGTTTTGATCTCACACTCGCCGCGGCCGCCGTCTTCCTGATGGGGCTGACTATCGTCATTTTGATCATGCTGGATCGCGTGCTCGGTCTCGATCGCGTTATCGGCCACGGCATCTATAGGGCGTAATCGCATGAATGTTCTTGAATTGAAAAATGTCACTAAGAAGTATGGAGAGCACGTCGCGGTCGATGGCGTCTGCTTGGACATCGAAAAAGGAAAAGTCCTCTCACTTCTGGGGCCAAGCGGCTGTGGCAAAACGACGACGCTGCGGATCATTGCGGGCTTCACGTCGCATGACAGCGGGATCGTGGAAATCTCTGGCAAAAATGTTGGCCATCTGAGACCTTATGAGCGCAATGTCGGACTCCTCTTCCAGGATTATGCGCTTTTCCCTCACCTGACGGTGGCCCAGAATGTCGCCTATGGGATGCGGTACCGCGGAACTCCGTCATCGGTGATACCGTCCCGCATCAAGCAGATGTTGTCGCTTGTACGTATGAGCGGCATGGAGGGGAGATATCCCGCTCAGCTAAGCGGTGGGCAACAACAGCGTGTTGCTCTTGCCCGGGCCCTTGCCACAGATCCCCAGATTGTTCTGCTCGACGAGCCTCTGTCGGCGCTTGACGCAAAGCTTCGTGTGGAGCTCCGCATTGAGCTGAAGGAGATCCTGAGATCCGTCGATGCGACGACTATTGTCGTCACCCATGATCAAGAGGAGGCCCTCAGTTTGGGCGACGAAGTCGTCGTCATGCAGGCGGGAAAGATCGTTCAGCGTGGAACGCCGACGCAAATTTACGCCGCGCCGGCGGATAAGTTCGTTGCCGAGTTCGTGGGAAGGTCGAATTGGTTTCATGGTGCGACACGCGATCGCTTCACTGGAGGAGTAAGCTCCTACATCACCAGTGAGGGAGCTGAAATCCGCGCGAAATCAGCGCAGTCCGAGCAATGCGGCCGCGCCGATCTCTGTATTAGACCGGAAAGCATCGAACTGGTGGAGGAGGCCGCGGGTGCAATTGCGCCAGATCCAGAACGCAATGTTCTGACCGGTGTCGTGTTTGACGTGGCACCGCTCGGCGCTGACGTGCATGTGGTCATTGAACTTCCAGGGAAAACCCGATTGCTGGTCATTCGCAAGAATATCGACAGAATTCCGGCAGTCGTGCCGGGGCAATCGGTGCGCGCCGTTTTTGCGGCGTCTGATGTCCTCCTGTTCTCAGACCGGCGGTGAAAAAATCTCGTCTGCAACAGGCTGCAGTCTGATGCTTGCAGTGCTGTTTCGATATCCGTCTCGCAGCGGTTACACGTTGCGGCGAACGGCGCACAGGAATGACGGAAACTTCAAAGCTATGTCCCCGCTGGTACCCATTTTACAACTGCGATGATCTATTCTCCTAGCCCTCGACGCCCTAAAAACCTTAATGGTTTTGTCTGGTTGTCTCTATGTGCGGCGGTTAGTCAGCTGAGCCCTCGCGACTTGTATCGCGACGCCGAAAATCGGCGCCGTAGGGGCTGAATACGCGATAATAAGGCGAGAAGTAGGAACAAACGCAGCTTAAATAGCATCAAGATCAGGTACCGATCTGTTGACGAGGCCATCGTGCGTCCGGACGTCGAGATGAACGTCCAGTGTGGATGGACTGCTACAGCGCTGAACGACCAGGACTAGAAGAAAAAACAGCTGCCGGTCAGCGCGCACTTTCGCAAGTAGTTATCACTGGGAGGGATATACATGTTTACGATATCACGCCGTGGAATTCTAAAAAGCGCGGCTTCGGCGATGGCCTTGGGATCCGGCATTTCAGCCGTGGGCGTTGGCGGGGCTCTCGCAGCAGAAACTATCAATGGTGTTACATGGGGCGGAGATTGGGGTGAAGCGACGAACGCGGTTACCGCCAAGCAGTCGCTCGTCAATGTTAATTGGCAATTATATTCGGGGCCGGCATCGGTCTTTCTGACAAAAATCAAGGCTATGGGGGCGCGCCCCAATGTAGATTTAATAGCGGCGTTCGATGCTACATACCCGATCGTTGCCCAGGAAGGCTTGGGTGAGCCAGTCACGCCAGAAAAAGTACCGAATATTGTAGATATTCCCCAAACGCTCCTGGTCAAAGATGGTGCGGGAAATGTCATCAATGTCCCGACAAGTATCGGTACATTTTGCTGGTTTTATCGGGAAGACCTCGTTCCCTTCCAGATTACTAAGCTTGACGATCTTTTGGACCCAAGGCTCAAGGGAAAAATCTGCTTTCCGATCCCCACGGCGGGAGGGAATACGCAGATGTTATCGATTGCCTTGTACAAGGGTGGCGACGAGAAGAACTTGGATCCGGCTTGGGATTTCGTGAAAAAGCTGGCGAGCAGTGGAAACATAGGGCGCGTATTTAATTCGGACGTTGAGCTCACAAATTCGATCGTTTCTGGCGAAACGGCTATAGGTTGGGCTCCAACTACTGACATCGTTAAGTTCTCATCTAAGTTCAAGATCCGGTTCCTGATGAAAATGGACCCGAGCACCACCGGATTCAGGGCGTTCGTCTTCTCATCAGGGTGGTGCGTCGTGAAGGGCGGAAAGACCGATGCCGCCCTTAAGCTCGCAAACTATTTTATCAGTCCTGAGGGCAACACACTATTTTGCAACGTCTCGCACGGTTTGCCCGCCAATCCTAAGGCAAGCGTATCCGACGAGAAGAAGCCTTTTATGTGGAGCAGTGAAGAGATGGATAAATACGCCTATTTGCCCGATTGGACCTATCTCGGCAAGCAGAAGGATGCCTCGATGAAACGTTGGGAGCAAGAAATCCAACCGCTGCTTTAAGCTGGAGCGCGAAAGAGCCTCACTTTGAAGCTGCTCAACAGTGTTTGAGGTGGATTCGGTACCGTTCGTTGGTGGCTCGAGATCGGGGTGCCACGACCACAGCCAGGCTCTCGTCGCCTGTTGCCGTCGACAATCTTAAGGACCGCACAGCAACGGTCGCAGTCGAACTATTTGTGAATGACCAGCGCGCGTTGGGCCGTTCCTCTACAAGGAGCGGCGCTCGCGCGCCGAGGTTCGTGAGCTGATCGTCCGCGGTGGGCGCGGTTTTTCCACGACTACTCGCGCTCGCGCCGCTGCAGAACAACACGGGTCTCGTTGGCTATCTCGCGCAGCTCGCCTTCCGGTGCTGGGGATGCTGCGACCGGTGCGCTGCTGACTCGCGCCAAGCCCAAGGCTATCCCTGCGCTCCATGGCTTGTCGTTAGCTGTCGCATCATCGTATCGATCGTTGGGCAGTTGTTGACATGTGAGCCGGAACGCTCGTCTTGGCTTCGCAGAAATTGCGGCGAGCGGAATCCTTCCTTTTCCATGGAGAAACGGAACTCAGGTCCGACAAATGTAAACGGATCCGAGGCGCTGCTGATCAGCGGCCCCTTCAGCGCTCTTCTCGATTTTCAATGCTGCCGTGCCGGTACTCACTTCAGAGGGTGTCCGCTCGTAGCGGCGTTCGGCCCGCCAATGAATTGTCCTTCGGAATCCACAGTAATCCCGAATGGCCCTTATCAACATCGACGTCTCGATACATGGGGCTCGCAAACCAGACGATAACAGCGAAAGCTCTTTACCAGCCCGGCATGGGAGTCCTGCTGTCTCTCCCCTTCTGGCCGGCATAGCTGGTTCTGCGCTGTCTATCTAATCTGCATGCGGGGACGTAGGCGCACCACAAAGAAACCGGAATTGCAGAATTTCTCTGGTCGACGCCTAGATTTTGCAGTTTCGGGGCGTCTCCGCTCCTTTATAGAGGCAGTCGCAGCAACCCTTCGCCGGAGTAAAGCCCTGGTTTAGAGGCTTGCGCAGTCCGAAGTCACCCTAGGGCGCTGCTCACATTCACTCGTGACGAAGCACCAGACCGATCCCTCTGAGAAAACTTCGCGCGTCGGCAGATCGGCTCGACACAGACAGGAGTGCACATGCGTGAGCATATGAAATTTTACATCGACGGCGAATGGGTTGCCGCGATGGGTGACGCGAAATTGAGTGTGATTAATCCTGCCACGGAGGCTGTCGCGGGTAGGATCGCCCTCGGTTCAGGCGCCGACGTCAATCTTGCGGTCGGCGCTGCCAAACGTGCGTTCGCATCCTGGTCCCGCTCTGACCGCCAGCAACGAGTTCGGGTTTTGCAGCGTATCGCTGCGGAATATGAACGACGCGCCGGCGATCTCGCCCTGGCGATGACCGAAGAGATGGGCGCGCCGACCTCCGTCTCGGGCGGCCCCCAGGTTGATCTGGGGCTTGTCCACCTCAAGTCCACGGTGGACGTTCTGCTGGAGTTTCCTTTTGAAGAACAGCGCGGACGGACGGTTCTTCGTCGCGAGGGCATCGGCGTGTGCGGCCTAATCACGCCATGGAACTGGCCAATGAACCAGATCGTCTGCAAGGTGGCACCCGCGATCGCTGCCGGTTGCACAGTAATCCTAAAACCCTCGGAGTTGGCGCCTTTCTCGGCTCAAATCTGGGCGGAGATTGTCCATGAAGCCGGTACACCAGCCGGCGTATTTAACATGATCCAGGGGGATGGGCTTGGCGTTGGGGTGGCTCTATCGACACACCCCGACGTGGACCTGATCTCCTTTACCGGTTCGACCCGCGCTGGCGTTGAGGTCGCTCGAAACGCCGCGCCGTCCGTGAAGCGCGTGTGTCAAGAGTTGGGTGGCAAGAGCCCGCTCATCATCTTCGACGACGATCGGTTTGCTGACGGGGTTGCATTCGGGGTGAAAGAGGTCATGTACAACTCCGGGCAAGACTGCGGTGCGCCTACTCGAATTCTTGTTCCGCGTCATCGCATGGACGAAGCTATCGGCATAGCAGGCAAAATCGCCGCCGGCCTCACCGTCGGAGATCCGCTAAGTGATCCTGATCTCGGGCCTGTAGTTTCGCAGGCGCAATTCGAAAAAGTTCAGTGCCTGATCGAAGCCGGCATTGCAGAAGGCGCCACTCTCGTGACGGGAGGACTCGGTCGCCCGGAGGGTCTCGATCGCGGCTACTATGTCAAACCCACTGTATTCGCAAACGTCTCCAACAACATGAGGATCGCCCGAGAGGAGATCTTCGGGCCAGTCGCGTCTATCCTCTCTTACGACAATCTGGAGGATGCGGTGGCTATCGGCAACGATACAGACTATGGCCTGTGCTCCTACATCTGGGGAGCGGACGCTAAGACGATCGATCGCATTGCTATTCAACTGCGGAGCGGACGTGTGAAAGTTAATGATGCCGCCGGCGATCCCATGGCGCCGTACGGCGGGTACAAGCGGAGCGGCAACGGTCGCGAGTTCGGGGAGTTCGGCCTTGCCGAGTTCTTGGAGGTGAAAGCAATCGTTCGCCCTGCGGTTTCCTAAACCCTTCCTTCGCATGCTTGTGCGTTCATGCCGACCTTGTAGGCACAAGCCTCGCCGCAGCAGAATTTGTCAGGCCAATTCGCCACGGCACCAATTAAGCGGCGAGGCAAGCCATCTTCAGGGGCGCCTGCCACGAGCACATGATTGGACTCGGAGAGCCCGCCGCCAACGCAACCCGCTGTGATGGATTGCCACGAGTGCGGGTTTGCAGGACGCACAAGCTCTGCTGTTCTTGGCAAGTGCAGTGAGCATGATGGCAAGTAGCGTGGACCGAGATGCGCAATGCTCACATCAGAAGCCGCGCAAGCAGGATGCTTCGTCGGTGTCGAGCGTCGCCGGACAGAGGCATTGGCAATTGGGCTTGCCTGCTCGAGCACCTATCCGGGTCTCTTCGCACCCTAATAATAGATAGCTTCAGCACGACGGCGGTTGTTGGAGTTTCACCGGTGAAGCATGCGAGAATTGCTTTTGCAGAAGGTATGCGCTCTCAACGATCAACCGTAGGCCAGACAAGCCGAACAGATGGTGTGCGCCAAGAAGGCACTAAAAGGCGTCATATTTGCACAAAAGTCTCAATTCTACGCCGTTTTCGCAGGTTTTCAGCGTGGGCTCGCCTTACAATTGCTTATCGCGGAATTTGTTTATCGCGCTGCTTCAGATCGGGCCGCGCGTCTTCAGAGAGTAAAAAAATGCTTGCTCAGTCCCAAACCAACCAAGAGCCATCGATCCCGAGTGGGTCCGTGATTGATCCTGCGGATTGGCGCGGACCAGAGGTCAAAAATAGCCGCGACTGGGTTTACCAGATTGATGAGGCTGATATTGCCGACATCGAAGCAGCGTTGGCGCATGTCGAGCGCAATGTCCCCAATCTGGTCTCCATGACCAGAGACGAATTCCCGCTCAAAGTCTTCGGAGGCAAGCTAAAAGCCGTCAAGCGCCAGTTAAACGACGGACTCGGGTTTGTCCTCGTCCGCGGACTGCCTATCGACCGATATTCGCGAGAGCAGGTCGCCGCTATCTACCTGGGAATCGGTCTGCATCTCGGTAAGCCTGTGCCCCAGAATGGTAAGGGTCACCTGCTCGGCCACATCATCAATCTCGGCAGCTCGATGGCGAACCCCAATCAGCGGGGACATGAGTCGAAAGAAACGCTGCGCTATCACACTGATGAGTGCGATGTCGTCGGTTTGCTCTGTCTACACGAGGCCAAGGCTGGAGGCGCCAGCACGCTGGCGAGCGCTGTCGCGATCCATAACGCGATCCAAGCGGAGCGCCCCGACCTGCTCCAAGTGCTATACCAGCCGTGGTATATCGACCGCAGGGGAGAAATTCCTGAAGGTCTCAAGCCTTGGTATACCATGCCGATCTTTACCTATCATGAAGGTCGCCTGATGGTGTGGCTGGAGCCTGGTTACTCGGCTTCAGCCCAGCGCTTCCCGGAGGTCCCTCGCTATACCGATGCGCAACTCGAGGCGATGCGGCTCGTTGAAACGTTGGCTCACGATCCTCGTTTCCGTCTGGATATGACTTTCGGAAAGGGCGACATACAATTTCTGAATAATCATGTGATCCTGCACTCGCGGACCGAGTACGAGGACTATCCAGAGTTGGAGCGGCGGAGGCACCTGCTTAGGCTGTGGCTGACTTCAGAGGATACGCGGGCGCTATCCCCGTGGCATACCGCTCGTCACGCGCCAGGGTCCCGAGGCGGCGTCTATCTAAAGGGCATAGCGCCGAACATTGCCATCAATCCGGTGTGATTGCTTCCCATGGCGAGTCTGCGTCTGGGGTGTTGGTGATTGAGGCAGTTTGTTGGTGGAGTCATAAACACTCGCAGGCCGGATCCATCTCCGTAATCGGAATTGACGGCGAGCTGTTTGTGTGGCGATGACCGGACCATAGAAAATGGTGATCGCCTGCTCTGTACCTCAACCGCCGGAGCTCTAGATCAGATCGATGGGCCGATTGTCGGTTGCCATTCGGCGGAGATGCCACCTGTGCGTCCCAGCCTAACGGGCTGACTTTGTCCAACACGGTTCGTTAAGGCCTCTTGCCTTTCTGAATGTGCACATTGCGACTCATTACAATGAATGGACAGAACATGACTGGCGAAAGCCCAGAGCTCACCATACTCCTTCACCACCCGGCTGCCGAGACTTTTGCTCGGCTCATAGGAGAGCGCTTTCCACAAGTTCGGGCTATCGTGGCGCCGGACTCTGGCCGGCTCAAGCAATACATAGGGGAGGCTGACGCCTTGCTTGCATTTCACTTCCCGGTTGAAGTGTTCGCGCAGGCGAAGAAGCTGCGCTGGTTCCAGTGCACCGGCGCCGGGGTTGATTCTATGTTCCCCATCCGGGAGAAGGCGGGTCACATCGCGGTGACCACTGCACGCGGCATCCATGGCGACCTTATTGCGGATTACGTAATGGCCGGCGTTACCATGCTGCATTGGGACTTCCGCCGGTTTCTGCGCGAACAATCGGAGCGGAAATGGCATCCCCGTGTTGTGGCGCCCCTAGCCGATATGACGCTTGGCGTCGTCGGACTGGGCTCGATCGGGTCCACCATCGCCCGGCGCGCGAAGAGCGCCGGGATGACGGTAGTTGGATCGAAGCGAGACATTTCCGTTCCGGTCGCAGGGGTCGACCGGCTGTTCGCTTCGGATGATCTACGAAACCTGCTGCCGCGCTGTGACTTTGTTGTACTGGCCGTGCCGGCGACCCCGGAGACGATCGGCCTCATTGGGCCCGCTGAGATCGCCCGCATGAAGCCTCACGCCTTCCTGATCAACATCGCAAGGGGCAATGTCGTTGTGGAATCCCAATTGATCAGCGCCCTGCAGAGAGGCGCAATTGCCGGTGCGATGCTCGACGTGTTCGAGAGGGAGCCCCTGCCGCATGACAGCCCCCTTTGGGACATGCCGAACGTGATTACAACGCCGCATGTTGCCGGAAATCCTGCAGACTATGCGGAGCGGGTGTTCTCGATTTTTGGGGACAACATCGAAAGATTTTTGAAGCGCCAGCCGCTAAAGAATTTCATAGATCTCGCTCGCGGGTACTGACGAAGCATGCTCTGAGAAGCCAACGCGGCTCATCTCACAAATGTGAGCTACCGGCGTGCGCGGCTCGCATGAAGGCGCATCGTGGAGCCGAACAGTTGAACGTGATGAAGATGACCGCAGGGCGCCCAATCTTCAAGAACGTGATCAGGCGTTTCTGCAAGAGTCGATCTGCGAGTCGGCCGATGTGAGGAGCGGGCTCCGGGGGCGCTAGTATTTGTCACATCGGGTCTCCTCAACGCAAGTTTTCTGCGCCGATCGCGGAAACCGGCTCGGAAAAAATCATCACATTATGAGAACATGCGGCAACATGCAGCTCGATGTCGAGCGTTTGATGTCGGAGTGACTCACGGACTGCGAGCAGAATGACTCTTAACTGCGCAAAATATCTTTCGTCCAGCTTGTTTTCTGACAGTTATGCAGAAGCGAGACAAAAATTCATGGCCGCTGCGCCGGCGTCCAGAGCATACCAATGCAGTGCAAATGGACCGGCTGGCCAGGCACTCTTCACTGATGCAGCATATTTTGGTGCTGCAGATGCTAAGAAGCTCTTAGTTCTGGTGTCCGGAACGCACGGGCCAGAGGGATACTGCGGGTCCGCAGCCCAACTTACATTCTTGGAATCTAAACTCCATGAGACACTCCCGCCGTCCGCGGCGGTTCTGTGTATCCATGCGCTGAATGCCTACGGTTTTGCGTGGGATCGCCGGGTGACTGCAGAAGGGTGCGACCTCAATCGAAATTTCATCGACTTTTCCAAGACCGTCCCTCCGAATCTTGGATACGAGGAGCTGGCGGAACATTTTGTGCCAATTGACATGACTAAGGAGGGAATCCAACGCGCTGAAGCTGCGATCGCAGCGTATCGCTCCGTGCATGGCGAACTGAGAGTTCGAGCAGCGCGATCTTCTGGGCAGTACACACGGCCGGGCGGTTTGTTCTACGGGGGAGCTGGTCCTACCGAAGCCAGGAGAATTCTTGAGCAAATTGTGGCGGAGTTTGATGTAGTTCGCCGCGACAGCGTTATCATCATCGATTACCACACAGGCCTAGGCCGTTACGGGTATGGAGAGCTGCAATGCGAGCAGGCGTCCGGAGTACGGGGCTACGAGCGGGCAGTCAGCATGTTTGGTCCGTCCGTCACCTCACCGGAGCTGGGGACTTCTTCTTCCGTCGTTATCTCTGGCTCGCAAGACGAATTTTGGGAGTGGGCTCTGGGGAATCGGCACACCTATGTTGCCCTTGAGTTCGGTACTTACGATCCCAAACCTGAGGTGCTGCGCAATGATCACTGGCTGTTCATGCATCGGCCTCAAGACGCTGATTCCGAGCTTGGGCGCCAGATACGCAATGCCACTAAGCGCCACTACTACCCACAGAGGCTAGACTGGAAGGAGATGGTGGTTTGGAGATCACATCAAGTGCATCGGCAGGCAGTAGAGGCGCTCACGACTGGAAATTAGCATCAGAGATCTCCCTCAAAGACGTCTGCCTGCTTGGAGCTTTTCCTCGGCACTACTGCGACCCAGCGCATATGAATTTTATGCGAGTTTGAGGTCGCCATCGGTATGGCCGAATGCAAGGACTGGCGCACCATTCGACAGAGTCCTCGTTGAGATGGCAAAGCCTTGAGAGCCCGTTGATGAGGGTGGAGTCGGTTGGGATTGAGGAGAGCGCGATATGGCCAAGACCGCCGTCAGGCAGCAGCAAAGCGGCGCCAACCTAAGGATTGTTGGAAGTGGTGGTGGTCTGGATCGACCTCCCCGACCCGACGGAGGCGACCAGGCCGCTTGCAAGGTGCAAGTGTACAAGAAGGGCGTAGGGGATCATCCTTCCGAGCGAATGGCTAATCATGAAATGCAAGAGTGTCTGGAGGGGATCAAAACGTGCGGGCAAAGGCAGGGCCGTCCGGGGGCGGCATGCGCGAGATCGCCCGCTCCATCGACGGACTGAGCTCAAGCAACGCAGCCCTTCTACCACTCGAGCACAGTGGCAAAGGTCCATGAGGGAGGGAGGCTTCGTCCGGCGCCGGGTCAGCGCGCGCCCATGCGCTCCTTTGAATGAGGTCACTCTATCGAGCTCGACCCGTTTGCCGGTGTCTCGCCGGGGACGGCGCTGAATTCAATTGTAATCGTTCAGAATCGATCCTGCTCTCGAGGACCTTGTCTACGCCAGTGGCCAAGATAGGAGTGCTGTTTGTCAGCACTATCACTTGGCGTGACCAATCAAACTCCCCGCGGGGCGAGGCGAGGTACAGGCTGGGCTGGCGGTCAGCCAATCACGACGATTTGGTTCGCCTGACCGATTGGCAAAAACTGCGAAATGGTACGATATGCTGCAGGATTTCTGCGATGCCGATCGGGTTTTCGCAGCGCTAAGTGGCATCCGTCCGATATATGTTTGCTGTGCAAGTTGAGGCTACCGCTGTAGTGCCGGTTCACTAGCCGGCGTTAGAAGGGCCAATGGTTCAGCGGCGGATGATCTACTTGGCTGTTTCGCGCTAATCGCTTACTGTTGCCTTTGAGGACCTGACCATGCTTCCGTTGGGAGTCCGCCCGATAGACTGCGACGTCCACGTGAGCCTGCCGGACACGCGTACGCTGCTGCCGTATCTCGACGAGTACTGGCGGGAGCATCTCATTCGCCGCGGTATCGATCGCGACAGCCTTGAACTAACTTCATACCCATCGAACGCGCCCCTGACATGCCGCCCCGATTGGCGCCCATCACAGGGGCATCTCGGATCGCAGTTTGAACAGTTGCGAGATCATGTGCTGGAGCCGTTCCAGACGCAGTTCGCCATCTGTAACGTGTTGCATGGCTCGCAGATCATGTTCAGTGAGGATCTCTCCGCGGCAATGTGTCGTGCCATAAATGATTGGATCGCGGCAGAATTTCTTGATCGAGATACACGGCTGCGTGCCTCCATCGTTGTACCCCTACATAGCCCCGAGCTGGCAGCCGCAGAGGTTGAGCGCCGCGCGACCGACAGGCGCTTCGTGCAGGTGCTTATGCTGGCTATGACCGAGATGCCGCTCGGGAAACGCCAGCATTGGCCGATCTATGCGGCAGCGGAGCGCCACGATCTGCCGATTGGTATTCATGCGGGGAGTAGTTTTCGTCATCCGCCGAGCTCGTTGGGGTGGCCGTCGTACTACATCGAAGACTATGTTTCGCAAGCGCCCGGATTCTCAGGCGTCCTCAACAGCTTGGTGGCCGAGGGCGTGTTCAACAGGTTCCCGCGCCTGAAGGTCGTGCTGATAGAATCGGGTGTGACTTGGTTGCCAGCGCATTTCTGGCGCATCGACAAGACGTGGCGTGCCGTGCGATATGAAACTCCTTGGGTCAAGCGTCGGCCGTCCGAGATCATTCGCGAGCATGTCAGGCTGACCGTCCAGCCATTCGACGCGCCTCCAACGGCGGCCCAAGTGCAAATGATCATCGATGAAATCGGCTCCGACGAAATGCTGCTGTTTTCTACGGACTATCCGCATTGGCACTTCGAGGGGGCGGATGCTATTCCCAACGGTCTGCCTGATGAGTGTTTGTCGAAGATGCTGGTGAGCAACGCTCTGGCAACCTATCCGCGCTTGAGCTGAAGGGAAGATCGGAGGAGGGTATCGACATGAACACCGTCGTCATGGAGCGTCAGCCGGTGACCATCAATCCGAGTCACATGGGTTTCATCGATTGCGACATCCACCCCGCGTGGAACTCATTGGCCGAGTTAGATGAGTTTCTGCCACAGCGCTGGCGCGAGCATCGCGCGATTATCGGCACGCGCGCGCGCAAGGGGCTGGCGAAGACGCAGAACTATCCTCGCATGTCGCCGGGTGCCGGAATGCGCATGGACGCATGGCTGCCGGATGGCGCGTGCCCAGGATCGGACCTGCCATTCATGCAAAAACAATTGCTCGATTTATTCAACGTCGAATACGGCATGATGCTGCCATTCGTCGGCGACGAACGCAATGTCGAATTCGCCGCTGCCCTCGCGACCGCAGCCAACGAATGGCAGCTTGCACATTGGTGCGATCGGGACCGGCGGTTGAAGGGTGCCGTGCAAATCAGCATAGAGCACGAACGCGCGGCGATTGCGGAGATCGAGAAGCGGGCGGGTGATCGGCGCTTCGTGCAGGTACAACTTCCGCAGCGTGGTCTGGAGCCGCTCGGCCGCCGGCGCTACTGGCGCATCCTGGAGGCGTGTGCAGCCAACGGCTTTCCGGTCGTCGTGCATATCGGCGGGGAAGTGCACCCGTCCACCGGAGGCGGCTGGCCGTCCTACTATCACGAGGAGCATCCTTCCTACGTGCAGGCGATGCAGAATATGGTGACCAGTCTGGTTTGCGAAGGCGTGTTTGAGCACATTCCCAATCTCAAGATTGTCCTGGTAGAAGCCGGCTTCGGGTGGCTGCCCTCGTTATGCTGGCGGCTGGATAAGGCGTGGAAACGGTTGCACGCGGAAGTGCCGTTCCTGCGTCAAAAGCCATCCGAGTATGTGCGCCAGAGCATCTGGGTAACCACCCAACCTATCGAAGAGCCTGAGCGACCTCATGACCTGCTATCGACGCTTGAATGGATTGGCGTGGATCGCGTGATGTTCTCAACAGATTATCCGCACTGGGATGAGGATGATCCGCGCTATGCCTTCAAGGCCCCCCTGCCTGAATCGTGGAAGCGCAAAATCTTCCATGAGAATGCACGCACCTTGTATGGTCTGGACTGATCATGAGCCGTCATGTTGTTGCTAGGGTCGACGAGATTACACCAGGCGCGTGCAAGATCGTGACCGTCAAAGGCCGGGAAATCGGTATCTTTCGCGTCAATGACGAGTTCTTCGCTCTCGTCAATCGCTGTCCGCATCAGGGTGCCCAGCTTTGTAAGGGCGCCTTGGTCAGCGGAGTAGATTCGCCTGGTCCCGGCGAATACAGCTTGACCCGTCCGGGAGAGATGCTGCGCTGCCCCTGGCACTGCTGGGAGTTTGACATTCGCACTGGCCAATCCTGGTGCGATCCCGATAGCGTGCGCGCGCGAACTTATGCCGTTGAGGTGGAACCCGGCGCCACGTTGGCCAAAGGACCTTACAAGGCAGAGACGCTGCCCGTCAGTGTTGACCAGGATTACGTCGTGATCACTGTCTAAGCGGTCAGCCGGCACAAGGAGCCGGCTGTTGGACCCATTCCTTCCAATACACCAAACGAGCTGATTATGCTTACCCATGTTGATGAGCCGCTTCACCGGCCGAGACTTCAGCGGGGTTTTGATGTGCTTCGCAGCTGACTTCGGCGCACTATGGCCGCCGTTGTAGCTCGCCCATCTAGGCGGGGCAGCATTCACCGGCTGTGAAGCTGCCTCGAAGGCTTTTTTGAGATACATTAGCGTTTGGGCGATTCCGCACGGCTCAGCATAAGTTGCGAGACGAAAGGTCGATGTCGGTGGAGCTGCTCGCTTTACCCTAGAAGGCACCTCAGGGGTGCATTAACGTCGCCACCCTGTCGTCGCCGATGCAGCCGCATCGTCTCCCTGAGAAGCTTGAGTGATTACTCGAGCGTCGATCATCGTCCTGCCGCTACCAATATCGTCCGGGGGTGGTCAGGCGTAAGATGGCCTCTTAGTCTGAGGCGAATGGCCGGACTTGCGCGATGGATCATCGTCAAATTCCCGAAATTTGCAGGTATTCTGCAGTTCCGGTCAATTTTTGCGGGCTTTGGGCTTATATTCCCTATTACAAATCCGATTCAGCCGTTGCTGTGACTGCAAAGGGGCGGGCGCCTCGCGAATCTCATCGACAGCAGCTGTCGAGGGACTGTGTGTTTTCAATCGAGATGAAATAATGGCCTGGCATGACGTCGCTTCGGTAGATGAGTTTGAGGTGGACGCGCCCAAAGTGGTGCAGGTGGGCGAAGTACCAATCGCCGTGTTCCAGTTGGACAATGGCTTTTTCGCCATCAGCGATGTCTGTACGCACGAATACGCTCGACTCTCTGAAGGCTTCTGTGAGGACGGCAAAGTCGAGTGCCCCCTTCATCAGGCCTGTTTCGACATTAGGACCGGCAAGGCTCTGGACGAACCGGCCGAAGTCGACGTCGCAACGTATCCAACGCGCGTCGATCGCGGCATTGTTCAGGTTGATCTGTGACGCGCACCATCATAGTCGGGGCTGGCCAAGCCGGTCGCCGTACGGCGGAGCTGCTACGCGGACTCGATTCGGAGCGAGAAATCTTGCTCGTCGGCAACGAAACGGATCTGCCCTATGATCGGCCACCGCTCTCGAAAGAAATTCTGCTTGGCGAAGAGCAGCCTCGCGGGTTAATGCAGCGTTCCCATGATGCTTTCGCAGCACAGCGTATCGACCTTCGCCTTGGCACGCACATAGCACGCCTCAATGCCACAGCGGCGCATGTCGAAACGCAGACCGGCGATCTCATCCCATATGACTCTTTAGTCATAGCTACCGGTGCGCGAGCGCGCACGCTGCCTCTCCCCATCGCCAGTGACCCGCGCGTGCTCACTTTGCGCAGTCTTGCCGATGCTCGAGCTCTGAGAGGACACCTCCGGCTGGGGTTGCGTCTAGCTGTAATGGGCGCCGGCCTTATCGGGCTTGAGGTCGCCGCTGCTGCGGCGAGACAAGGTTGCTTAGTCACTGTGCTGGAGCTTGCGGATCGCGTCATGGCACGATGTGTGCCGTCCAGGATCAGTGCACGCATAGAGAGTTGGCATCGCGCTGCCGACGTTCAGCTCCGGCTGTCCTGCCCAGTACGCGATGTAAGAGCAGAGCGGGATTGCTTGCGCATTGCTACAGATACGGACGATATTGAAGTCGACCTCCTTCTCGTTGCTATCGGTGCAGTTCCTAATACTGAACTCGCGCAGGAAACTGGAGTCGCCGTGCAGGACGGCATCCTCGCTGACGAGTGTGGGCGCACCAGCGCCCCGTCGATCTTCGCAGCCGGAGAGGTGGCTCGTATCCTTCAGCCAAGCGGCCACTATAAGCGTTTTGAGACCTGGCAGGTCGCGCAGTACCAGCCAATATCAGTCGCACATGCAATCTGCGGCGTCGACAAGCCTTATCTCGATCTGCCTTGGCATTGGACCGACCAATATAAGCACAACGTTCAGATCATAGGAGATTGTGGTCTGGGGCTTGAGTGGCTAGAGCGGGAGGATGCAGAAGGGCGCCTAGCAGCACTTGGTGTCGACCCTGACGGACGCCTCCAAGCGGCCATTCTCATAGACAACGGACGTGAGGTGACGCCGCTACGTCGGCTTATTATGGCGAACCGTCCAATCCCACGGGAGCGGTTACTCGACGCCGCCCTTTCATTCAAGCAGCTCCACGTTGCCTAGTTTCTGGTGCGCTAGCGGCAACGCCTTTGGGCATTGAGTGGCCTTTATCACCGCATAAGACCCTTGAATCGCGCCGAGCGATCTCGCCGGCCCGCAAATGCTGATCTCGCGAGGGCCTGGAAGTGCAATCAAGTTTCGGCTAGCGTCAAAGCAGAGGTCACCAGTGGAGATCTGTCGAGCGCTGTAGCGCTGATCAGCAGTCCTTGAAATCGAGAAGTCTGCGACAAATCCTTTATAGCACGCACTCGAGCGTAAGACTCGGCTGTTCGAGCAGTGGAGCTTGAAGTTCAGAGAACTGGAAGCATCCGCACAAGACGAAGTGTGAGCGCAAGCGGCCGCCGTGCAAATCGCTCCCTGACGACTTGCCACGCGAGCACGCCCGGCCCTGACCTCGAACAGCGGACCCTGCTGCTGATCGCCGAAGCTCCAGAGGCTGCGCAAGAACTCCAGACACTCGGTAGATGGTGTGGGTCCTAGGGATTCCCTCTTTGAGCGCAACTCAGATTCAATGCCTCGCTTTGGAAGGCGGCCTTGGGTTGTGATGGACGCTGTGGCCAGGGACCGCATGGCGTTATCAGAAAGGTTCGATCGAACGCGATAGCCGATGTCGTGGGCGGATTTGGATCCTACGTACGGCTCTTCTTGACGTGATCTTCCGGAGGCGTCGGAGAGTGGAACAGCCGTGTTACGGCGCCTCGGTCGATGGAGCAGATGCCGCGCACCGCTAATGAGCGAGCGGCATCAATGCCTTCAAACCGCCCGTAGCCCACCAGGCGGCGAACGATAGCTCCGTTCTTTTGTTCAACGAATGCCTGATCGTTCTTTTTGTAGGCCCTCGAACGGGTGACTTCGACATCGTGAAAACGGCACCACGTTACGACCGTGTCGTTCATGAAGGCGCTGTCGTTGTCAAAATCGAGCCCCCGAACGGGCCAGGGAAATAGGTTCTGCGCGCGCTCGAGAGCTTCGACCACAAGAGCGGCTTCACGCACGACGAGCGGAAAGCATTCGGTCCACCCCGTTGCGATATCTACCATTGTTAGCGTCTGAATGAACGCGCCGGACACGGACATGCCGCCGTGCGCAACCAGATCCGCTTCGCAGTACCCCGGCGGAGGTGATCCCCAGTCATTGAATGTACGCACCGGGACTTGGCGCCGTACGGCACTGGAAAAGCCGGCCCGCCGTCGGCGTCCTCCGGCTGCTGCGATCTTTACGTCGCTCAGCAGACGATCGATCGTCGCCGCGCTCACCTTCAAAACCTTCGACCTGTCATCGGCAGAAAGCTTCAATCTGCCGTGCCGTTCAAGAGCCGGAAGTAAAAATGGGATCATCGCGACCGAGCCGCTTACTGCAGAGCCGGTCAGAGGCGTCCCATAGCACAATCAGTGCAACGCGAATGGAAGCTCCGTAGGTCCGGCCTCGTCGTCGCGGCACGGCCGATCCCGATGCCCTGTCCACCGACAGTGCTCGGATCGCGTGCTTGCGATGCCATCCCGTAACGGCACACAGCTCGTCCAGGATCCGTGCCTTCTCGAGCCGTCCGCTCGCCCGATAACGCTCCACCAGCGCTGATGTGATCTCGCGCTTTGCGCGCATGCTGATCTTCCCTGCCATACCCGCCACCGAACCGATTCGGCAGCTCCGCCCCAGACACGACAGGCAAGTTCTCCGGTAACATTTTTAGTGAGGCAATGCGGGGGGCAATTTCCCATGTCGCCCGACACTGCAGCGGAGCCACATCAAAAAATGGAGGCTATAGACCCAAGCACTAGCTTATCCTTGCACCAAGCATCGTAGCGGCGCGGATTTCGAAGGAGAGCCTGGTCAGATGCCTGCTTGACGGCACTGTCGGGCATTGGACTCGGTCGCAGTGCAAGGATCTTTCAAAAGCGCGTCTGAGTTCTCAAAAGACGCGTGTCAAGCCATCGATTTGTGCGGCCGCCAACAACTCAACAAGGCGAGGCTTAACGCATGAAAGCCTCGCATCCACGGCGACAGCCGCAGTATTTCAGCCTCAACGGTCACCAACTAGCGGAATTCGGCTTCGACCTCGGTGTAGTTTGTTCCGATCGGTCCAACAAAGATAAACGGACTACTTTGCGGAGAGATGATCAATGAAACTCGGCGCCGCCATTGCGGAAATTATGAAGCGCGAAGGCATCGAAATTCTGTGCGGCTATCCGGTCAATCACCTGATCGAATATGCCGCGGATCGCGATATTCGTCCCGTCATGGTGCGCCAAGAGCGCATCGGCTTGCACATGGCGGATGCGATCTCGCGCGTCACCTCGGGGCGTAGCATTGGCGCGTTCTGCATGCAGCACGGCCCAGGCGCGGAGAACTCGATGGGTGCCGTCGCGCAATGTTTTGGCGAGTCCGTTCCGGTGCTGGTGCTGCCGATGGGCTATGAGCGGCGCATCAGTCATGTCGAGCCGAACTTCAATTCCAGCGAAGCGATGAAGGCGTACTCGAAATCAACCGAGCCGATCATTTTGGCGTCTGAGGTTGAGAACATCTTTCGTCGAGCCTTTACAAAACTGAAGAACGGGCGTGGCGGGCCTGTGCTTGTCGAAATCCCCGCCGATATGTGGAATGAGGAGGTAAAGGAGCCTCTGAACTACAGCCCGGTGCTGCGCACGCGCTATGGAGCCGATCCGGCCCATGTTAAGGAGGCCGCTGCCCTCCTGATCAATGCGAAACGTCCAGTGATCTATGCCGGCCAGGGGATCCACTACGCGCGCGCTTGGCCGCAGCTGAAGCGCCTAGCCGAACGGCTCGCCATTCCGGTTACCACAAGCCTGGGCGGCAAATCGTCCTTTCCCGAGACGCATCCGCTCTCGCTCGGCTCGGGGGGGCTCGCTGTGCCGCGCGCGGTACCAAAGTTTCTTAACGAAGCCGACGTGATTTTCGGCATCGGTTGCTCCTTTACTGAGACATTCTATGGCATAGCCATGCCGAAGGGCAAGACCATCATCCATTCAACGCTTGATCCAAACCATCTAAACAAAGACGTCGAGGCCAAAATCGGTCTCGTCGGCGACGCTGGCCTTGTGCTCGATGCTCTCTTGGAGGAGATCGGCAAAACGGTGACAGCGGATCGTGATGTCCGTGGCATTGCGGCCGAGATCGCTGCTTCCCACAAGGAGTGGCTTGAAAAGTGGATGCCAAAGCTCACGTGCAACGACGCGCCACTCAACCCTTACCGCGTGCTGTGGGATCTGCAGAACACAGTCGATGTTGCGAATACCATCATCACCCATGATGCTGGCAGCCCGCGTGACCAGCTCTCACCATTCTGGAAGACGGTCGAACCTCTCACTTACCTCGGCTGGGGTAAGACTACCCAGCTGGGCTATGGGCTCGGACTTGCGATGGGCGCTAAACTTGCGAAACCTGACAAGCTCTGCATCAATGTCTGGGGCGATGCCGCGATTGGCTTCACAGGAATGGACTTCGAAACTGCTGTCCGAGAGCGAATCCCGATTATGTCGATTCTGCTCAACAATTTTTCGATGGCGCTCGAATTGAAAGTGATGCCAATCTCGACCGAGAAATACCGATCGACCGATATATCAGGCGACTATGCCGCTATGGCGCGCGCCTTCGGCGGCTATGGTGAGCGTATCACTCGACCGGAGGAGATCGTGCCGGCCATCAAGCGGGGCATCGAGAAAACGCAAGCAGGCATTCCTGTGCTCTTAGAGTTCATCACCAGCAAGGAAACCGAGGTCTCGCGGGTAGGGGGGTAACCGGCAGGGCCAGCTCCGCTCAGCTCTCAAATCGTTCACCAGACCAAGCGTTAGGCTCAACCCTGACCGGCCGACTAGAAAATTTCGGCTTCACAGCATTGTTTGGTGGGCGCCTCGCTCGGCGGCGACGTCGAAGTGGGGGAAGCCACCGAGTAGCTCTACCCGGCACGGCATCCCGGCCTACGCCTATTCGACCGAGCTGCCGGTTGAGGTGCTCGGTGCCAAGTACAGATGGGCGCGGGGCTGCTCTGAGCGGCGGCTAAGAGATGCTGTTTCGGAGTGATCCGGAACGGCATTTCTCTAGGCAGGTCGTTCCGGGGCGGTGCGAGCATCGAAGCCTTACGCGCAATTGCGCATTGTGGAAAGTCGAGATTCCGGGTCTGGTCCTTTGGACCATCCCGGAATGACGAACGACCAAAGCGGCAGGTCGCGATGAGCAAGAACGTGATCCGGCGCAAGGTGCTTGCGCCGAAATCGGGCGCCGATGACGAGCACGAGAGCCGGAACGGCGGCGTGCAGTCGGTTGACCGCGCGCTGTCGATCATCGAAACGCTGGCCGAGGACGACGAAGGCTATCGCCTCAGCGATCTCGCGGTCCGCACGGCGCTGTCGCCCTCGACCGTACACCGGCTGCTGGCGACGCTGGAAAGCCGCCGCTTCGTGCAGTTCGATCGCGCCGAGTCGAAATGGCATGTCGGCGCGCGCAGCTTCACGGTCGGCGCCACCTTCGCCAGGCGCCGCAATTTCTCCGCGCAGGCGGTGCCGTTTCTGCGCAAGCTGCGCGACCTGACGCGGGAGACCGCCAACCTCGCCGTCGTCGACGACGAATTCATCATCGTGCTGACCCGCATGGAAAGCCGAGAGATCATGCGCTCCCTGACCAAGGTCGGCGGCCGCGTGGCGATGGTAACGTCGGGTGTCGGCAAGGCGGTGCTGGCGACCTATTCGGATGAGGATGTAACCGCGATCATCCGCCATCACGGCATGCCCCGGTTGACCGAAAAATCGATCGTGCGGCCCGGCGATTTGTTCCGGGAGCTTCAGAGGATCCGCAAGCAAGGTTATGCCATCGACGACGAGGAAGCGCAGATAGGTCTCCGCTGCGTCGCGACCGTGGTCTATGACAATTGCGCCGAACCGCTCGCTGCGATCTCGGTGTCCGGCATGACCAGCCGCGTCACCGACGAGCGGTTGCCGGAGATCGGGCGCGTGGTGCGGGAGGTGGCAGCGGAATTCACTGGGGCGCTGGGTGGCGTGATGCCGGGGGCGGTGGACAGGGACTGAAAGCGCGAAGAAAGCGGCTCCACTTGGCTTTGCCCAATGCGTAAGCACGCTTTTATTTGAGCTTGCTCCTCCCTCGCGCACGGCACAACCATCGCGGGCCAAAGTCGCAAAGTCGATAAAGCCAAATGAGATTCCCGATGATCAAACTGACCCGCTTCGCTTTCGCGCTGCTGCATACGATGACCCGCCGCCTCGTCGATGTTGCCTCATGGCGCATCGCGCCCGGCCTCGTCACTACGGGCGCGCGGGTGCTGCCGACCTATTCGGAACTCGTCCATCCCTCGCCCAAAGTCTGGATCACGGGTGGCCGTATTGCCGCGGTGAAGCCGGCACGGCCAGCCTGCTGTAATGTTGCCGGACGCGTGGATTGCAGGATGGCTGATTTTTGGAGCAAGCGGCCGCCCCCAAAGCGCCGGACCGATTGCCTGCCAGCCTCGCCTACCGAGACGCACTCGGTTTCAAGGTTGTGCCTCCGAACGCCGATCAGCGGTAAACACATTCCAGCCCTGAAATCCTACGTAGTGCATCAAGTACGCGCGATTTGCTCCGCCGCTTTTGTAACAGGCGCCAGCTTCTTCCTACTTGGCACCGCAGTGACGTGAACCAGAGTTTCCCTCCAGACACTGAATAGGCCTGTCGTTGGGCCAGGCTTGACTGTCATGGACCAGCAGAAAAGCGCAACAAACCGGGGCCGTGCATGCTCCATACGATCGATGCCGCGACGAGCATAAAACTAGCGGCTGATGAGATCGATCAAGATAGAGTCTCTCTCAGCGTCGGCTTATACCGCAAATGCTCCTCGCCCTTCCACATCAAAAGATGTGGACCGAGATCGGCGATCCTGCTGGCGCCGATTTGAGCCATGCTGATGTCGATCTCACGATGGAAGATTGCTAACGCTTTCGCCGCGCCGGCTACTCCGCCGGCAGTTACGCCGTACAGCGTTGGCCGGCCCTGAAAGACAAACCGGGCACCCATGCAGATCGCAACCAGCGCGTCTAGACCACGGCGTACGCCGCTGTCGAGCATTACGGTCATCCTGTCACCAACCGCATCTCTCATCGCGGGCAGCACCTCCAGCGGCGAGGGCGCCCTATCGAGCTGTCGCGCGCCATGATTGGAGACGATGATGCCGTCAACTCCAAGCGAATGCGCACGGATAGCATCGTCAGGGTGCATGATTCCCTTAAGCACGAAGTAGCCTTTCCACAGCTGGCGATAACGCTCCACATGCTTCCACGTCATCGGTGCGCGGCACTGCGGGAGACGAACTCGGCCACCTCATCGGCCGTCGCATTGGGGCTGGCATACCTAGTCCAATTGTCGAAATACGGCCTACCGTGCTGCAGCCACTGCATCATCCAGGCCGGATGACGAAGCGCCTCAAATCTAGTCATCCAGAAAAGCTTTAACGGCCGCCCCCAGCCGTTTCGAATATTGCGCTCTTGGTTAGAGCCTTCCGGCACGTCGACAGTAAAGACCAGTGTCTTCAGCCCGGCGTCGCTCACCCGCTTGACCAGATTCTCTGAGATGGACTGGTCGCGGGCCGAGTAGATCTGGTACCAGCCATGGTCCGGTGCCAGCTTCCCGAGATCCTCTATCGAACCCGTGCTGACGCCCGACATGATAAAGGGCACATTGGCGCTGCGCGCCGCCTCCGCGAGCATCAGGTCGGCCCCGAAGCGGAACAGGCCCGCAAGCCCGGTCGGCGCTATACCAATCGGGCTCGAATAGGTCCGCCCGAACAGTGTTGTCGACTGGTCGCGAGCGGCGACATCTACCAAGTAGCGCGGCACGATACGCGCTTGCCGGAAGGCCTGTTCGTTGGTGACGAGCCCAAGTTCATCGTCGGTGCCGCCTTCGATGAAATCGTAGATCATCCTGGGTAGTCGCTTTTTCGCGAGCTTGCGCAGATCGTCGATGTTCACTACTCGATTCATTACGTTGCCTTTTCGCTCGGGCGGCTGATTGCGCGCCCCATGTGGATCCGGCGGCAATTGATTGAGTGCGTCAGACACACATCGCCGTCCGGTTTAACAACGCGCTACCACGTCGCGGTAGTCCTGGTGATTGCTTCGCTTGATGGTCTGCTGCCCGGTACCGCGCCGAACTTTCTCAAGATTGTGAGTCCTGGCCGAAGGACTGGGTGGACAGCCTCCACCGCACAGATGCACTGTGACCGGATCCGCTAGTATGCCGCAAAAAAACCAACCTCGCTGGAGCTAGTCGTACATACGGCCAACGTTCACATGAGGCTTGCCTGCTACAGCTCCATTTCGGTCAGGGGTCCGAGCTTCGCGGGCGCGGCGCTTCATTCGCCTCAGCTCCAGAAGAGGATTCGCGAGCTGGCCTTTCGAACCGGGATCTCTTTCAGAGTCGCAGCCCTTCGATCATCTGTCGTTGGACCTGGCGGCTACGGTAGAGCACCATCTCTTTCCAATCGTCGGTCTCCGGATAGAAATGCTGTCTCACGCGACGTCGAATTTGGTAACCCACCTCCGTTTCGACCTGATCTTGGCGATAGGCGTAAAGCCAGTGGTCAGCGCGCAAAGCACTCCTGGCCGTTTCCGGCGAATAGGTTCCAAACTCCACACAAATGTAGACATGGCGATCACCGAGAATACGCTGCCAATAATCATCTTGGGTGCCATTAAGCACAACAGCCGATGAGGTTCCCAGATCTGGCGAAGTGACCGAGGGGCCGAAAATGCTGCGGGCCCGCTCGTAGCCTGACATTCCTGATGCCTGCTCGCATTGCAGTTCACCATAGCCATAAGGCCCGAGGCCCGTGTGGTAGTCCAGCACTAAAACAAGCCTGCGAGATTCGACGTCGTAGTCTGCCACGATCTGTTCCAGCGTTTGACGCGCGACTGAAGGACAGAAACCGCCGAAGAACATTCCGGTCGGATGTCGATATTGCCCGCTAGTACGCGCCTTTCGAAGAGCAAGTTCGCCACGGGTTGCTCTGAACTTCTCTATTGTTGCTTCGGCGGCCTCCAAAGCCGGTCCGTCAAGTTCACGTGGCACAAGGCTATCAGCGAGGAGGTCATATGCTTCATTGTTAGGTAGCGGAGCATTAAAATCGACAAAATTTCTGTTGAGATCGCAGCCTTCTTGCGTGACCCGCCGGTCCCATGCGAACCCGTAGGGATTGAGTGCGTGAACCAGCAACATCGCCTCATCAGATTTGAGTGCCGCGTAACCCCGCTGCTCTAGCCAGTCCAGCTGTGCTGCTGATCCGCAATAACCTTCAACGCCATGCGTAGCCGAAACCATGATCCCCAGCTTCGGGGCTCGTCGATCACCAAACCAAGCAACATCCGTCGACAGCTCTTCTCCACGAGGCCCACGGGCCGGTGAGGGATAGACTGCCATTTCGCCGGCTGCGGTCTCTTGAACACAATCGCGGAACCGTTGCCGAGCTTCGAAATAGTCTGCTGCAAAATGTCTGTTCGCGGCGTTCAAAACAGTGTCATTCATCGGCGCTCCAATCACAGTGTCACCATTAATGTTTCAGGCAAAGTACCCAGCGGCTCATGTCCTTGCATGGCTATGGTCCCAGGTCACCCGCGCAGCCGTGAACTGTGAAGCGCGAGGCGGGTTTGCGGATGAGAGGTCGATCCGCCTGCGAATCGGCAGCTTGTCCGAGCCAATTTATTCTTCCAGTGTCACACATCGGTGCGGGGAATAGTAGCGCGAAGGACCACCCCACGTTTGAGGGCACGAGTCCTATATAGCTTAGGTGTTTGGGAGACCATGAAGTCAGAGCCTAGCGTCCTTCATGGTCCGATTTCTCCTATTATAGTGAGGATTTTGCGGAAATTCTGCGTGGACCCATGACAATGAAAAGAGGTTTGCGGCAACCACCATACCGGCGCCCCGCAACAATCCTCGGTAATTGTCCGCAAAAGCCGTATTCAGCTCCTGAAAGCGAATGCCGGCGCGCTTCCGGTTTTGGTTGCCTGAGACCATTAGCGCCAGATAGAAAAAAAAGTTTAGCAGGTGCCCTCCGAGTCCTGCCGAATCAGACCTGTGCACCAATGGCTGCCAATTGCATATGCAATTGGTCAATCGAGGTGGTCATTGGCCGTGATCGCGCGTCAAATGCTAGTTGACCATGCGCACTCTTTGCTGGCTCGAGAAGTTTCCTAAATCCCGCCTGGCGCGTGTTAGAATCTATCTGCAAGGAGTAGATCCGATCACCCTTACACAGGTGTTGCTCGCTCGTCGGCGGGGACGGCGCCGTCTGTCAATCAGAGGCAATCCGGGATGTGATCATGGCGTAGCGCTGGCTGCAGTTTTCAACGGCAGCAGGCTAGAATTGGTTGGGGCACGTTGGCATCTGCCATATCATCCGGATGCAGAGGGGAGAGCAGTCCCGCGGCTCTTCAGAGGCAACTCCGGTGAAGATCAGTCAGCTGCAATCGGACCTTGCTGTCTAGACTAATAGCCCGACCAAGGCATGACAACACTCCGCTGAAGGCCGGCCTCTGCTTACCTTTTTTCGATTTGGCGACTCGGATTTTGTCCGCGACGCCGCCCTAATAGCCACCCGATCCCGGTTGAAAATATCCGGCTGTGCGCTGAGACTTGATCCCTGAAATGGCTGCGACACCGATCATGTCGCTGCAAACATGCGCATTTGCCAATATCTTGCAGGATTGCTGCGCGAGGACTGGACAGAGTTGGTGCTTTCCGTCGATCTCGATCGGCTAGACTAACTCAACTTGGCTCTGGCGAGATGACATGCAACCAAACGCAAACAAATCGCTTTCCGATGCCGAACAGAATGCCACGATCAAGATGATGCGTCATGCCCTGTTTCGTGAGTCCGAGCTTTCTAACGGCCCATGGAAAGTTCGGCATCTGGTCCGAGAATCTCTGGGACGAGCCAGCCCGACTGGCGCAAAGATGGGCAACAATCTCGGAACCTTCCGGCGATACCAATTGCCCGCCCGAGCCCGGTTCTACGCAGCAGTATCGAAGCGTTGCCGATGCAGACAACGCGAGATGACCTGCCTTATCATTCGCAACTGCCCGGTCTTATGCGGTCCTGTGGCCACGAAGCATGCAAATACCGCGCGTGCACCGCTCGCACAGGTTTTGACCTGGTTTCAAGGTGACACGCTGGCTGAGAGGATAGGGCGCTCCCTGCCTTTCGCTGCGGATTGACTATTCGCGGATGATCTAACCAATACACAACCGAAAAACCCAATATGGGTATGGAAGGAGTTGAATCATGGCAATGCCAAAAGGCGCGCAGGCGTTTCCACGCTCTGAGTATCTACGAAGGTTGACCGCCGTTAAGTCTGAGATGGAGCGGCGTGAGGTTGAAGTGCTGGTGGTCACGAGCCCAGCCAATCTTACATACCTTTCGGGATACACGTCAAAGTCCGGATATGTTCCTCAAGGTCTGGTCGTCTCCTTGAGGGATGAGGAGCCGACCTTCATTACGCGCCGCATGGACGCGCCCGCGGCGCTCCATCAAATGTATATCGATCGTGGCAACGTAATTGGCTATCCAGAGGCGCTCATCGCCAATCCCGATCGGGACGGATACGATGCTATAATCGACTTCATCTTGGACAAGGGGGTTGGCCATAGGGGGATCGGACTTGAAGCAAAGCTTTTGCCCGCCCTGACCGTCGAGAAATTTAAGTCTCGAGCAGCCGAAGCGAAAATCGTCGATTGCACGAACGCCGTCACCTGGATTCGGGGTCTCAAATCGGATCTGGAAATTGCGATGATGCGTGAAGCCGCCGCTATTTCCGACGCCGGAATGCTTAGGGCCAGGCAAGTTATTCGCGCGGGCGTGCGCGAAGCGGATGCATCCGCGGAGATCATCGCTGCGCTAATACGCGGCACCGACGGTAAGCCTGGCACCGATATCGCGAGCTTTTTCCTGTGCTCCACGCCGCGCACGTCTACGTGTCACATTCGCTGGACCGAGGAGGTCTTTCAACAAGGTTCACAGATTAACCTCGAATTTAGCGGCGTGCGCCACGGCTACACTTCACCGCTGATGCGTACGATGTCAATCGGCAAGCCGTCAGACTATATACGGCGGCTGCATGAAGGAGAGGTTGCTGGTTTGGCAGCAGCACTCGCAGCCGCCAAGACTGGAAACACTTGTAGCGACGTTGCAGTGGCCTTCAATGCTACTCTGAGAAAGCATGGCTTTGAGAAGGAATCGCGGTGCGGTTATTCCGTTGGGATCGATTGGACAGAGCCGACGGCCAGCCTAAAAGAGGGTGATATGACCATCCTGAAGCCAAACATGACTTTTCATCTCATGCTTGGAAATTGGATTGATGAAGATATTGGCTACGTGATCAGCGAAACATTCCGTGTGACTGACGCAGGCGGTGAGCCATTCACAAAGTTGCCGCGCGAGCTGTTCGAGATTTAATGCGGAGCGCTCATGCTCTGCGACCAGCGACATTGGTTGTCTCTGCAGCCCGCGGCTCATTGAAGGAAACCTATGGCCTGTATGGCCAGCTGGGACGGATCGAGTTTCCAGCGAGAGGAGAAGGTGAAAATGATTTCGGAGGTGTTCGTCACCTGTGCCGTGACGGGTGGTGGCGCGGCGAAGCGGCCAAATGTGCCGGTGACCCCGGAGGAGATCGCTGAGTCGGCGATCGAGGCGGCTCGGGCTGGTGCGGCGGTTGTGCACCTTCACGTGCGTGATCCCGAGACTCGGCGGGGCTCACGAGATCCAGCGCTGTATCGGGAAGTGGTACGGCGCATCCGGCAATCGAATGTGGATGTCCTGCTCAACTTGACAGCTGGGATGGGCAGCAGCCTCGTTCTAGGTGGTGGAGCTTCTCCGCTGCCTCCGGCGCCTGAGACGGACATTGCGGGCGCGCTTGAGCGCCTCGTCCATGTCGAAGAGCTGCGTCCCGAGATATGCAGCCTGGACTGTGGCTCGATGAACCTGAGTGGCGAATCGGTTATGGTTCACACCTCAGGCATGGTGCGCGCCATGGCTGCACGCGTGCAGGAACTGGGGGTTCGTCCTGAGCTCGAGGTGTTCGATACCGGTCATTTGGGCTTGGTACACGAATTGATCAAAGAGGGACTGATTGACGATCCTCCGCTGATCCAGCTGTGCATGGGGATTCCCAACGGCGCGCCGGACGACTTGTCGACCCTGATGGCGCTGGTGCACCGGCTGCCGCCGGGCGCCATCTACTCGGCCTTCTCCATCGGGTCCATGCAGATTCCGTATGCGGCGCTGGCGCCTCTGGCCGGTGCGAACGTGCGGGTGGGTCTGGAGGACAACCTATACCTCTCGCGTGGCCGGCTGGCCTCAAATGCCGAGTTGGTGCAGCGAGCGATCGAAATTCTCGAGCGGATTGGCGTGCGCGTGATGCGCCCCGATGAGGTGCGCGAGAAGCTCAAGCTCAAAGGGCAGTCCTGAAATGTTGGGTCGCGTCTGAGAGAACCGCGTTGACCGCAAGGACTGGGAGCGCGGTCATCGCGGCTGCGGCCGTCAGCGGAGGCGGCCGCACGCTTCATCCTAAGGGAATGGATCTACGACATTTAGCGCGCGCGCCTAATCAGGCCGACTACGTACAGAGTCGTAGGCTTGGCAGGTCTTAAGGGATGCGCCTACAGCGATGTCAATCAATAAGCAGCTTTTTCAGAGCTGCGCTGTGAAGTCAATGCTCGCTCAAACTTCCAACAAAGGCATCCGTTGCACTGAGGAGCCTATTCAGAATCCTGCCGAATGACAGGGGGGGGGATCGATTTCGCGGCCGCCCATCGAGTCGCAGTGATCCCGGACTTCAGCGAAGGCATTTTTGATCATTTGACCTTGGCTGCGCCTGGCAAACGCGACCGCTTCCTCCTGATTCCGTTTACTCTGCATTAGTCGCCGTTCGGCGCCAGCTCTTTCTTGGGAGTGAGCTACGGCGGCAGATATTGAGCGGCCAGGGGAGATCGAACGCCGCGCATTCTGCAACCAAAGTAAGCGTAGCTCTGCGGCCCTTTTGATTGGCGCTTGATGTCTATTTTGAGCGCGTGGCGCGTCGGCGCGGCTTCCATGTTTCCGACAATGCGTTGACGGCGGCCTCGAGCGCCTTCCGGTCGATGACGTTAGGATCGAACTGTTCGGGCCCCCAGAGACGCATTTGTTCGTGCTCGGGATGGGCGGGGTCACCGATGGCATCGAGGTATTCGGCATAGCCTGGCGCACCGCCTACGTCTTCCGGAGGGCAGCGGCCGGCAGCATCGAGCAATAGAGGAAGTCCCTCCGACGTGGTGTTGTCGAACCATTTTTCGAGCTTGATCACATGGTCCCAGCTGTCGCCGAAGTCATAGAGATAATGGATCGTCTTGGCGCCGGTCTCTTGAACGATATCAGCGAGCCGCGCCTTGCGGGCATCGATGGGCTGGGGGCCAAAATCACCGTCTGGATCGGGGATCCCCCAACGTTCTTCACCAGCGAAGAACTCGAACAGGTGGCTGTTCGTCCAGCCAAACGCCGCCTGAAGCGTCAGATGCAGCCGATCAAGGCGCAGGGTGACGGGTACGACAAGGCGACGCATCACCTCCGGCTTCACGTCGTTGAGGATCACCTCGATCCGGACTGCGGTCGTGTTGACGCTCATGCTGCCAGTCTCGGATCGTTGGCGCATCGTATAGGTCGATGCCCAGGGAAGCAGTTCGTGCCGCAGGCCAGCCATTGACGAGCTTCGCGAGGACATCGGAGAGCCAGTGCTCCGCACTGACGCTATTGAGCTTACAGGTCTCAATGAGCGAAGCCAGCAATGCCCAACTCTCGGCGCCCTCGTCGCAACCGGCAAAAAGGGAGTTCTTGGCGTTGAGCTTGATCGGCCGCATCGCTCGCTCGACCGCGTTGGTGTCCATCTCGATGCGCCCGTCATCAAGGTAGAGCGTCAGTCCGTCCCAATGACGCAGCGCATAACGCAAAGCCTTCGCCGTGTCGCTCTTCTGCGCAAGGTGATCAAGCTTGGCCTCAAACCATTGCTTCAAGGCTGCAGCCAGAGGCCGGGCATGCGCCTGCCTGCCGGCATAGCGCTCGTCCGCAGATCGGCCGCGGAGTACCTTCTCGACCGCGTAAAGCTGGGCGATGCGCTCGAGAGCCTCGCGGGCAACCAGAGCCGGGCGCCAGCGCAGCCTCGCGCTCGATCTTCACAAACTGGCGTCGCAGATGCGACCAGCAGAAGGCGAGCGTGCCGGACAGTGCGTCCGCACGCGTCTCTCGGGCCATGGTTTTGTAGGCCTGATACCCATCGCAATGGATGACGCCGCGATAGCCCTCAAGTAATCGCAAGCCATGAACGGCGCCGCGGCCCGGTGCATAGGCGTAAACCACCCCAGGCGGATCAGGCCCGGCCCAAGGCCTGTCGTCGCGCGACAGCGCCCAGAAGTAGCCGGTTTTGGTCCTGCCGCGCCCCGGATCCAGCACCGGTGCCGGGGTCTCATCGACACAGAGCTTCGGGGAGGCGAGCAGAAGCTCGCGCAGACGGTGCCATAGCGGCTTCAACTCGTGGGCGGCGTAGCCGACCCAGAAGGCGAGCGTGGAGCGGTCGATGGCGATACCGCGCGTCGCCAGCATCTGCGCCTGGCGGTAAAGCGGCAAATGCCAATGATACTTGGCGTCAATCACATGTGCGACCAGCCGCTCGGTCGGCAGTCCCCCCTTGATCAATCGCTCGGGTGCGGCGTGCTGGAGGACGACGCCATGACAGGCGCGGCAGGCCAGCTTGGGCCGGCGGGTCACGATCACCCGGTACTGCACCGGAACGACGTCGAGCCTCTGGCTCTCATCGCAACCAATCTCAGCGAGATCGCCTTTGCAGGACGGACAGCAGGTTGCAGCCGGCATCAGCGTTTCAACGATGCGTGGCAAATGCTCCGGCAGCTGACCACGATTGGCCCTGCGCTCAGCAACTCTCTTCTCGCGTGTTTTGGGATTAGCACGGTCCTCGGCTGCTTCGAGAGCCGCAACGGCCTCATCGATATCCTCCAGAACAAGCTGTAGCTGATCAGCGTCCAGCTTTTCCGAGGATCGACCGAACTGTGCATCTTTTGCAAGCTTGAGCAACCGCTCGAGCCTGGCGCAGCGATCCAGCAGAGCCGCGGCAAAGACACGCAACTCGGCTGGATCGCTCGGCAGCTCATCAGGCAAATCACTCATTGACCGAGTCTGCCATGCTTCGCGCCCGGATGCAGCGAAGATTTTGTGTCTTTACGCAAGCGCTTTCGGCTGCGGAATCCGAGGTGCGTGCATGCGTGTCCAATCCATGCCAGCAGAGAGGGGATTGAGGAATGTCCCCGATAGTGAGTCTGACGAATCATTTCCGGAGGTGGTCGAGGTTAGGGACCCCCACCATCCTTTGTGGGGCCGCTCATATCGAGTGATCAGGAAGATCGGCCAGCGAGGCCGAGGCATTCCCGCTTCGTATGAAGTTGAGTATCGCGCAGGAAGCAGTCTTCTGATTCAAGCAACCGCAATCGAATATTATGAGCAAGAAGCAAATCAGATTAATCTGAGTATGGAGGCTCTACTCGAGCTTTTATCGACAGCGGATTGTCCCGACGCACATGAGCATGGATCCAGCCGATCTTTGGTCGACGCTGACGCCCGCGCTCCGACGCCAGATCGTCGAAGACGTCGCCGCAATTTTGGCGGAGATCCCTCATGAAGTCCGAGCTGGTCACACCAAGCCACTTGGCGCGCAAAGCCGTAGTATACATCCGGCAGTCGACGCCCCACCAGGTCGTAAGCAATCAAGAGAGTCTGCGCCTTCAATACGCGCTTCGCCAGCGCGCCCGCGAACTCGGATGGCGTGAGGCGGCCATCGACGTGATTGATGCGGATCTGGGGTTGAGCGGCGCATCTATAGCACAGCGTAACGGTTTCAAGGAGCTCGTTGGCCGTGTTGGCCTGAGTGAAGTGGGACTCATCCTATCGATCGACGTGACCCGCTTGGCGCGTAATTGTACCGACTGGTATCCGCTCCTGGATATCTGCGGTCTACGTGGCTGCCTGATCGCCGACCGCGATGGTGTTTATGATCCGGGCACTCCCAACGGACGTTTGCTTCTTGGGCTGAAGGGTTCGATCTCCCGATCCGCAGCCGGCTGACCGCCGGCCTGCTGGCTAAAGCCGAACGCGGCGAACTTGCGGTTATGCTGCCAATTGGGCTGATGCGGGACCCGAGCGGCGTGGTCGTTAAGGATCCCGACATGGCCGTGCAAGGGCGGCTCGGTCTCGTCTTCCAGTTGTTCCTGCAGCTGCGCAGCGTTGCCAAGGTCATGCGAGCGTTGAACGAGCGGGACCTGGAACTGCCGCGTCGTGATCGGTATGGCGATTTGTGCTGGACGCGCGCGACGCTGGCTGCTGTCGCGGCGATCTTGAAGAATCCCGAATATGCGGGCGCCTTCGTCTATGGACGGACCCGCTTCCAGCCACCGAAGCGGGAGGGTGCCCTGCCACAAAAGGCTCCGCGGCCGATGGAGGAGTGGCGGATCGTCGTTAAAGATCGATATCCAGCCTATATCGACTGGCCAATTTATGAAAAAATCCGAGCCGTCATCAGAGATAACCGAGCCGAATACATGCGCATCAAAACCCGCGGCGCGCCTCGCAATGGCGAGCTCCTGCTCCACGGCATTGCCTGGTGCGCACGATGTGGCCATAAGATGTACGTCCGCTACAAGGGCGGCGGCGAGTATGTATGCAATCACCTGCGTATCCAGGTAGGTCAACCAACCTGCCAACACATCCGCTCCGCCCATATCGATGCAGCCGTTGGCGGCGCATTCCTAACCGCACTAGCGCCGGCCGAACTCGATGCCTTGTCGCGCTCCCGCCGGGTGCAGCAGCAGATGAACAATGCGTTACGCTCCAGTGCAGAACGAGAGCTCGAGCGCAAGCGGTACACGGCGGCGCTCGCCGAACGGCAGTTCAACCGAGCTGATCCAGATAATCGGTTGGTCGCCTCGGAACTCGAGCGCCGATGGGAAGCGGCGCTAAACGACGTACGCGCCGCCGAAGAGGCGCTCGCCCGACAGACGCCGCCCAAAGCCATCACACAAGTGGCCATAAGCAAGGAGCTCAACGACAAGGTCATCAGCCTCACCGGCCGCCTCCCGCAGATATGGGGTGACGAGACTATCTCAGACGCGCATCGCAAGGCGTTGTTGCGATGTCTCATCGAAAAGGTCGTTCTCGACCGCGGTGAGTGCGACTTGGCCCTGGCTAGGATCGTCTGGCGGGGAGGCGCCGTGACGGAGCTCAAAGTGAAGATGAGCGTCAACTCCGTCACCAGATTGACGCGAGGCACAGAGATGCGGGAACGCCTTCTGACACTCGCTCGCGACGGCGTCCCGGACGATGAGATCGCCGCAATCCTTACCCAAGAAGGTCACCGCTCTCCGCGTTGCGCCGATAAGGTGCTGCCTATCACCGTTGGGTGGCTCCGTCGTGCCGCCGCCATCAAGGTAACTGCCCAGCGCACCCGATGGGAGCATGACGACTCACTCCTCAGCCCACCCGAACTGGCCCAAAGGCTCGACATTCCAGTGAACTGGCTCTATGTTCAGATCCGAACCAAGCGCTTGCTGATTGATCGCCAGCCCAGCGGCGCCTATCTCTTCCCAAATACACCATCCGTTCTTGACGCCATCGGTGACCTTCGAAACCGCGTCATTGCGCAACTTGATCTAAGAATCTGTCAGCCTAACAAGGAGGGGCATCAACATGGGTGATCGAGCAGCGCCGACAGCTGCGCAGCATTCATCCGCATCACGCCAGCCACGATGGGAGGCCATTTGAAGCCGCTGCCATCGAGCCGCTTCCAGTACATCACAAGGCCGGTGCCGTCCCAGACGACAATCTTCACACGGTCAGCGCGCTTCGCACGGAAGACCACCGCCACGCCCTTCATCGGGTCATGGCCCAGCGTCTCCTTCGCCAAGAGCGCCAAGCCACCCGCACCCTTTCTGAAGTCCACAGGTTGCGTCGCCACGTAAATCATGAGGCTCGCGGGCGGCGTCAGCATGAACGTGTCCGTCGGAGCGCCAAGAACACATCACTCAACACAGCAAGGCCAGGCGTTCCGCGCACCTCCACCCGTGCCCCCAGGAGCTCAACCGTAACAATGGTTGATTCCGGCGACCCGGAAGGCTCCGTGGCCGCCGGTAGCGCTGATTCTGACACCAAAGGCACGAACGACAGTGCATCCGCCGAAGCCGGCAGCACCAACTGGCCCAAACGCGCCCGGCGCCGCCAGTCATGCACCTGCTGGGGCCGGCAGCCATGGCGGCGGGCGATATCTGTTACAACCGCGCGTGGCTCAAGACTTTCCGCGACAATCCGCGCCTTCAAATCATCAGGCCACTGCCTTCGACCTGTGCCAGCATACACTTCGATACGTGGTGACAACGGTCGTCTTATGTCGTCCGAATGGTCGTCCATTATGAGCACCCTTGTCGAAGATGACTCTTCTAACGGCGCTCCCAGGACTGCGCACAAACAATCTGAAGGGCCTCAGCGCTACGCTTACCAACCAAACGCTTATCCATCGCCTCAATCCTAAGGCGGCCGATGTCTTCCTTACCCACACGCCCGATGCCAGTGAGCTCACCCCACTCAAGGACTTAATCTTCCAAGCGATCGGCCAGACCGAAATCGGTTTCATCAACCAGATCGCTTATCACGAGCACTAAACCGGTCTGCTGCTAAACCGGAAAGGCACCGTCTTGCCGGACTCCTCGGGAATTAATCGGTCCTGGTCATGGCGAACCATGCCGACTTGAGCATCGGCGTGACCGAGACCGACGACCGGTTATACTAATGGAGCACGCCTGGCGGATACAACTCCACGCGATGTGGACGCAGCAGGCACTGTTGATCTAGTGGGTTGTGAAGCACACCAAGGCTCAAGCGGCTGAGAACGACACACGCGGCAAGCGCAATTCCTCGCGCAATCACTGCGAACTTCACTTTGATGCGCTGAAGCGCGTGCTTGAGCGCAAGGAGCCCCCAGATCATCGCGAATGAGGTGAATGTTGGTCCACGACACGGGCCGACGTGAGACGGCCTGCTGACGACTCTCCAATGCGCGCACCTATCGCGGCATCTCGCTCTAAGCGCCGTGATGCGGTGGCCTTCACAACCGTGCCGAGCTTGCACATCACTTATGCGATAGCATCGTCGGCCCAAGTTCGACGGTACGTCCGTAACTAGAGATCTCACCTTTCTGGAAGATCGGTTCCGAACATCGGGCTAGCGGCGCGACGACCCAATTTCGTATTCGCGCCTCTCCACCGCTTGCTTATGATGGGCACGATGCTGCGCATTCACGATGTGTGTCACCGACAGCACCGTACAAACCGGCGCGAATCCACGACGATAGAGGGAGACGGAGAATCAGACAGTTTCCGCGCTCGGACAGGAGCCCGGCTCATGTCATTCCTTTCAGCTTATGACGTGTCGATCAATAGCCAAGGTCACCCTCACGATTGGCGAGTTCTATGCTTGCTCGTCAGTTTGGAAATGCGCCGAGTATTCGCAGCTAACCACTGATGCTGACGCATGCACCATTCACCCCGGACGCACAAGGACTTACGAGAAAGCCAACGGTGGCCGCGACCTCGCTAACATCCACAAAACGACCGCCTGGTGTCTCCGCGTGGAAACGGGCGATGACCTCGTCGGTGCTCATATTGAGGGTCTGTGCCTGAGCCTCTAGCTGACCGCGCATCATGCCGGTATCCATCCAGCCGGGCGCGATCGCGTTGACAGTCAGACCCTGTGCAGCCCCCTCCAATGCGGCAACACGCACCAGACCGAGGACGCCGTGCTTTGCCGCAATGTACGCAACTTTATGTGGCGCGCCGCCGAAGCTAGCAGTTGACGCCGTAACCACAACACGTCCACCGGCCGATTTCGTCAAAGCCGGCCACGCCGCCTTAAGCGCGAAGAATGGCCCATCCAGCATTACAGCTCGAAGACGAATCCATTCCTCGTCCGGAAACTGATCGAGAGGAGCGACGTGTTGACATCCAGCATTCAACACAAGGATATCCAGACGTCCGGCCTTGCCAAGTACATGGGCGATCATGTCCCGATTACCGGCCGCAGTAGCGAGATCCGCATGGAATACACCTTCGCCGGCGATATCCACACCATGCACGTCTGCCCCGCGTTCACGCAGTTCAGCCACAATGGATTTTCCAAGCCCTCCGACCGCTCCAGTCACCAGCGCAACGCGACCCTCAAGTGACCATCCTTTCGCGTGCGCCTGCTGTTCAAGTTGTCTGGAACCCAACTTAGTCATTCGTTTTTCTCCTGCCACTGCGCGGTAAACGGACGCAACCTTCGTCCAAGAGGTGTTCGTGATGTCAGACTTGAGCTGCTGCAGGTGCACCGCATTCATCGCGCTGCCAACCCACGCGCTGCGCACTCGAGCAGGGCGCCTGCGATCTCTGCGAGGCCAAGGTGAAACTGCGCAAGGCAATTGCCGATATCGCGTCTCGACGCCGCCGGGTAGTAGTTGCAGTCGCCTCGTGCCAGTTCTTCCTCCGATATCGCCGACCAGGATTCTCACCAGTTTGTCGCGCCCAAGCGCATCTCGCGAAGTGCCAAGGCCGTCGATCGCGACTGTACCTTGGCAGGGCGAAGCTTTTGAGGAATAGGATCATCCCTACAACGATTGCTATAGAGAAATAGCTACCTCTGCGCGGTAACCGATACACGAGCGCGGTTTGTAGTACTTGCGATCGCGCCCCGTTAGCTCGGAACGCTATGCCCTGCGAATCGAGCGCTCGATCGTAGGCGATGACAACATCCTCCTGAGCTTCCGCTCCGGTTTCGGAGATAGACCACAAATCGTATCGAGCCCAATCCTTCAAGACGCCGGGCCGAGCCCTGCCGGCCGGCAGTCTGCATCGCAATTAAAGTTTTCGGAGGCACGTCTCACCTGCGCTTTCGAGAGGGAATACTAACCTAGCCATTCAAGTGGTATTCTTCGAAAAACACATCAGTCTAGCAGAACTCCTGCGGCAAGACCCATAAATGCGACGCTTCTGTGATCAGAGGTCTTGCCCGAAGCCCTGCTGGCGGTCCTTAATTTCCTCGCTCAAGAAGTCGCTTGGAAATTGCCTGAAGCGCAAGTTACTTCCCGTCATTTCTCAATCCGGTCTAGGCCTACCACTCGAAACTCTTTCGGAGAGCGGCCTCGCTGGCATCAGCTCGGTCGTTCCAGGCGCACAATGTAAATGCTGATAATTTTCGCATCGGCCCACGGCATGGACGAGGGGGACCCAGCCGGGAGCCGTCTTTCGGCGGGGCTCCCGATATTGGCAGGAGAATTAGGTGTGCCGACAAGCAGCTGCTTGTTGGCCGGAGGCCCTGCGCGTAGCTCGTTCCAACTAGGCCGAACTATTTCCGGTATGTTTCGCCGACGTTCCTTCTAACACGAGGACGATTTCGCCCGCCCATTTTGCCTGATTCACTGAAAAAAGAGAGTTTCTATAGGTCAAAGTTGACCGGCTTCGAGCTTTCCTCCTCCAAGCAACCAAGCGTTACTTTGCCATGGGACAGTCGAAGTCCCACTCGTACGTTCAGAGAGGGAGCCGCTGCTGACGGTCTCAGGAGAGTGGTTGCTGCTCGCGCCGGGCGCCCCGATCGCTGATGCGCCGCATCACGCGACGCTCTGGAACGCAGGATTCACACGTGAACGCGCTGCTCATTGCATAAATCAAGATCAGCAGGTCGCTAGAGTTATTCGAGTTGGAGCACGTCGACTGAGCGCACCGCCTCGCTAGGAAGCTCATATCAGAGTCAGGCATCGCATCGGACAGAGACTGACCCTGAACCCAATGGCGTTATCCATGTGCCATGCCAGAAAATGCCGCCAAACAAACGGAAATCACGTCAAATGTCCACGACCCAAACCGACCTGCTCGCCATTCTCGACCTCGATCCGATCGAGCCAAACCTCTTTCGTGGCAACAGTCCGAATGCCGGCGTGGAACCGGTATTCGGCGGCCAGCTGATCGGACAGGCGATGAGAGCAGCATCCCGTACGGTGGAGGGCCGGAGGGCACATTCGCTACATTGCTATTTCATTCAGCCCGGTGACCGGAGAGTACCGATCATATATAAGGTCGAACCCCTGCGCGATGGCAAGAGCTATTCGACCCGGCGAGTCATCGCCATTCAGCGCGGCGACGTGATCTGCTCTGTGATCGTGTCATTTCACATCGATGAGCAGAGCGTCTTTGAGCACCAGGATAGGATTCCCGACGCGCCTATGCCGGAAGCGCTCACCGCTGGAGAATTATCTAAGATGCCGATGTATGCCAAAATCCCGGAACGCATCCGCCGCTGGTACGAACCCGGTTGTGCAAATTCAGAAGGCGCGATTGAAGTGCGCCCAGTCGACATCGGCCCTTACATCGGTCAGAAGATCGATAGCGGCTGCATTCGTTTCTGGATCAAGCCTACCGCGAAGCTGCCCGACGATCCGGCATTGCATCTGTGTGCGCTAGCGTATGCTTCGGATTGGTCGCTGCTCGATGCAGTGATGGCTCGCTACGGCCGCACGGTCTTTGACGGGCGGATGCTGGCGGCTAGTCTCGACCATGCAATTTGGTTTCACCGTCCATTCCGTGCCGACGACTGGCTGCTTTACGTCAAAGATTCGCCAAGCTCGCAAGGCGGGCGCGGCATTGCGCGCGGCCTGATTTTTAAACGTGATGGCACGTTAGTAGCATCCGTTGCTCAGGAGGCCGCGTTGCGCGAGCGGCGTTGATCTCCACGTGATTCACGAGGGATACTACCCGGTTTAGATCGGAGTTGTTTCAACGTAGCCCCCGATACGGCCAAGATTCTGCGCGCCGGCCGGGGGCTTGCGAAGATCATCACAAGGAGACTCATCGCACCCGGCGCTTGAGAGCCGGATGCTATGAGCTTTGGTGGTCAACGTCTATCTAGCAAGTAACTCCTAGCGAGCATATCAAATGCGGCGGACGAGTGCCTCCTGCACAACGATCCTCGTTCACATCCCGCCGTTTCGCGCACACTCTGATGCTCCTGGACCAGTAAGACCTTGCCATTGATCTATTGACATCATAGCTGCAGGCGTCCCTGGAAGAAAGAACCCTAGCGCCTCTCTATCCTCGAGAGAAAGGTAACCCTCCCACCAAGGCCCGCGGAATGGTCACTTTCGCCGGGCAGGCGGCCGAAGACGTTAGGGTCGTGTTCTATTCGCATGTTTTTGCGTTGTGTCGGCGATGTGGGCGACCACGCCGGCCGGTAAGAGCTTGTAGATCGACATCATTGAGCTTCGCCGTCATAAACGGCGTTACCATGGTCGCGGCTCGATCGGCTTCCCGTTCGGAGGCGGCGAACAACCGGGATTTACGCCCCATGGCGAAGCCCCCCGCAGCGGACGCTCGGCGGCGTTGTTAAAGGGCATGATGCTATCGACGTCTCGTTTCCGGGTTAGCTTACCAAGGCCGGGATAGGGGCGTCTGGAGCATGAAACGGTGGCAGGCCGTCCTGTCCATGAGCTGCGAGCTCGCGTTGTTACTTGGCCGCCCCCTACGACTTGCCCGGCTGCGCTGTGAGCGCGGATCCGTAGATGTCGTGCAAGCCACTGGCTCCGAAACAAAGGAGAACCAAACATGAGAATCGTCGGCATGGACATCCACCGATCCTTCGCGCAGGTCGCTATTCTGGAGGACGGTGTGATAACCCGACAACTCCGCGTAGATCTTGTCCACGATAGACTTGTCGCGTTCGCCAAAACACTCAGCCGAGAGGATGAAGTGGTCATCGAGGTGACGGGCAACAGCGCGGCGGTCGAACGTCTTCTGCGCCCGCATGTTAAGCGCGTCGCGGTCGCCAACCCGAGGCTTGTTCGAGCGATCGCCTATGCGCGAATCAAAACGGATAAGATCAATGCTGTAACCCTGGCAAAGTTGCATGCTGCCGGTTTTTTGCCTGAGGTCTGGGTTGCCGACGAGGATACCTATGGCCGCCGGCGGCACATGGCCGAGCGCGCTGGCGTCTTGGCGCAGATCGTCAGAATTAAGGGACGCATGAAGGCAATCCTACATGCCAATCTCATACCGCCCTACAAACGCACCTCTTCGGCCAGTCCGGGCAACGTTGGCTCGAGAGTCTGCCGCTTCCACCGGAAGAATATGCGATGCTCCAGCGTCTGATCGCGGAACTCGAACGCGTGACAAAACAGCTGTTGGAGATCGACAAAGTCGTGGCGCAAGAGGCTCTGGATGATCCACGGGCCCTCAAGCTGATGACGATTCCGGGCGTGAGTTCGGTCGTTGCTTCGACTGTGCTGGCTTCGATCGGCGACATCGCACGCTTCCCGTCACCGGATAAGCTGAGCAGCTACTTCGGTTTGACCCCTCGGATTCGACAATCGGGAGAGCGCCCGGCAAGACATGGTCGCATCTCGAAACAGGGTAATCGTGACGCCCGCAAGATGCTGGTTGAAGCGGCCTGGTCAGCCAAGACGGCGCCAGGGCCGCTGCGGGCCTTCTTCAACCGCATTCAGAGGAAGCATGGGCCTGGAGTCGCGGCCGTCGCGACGGCACGTAAGCTCGCAGTGATGATCTGGCACATCCTGACGACCGGGAAAGATTATGCTTACGCGCGCCCAGCGTTTACAGCGATGAAACTCCGGAAGGTGGCCCTCAAGGCTGGAGCGCCCCGTGCCTATGGCAAGGCCGGCCCGGGTCGGGACTACTGGATCAAGGAACTCCGCGAGCGGGAAGCTGGCTACGTCGCACGCGTCGAGCAGGCGTACGAACGGATGGTGGCGGCCTGGAAGGAGAAGCCAAAAAAAGGTTGTCATGAACTGACGAGAGAGCTTCTCAACACCATCCGTAACAAGCAGATGCGGCCAGCAGGCGACCCGATCCTAGCGCTTAAGCATATAGTCGATCGGCCCGGAGACCGACGCCGAGCGCGACAGGCGGCCCCGCTGCTCGCGAAGCCAGGTCTCCAGCGCGTCAGCAGTGACGGGCTTCGCTCCCGCGGTCTCGCAACCGCTCGTCGGCGGCAACGCTGTTGATGTCGCGTTAGATCTCAAACCTCTCAAACAGCGCATCGTGCGTTTGACCGCCTCCAGCGCAACAGTCGAGATCACCGTTGCCTGCTTGCCGCGCCGGGAATTTGCCGCGATGTCCACAAGCTTAAAAACTGCCTTCTGGCGTGGCCCCAACAGAGCGCTGATGTGATCAGCCCCGGCGGGAGGCCTCATAAAGCTCATTGTATCCATCATAGGCATCGGCCTGCAGAATGGAGCTTTTCCGTGACCTGGCGTTAAAAGCCCGGACCGACTCAATATCCCTCGCGATCTCGGGGGCGAGTAGATCGAGAGACCGTTTATGGTAAAACGTTCCGCAACCCGAAGAAAAAACTCACATTTCAGCAAGATCGTGCAGATCTTTCTCTGATTCGCGCCGCACTTTAGTTCTTCTCGCCCCTTCGTGCGCGTAACCTGACCAAGAGCGAAGATAAGCCGATCGTCGACGAAGTCGGTGCCGCTCTTCTTGATGTTAAAACGACTGGAAATCTGTGCCCTTCGAAGTAGCCCGAGGATCCATTCCAAGTCAAAGAATGTGGAAAATTCAGATGCCGTACTACTCCTTTGATCTTGTAGTTGGTGAGGAACTCAAGAACCAGGGCGGTCTCATCCTCGAAAATCTCGAAGTCGCCTCCGATAGAGCTGACCAGCTTGCGGCCGAATTATGTATTGTCCGTCCCGAGCTTAAGGGTAGTGGTTGCGCCGTACGGGTCACGAGTGCGGAAAACACAGAGGTGTATCGCACGTCCCTCGATCCGATCCCATCATGGATGAGAGCACCGCCGAACGGGGACAACGGTACACGATAGAGGCGCCCACACTATCGGGATGCGGACGCGCGAAGGCGAGCTCAGCGGGATCCGGCTATTTTTATGTCGAGCGGCCAATCGCGATGAACAATTGATCGCTCATTGAGAAGCTCTGCGAGACTAGTCAGTCGCCAGCCTCGCCCCAATGAGCTGTATTTTGCCACTCTTGAGTTGCTCTGCATGATTGTTCTTCCTTACTTCACGCGTTTGTCGTTGAAACCGACGCAAATGGCGAGAATATTTGCACAATTTCCGCACAGAGGCGCAATTTTTCGCGGGAATTGAGCGTGCTCTCTTGCCTATAATCTTTCATCAGGGAACTCGGACGAGGGAGAAAAACAGCCATGGGCAATATGGAACGAGCTTCGTCGACAGCGCGAGTAAATCGTGACGGTCTCGAGTGCGTGCAGGGGCAAATGGCCTTCGCTCGGCGATCGCCTGAGGAAAAGGCCACGGAAGTTTCGTTTCCGAGATACGAAAGTCTCTCTATGCTCAACTATGATGTGACCATCCGCGACGCGCGGCCCATCGTGAATGAGCTATCGCTTGACAAGGAGGGCTTTGTTTTAGTCAAGCACAAGACCTCGTGTGCAAACGAGCTAAACGCAGAGGGCATGGGCGCCAGATATTTGGATGAGATGGTTCCCTTCATCAAGAACTATTTTAATGCGTCATGGGTAGTACCGAAACGAGATGGCGTTATTGTTCGTTCTGCCGCTCAAAGTGCCGCTCCAGGAGTGAGGGGGGCTGCCGGAATGGCTCACATCGACTATGCGTCGATCTCCGTCCCTATGGTAGCCGCGCGTGAGAATCAAACGCTGGGCATTCCCATTCGATCTTATTCCCGGTTGATGCTCATTCAAGCTTGGCGGGCTGTCTCGCCTCCTCCGCAAGATAATCTCTTAACGGTTTGCGATCACTCTACCGTTCCGGACGCTGACATTGTCGTGCACGACTACACCTCAGATACGGGCAGCGAATGGAAGAGTGCCGTTCTTCACCATAATCCGCTTCACCGCTGGTACTACTTCCCCGAGATGGCGCCGGACGAAGTTATCCTGTTTAAGGGGTATGACTCCGAGATAAGCTGCAATGCCCAGGCACCGCACACAGGATTTGATAATCGTCGCGCTGTTCCCAATGCGAAGCCTCGTGAGAGCATCGAGGCTCGGTTCTTTGTATACTTTGCTTGATCGGTCGGCTCACCTCTGCACCGGGTGCAGTCATTCGCAAGCGGCCTTCACGAAACGTTAACCTCGATAAAGGTGTAAGCGCTCATCTTGCCCGGCAGGCCAGCGCTCATACGGGCTGTCCCGCCAGCGCGCGCTCGGTTCTGCGCTGACCGCAAATTCAATCGGCTGATATCCTGAGCGCCGCTCTTGAGACGACATTGCGCTTCTTCGAAATCCCGGAAAGTCCGTTGCGGCCTATGCCCGTGTCCGGTTTCCCAAACAGGCGCGGATCTCGTCCAGCATTAACGGTGGGCTCCGAAGTTTCAGGAACTCGCTCAAGCATATAGGTCTGATTCCGCCGGTTGGTTGCACGGTAACTTCTTGCCCAATGAGACCACATAGCACTGGTTGATTGCAAAAGCTGGTCACGGCCACAACTGGCGAATCTTCCGCGACTTGCGACACTGATCAATGAGTGCTCGTCGTCATGCGTGGGCCGCGATTTCGGTCATTACTGGCTATGCATGACCAAACGACCAGGATCGTCAACGAGCATCCAAACCGCGACATCGACCAGCTACTGCCCAAGGCTGCCTACCGCGCTCAAGCCCTCCAAGCCGTAGCCTGAAAGCGACGCTTACCATGCAATCGTTTGCACCGCTTTGGGACCCGCTGGCGGTGCGCTGGCCGGCTCGCAGCTCGCGCGTGCATCGACGTTAGTCCCGCCAGCCCCGAGCTGGTACAGATGATCGAGTTTCAGTTGGTCTGAACTCACCTTTTCAGTACGCATACGACGAAGGCCGCCTGATTGACGCATGCGCGCGAGCACGGCGAGTTCTACGATGGCGTTGCGTGAAGGGTCAGGCGGCTTGCTGATTGGCGGACTTGCCGGCTTCGTGCAGGAGCTTCCATTCCCAGGGCAGCAGTTCGCGCAGACGCGAGGTGGGAAGATCAGCGATCCGGGCGAGGACGTCGGCGAGCCAAGCCTTGGGATCGACGTCGTTGAGGCGACAGGTCGTGATCATCGTCAGCATGATAGCTGCACGATCGGCGCCACGCTAGCTGCCAGCCAAGGTCCAGTTGCGCCGTCCCAAGGCAATGCCTCTCAATGCACGCTCAGCGCAATTGTTGGTCAAGCAGATCCTGCCATCGTCGAGGAAGCGGACGAAGTCGTCCCAGCGCTTAAGCATGTAGTTCATGGGCTTCAGGACCTCGGCGGAGCGCGAGAGGCTTTCTCGCTCGCGGAGCAGCCAGTCGTGCATGTCGTCGAGCAGCGGCTTGCTCCGCTCCTGGCGCACGGCACGCCGCTCGTCGGCGCTACGGCCGTTGATGGCGCGCTCGATCTCGAACAACGCATCCAGACGCCTGACCGCCTCCAGCGCGATCGGAGAGACCGGTTTGCCCTTGCCTTCCCGGGCGGCTTTCTCGATGTCAGCCAGCTCGAAGAACCCCCGCCGCGCATGGGCCAGGCAAAATGCCGGCGTGATCGGCATTGCTTTCCTTTTTGGGTCGAACAACGGCTCGAAGCCGCCATAGCAATCCGCCTGTAGAATGCCGACGAAGGCGGCCAGATGCCTCTGAGGATTTTCGCCCCGTCGATTGCCCGAGGCATAATAGACCCCCGCCGGCGGCGCAGGCCCGGCGAACGGCCGGTCATCCCGCACATACGTCCAGATCCGGCCGGTCGTGCATTTGCCCTTCGCCGGGATGCGGATGGTGGTGTCGTCGCCATGAAGGCGCTCGGCCGCGAGCACATGACGCTCGATCAGCTGGAACAGCGGCATGACGGCGAAGGTTCCGTGGCCGACCTGGTCGGCCAGCGTCGACAGCGGCAGATCGATCTTCTCGGCCTTGAAGCGCACGCTCTGGCGGTTGAGCGGGATATGCATGCCGATTTTTTCGAACAAAATCGTCGCCAACAATTGTGGGCCGATGAAGCCGCGGGGCGTCGCATGGAACGGTGCCGGCGGCTGGCTGATCTTCTCGCAATCGCGGCAGGTGAACTTCTCGCGTACCGTCTCGATGACCTTAAAGCGACGCGGAATCTCCTCCAGCGTCTTGGTCACATCCTCGCCGACCTTCGCCAGCCGCGATCCGCCGCAGCAGGCGCAGGTCGTTGGAGCCTTGATGACGACGCGCTCACGTTCGATGTCGTCCGGCCACGGTTTGCGCACCGGCCGCTTGCGCGTGAAGGCGCTCACGCTCTGGGTTTTTGCCGCGGCAGCCTGCGCAGCCAGCTCATTCTCGGTCGCCGTGGTGGCGAGTTCTTCGAGCTCCAATTCCAACTGCTCGAGTAGCCGCGCCGTGCCCTCGGAGCGCTGCCCGTGCAGTTCGCGTTTGAGCTTCTCGATCCGTAGCTCAAGATGAGCGATCAGCACCTCGCTGTCCGATAGCTCCGCCCGCGCGTTGGCGGCATCCGCGACTGCCACATCGCGTTCAGCCTGCAACGCCTCGCGCTCGGCCAGCAGCGCAAGGTAGGCGCTTGCGAGATCCGACGGAAGATCGTCCGGCTTCGATGTCATGAAGCCATTGAATCAGATCGAGCATCAGATTCAAACCCAAAACGATTATCCGACCCGCGTCGGGCGCTGGGTTTTCTTGCGGATTGCGCCAATCGATCCCGGACAGCAGGTAGCTCAACTGCGCCAGCGAGATCGTTACCGCTTCACTGGCAACCGATGGCCAGATAAACTTTCCTCTCTCGAGTTTTTTTGTGAACAAGCAGGCTCCCTGACCATCGTGCCAGATCACCTTCACAAGATCGCTGCGGCGACCACGGAAGACAAACAAATGACCGCTAAGCGGTTCTTTGTGCAGCACCTCCTGCACTTGGAGGCCGTGTAGCCTGTAGCCAGCCACACTCGCACATTCCCTGGTACAGAAATCATCGGCGTCCAAGCACATCGAGGACCCGCGCCAACGCCTCCGGATCGACGTGCGCATCCACCCGGATGCACCGTCGGTTGCCGAGATCGATCTCTATCAATCCAGTACGCGCAGCTGCCGCCGAACGAACTCGGCCATCAACCGTAGGCAAAAGCTTCGGAGTTTCTTCAGCCGAGGCTGCTACGGCGGCGATCTGCACCGGCGTAAAAGATGGTGCAACTTGTTCCGATGTCCGTGCTTGGCGACGCCAGGTAAACACCAGGCTGGCCGCTACTCCGTTGCGCCGCGCAACCTCAGTTACCTTCGCGCCCGGTGCCAGCGTCTCCTCGACAATCCGTGCCTTGTCGTCCTGCGACCAACGCCGCCGCCGCTCGAGCCCGCCCAAAACTCGACCGGCATCGCCTGATGACCTTAAAGCTAGACTTAAGGTCACACGCTTCGCGAATTACCACCCGTCACGCAAGACGGTCCTCGTCGGAGGCGTACCCTTTTCATCTCGCGCGTGGCGATTCCAAGAACGCCCCTGGCGCAATGTAGCGGCCCATTAGGCTGAGGCCGCCCGCATGCGATCGAGGAGGTATTGCGCCGTTTGGCAGGAAGCCTTGATCGCGGTAAAGACGATCGAGATCTCACTTAGGTTCTATGCACTCAAGCCGACGCTCTGAGTGACCGTGTAACCCAAAGCTACGGACAGCTCATTATGTATGAGCGCTTCATATCGCGCGCAGTGCCGGCGGAAGGCCGGCCCTCGGCAAGCAAGACTATTCTGTCGCGCTAGCCACGCTGATTGCGCTCGGACGGCGAAGGGGCGCACGGAGGGCGCTAGTTTTAAGACAGGAGCTCATGGATACGCCCGATGGGATGATCCGGCAGGCGCGCCGCATGTCGCCGAACCTAACCGGTCGCTCGCGAAGAACTCAGATCGGCCTAAGAGATGGGCAGAAGTATTCGTTTTCGCAGGAAGCCAGGTATTGCGGCGCGCTTTTTGCGTTTTGGGATTCTGGTTTCGGGCGCTCGCTGATTCCGCCGTGCCGTCGGCATCGAGGGAGGGCGATGAACGCCGCGGGATGGTCATCAGAAAGACCTGCTGCTTCCTGTCTTGCGACCTGCCTGGCGTCAGGGAGGTCCTGATTTTGCAGAATTTCTTCAACCTCCGAGAGTTTTCGCTGTTCTTATGCGCGGACACGCGTTTACCTTCGCATAAACGAACTGCTCGTGGCCCCCCAAGAGGGGAGGAATGCGATGTTGGACGAGTGGTAGTTATTTGCTTCGAGCATAATCGCTTTCGAATCGTAGCAGGTTCAGCCGTGCGCGAAGCGTAATCTATTAGGGCGATAGCAAAGCTGTTCCGAGAAACGAAGGGGCAATTCATGGCTCAATATCCAGTTCACACCATCAACCGCCGCCGCGCAATACGCCTGATCACGGCCGGTGTTGGAGCTCCGTTTGTCATCCGCTTGGCAGGTGCCCAGCCTGCCTTGCCCGAGCAGGCGAATGTGCCAGACATCCTGAAGGGATCAGGAGAAGTCCGTATCGCCAATTACGGTGGTGCAACGGCTGAAGCGCAGCTCAAGGCGTGGTTTGAGCCATTCGAGAAAGCGACTGGCATCAAAGTCCGCACGTTTCCGACTGCTGACACCGCGAAAGCCAAGGCGATGGTCGAGACTGGCAATCTAGAGTGGGATCTGGTCAATCTTGGTCGTGGCGACATCTTGAAGTTGATGAAGGTCGGGGATTATTTTGAGAGTATTGACTACTCCCTGATCGACGACGGCCTCGGCAAGGAATATCGCTTCGGCTTTGGCGTCGAGATGAATACATTTGCCCAAGTGATGGCTTACCGCACCGATGCCTTCAAAGGCGCAGTGCCTGCAAGCTGGGGCGATTTTTGGGACACGAATAGATTCCCCGGCGATCGGGCCATGTATGGTATCGGCGCCGGCGGACCGCCAGAGATCGAATTCGCGCTGATGGCTGCGGGAGTGCCTGCGGATAAACTTTATCCGCTCGATATCGAGAAGGCGCTGGCGAGCTACGACAAGATTAGAAAAAGCGTGGCCAAGTGGTGGACCACCGGTGCCCAGCCGCCGCAGATGCTGAGCGACCGTGAGATCGTTATGACCACGGTCTGGAATGGCCGCATGTCCGCCTTGCAGGAGCAGGGAGTGCCGGCAGCAATTTGCTGGAATCAAGGACTCTTAAAGCGGGATGCTTGGGGCATCCTCAAAGGCGCTAAGAACAAAGCCAACGCGATGAAACTGTTGGCCTACTCTACCATGCCAATTCCGCAGGCGCGTTTCGCTATGTTGATCCCGTATGGCAATACCAATGAAGGCGCCAACGAGTACATCCCGCCGCAGCGGCTCGCGATGCTGCCGAGTGCGCCCGAGAACAAGAAGCAGCTTGTCTTCTCAAATGTAGAGTGGTGGATCGAGAACCGGGACATCGTCCAGGCCAAGTTCAACAAATGGTTGTTGGGCTAGGTCGGTGCCACCGTTGGCAAGCGCCTAAGCGACTCTTTAAAGGGACACTATGGAGCAAGCGTTACGTTTTCCGGCTCGGTCCGGGGATGACAATCGTGTCCGCGGCGCTTCGGTGTCGCTGACCAATTTGGTGAAGAGTTACGGCGGTGTTACTGCAGTCGCAGGAGTGTCGCTCGACATTCGGTCTGGTGAATTTCTTACCTTGCTGGGCCCCAGTGGCTGCGGCAAGACTACGACGCTCATGATGATCGCGGGCTTCGAGTCTCCCAGCATTGGCGACATCGCCATTGATGGGGCATCGGTAACGGCGATGCCGCCCTATCGCCGCAATATCGGAATGGTATTCCAGAACTACGCCCTATTCCCGCATCTCACCGCGGCCGAGAATATCGGCTTCTCGTTGAAGCAGCGAGGCGTGCCAAAGGCGGAGAGGGCTAGACTGGTGAGCGAGGCGCTCGAGCTGGTACAGCTGTCGACGTATGGCGAGCGCTATCCGCGCCAGCTGTCCGGGGGGCAGCAGCAGCGCGTGGCGGTCGCGCGGGCTATCGTCTTTAAACCGCGCCTACTCTTGATGGACGAGCCGCTCGGTGCGCTCGACAAGAAGCTGCGCGAAGATTTGCAGATCGAGATGCGGCGCCTGCACGCCGAGCTGGGAATCACCTTCATCCTTGTCACCCACGATCAGGACGAGGCCCTCATCATGTCTGACCGCATCGCTGTCATGAACGAGGGGAAGATAGCCCAGATAGGTCGACCGGTGGATCTCTATGACAGGCCCTGCAATCGTTTCGTAGCGGGATTCATCGGCCAATCCAACTTCTTGCCTGCGGTCGTGTGTGGCTTGGAGGGTGACGTTGTTGTAACCAAATGCCAGGGCGTGCTGGTGCGGGCCGTCACCTCCCAGCGTCCGGCGATCGGAGCTGAGGTTAGCGTGACGATACGGCCCGAGCGTCTGCGTTTTGCGGACAGCACTACCGAAAGGGCGTCATCCGCCAACTGTTTGAATGTCACGGTAACTGAAGCCGTGTTCGCGGGCGAGCGCTGGCGATACGTGCTGAGTTCCGATAGTGGCGGATCAATGGTGCTCAATGAAGCGTCGGGTGCCATGATCCGCCGCAGAGCGGTTGGCGAGAGCGCGGAGATTACTTGGTCCGTCGCAGACACCATTCTTGTGTAGGTGCGGGATGTCTGTCCCGATCATGACTCCCCCCTCGGCTCCCGGGTACAAGCGCAACGTCGTAATCGATTGGAATAACGCGCGTACACGGGCCATTCCGTGGCTGCTCGCAAGTCCGCTGCTTGTCTACATGGCGGTTGTCTACGCCATGCCGGTCGTGGCAATGCTGTTGCGGAGCCTCAACGACCCCAGCTGGTCGCTCGATCACTACGCTGCGCTTGCCGGCGACGCAGTCTTTCTCAAAGTCTTCTGGATCACGCTCGGAACCTCGCTGGCTGTCACGTTCGGCTGCGTAGTACTGGCGTATCCGGTAGCGCTCGCATTGTCGCGTGCCCGCTCGACTGCCCCTCTCATCTTGATGGTGATCCTGCTACCGTTCTGGACGTCGGTTCTTGTACGCAGCTATGCGTGGATGGTGCTGCTTGGCCGTCATGGCGTGATCAATGAGGCTCTGCTGGCGCTTGGCCTAATTGACCAGCCACTAAAGCTTCTCAATACGACGATGGCGACTCAGATCGCGATGATCCACATCCTGCTCCCCTACATGATCCTGCCGATCGCGAATGCGTTGCGACAGATCGATCCCTCATTGCCACGAGCCGCCTGGGGCCTTGGAGCCACGCCGTGGGGCACTTTCCGTCAAGTCATCTTTCCTTTGTCAATGCCGGGCGTAGCGGCCGGAATGCTGCTGGTGTTCGTCCTGGCGCTTGGGTTCTACATCACGCCCGCGATGGTCGGAAGCTCAAGCGATATTACGCTGTCGATGCTGATTGCCCAAGAGGTCGAGCAACTCAACTGGGGTTATGCCGGGACTCTTTCCGCCGTTCTCCTGGCGCTCGCGCTGGCAATGATTGGCATTGGACAGCTAGTGCCCGGCGTGAGCAACGCTCTTAGGACGACAAAATCATGATCGCCACCCCGCTTCTTCTTCCAATGATTGTTACACTCGTGTTGCTCTTCCTGGCCGCACCCATTCTCGTGGTCTTCGTTGTTTCCTTCTCCTCGGCATCTTATCTCACTTTCCCTCCGCCCGGCTTTGGCTTGAGATGGTATGAGGCTTACTTTGGCAGTGCAGATTGGATTCAGTCCACCTGGCTGAGCGTCTGGATCGCCACAGCTGTCATGGCGCTTTCCTCCATTCTTGGTACGCTTGCCACGATCGGCATTGCTCGTTTGCCGCGTGCGCCGCGAACGGTTGCCATGGCCCTAATCCTTTCGCCCATGATCGTACCGGGGATCGTCATGGCGATCGGCATCTACTACGCGTTCTCGCGCTATGCCCTCGTGGGCTCGCCTTGGGCAATCGTGCTGGCGCACACTTGCCTTGCTGTACCGTTTGTCGTGACTAGCGTGAGCGCCAGCCTCGCCGGAATCGATCCTAGGCTCGAGCAGGCGGCCTTCAGTCTGGGCGCAACGCCTGGCGGTACATTGTGGCAAATAACGCTGCCGCTCATCCGACCGGGCGTTCTCGTTGGTGCCCTGTTCGCCTTCATCACGTCATTCGACGAGGTCATCGTGGCTCTGTTTCTGTCAGGATCCGGTTCGATCACGTTACCGCGGCGCATGTGGGACGATCTGCGCTACCAGATCGATCCCACGATCGCGGCCGTGTCAACCCTAACAATCATCCTTACAACGTTGCTGCTTTTAGCTGCACATTTCTTGCGTAAAGCTCACCTTTCAGCTGAGAGCCGAGAGGCGGTCGATCTGAGACCGTAGCCTTCAAGTTCTGAAAGAGGGACTAAGAGCGAAACCTCATCACGAAGGGCTGTCGGCCAAAAGGGAATTGCCGATTCATGAGAAATCGATACTGGACCTTGGCGGACGAGGCGGTGCCGGCGTGGCCACGGGAGAGCGCGTTCGCGCTGAAGGAAAGCAAGGTCCCGCCCCCCGGTTTGGGCCAGGCGCTGACCCGGACAATTTATGTATCTCTCGATCCCTATCAGTTGTATTACCAGCGGGAGCGAACCGGGCCGGCCGGCGCGCCCTGCCATGCGCGCACCGTCTCTCAGGTGATCGAGAGCCGGATGAACGGGTTTGAGGCCGGCGACTTCGTATTCAACACCAACGGCTGGACCGAGTACGCCCTAATGGGCGAGGGAATCTGGCGGCCGGACTACATGGTACCGCGCAAGCTCGACCCGTCACTAGGACGCATCTCGCAGGCGGTGGGCGTCCTAGGCATGCTGGGACTGACCGCCTATGCCGGTATGGACCTGATGGCCTCGCCCAAGCCGGCCGAGACGGTTGTGGTCTCGGCGGCTTCCGGCGGGGTCGGCCAGATCGCCGGCCAGCTCGCCAAGCAGCGGGGTGCGAGGGTGATTGGAATCGCCGGGCGCGACGCCAAATGCAAGTTCGTGACGGAGGAGTTGGGTTTCGATGCCTGCCTCTCGCACCTTTCGCCGACCCTGACGGAGGATCTCGCCGCCGCCTGCCCTGCCGGCATTGACGTCTATTTTGAGAATGTGGGCGGCAAAGTGTTCGAGGCGGTGCTGCCGCTGCTCAATCAGGCCTCGCGGATGACCATCTGCGGCCTCATCGCATACTATGGCGATAGAGACGGTGGCGTCGACAACCGCGCGGCGCTGATGAAGCTGGGCGAACCGATCTTCAATGCGCGGGGTGTGACGGTAAAGAGCCTTTCGGTCAGCGAGTTCGCCGCAAAACATGACGAGATGCTGGCCTATGTCGCGCCCCAGGTGACCACAGGTAAGATCAGGTACCGAGAGGACATCCGCCAGGGACTGAAAACCATCCCAACAGCTTTCGTCGAGATGCTACGCGGCGACAATTTCGGCAAGATGCTGGTGCAGGTGAGCCCCGACCCGACGCTTGGGGCGCGTGCGCCCGGAAGGCTCCTCAAGGTCAATCCAGCACGCAAACCTGAATAGATTCGACCAAGTCTCGCTGCACTCAAACGGCCCACCGCCGATCTCGTTCTGGCGGACGCCAGCGAAGCCTCTGCATGCCCATCCCGTGGTAGTGGCAAATGGTACATTGAACACAGCTGGAACACGATAGAGTCGGATTCACGTGGCCAGACTTGTGCGAATTTAGTGCCTGGGAGTTGTCGATTCGTCGACCAGAAAATCATAGCGCTCGATCAGGAGGAATACCGGTCATCCCGCGGAGCTCGGTTCGAGGCTTCAGACTTTCTGTAAGGAGCGGATGCGCGGACTCACCGGCATCGTTTGTCGTGCTGCAGCAGAATCGATGCTGGGCCTGAACTTCAGCCTAGGGCAGAAGGCATTTGGATACTGCCATGGCACAACCCAAGGCTGCCTGCGCATGTCGATACCTTAGCTGAAGCTGCCGAGCCCGTGGTGTGCAAACTTGATCGGCCGAAATTCCTCAGTGAAAGGTCTCAAGGTGCAGGATTTATCCGTCGGCGCCGCGCTGATTGCATGAAATAAGATCGGATAGGCGATACAATTTGAAAATCTCGGCGAAGCGCCTCGGAAGGAGCGCGCTCCTTGCCAAGGAGGCGCACAACAGAGTCAATCTCTTTGCGCCTGGTATCCGTAAATGTCGCGAGCCCGGGCATCCTGATGCCGCACTGCAGGTGCGCGCGTGGCGCTGCCGCGACGAAAATGCAAAGCGAGCAATCCACATAACGCCGACCGGAGGCGATAATGAGCAACAGCCCCCATTCATTCTATCATCGCTCACCAAGGTGCTGCGCCATATGCGGCGGAAAGTTCGGACTAATCCGGTACTACTCCTGGCGAACGCCCCTTTGCTCGAAGAGATGTGTCGCTCGCTTAAAGCAGCGCCAGGAGACCGACCAGAAATGGCTCCGCCGGGCACGAGCAGTGTAATGTGGCACCGGCATTGCGCAGGCCGGAAGCAGCCACCGGCTAAGATCTCTCATTCAAATTGGATTTCTGCTTCAAAGCATGTCACGGAAGTATCAACTGCCGGAGACATCGGCAATAATCACAGGCCGGCCTAGGCGCTCCGCCTCGGGGCACTTTCCGCCAAGTCATCCTTTCTTTGTTGATGCTTACACGAAGGACGACGGCCTGCCACCATTCAAAGTTTAATGACGCAATCCCATTGAAGGGTGAGATCCCCACTGCAAGCCGTCACGCTTGCGGACACATGCCGCTTTTGACTGCATTCCTGCTAACGACGCGGCCACTAGCGTCTGGAGAAGCAGCAGGCATCGGAAAGGAAATCCGCGGAAGCCTGTACACTCGCGCTTGTGCCGGCCAGATCATCTCCAGTAGTCTGGGCGTCTCGATCAGCCATGAAAATGGCCGTGCGAGGATTTCGCACGGCCAAGTCAGGGAGGAAACGCCCCAAAGGAGGCGACTGAGGGAGTATCGAAGTGAGTGAATCGATCACTCAGCGAGTACTCCAGGACTTGCGCTGACTGGTCCGACCGCGCAAGTCCCACATTCGAGTACCCGTTTTTCACGCTTGTTGTCTGCGATTTCGCTGCTCATTTCGCATGTTTTATGCGCAAAAGAGGCTTCCGCTGCAGCGTTTCCGTTGCGCGCTCAACGCTCATCCGTCGAACCTGGATACGCACCTGCGTGCGCTCGATCGAAGCAGAAAATCTTATTGCTGCAGTTGCCCGCGCTTTCGTGCACGGGTTCAGAATTTCGAAATCAATCTAAACTAGGCAGCGGCTTGTTATCGACCGAGTGAAGCAAATCGAGCCAAGCGTCGCTCAACGTGAATATGTACTTGTGGTGCCAACCAGCACGCCACCTGCAGGATCAACTCATGAATCAACCGACAAAAATGAGCGGCTTTGCCACCGCCCGTCGTCAGAGATCGCCGATCCGCAGCGCACTGCGAATTGGACTGCGAGAGCAGATGACACTGCTCGGAATTTTCGGCGTCCTTGTCACGGCTGCAATCTGCATTGGCGCTTGGAGCTATGCGAGCCTCGTCCAGCGAGAGTCGATCGCTAGCAACGAACTGAAGGCGATTGTCGTATCGTTATCACAAAGCTTCCTGGAATCCGGCCAAATTGCGAGCGACTTCCTCCGCAGGCCGACTGAAAAGTTGATCGAGAGGCATGCCGATCATCACGAGCATCAGCTCGCAAACTTAACTCGCCTCCAGGTATTGGCGAGCGCTTTACCGGACAATAGCCCGCTCAGGCAGGCAGCCGCCCTGCAGCCAATCATCAATCTCTATGCGACTCGCTTTCAGAACGTCGTCGCGGCGCAACGCAACCTCGGCTTCAATGAAGATGAGGGTTTTCAGGGTAAGCTGCGCAAGGCCGTGCACGCGGCCGAGCAACGGCTGATCGACGTGAGCGAGCCCCGCCTCACGATCCTGATGCTGATGATGCGTCGGCACGAAAAGGACTTCATCTTAAGGGGCGATGAGAAGTACGGCGATCAGCTGACCGACCGCGAGACCGAATTCGAAACAGAGCTTGCTCGGACCAGCCTGCCTGCAGACGAGAAGTCCGAGATCCTCAGGCTTGTCCGCGCTTACAAGGAGAACTTTGTGTCGTTCATGGTGACCCAGCAAACGCTGGCCGATCAGGTGAGCGATCTCGGACAGATCTATGATCGCATTCGACCGGCAATCGTGAGGATCATGACCGATGCTGACGCGTATTCCCGGGTTGCGGAAATGCGAGCAGAAGAGATTCGCCGGAAGATGGTCTGGGGCGTTGGGCTGGCAACGCTGGCCGTCGGACTGCTTGCCTTGCTGTTTGGCCAGCGCATCGCAAGAACCGTCGCCTTGATGGCGGCGGCCATGCACCAGCTAGGTGAGGGGCAATTCGACGTGGTTTTACCAGGTCTTGGCCGAAGAGATGAACTGGGCGAGATGGCCGAAGCGGTAGAGAAATTCAAGCTGAGAGCGCGCGAGAAGATGCAGGTTGAGCTCGACGCCAAGGCCGAACGGGATCAAACGGCTGCCGATCAGCGCAAAGCAGACATCGCTCGGCTCGCGGGCGAATTCGAAGCGGCCGTAGGGCAGGTGATCGATACCGTCTCGGCCGCTTCCAGACAACTTGAAGCGTCGGCACGAAGCCTTACTGGATCCGCTGATTACAGCCAGCAGCTCTCGATCGAAGTTGCGAGCTCATCAGAGGAGGCGTCCGCCAACGTTCAACGCGTTGCGGTTTCGACAACCGAAATGGCGGCAACCATTGCCGATGTCGGCCGCCAGGTCGAGGAAGCTTCCGATATGGCGCGGGAAGCGGTTCATAAAACTGAACTCAGCGATCAGCATGTGATTGGGTTGGCCGCTGCAGCCGAACGAATCGGCAGCGTCGTTCAGCTGATCGCAGCGATTGCGCGGCAGACCAACTTGCTCGCGTTGAATGCCACAATCGAAGCCGCCCGCGCCGGCGATCGGGGCAAAGGTTTTGCGGTTGTAGCGCAGGAGGTCAAATCCCTGGCGACGCAAACTGCGCAAGCGACTCTTGAGATTAGTGAGCAAATTGGCGGCATTCAGGCCCTGACCACTGAAGCGGTCGGTGCGATTACCGAAACGGGCACGATCATTGGTCGTATCTCGGAGATCGCCACGAGTGTCGTTGCCTCCATCGGGAAACAGAAGACGACGAGCGAGAATATCGCGTTCAATTTGCAGGAAGCGGCCACCAGGACGAATCAGGTCGCGGCAAGCACCAGCGATGTTACCCATCGCGCAAAGGAAACCGGAGGGGCTTCGATGCAGGTGCTGAGGTCAGCCGAACTGCTGTCTGAGGAAAGCTCTCGGCTGAAGCGCGAGCTGGACAATTTCCTTGGGAGAGTTCATGCAGCATAACTGGGTATCTCAACTAGCACGCATCCGAGCTCCGACGATCGAGCCCGGGATGACCCGCAGTGTTGTCCTTCGCCCGCCTTGGTTCTGAGCTCGGTTAGGTCGTTACTGGAGAGTATCGATTTCCTAGAAGAATCCCGATTGTACTTCAGGGTATCAATCCCGGTATTCAGCGTTTTGTTTCGAGAGTTCGCACTTCTCTTGGAATGGAAGGGGGAGCACACGGAGGAAGCCAAAAGCCCGAGACAGCAGCCGATTTTAGGGGGGACAGCCCTTGAGCTCGGTCTCCGGACCACGCTGGCGCGGAAGTCGGTTCAGCTCGCAGAGAAGATAGCCTTCGATTGCCATCACGCCCATAGATGGATTGCCAAAGCTGTCGCTCACGGCATTCGTTCAAGAGGCCGCGGCTATCGGCTCCTGCCGGGGATATTCTCATGGAGCAGGGCGTCATCCTCGGAATAGTTGGCGTTATCCTCCTTCCAGCGCACGGATCCAAACGGGCGCTCCAGCATGCGACGAACCCGTATAGGCTCGGGGCCTATGTGAAAAGCTGCCGCCCCACGCTCCAGCGCGCGCTCCGATTGTGTCGCACGGTTACGTTGACGGAGGTAGTCGAACCACGTCGGGCAGTGGTAGCGCTCCGTCCAGGATTCCGGATCGGCAATGTTGCGCGCGATCGACCACCCATACGCGCCATTGCGCTGACGGAATAGCTGCACTGCTTGCATGGCGTTGTGGAACGCGCGCGCATTCTCCTGCGCAACTCGATACTCGATTTCAACTACCAACGGGCCGCTTCGGCCGCTTAAGTCCAGCCGCACATCGGGATCTTCGAGGGGCTCGGCTTCTTCACCACGCGCGCCTATACGCGGCATGGGAAACCAGAGCCCTAACAGAGGTGAGAGTAGCATCAAGGCGCCCGATATCAGGAGCGCAGTTTCCACACCAGCGGCATCAGCCAGGTTGCCCCATCCCCAACTGCCGATGGCAACCCCGCCTGATCCGGCCGCCTGATAAGCCGCCAGCGAGCGTCCGGCAACCCAGCGGGGCGCCGACAGCTGCACACCGACGTTAAAGAGCACCCATACCATCATCCACACGGCCCCGGCCAGCACCAATGCGGTCGCGGTCAAGACCAGGCCGCGGCACAGCGCCACGGCGAGAAGGCTTCCACCCATCGACAGCGTGCAGGCGCGAATGGCCGCCTCGCCACTCAAGCGCTTGCGCATTTCGGGGATGTAAAGTGCGCCGATCACCGCGCCAATGCCAAAGGCGCTCAGCAGAAGGCCGTAGGTCTGCGCGCCACCATGCAGGAGATCCCGCGCAACTATCGGCATCAGGGCGATGATCGCACCTCCGACGACGCCAGTCACCATGGACCGGACCAACACGATCTTAATGGAAGGAGAATTGGTGATGTATCGAACGCCGGAGACGATCGCGCGACTGAACTGTTCACGCGGCAGCCGGGAAGGTTCGGCGACCCGTTTCCAAAAGAAAAGCGCGAGCATTAACGGCAAATATAGAAGCGCGTTTATTGCGAATGCGGCCACTGCGCCCGCGGTAGCAACGACGATGCCGCCGAGCGCTGGGCCAACGCTGCGCGCGATATTGTAACTGATGCTGTTCAGGGCAATGGCGGCGGGCAGTGCGTCGGGCGGCACCTGCTCACTTATCGAAGATTGCCACGTCGGATCCATGAGCGCCACGCCGCTGCCAACCACGAAGCAAAGCGCCAGCAGCAGAAGCGGCGTGACCATATTGAGCCATGCAAGCACGGCTAGCACACCGGCTCCGGTGAGTGCAATTCCAAGTGAGATGAGCGACACGATCCGGCGGTCATGCATGTCTGCGATTGCGCCGGCCGGCATTGCAATCAGCATAACTGGAAGCGTCAGCGCTGTCTGAACGAGCGCGACCATGTCGGCCGAAGACGTCATTTGCGTCATCGCCCAGGCAGCTCCGACGCTGCGAATCAGAGCCCCCATATTCGACAGAAGGCCCGCAAGCCAGATGCGACGAAAGGTAATATGGCGGAGCGGCGCGGTGATCTCATCGCCACGAAACGTCTCTGGCTTGCGTGCTTGGCTCATATCAGCGGCTGCCGTGCCTTCGAACTGAGAGATCCAACCGGCGGTAGGAGGCAGGCTGACGAGGTGAAGCTTCTAGCCAGGATCAGGTACTCCCTCCATGCAGTGGTGGGCCTGATTCTGGGCGGAGAGGCGCTCGCGGAATGGTCGAACATTTTATGCGCGGTCGCTCAACGTTTAAGTCCGTAAAACTAGCTGGGAATTGAGATCGCCGGCCAGTTCTCGCATCAATGCCACTCGCATCCATCGTTCAAGAGCGCTGAACCCTCAGCAATTTCCTAGGTTACTGCATTTGCGCGCAGAAATTTTTCGGAATGGAGCCATAGGCGACGAAAAAGCTCGCAGAGAGGTCGATCTTTGGGAGGCGCTGCGTCTCTCCAGCGATTCGTCTGCCACGATTTAGGCAACTCGCCGCCGGAGTAGTCATCGCAAAAGAGACGCGAACAAAAGAAGAGCTCGGGCACCGAGGATCGGACGTGGGTGACGCACGTGAGTACATCACGCTTGAGCCAAGTGCGAATGGACCGCTCAGACTGGACGTGAAACTGCTCAAATCGTCACATTCGAACGAGGTGCCGTCCTTCAGCTTGACTGAAAGCTGTGTTGCAACTCACTTTTCGCTGAATAGCGCCATTCAATTTCGAACGCTCATCGGCATAACCGAGGCGACGCCTGCGCAACATCGATTAGAGATACCTCGCCCGCACAGAGTCCAGCACTCGCCGGCGATAAAAGCAAAAATGGACGTGACGAACGAGGCCAAGCTGAACGTAAGCCCGAGCCGGACAAGGCCGCGTAGAACCCAATACCACCCTATGATCATTTGGATGCGCTGAACAGCGTGGCCGAGGCGTAACATAGCAGGCAGTCTTGAGTGTCAGGACAATTTGACGTGAGTGGGACGGCGGTCATGCCGGCGGTGCACAGCAGGATTGCTCTGATAAGTGGTTCGGGATCGCAACCCAGGCTTTGAGAAGGGCGCATCCGTAGTGATTATAGCTCCCTCTCACGTTGCGAGATTAGCAAAAAACTTCGGCAACAAGCCGTCCTAGCCGGGGAGCCTGTGCACGACAAGCCATCGACGCGGGTAGCTGATTGAGACAGTGAGTCGACGGTCGCCGCCTACCGCGGCAACAAACGATCCCTTCCTTGTGAATCTAGGAAAGCGGATTTTCCAATTGCGTTGAAATATGGATGTCTTCGACTCGTGCGCTCGAGTGTTCTTTGAGAATATTGGTCGACCAAGTGTGCTCGAATGGCAGGAGCGTTGCTGATCTGAAATGTACCCCACTGAGAACGCGCTGTATCCGACCCTCGCATGTCTTGCTCGCGCGATGGGACGGAGTGTTGTTGGCCTTCCATCTACGTTCGCTAAGATCACAGAGTCCGACTAGTACTCAACCCGCTCCTTCACGATCTTCCGAGAATCGTTTCAGCTCGGGAGAAGAAAAAGCTTATTGCCTCTCAATGGTGTGAACAAACACGTCATGGTTTAACATGGCAGATTATCTGCTCTGGGACGATGCTTCGGTAGGTCTCCTGGTCCGACGGAGCGGCCAAACTATGTAGTGCGAAGGAGAGTTTGACATGGTGACCACACGTGAGGTGTCTGTCGATGACGCTGCAACGGTGACCCAGATGGTTGCTGACCTGATTGCCGAGCTTGGGTCCGGCCATACTCAGGCGGCATCAGATGCAGAGCTCGTCGGCGACCTCCTCGGCATGAAGCGCCGCGTGTCAGGATTTCTCGGTTTTGCCGAGCAGCGCCCCGTCGGCATCATCATGTTGTCGGAGAGCGCCGCTATTTTTGCGCGCGGAACCTACGGCATCATTACCGAACTTTACGTGGTGCCGGATCAGCGATCGTCCGGCGTCGCGATGCGGTTAATTGAGGCCGCGGTCGGCTTAGGAACGAGAAAGGGCTGGGGCCAGCTGGAGGTGGGGGCGCCCAGTCAGCCAGTCTGGAGTCGCAGCGCCAACTCAGCCTTGTACCTAAAGGCCGGTTTCGCAGAGATCGGCCCCGGCTCAAGTTGCCATTGCATGGACTAGCCAGCCGACAACAGCAGACCTGCGATCCGGCGACTCCGCGATTGGACCCCAGGCGACGACGTGCAGCGCGCCGGCGTATCTCAGGTTCATCCGCTGCAAGGTTTGCATGAGCGCCAATTGGCAGCCACGTAATTGGCCATGATGAAGCAGGTGGTGGCTGGCTGCAACTCCGCCGCTAGGTAAATTGAAGGAGGCTGCGCAGCACGGTCCTCTTATCCAGGTCCACCGACAAGACCGGCGACCTCGCAAGGCGCTGTTGGATTCTTGCGGCTCAATCGCTTTGCGCGCAAGCTGATTGCTTATCTATTGGTCGCAGTGACCGTCCCGCTCGGCAGGACAGTTGGCCGATACGCGGTTCTTTAGACTACCGAAGCAACACCGCTCGCCTCGCACTGTTGCCGGTATTCATCCTGTTGCTGGGCATCGGGCGCGATGTTGAAGACCAGCAAGAAGTCTATGCCACCCCTGCTCAATACAATCGCCGCAATGAAGAATGCTGATTTCCTTCTGATCAGCTCGAAGCCGCAGCAGCTCTTCGGCAACACGGTCCTGCCGGTTCCGGAGCTCGTGCGATCGCCGACGGAGCTTCGATCCTGTGCACGACCGGACAACGAGGATTTGCGAGCCATCATTCTTGGGAAGATGGGGGCGCTGCTCGGATTTGCGAAGTTTCAGAGCGCGCCGTTTCATGGTCGCGGGCAGCTTCTTGGCTTTCGGTCTAACCGGCATTTTGAAATCCAGCCGCACTGATGATCCAAGTTGCCGTCCATCTTTACTCGTTTTCATGGCTTCCTCCGGTAAACAGGCTTGTGCCGGACAGCAGTGTCGCCAAATGAGGCGCGAGACCGCTGGGCTGCCAATGAATGATATGGGGACGAAGTGCGGAGCCCCGGTTCGTGTGGCCGGGAGAATGCCGATAGCGGGATTCATCGACAAGAGTCAGGGGAGCCGAAAGCCCTGAACCAATGCGGCACCCAACAAGATCGCAAGGGCGGCTCCTGATTATGTCGCGGGCGGAATGGGCCGCCTCTTGAAGTCGTCATGACTTGTGCCCCCCATCTCTCAGTCTTGCGATAACCTCGGTTCGCCCTCGCAGCACTGGAAGCTCAAGCACTCAAAAGAGCCATTACACGCATCCCGGAAGCTTGTCGGAGTTCACGATCCTCGTGAGGCTTTCAGACGAACTCTCTCCCGCCGATGCGTGAGCGCCGTGAGCCAGCTAGCCAGTTTGTCCAATTGCTGAACACGTAGATCTCAACACAAAACATTCAAGCTCTTCCTGCTGTGCGGCGATGTTCGCAAGGCGTTTGCGGGCGTCAACAGTTTAGCGAGAGGTGCACGATGCGTCTGTCCGACTGACGCAGGGTTTGCGTCGCAGGAACCGCCTCTTCTCGAGCGGTTTAGCAAGAATCAATAACATTATTCGGCTGGCGAACCTCGACTTCCGAAGCGTTACGTGATGGTACCGGATATTGACTTGCATCGGCTCCGCATCAGGTGCTGGTCACTTCTATGCAGAACGGTCTGCCGGCCGATTCACAGCAACGGACTCGCAATGCGCCGCAAATGACGCTTGGTCCCGTGCACTTGGATACGAAGCAACTTCGCATAAGCCCTGCGGGGGAATCCGTCGAAAGGACCCAATCGAATGGGGAATTTGAGCGTCAACTCAGTGACCATGGCATATATATGCCCGGTAAGCGATCATATTGCCCTTCGTAAGAGAGCTCGTTTCGACATCGAGCTTGCGGCTATCGTCGCAATACGACGAAGTGATCAGTCAGCAGGCGCATGCCTGGGAAGGAGAGTAGAGCGCAGAGATAGGCCGAGCGGCTGACTTGAAAACAGTTTTGGATTTCCTTTCGCGCAATGCATTCAAACTCGAGAACGGATGCTATGATTTTGCCATAGCGCGGGGAATCTCCGATGTTAGACGCCGCTACTACCGCACTTGTGCGCGCGGTCCTCGAAGAAGTCTGCGAACACGTTTCTCCTACTAGCGGGGTGCGCGCACATGTTACCTCGAAGATCCTGGAGGCCGCCAGCAGAGGTGAAAGGACGCGCGAGCATCTCAAACAGATCGGCATAGATGCCCTTCGCCAAGCGCCAAGCATGTGGCGGTAAGCGACAAAAAAATCGGTTTGGTAATATTCGGCGAGCAATCTGGATGAGCTCGTGCCGAGAGATCAAGCGGGATGTCATTCGGCGATGAGCGGTTGCGCTGGCGCGAGCACACTAAGAGGTTTGGGCACCCACGTTCCGCACCCAAACATTCTTCCTCAGAGGCGTAGTCTTTGCCAATGTGCCAAGTCCAGCTGACCCCTATCATTGTGGTCGGGCGCTCCTTGCGGCAGATTAAACCATCTCGCAGCAGCGGCTTGCCATTAGAGATGCTTGACCTTGATGCATTCGCCGCTCCGGAAAACAAACGCAGGATCGCCGGTAGCGAGGCTGAGAGATCGCGTCCAGTGATGGACGCTTAGCACGATTACGGGGTTGAAATTGCGTATCTTCACCACTCCGACCAGCGGACAGGGCAGTGTCCTGTGCGAATGCAAATCTCGACCTGTGTGCATCCCGGGTCAGGCATGCGCAGTCGGCGCTCAAGCCTCTGAGGGAGCCTCGACTGGAATAGCAAACCCTGCCTTTATGCGATCCAAAACGACCATCGTCTTAAAGCCCTTTATGTCTGGGTTCACGTAGAAAAAGTTCCGGGTGAACTCCTCATAATCTTCCATGGTGCGGGCTGTCACATATAGAACAAAATCCGCATCACCCGTGACGTAGAAGCCATTGACCACTTCAACTGACGATCTAACTGCCTTCTTGAATCTGTCGATTATGTCGGCACGCTCCCGCTCCAGGCTTACGAGCACGAGCATCTGAATAGGTCGTCCTACCGCCTTCGGTGAGACAATCGAGATGTCGGCCTCGATGATGCCTTCCGAGCGGAGTCTCTTCAGCCTCCGTTGACAGGCCGTGGCAGAAAGCCCGGCCAGTTCGCCTATACTGTCGGAGGTTAGACGGTTATTCTTTTGCACAATCTCGAGGATGCGGGCATCTATCCGATCGTACCCCATAATCGGACCCCAACATTGAGATGAATTTCACCGCGAAATGCCCTCACGGTGCAGAAAACCCTCCTAGTTTATCCAGACTCGAGATTGTTTTCAACAGATAGCCGAAGGTATCCTCCCAGGTGCCCTCTTCCGGGAGGGCTGGGGTGGTTTTGCACCGCGGCGTCCAGCAGCGGGTTTGCGGTTCATCAGCGATCCTGGGCGAAGCAACTCATCCGCTTGTGGCTCGATGTCGTTGAGCTTGGCCGTCCCGATTAGCATCAGCGAAATGGCTGAGCAGTCGCCGCCTATTAGGGAAAAAGCGGGCCCGGCACTGTTAAGAATGAACCGGCGAAGCGGAGGCGCAGTGCTTGGCCGCGTTGCTGGTATCAAGTCCGTTCAATAACCTCGCAGGCTATACGCGCCGCGATGATCCGTCGCAGAAGCATTGACACTTGAAGTGCACACCTGCGGCCGTTTCGCGCACAACATTGCAGAAGAATCTGGCCTTTTCCCCTCAAGCGGAAGCTTGAAATGGAGAAGAGGGGGCGGTACTCGAGCTAGTCCGCTGAGTGTGCATTGCGAAGCGCCGAGGATAGCTTTCAGGTGACAGCAGCAGCGAGTTCCACTGGCGCCCGGATTCGATCCGATCTCGTGCTAATGACGAGCCGCCCGGCGCCCGCTGGCAACTGCGAATAACATAAGTTTAACATCAAGCTCAATGGGCTTTCGACGTGCGGTGGTCCATGCAAGGCCTGATCAAGGGGGAAGCGTTGACCAGACTGACCCGTAGGTCTGCGCACGTCCGAACGGGACGAATGTTCGAAGGATCGTCGGCTGGCCCGCAAACACTAAACGGGGCGATGAGAGTCTGGGCCACGCGAAGCTTGCCTGATTTGGGCACGTAGCAGCAAGGTGTCTTTTTTTGTTCTGCAGGATAGCCCCGCTTATATTTGGCTTCTGTCATTGGGAGTTTCGAGTGCTCATGAAGCAGCCAGAGTCGGACGAAGCGGGGTCGCAACCAAAATGGCTCACCTGCGACCAGGAGGTCATATGCGTCGCCAAATTCGTAGCTTCAAAAGATAGAGACGCACTCATAGGTTTATCGAAAGGCAGGATCGATGGAAGGCGCATCCTTCCCTGGCTTTGACACTTGGACTTGCGGCGCATTGGCGTCATGTATCGGCATGTCGAAAAACTGCGTACTAGCTGCTCGGGCGCAGTATTGCAGATCGACTTCCCCAAAAATCAGAGGAACTCGCTCTTTGTGATCACTAGTATTTCCTGGAAAAGATGGAGAAAAATCGACTGGCCGGAGCGGCAGCTCAATCAATCTCCGCACCATCAACTCTGACAGAGAGGCTTAATTTTAAGCGGGTGCAGAGCTGCACTCAAGGGGGGCGAATTGAAAGAGTGCGCTGCTTGGCCTTATATGAAAGGCAATGTTACAACACCGCGCGACGCTGCGGCCCCTCTAGACAATTATGATCGCATTTTTACGCCTGACGGACCGAAGGCTTGGTCTACCTCGTGCGCGAACATCGCACATGCGCATTCCACTACCCCCGATCTGCGCGTTGACGCAGGCGCGCTCGATGTGACGGCCGAGGATCGGCTCAATCCACTAACCGCCTTTGAAGTTTCCAGGCGCCCCGGTCGCGATGGACACGTCGATTACGTTTCAACGGAAATTGAGGTAGATCTTCAGAGGCTTGCAAAAGTCGGGCTGAATGTCGAGCGCGTACAGATTGCTCGTGGAGATCAGGCCAACCTTCAAGTCTACTACTTGCCGTGCGCGCCGGGACTACGCTCTCCCGCAGTTATTTGCATTAGTAACGAAGGAGAAACAGCAACGGCGTTCCTTGGAAGAATTTGGCCCTTTGTGACTACTCGAGGCCTATCGGTCCTCGTTGTCTCTCACGACGACGTCTCGAGTCACTCGCGTGGTCAATCAGAGGTTTCGTTGTCTTGCTGTTTGGATTACTTGTCAGGCCGAGCAGATGTTGATCCCGCTCGGGTTGGAATCCTTGGTGATGGTTTGTCGGCTGTTATCGCAACCGATTTCGCAGTATCTGATAGCCGAATTGCTGCGGCCGTTTGCGATGGCGGCCTATGGAATTGGGCGCGGACTTTGGCCTCTGTGCGCTGGATGAGCAGTACTGGGATAGACCTCGTAGACGAGGGCGTGGAGTCGGTTCGTCGCTCGCGATTAGCGCGACAGTTGAGATGCCCAGCTCTCGTGGTCGTTGGCGGATCTGGGCCCGTCAGCGCTTCAGAGGCAATCAAGCTACAAGCGGACTGCAGAACGGCGCGCATTGATCTCGAATTGATCATGCAGACGGCCCGCCGGTCTTGCTCAAAGGGAATCGAGCATTTAGTGAGTTCTGACGATTGCGTGTTTGCCTGGCTAGATCGAAAGCTTACAAATGGTGCGGACGCGAAACCATTGTCTCTCGGCAGGCGCGGGACCGCGCAGGGTTAGCAGGCTTTGAAGAGGTGCTCGCCGCCGACCAGCGATCGTGATTGATTGGCTCCGACGGCGTTCGAAGAGTGGGGCGAGTGCGGCGTGGTCATCGCTGCGAGCGATCTGGACGATTGAACGAGGCGCTGCCGGCACTAGAGCTCGCGATTGCCGCACCCTATTCGCCGGTTGGGCGGCGGCCACCCGAGAACCTGCCCCGGCGGATGCCGTTGCAAGCGTTTATTTGCGCCGCTCGGAGGGGTTTTGATGGCACAGCTGGAGTGGCCCCTGCTGTTCCGCTGGTTCGTCGAAATTGGCGTCGGCGATGCAGCCTAGAACCATTCAGGGTCTCGAATCGCGACCGGTTGCCGGAAGGCGGCATTCCGGCCAACTTCCTGGCCGCGACTAGCGCAGACCAAGGCGAGGAAGCTGCTTTCAGAATCACTGCTCGGTCGATGACAGACTTTGCGAGGCCTCGCCCGAAGAGGAGCGTCAAAGAAAAGAATGGCCTGGCGAGTCGAAGGTGCAAAGCGGCGGAGGCAATGTCGAAGCGGATTCCACGGCCGGGAAGCACTCGAACGGCACCTATGCTTCAGCCACCGGTCCGGATGCCAGGCTGTACCGCAAGGCTAGGGCAATGAGACGAAGCTGCACTTCATGGGGCATGGGTTGGTGGAGAATGGCCGCGGCCTGCTGGCCGATCCCTGCGCCACGCCGGCTGGTAGCCGCGGTGTACATGATGAACCGCGCGCGGATTGGCCGACAGCGATGACGCTTGGCGCCGGCAAGCCTATGGCCCGGAAGACGAAACTAGCTGCGCTCGATGAACGTGACGCCGGATTCGCTTCCGTCGCCGTGAGCTCCGGATGGGCCCCTGCCGCCGCCTAATTGGTGCGGCCGCCCAAGCTGATCACGGAAGTTAGGCTAATGGCCAATTTGCCAAGGCCAATGCTGGCGGTCAACGCAGCGAAATGGAGACCTGGAACGGCGGCTTCCTCGATCTCGCCGACTAGGCGCATCTCTCACCTTCTTCAGGGCAAATCCGACGGTGAAATGGTGAAAGTGCCTTCGGTGAGCTGAATATCTTCCTCATGTCCAGTACGGCGCACGGCGCCGGTTCAGCCGTCGTGGAGTTCTCATAGGAAGGGTGCGATGAGATGACCGCTAGCGGACGTGGATGCGCTACGATCGGCACCTCGTCGGTCACTTCCACATACACAAAGCGAGGATTCAGCCTCGTTTGAAACGAGGCTGAGTTTCTTCAACTGCCAGTCACCAGAGTCACGTGCGTGAAGCAATTTTCGGCTGCCCGTTGTCATCGCAACGGTCGCATTGGCCTTGCAACTCACGACATGCGCGAGCGTGTGGAGAGACTCGGCGGTGTGCGGGGCTACAGTACGCCGATACTGAGTTTTTGAGAGGCCAATTGGCTGTTTTTGGCGATGGCGGCCAATCGCTTGTTGAGGTAGTCGAGGGACGTCTCGTCTAGGCCGGTGAACATTGTCGAGTTCAGAGCTTCTCGCATCTTCGACAGGTTTGTGATTTCCGACAGCGCCTTCTGAGTCAGCGAGATCTGCAGAAACCTTGCATCATCGGGGGATGTCATCCGAGACAGAAAACCTGCTTCTTCAAGTTTTTTGGTTTGGTTCGTCACGAAAGCGGGGTGAATTCGGAGCTTATTGGCGACCGCTATCCCGGGGACACCTCGACCTTGGTCCAGCTCGTCGATAGCCATCAGGATCAACCATTGGGGTTCGGTGATTCCCATCATCCCAGCCCAGCCCTTATTTATTTCCTCGAGCTGTGAATGGATTTCGACAATGTTCCAGATGAAATCCTTAACGGCCCTATCTAGCTGATCGTTTTCGCCCATTTTGGTCTTTCACCACCATGTTGATGCCCGCGGCAGGCGCACAACTGATCATTAGCCCGCAATGCGGGGGGTCGTCTCGTGGCGGATTGCCGAGACATACCAGTCATACCTTAAATTAATTGACATATTCAATTTATTTCGGCTATGTAGGGCGCAGACCGAAGGACGCGCACGTCGACGGTCATGTTAGATCTCCAAATGGAGCCCTCGGGATGCCCCCTGAGGGCTCTTTTTTTGTTTCTTTAGATGTTCTTTCCATGCAAACCGGCGATTGTTGCTGAATCGCAACTATCGCGCTCAATAGAAGGATACATGAAATTAATTAATTGAAGCAATTGTTGGAGCGAACTATACGGGACTGGACGGAGAGGGGGCGCCTCGAAGTCGTTCCGTCAGCACCGCCCAATGGGGGCGCGGCTCGTCGCGGCGGATCTGGACGGAAGCGATATTTCAACTTGGAGGTCTATCCATGAAGCTGACGAAGAGTCTCATCCTCGGTTCTGCGGCTATGCTCGCGGGTACCGGAGCGCAAGCTGCCGATCTGCCTGTGAAGGCAAAGGCGATCGAGTATGTGAAGATCTGCTCCTTGTATGGCGCGGGGTTCTACTACATTCCCGGAACTGACACGTGCATCAAGCTCGGCGGTTATTTGCGTGCTGACACCGTGTTCAACACGCACTCCGACTTTGATGCCCCGAACAACGATTTGGGTGGAGCGCGAAACCGCCTCAGCAACTATTACAACACCTTGGCCCGTCAAGACTTGCAAATCGATACGCGTACGGCGACCGAATACGGCGTCGTTCGAAGCTTCTCTGAAATTGTGTTCAGCTGGAGATCCGGTGGATACAATGGTGCGGGCACATCTGTCGGGAATGGTTCGACGGCCTATAACGCGGCGCCGGCAGGAACGAATGGGGCTGGTTCGGTCGCGGGCGGCTCTCTTGGCCTCTATTACGCCTTCATCCAGTTCGCTGGGTTTACCTTCGGTAAAGCGGAATCGCAATTCAGGACACCTTGGGCTGAATACCCGGGCAACAACTTTGAGCTGCCAGGCAGCGGCGGCTGGGATCCAGTCAATCAGATCACGTATACAGCGGACTTCGGCCAAGGCATTACGGCTTCGTTCTCGGCCCAAGATCAAACGGTTCACGATACGACCAGCATTCGGAACGTGAGCGGCGCGACTGCAATAGGCCTGGCGACCGGGGCGTACGGCGCAAACGATATCGGTGGCACGCGAGCTCCGGACCTTATCGCGAGGGTTCGGCTTGACCAAGCTTGGGGCCTGTTCCAAGCTTCGGTTGCCGCGCATGATAATCACGCTGCCTACTACGGCGTTGATGAAACGACTGGCCATCCGGACGACAAGTGGGGCTGGGCCGCTCAGCTCGCGGTATCGATCAAGAACCTTCCGACCGGCCCCGGTGACTCGATCAATTTGACGGGCGTATATACGAACGGTGCGAGCCGCTACAATTTCCACGACTATATGTCCAGCACGTTTGCGATGTATGGCGGGACTGGGCTAGGGGGGGCTTACCAGAGCGTTGGCATTGCTGGCGCCTCTGACTCCGTGTTCGTAACGGGGAAAGGCCAAGAGCTGACGACAACCTACGGCTTCAATGCTGGCTATAACCACAATTGGAATCCGAACTGGAGCTCCTCCGTTTACGGAGGTTGGGCTGCTGTCAGGTACAACGGGACAGCCAAGGGTTATGTTTGCGGTGCGTTCGTCACAACCCTCGCGTTGTCAACCGGCCTCGCGGGCTGCAATCCAGACTTCAACTATGCGGCCGTAGGTACGAAAACAACTTGGACTCCGGTCAAGAATCTAGCCTTCACGGCTGAGCTCACGTACATGATGCTCGATCAGAAGTACGCCGGCGGGAGCACAGTGACGCTTCCGTTGCAGTCAAATATCGCAAAGCCTGGCGCTGTGTACGAGCTGAAGGACCAGAACAGCCTCGTGCTGTTTCTGCGGGCTCAGCGCAACTTCTAAGCATCGAATTATCAACGGAAGGAGTAAACAGGCGACTCTATAGCCTAACGTCTAACCTCCAAGAGGGCCTCCGGCATGCCCGCCGGGGGCCTTTCGATGGGGTCTGCGTCTCTCATCAAGCATGAACTAGCTTGATGATCGCTGGAGCAAGACGGACCCATACCCCTGGATCAGTAACTTCTGCAGTGAGGAAGGGTTGATACGCTCATACGATTCAGTTTCTCGCTAAAGAACTGTATCGTGCTCCTCCCAGCGCTGGAGTCACCAACGATCCCTCATGTGCTCATGCCATCTCGTGGATTCGGTTTGTGGACACGGCGAGTGCGGTAATTTGGCTAAGTCTCAGTTCTGTGCGTCAAGTTCAGCAAAATTGATCATGGGGTCCGGCCGAGCCATCCCCTCGGAGCCGCCGTCGCTCGCCTCATCCAAAAGCGCAGCGGGCGAGCGACGGCGGCGGAGAGGGGTGGCGTGCATCCCCTTTCGAAAGCGCCCGCTTGCGCGCCGAGCTCGACCGCTTCATGGCGAACATCCGCGCGGCATAATGCGATTCTAGAAGAGGCACGAAGCTCTTTTGCTGCTTCCGCTGAAAGCGGCTTCATCTTCGAGGCTCCCACCTCAAAGCAAAAATGCCTGAGGTGGCTGGCTGGGAGCGAAGATCTCCCGGCCGAAGCGAAGCGCGGCGCTTGCTCTCTCGCAACTGCTTTTGCGGCCGAGCGCCGAGCCGATGCACGGTTATCTGTGAGGCGGATTAAAACGACTGTAGATTGTCGAGCAGTGGCTATAACGTAGACCTCTGGACATCGCGGCTACCAGCCCGCGGGCATGCCGATAACTGCGTATCGAAGAGGCGAACACACTATCTGCAGTGAATAGTATTTTTAACTGACTCAACGGTAATCCTTGACAATGCGACAAGTTGCTCAGGTCCTGTTCCCAGTGATTTTGTAGCTCGGTAGAGCAAAGCCGTCCGCACGCGCGCCCTCAACTGGCGCCGTAGCGGGCGGACGGCTTTGCGCTGGTCACCGGCGATTCGCCGGTAGGGTCGGGTTGCTGACACCAACCTGATTCGAGGAACCACCGATGACCGACGAGATGATGAACCTGCCGACGCTCGGGGAGAAGACCCCTGATGCGGATCTGCTGCGCGAGATGATCGGCTTTGCACCCAGCGCCTGATGGAGCTGGAAGTCGAAGGCCAGACCGGAGCCTATGGCGAGAAGAGCCCCGAGCGCCTGGCTCAGCGCAAGACGGCTACCGCGACCGCATTTGGGAGACCCGCGCCGGCGCGGTCGAACTGCGCATCCCCAAGCTGCGCAAGGGCTCCTACTTCCCCGGCTTCCTGAAGCCCCGTCGCATGGCTGAGAAGGCGCTTACCGCGGTGGTACAGGAAGCCTACGTGCAGGGCGTCTCGACCCGCTCGGTCGACGATCTCGTGCAGGCCACGGGCATGAGCGGCATCTCCAAGAGCCAGGTGAGCCGGCTCTGCGCCGAGATCGAGGATAAGGTGAAGGCGTTCCTCGCCCGTCCGATCGAGGGCGACTGGCCGTATTTGTGGATCGACGCCATGAAGGTGCGCCAGCAGGGCCGCATCGTCTCGGTCGCGGCGATTGTCGCGGTCGGCGTCAACAGTGACGGCCGGCGCGAAGTTCTCGGCATGGATATTGGCCCGTCCGGAGCCGAGAAGTTCTGGACCGCGTTCCTGCGCAAGCTTGCGCGCCGCGGCCTGCGCGGCGTCAAGCTGGTCGTGTCTGATGCCCATGAGGGTATCAAGGCCACCGTCGCCAAGGTGCTCAACGCCTCGTGGCAGCGTTGCCGCGTCCACTTCATGCGCAACGCGCTCGCGCATGCCGGCAAGAGCGGCCCGCGCGTCGTCTCCGCCTTCATCGCCACCGCGTTTGCCCAGGACGATGCCGAGGCCGCAAAGACCCAATGGCGAAAGGTCGCCGACTCTCCCCAAGCTCGCTGGCTTCCTCGACGAGGCCGAGACCGATGTGCTCGCCTACATGACCTTCCCGCCCCAGCATCGGACCAAGCTGCACTCGACCAACCCGATCGACCGAGATCAAGCGCCGCCCCGAGGTGGTCGGCATCTTCCCCAATGAGGACGCCATCTTTCGCCTCGTCGGTGCGATCCTGCTCGAGCAGAATGATGAACGGGCCGTCCAGCGCGCCCGCTACATGACGCTGGAAACCATCGCGCCGTTGAGGCGTCAGCTTCTTCCCGGCAATCGCCAGCTGACCTGTCCGGCCCTCGCCGGCGAACGCGGTGTCCCACCGCCAGTTACACCACGTCTAGGGACACGATCGCGCAATAAGCAGCGAATGCGTCGAGGGCACAGCCAACTCCTGCCCATTGGCTCCTTTTCTGCAGCACAGTTCGTCGATTTTTGGGCGCGAGGTATCTTTCTTTGTGTCGGCGGTTCCGGAGTTCGAGGAAGCGCCTTCCCAGGATGCGAATTTAGCCCCATACTGGCAGGCCTCTCCTTCAGGTCATGGAGCAGGGGTTTCGCCTCCTCACGTGCTGTGCTTAGGCGTAACCAAAAGTTGCTTTTCCGGCGAATATCTGGCCTCACCATCCGCCGCTACGAAGGCCTACGCTGCTCGCGAGCGCTGAAGACGCCCAGTTTAGTGGTCGCAGGAGAGTTGCACCGTCGAGCCGAAGCCGGAGTCAGCTCGAAACGAGGTAGAGCGGATCGTCCGATCGCCCTTGCAGATCCAGGCTGCCATGAAGTCCTTCGCACAGCCCGGAGCAGGATCACCGATCTGCTCCGTCCTTACTGTGAATGTACACTCGTACTTGCCACTACAAGCTGCGGCAAGCGCACGCGTCGCGTTGCCGTGTACTGAAATCCAACGGCAATTACCGCCATAGGTGGCAGCGACAACTGAAAGGCCTTGTTGCGTGAGGTGGTCGCCGGTCACAGCTTGGACCGCATATATGACGGCCGCGAGGATGAGAGTTACAAAGCCTGCACAGCCCAGTCGAATCACGCGCCTGCGATGCTCTGCTGACGACCTTTGAAGGCATCCACGTATTAGCCTTCTTGCGGGCGCCTCAAAAATGAAGTGCAGCAAAACAGCGAGGCAAGTGGCTACGGCGAACGCCAACGCGAGCGCACCGAGGTGTCCAAGTAGTTCGCTACTGGTTTGCCAGCGTACCAGCGGAAAACGCTGGTAGATGACAGAGTGTACAAGATAGAGACCAAAGCTCGCTTCTCCCAGGAAGACAAGCCATCTAGCCGACAACAATCGCCCTGCAGTGCTGAGGGGCTGGGCGGTCGCGACAAGGATCAGTGCGACCGGCGCCGCAAGTGCAATATTGTAGCGTACTATATCGAAGAAGCTCATTTCTAAGCCAAGTGGCGGTTCATGGGCGGAAAACCAAAAAACCCAGGCTACCGCGACGACACCAATCCCTGCGAGGGTATCAAGTAGGACTCGAGATGGCCTGAAATTCTGAGCCAACCACAGTTCATGAAGTTTCGCCAAAGAGCAGCCCAGAAAAAATTCCCATACCCTGCAAAAGGGATCGAAGTAGACGATCCAAACTAAGAGACTGGTTCGGAAATTTGGCAGGGACGTTTCCGTGCCATAAGCATGAGTTGCAAAGAGATTGATGCGGCTCTGAAGGATCCACACCGTTAAGTCGATTCCCAATTCGATCGTAACTGCTCCGATCGCGCACAGGATCGAGCCACTGACGGTTCTGATTCGCGAAAGGAATGGACAAACGATCGGAAAAGCGAGGTAAAAGAACCATTCGGCACTGACTGACCAACTGACACGGCCGACCGACTCAAACTGATAGATCGGTGGGGCACCAGCCACGTTAGCGAAGAACCAACTTTGAACCATCCCGAGTTCAAATGGGACAATGTGCCAGGAAAATCCCCCTGCCGCCTGCTCCGGCGTTCCGAGAAGCCAGTGCCAAACCATCGGGCCCGTCAGCAATTCAACAAGGAAAAGAACCACAAAAAGTGGATAGATACGCCCCACGCGCGCCACAAGGAATTCCGGGATTGCTTTACGAGGGCAGCGAGCAATCGCGGCACCGTAGTTGTATTGAATAACGAAACCGCTCAGCGTGAAGAAGAGGGACATTCCGAACAAGGCAAGCGTCACAATATTGAGATCGAGCGTCAGGCGGTTACCCGCGAAAAACCACACGCCGCCGTGAGATATTGCCACGCTTGCTGCCGCGATAAATCGGATTCCAGTCAACGCAGGGATCTGTTTCGCCATCGATGTTCTCGCCAGTCGCGATAGTGGTGCCAATCCCGGGAGCAGATGGAACGAAGGCAGCCTAGCCCTCGGCAGACTCAATCACTCCCCCATCCGAGAGTAGCAGAGAGACAAACAGAGGCGACATCGCGCGGCCTTGACGTATCCGGTGGTGATCCGCCTAAGTCCTCCAGTTGGTTGAATGCGCCCTTGATCCGCCCCGCATCTTATAAGAAGCTTATTGAGGCTGAACCGCTGCTTTCTAGTAGGGACGGTTGGAGTGGCCGGGGTCGGTTCCGTGCTCACCGCAACCCGCGCAAGTAGTCATGATGGGCGGCCCGTTTGGTGAACGGCAGCGATGCATAATTGAGCGACAACAGATCCAGACCGCGAGGCCGGCGAGCGCGTGGGCGTCAGCCTGGAAAATCGACTCGTTGTGCCCCTGCGTGGATTGCGATGTGAATGGTGAAGCGGGCTGCGATGATACTGAGCGGAAAGGAGCGTACGTTGTTGTAGCTATCGACGGTGACGTCACTAGAGCGAGTCGCTGAACTAACCAACAAGCGGCGCAGGCACTGCGGCATTATGTCTTTGATTGCAACGTGGCGTATTGTCATGACTTTTTGAAGCGCTCCAATTGTCACGGAGCCGCCGGAGCGGACGAGATTTATTGTAAATTCATAAGATCCGCGGCATAGGATGGTCTAATACTTACCGATGTGACACTCAAATGATGTCCAAGCCTTGCTTGATGAAGAAAAAACCATACGACGCGACTCTACCATTCAACATCCGCGTTGTGGTGTTAAGCCTCGCCGGTAGTTAGGCAAGGCGGCTGGAGCATCGACCAAGCAGCGTTGAGTCGTGCACCGCCTGTGAATCTCATGCATTGTAGTGCTTCGTCCATCGCAGCGGGCACAAGCAAGATATAGCCCGCCTCCGATGCTATGAGACAGCGATCTGCGTGTTATCGCGCGATGCACTGCGCTAATTGCCTGAACGACCGAACAGTCTGCTCGTTTCAGCCCGGCGAAGTGCGTTGAAGCGTACGCGTCTGGTGACGGCCCCTGGTTAGGCCATTTTGAACGCATGGCTGACCGCGCTTATGCGGCCTGAGCGACGTTCTGAGGTTGCCAGTTCCAGGGCATGAGTTCGTGGATGCGCTTGGCGGGATGATCTGGTAGGCGCGCCAGCACGTCGGCGACCCAAGCCTGCGGGTCGATGTCATTGAGCTTGGCGGTGGCGATGAGGCTGTAGATGGCAGCTGCGCGCCGTCCTCCCTCATCGGACCCGGCGAAGGTCCAATTTTTTCGCCCCAAGGCGACCGCCCGTAGCTCACGCTCAGCAGCATTGTTAAAGGGCATGATGCTGTCGACACCTCGTTTCCGGGTTAGCTTACCAAGGCCGGGATAGGGGCGTCTGGAGCATGAAACGGTGGCAGGCCGTCCTGTCCATGAGCTGCGAGCTCGCGTTGTTACTTGGCCGCCCCCTACGACTTGCCCGGCTGCGCTGTGAGCGCGGATCCGTAGATGTCGTGCAAGCCACTGGCTCCGAAACAAAGGAGAACCAAGCATGAGAATCGTCGGCATGGACATCCACCGATCCTTCCCAGGTCGCTATTCTGGAGGACGGTTTGATAACCCGACAACTCCGCGTAGATCTTGTCCACGATAGACTTGTCGCGTTCGCCAAAACGCTCAGCCGAGAGGATGAAGTGGTCATCGAGGTGACGGGCAACAGCGCGGCGGTCGAACGTCTTCTGCGCCCGCATGTTAGGCGCGTCGCAGTCGCCAACCCGAGGCTTGTTCGAGCGATCGCCTATGCGCGAATCAAAACGGATAAGATCGATGCTGAAACCCTGGCAAAGTTGCATGCTGCCGGTTTTTTGCCTGAGGTCTGGGTTGCCGACGAGAATACCTACGGCCGCCGGCGCCAGATGGCGGAGCGCGCTAGCGTCTTGGCGCAGATCGTCAGAATTAAGGGACGCATGAAGGCAATCCTACATGCCAATCTCATACCGCCCTACAAAGGCCACCTCTTCGGCAAGTCCGGGCAACGTTGGCTCGAGAGTCTGCCGCTTCCACCGGAAGAATATGCGATGCTCCAGCGTCTGATCGCGGAACTCGAACGCGTGACAAAACAGCTGTTGGAGATCGACAAAGTCGTGGCGCAAGAGGCTCTGGATGATCCACGGTCCCTCAAGCTGATGACGATTCCCGGCGTGAGTTCGGTCGTTGCTTCGACTGTGCTGGCTTCGATCGGCGACATCGCACGCTTCCCGTCACCGGATAAGCTGAGCAGCTACTTCGGTTTGACCCCTCGGATTCGACAATCGGGAGAGCGCCCGGCAAGACATGGTCGCATCTCGAAACAGGGTAATAGTGACGCCCGCAAGATGCTGGTTGAAGCGGCCTGGTCAGCCAAGACGGCGCCAGGGCCGCTGCGGGCCTTCTTCAACCGCATTCAGAGGAAGCATGGGCCTGGCGTCGCGGCCGTCGCAACGGCGCGTAAGCTCGCAGTGATGATCTGGCACATCCTGACGACCGGGAAAGATTATGCTTACGCGCGCCCAGCGTTTACAGCGATGAAACTCCGGAAGGTGGCACTCAAGGCTGGAGCGCCCCGTGCCTATCGCAAGGCTGGCCCGGGTCGGGACTACTGGATCAAGGAACTCCGCGAGCGGGAAGCTGGCTACGTCGCACGTGTCGAGCAGGCCTACGAGCGGATGGTGGCGGCCTGGAAGGAGAAGCCAAAAAAAGTTGTCATGAACTGACGGGAGAGCTTCTCAACACCATCCGTCGACATGCAAAGCCGTCCGTCATCAATGAAGCGGCTAAATGCATCCCAGCGGCTGAGGCAGTAATTGATCGCTTTGGTCGTGTCGTTGTTCCTGGAGAGCTTGGCGCGCTGCTCGCGCAACCACGCCTCCAGCTCGACGATCAGGGGGCGGCTACGCTCCTGGCGCACACGCAAACGCTCCTGCGCAGTAAGACCGTTGATCTCGCGCTCAATGGCGAACAGAACATCGACGCGCTTGACCGCCTCGGCCGCGATCGGCGCCTTGCTGAGCCGCGCGAGGTCAAAGAACTTGCGCCTGCCGTGCGCCCAGCACGCGGCCTCGATGATCGGGCCGCCCTTGCGATTGGCCTCGTAGAGCCTGCCAAAGCCGGCGTAGGCGCGGCATAGCCCGCCAGATGCTGCTCTGGATGCGCACCGCCACGGTCGGGCGAGTAGAAGAACACGGCCGCCGGCGGATCTGGGCCGGCAAACGGACGGTCGTCGCGCACATAGGTCCAGAGCCGGCCAGTCCTGGTCTTGCCCTTGGCCAGGACCGGCACCGTGGTGTCATCCGCGTGGATGCGCTCCGCCGCGAAGACGTGGCTTCGGATCGCATCGACCAGAAGCATCAGGGTTGCCGCGGAGGCACCTACCCAGTCCGCGAGCGTCGATACGTCGAGGTCGATGCCTTCACGCTGATAGACATCGCTCTGACGATGAAGCGGCAGGTGCAGGCCGTACTTGGCGAACAGGACATGGGCCAGCAGCTTGGACCCTGCACGCCCGCGCGATCGGATGCGAGGGGGCCGGCGGTTGAGTGATCGCTTCGCAGGCCCGGCAGACGAGCTTCTCGCGCACGTGCTGGATCACCTTCCACTGGCGCGGAACGAGCTCCAGCGTCTCGGTTACGTCCTCGCCAATCTTGCGCAATCGACTCTCGCCGCAGCATGGGCAGGTGGCCGGCACGGGATAGACAATGCGCTCCCGCGGCAAATGCTCCGACGGCGGCCGACGGGCTGGCTTGCGGCGCTCGAACGATGGCACCGCAATCTTCTCGGCTGCTATCTGCGCCGCGGTCTCGGCTTGCGCCGCGTTCTCCTCCAGGTCGGCGAGCTGTAGCTCGAGCTGGTCTAGCAATGCGCCTCGCTCGGAGGACTGTCCGAACTGCTCGTGCCGGAGCTTCTTGATCGTGAGCTTGAGCTTCTCGATCAGCAATGTTCCCGCCTGGGCTTCCGCTTCCGCGGCCAACCGGGCCGCTCGCTCGGCGCGCAGCATCGTCTGCAGCGTGATCACATCGTCGGGAAGAGAATCATCGGCGCTCATCGCCGACCAGAGAATCACAAGACGCGGTCTCTGTCCGAACCGCTGATGCTGTCACCGGTTCAAATCCCAGCGATCAGCCAGCCGCCTGCGGTCGCCAGGTCTGTTGCGGCATCCGCCAGTCGATGCCCTCCAGCAAGTAGCCAAGCTGGGCAGGGGTGATTGTCACCACGCCATCAGCCGACGACGGCCACAGAAAGCGGCCGCGCTCCAGCCGCTTGGCGTAGAGCGACATGCCCAGTCCATCGTGCCAAAGGATCTTGATCAGCTTGCCGCTCCTGCCACGGAACACATAGAGGTCGCCGCCGTGCGGGTCTTGCTTGAAGGCTTCCTGCACCAGCAAGCCCAGCGAGTTCATGCCGCGGCGCATATCGGTGTGGCCGGTCGCAATCCACACCCGCACGCCCGACGCAATCGGGATCACCGTAGGCGTCCATCTGCCAGTGCCGCCACGACGGCCTTCAGCGTCGCTGCGTCGACCGCGCCCGTGATCCGCATCCGAGCCCCGGCCGCAAACTCGATCTCGATCGACCCGCCGTCGTTGGCCGGAGCGACTGGACAGGACGTCGGTCCTGCTTCCGCGACCACTACCGCCGGTACGAAGCCAGGTTGATCGGCGGCATCCTTCGGCTCGAGCCGAAACGACCGTCGCCATCGCAGCAGCAATGAGCGCGAAACGCCGTACCGCCGCGCGCAGCGACCTGGCGCGGCGCCTGCAAGCTCTCCAGGACGATTTTGAGCTTCTCATCCTCGGACCAGCGCCGTCGCCGGCCCGTGTCCACCACCTCAAGCCGTTCGACTTGGGCACTGCGCCTATCACTGTCCATAAGGACAGTTCTCAACAATACGCCTCATTCGGCAAGGCGGCCCTCACCGGCTTTCAATTACCCACAAATTCTGCTCCGACCATGGCGCCCAGCGCGATGTCGGTGAGGCGTGATAGCCCGCGCCACATGACGGTATTACCGGGCGGCGGATCGCTGGCGCGGGCGAGATAACCGCCGAGCCGGGCGATCTTGATCAGAGAGTGCGAGAGCGTTTTCTGGCTTCCTTTTAGTTTGTCGTTGACGAGGCGATCGAGCACGCCGATTTCAGTCGCAGTCAACGCGAGGGTTGGCGGCGCGTCTGGGACGGAGCGGTTGAGCATCGTCATCCAGAAGACCCGCCAAGTCAGGATGCAAAACAGCGAGATCAGATTGGTCAGACGAGGATCTTGTGGAACACCTCGATCTTCCATCTCAAAGCATACCATTCGAGCTTCTCAATGGCGTCGGCGCGGGAACCAACAGGCAGGTCGGTGATCAGCTTCCAATCGATCTTCTTTCTGTTTTTCGGCGTCCCGCGCTCTTCGGCATGGATCACCGTCAGGGTCAGAGCGGGATAGCGCTTCTGCTTTCCAATCGGCGGCAGGACGCGAATCTTGCGATACCTGATCTCAAGAACGGCCTGGTCGGAATCGCCGTTGCTGTCTCTGACTTCGATGCGATGGAGCCCTTTGACGGCGCCTCGTCCATTTCGTCGGCGATCGTGTGATCCCCGTCTCCAGCCAAGCGGTCGACGCAGGTCCTGATCAGGAAATGAGTTCCGGTCTCCTGCGCTGCGCAGAAAAGCTCGTAGATGTCACTCTCGCGATCACCGATATGGATGCATCGTCCCGGATGATCCAAGAGTTGCGTAGAGTGCTTGAGATTTTCCAACCACCGGACGCTTTCCTTTTTCTCGATGGGAATCCGGGGCGGATTGATCTTCTTTTTAAGCGCTGCTGTCCCCTTGAATTTCTTCCGGGTCCAGAACTTGACGGCCGCCAACCCCAGCGGCACACCTTCGATTGTAACCGCGAGGCTCGAATGCATCAGGATGCCGCAAACCGTGTGCGATCTGAGGCGACCCGCCTTATCCCGTCCACTGTTTATGCTCTTCGTGATGCCGATCGCTTCTGACTTCTCGCGTTGATAGCTAAATTCGGTCGTGTCGTGCAGCACAAGAACGAGACCTTCAGTGGCGGCGGCACGATCACGTGTCGATTGGAAATGGCCGGCCAGAATGTCCGCTTCGCTGACCCGGTCATTAGAGAAGAAGCGGTAGGCTGCCTTGGTATTCGCCCAATCCTGGCAGACTAGCGGAATGCTTTGTCCCATGGCGCTTCCAATCTGCGTGAGCAGTTTGCGGAATCTGTCGCCGAGCCGCGCGTCCCTAAACTCGCATCCGCTACTCTCTCGATCAATCCAACATTCACCTTCCAAGGACCGCAAACAGCTTGTGCCGATCGATCCCTTAATGTCAGCCCCATAGAGCACCCCCTCGCGAATCAGGTGCTCAGCAAGGAATCACAAGTGATTCTTTCGATTCAAGATTTCGCCGATCAGCGGATCAGCCCGAGTAGTCAAAGTTATGGGTAATTGAAAGCCTCACCGGGCGGATACGTTGAAGCAACCGGCCGGATAGCTTTTTAGTTTTTGCTTGAAGGTAACCGCCTGACTTCGACAGTCTTCCATCAAATGGAAATGTTGATTTCGTAGATGCCATCAAGCGCCACGATCCATTTAAGCGCAACTATTTAGACTTTAGCCTCACGATGCACTCGGGACCACGAGGGTCTTGTGAGAACGCAAATTATGTACAAAAACGCGAGCTGCACATTTAGCCATTGAGCACCCTTGGCCAAAGAGTTCCTCTGCGGATAGAGTCCACGGGGTGTGTGGGCGCCTGATCGCCGCGAGAGCGCATGCACGTTTGCGGCTCCTTTTATTCTCCTCCAGCAATGAAACGAAGTGATTCGAGAGTGATCCAAGAGCCTGGGCCATCTCTCGCGATGCACGAGTACTCGTCTTAGGCAACTACCAGCATGAGTAATTGATCCGGAACGTCGAGCATGCCATTTCGGTTACAGATCACATCCCTCCTGCAACACACCTCTCCTGCAAGGAGTCCGAATGCAACATCGATCTCGCCAACGCCCTGATGAGTGCGCGCTTCGTTTCCTGTCGGTTTTCCGCGGGGTGAGGTCTGCTCTGGCGACAACATTTCGGTGCGTTGGAAGCACAAAATGAGCTCTGCAGGACGACCAACTACAAACGTGCCTTCGGCCGATACTGGCCTCGATCGACGACACGTGCTCACGGCGACCGTCAGACCAATGGGGCCTTTATCCGCCCTTCGCATGCATTGGAGCTTTGCCGGTGTTGCCGAGAGCAGGTGCTAGTCCAAAAGAACCGCTGTGGTTTTCGAAGCTGGTTGGCCATCAATGGAGGTTAGCCCGACCTACACCGCAAGCCCGATTTCGAAAAAGAATATGTTGTATGAGCGGTATCTTTTTCACTTTTGGGAATGCTTGATCGAAGCATCCTCCACTGGGTTCAGACTCTCGAGGCTCATCTTAGAGAAATCATATAGCAGCGACTTCGTTGTACCAGTACTAGTCCAGATATTTTACCCGATGAAATTGACCAGGCCCGCGATCATGCCACCGGGTCAAACCAAATACGTGCACAAAAGGAGCGCAACATGCCACGCAAGGGTGAAATGAAGCTCGGAGTATTCGTTAATCAAGCTGGATACAGCGAGGGTGCATGGCGTGATCCGAGCACGCCAGTGAATGGCAGCATTGAAGTAGACCACTATGCGCGAGTAGCAGCAGTTGCCGAAAGTGCGGCTTTTCACTTCCTATTTCTCGCTGATCACTTAGGCTCAGTGGAGCAAGGTCAAGCAAGTGTCGCTCGCGAGAGCGGAAATGCTGGGCTCGAGCCAATCACGCTGTTGGCGGCGCTTACAGCGAGAACGCAAAACATAGGGCTTGTCGCGACGGCGACCACGACGTACAACCAACCGTATCACCTTGCACGCATGTTCGCGTCGCTTGATCATCTCTCTCGCGGACGCGCGGCTTGGAATGTCGTCACTTCTGCGTCGAAGTTCGAAGCACCAAATTTTGGAGAAACGGAACTTCCGGATCACGACACTCGTTATGCCCGAGCGAGTGAGTTCGTAAAAGTTGTCACAGCGCTTTGGGACTCTTGGGAGGACGACGCTTTCATTCGTGACAAGCAGAGCGGCATTTTTGCCGACAGTACGAAGCTGCATGTGCCTAATCACCAGGGGAAATACTTCTCAGTCAGAGGCCCGTTGAATGTCGCCAGGCCTCCCCAAGGATATCCCGTGTTGGTTCAGGCTGGCGCATCCGCTGCCGGAACAAGGCTGGCTGCGGAACTCGCCGAGGTGGTGTTCACTGCGGCACCTGATGTGGAATACGGTAAGAAATACTACGACAGTATCAAAGAGAAGGCGCGCGCAGTGGGGCGGGAAGACAACCAAGTGCTCGTTATGCCAGGCATTATCCCGATCGTTGGCAGGACCAAGCAAGAAGCGTCTGACAAGCTGCAACGAATACAATCGTATGCGCACATCGACGTGCAAATTAGTTTGGCCGAGCGGATGCTGGACGTGGACCTAAGTTCAATAGATCTTGACTCGCTTGTTCCCGCGACTTTGCCGACGACGAATATATTCCAGAGTCGTCAAACTGTACTGCTTGAGCTCGCCGCACGCCACAAATTCACATGGAGACAGCTGATCCGATTCGTAGCGGATGGCCGTGGCCATCGGATCATTGTTGGGACGCCGGACGAAATCGCTGAGAACATGGTGGACACATTTAATCAATCTGCGGCGGACGGATTCAACGTAATGTCGGCGACCTTGCCTGGCGAATTCATGGAATTTGTTGAACTCGTCATTCCAGAATTGCGCCGGCGAGGCAAATACAGATCCGCATACGCCGGACAAACACTGAGAGAAAATCTTGGTCTTATGCGGCCTCTGAATCGGTTCACGCAAGCAAGCAGGTAAAAGAAGCCACTATAGGTCCAGGTCATTCAGGGGTTGTGCGTTTGGGTCGGCGCTGAAGTTTAGGGGGCGAAATCGAAAATCCGGCAATGTCATGGTTAGGCTTGTAGAACCTAGGCGGTGGTGTGCGGAAGGTTCTGCAAAAGCTGAGAGGCTGAAGCGGTCATGGTAAGTCCGGTGATTGCGAAGATCACCGCTCGTAGAGGAGCTTGGACCCGCCATGACCGTGACAAAGATTAGGACGGATGTCTCTGCAGTCAAAGAGTTGAGGTCGGACAAGGAGTTCCTGAAGCCGCTGATCCAGGGTGCGGTGCAGGACATTCTCGAGCCGAGATGACGGAGACGCTGGGTGCGGAGAAGGGGGAGCGCAGCGAGGGACGGCTTGGCTATCGCTCCGGCTACTATCCCCGCTCGCTGATCACCCGGGTAGGCAAGATCGAGCTGAAGGTGGCGCAGGACCGGCAGGGGCGGTTCTCGACCGAGCTGTTCGAGCGCTACCAGCGCTCGGAAAAGGCGCTGGTTGCGGCCCGGGCCGAGATGTACGTGCAAGGCGTCTCGACGCGGAAGGTCAAGCAGGTCACCGAGGAACTGGTGGGCATGCCTTCTCGGCGTCGGCGATCAGCACGATCAACAAGCGGCTGGATGGGTCGCTGAAAGCGTTCTGCGAGCGTGACCTTGCCCCCATATGTGGAACGGCCCGCGTGGCAAGAGCTTTTTCAGTCGATTTCACACATTGGGGCGGTGCGGTCATATGTCCGGCCTTTGCGCGCGGCACAATATGGCCGCTGGCCTCGATGAGATCCGCGGAACGAGGAGCTAAATCAAGTTTACGCGTTTGAGCGCATTGGGGGCAGTAGCTTCACTCGTTTCGGGATGTCGTCCGATGGGTTCATCGGCTGTTGTTGCACCTTGCCCTCTGCCGGCCTGCGCCGGTCAGATCGCTTTGGCGGTCACTGCGTCCATCAGACGGCGGCCGCGGCAGTCAGCGGGTCGGGACGTCGGTACGTCCCGCCCTTGTTCAGAAGCGCCCAGATGATCCGCGCCGTCTTGTTGGCCTGCGCGACCGCGGCAACCTTGAAGGGCCGTGTGGCGAGAAGCGCCTTCAGCCACGGCCGCGCCCGAGCGTCGTTTCGGACAACCCGCAAGACGGCCGTCGCCCCGACAACGAGCAGAGAGCGGAGTTCCGGATTTCCCATCTTCGATATTCGTCC